>DATBKD010000091.1:0-15982 GCA_036556025.1 Gemmatimonadales bacterium | reverse complement strand
CGGTTTGGCACCTCGATGTCGGCTTGTCACATCCTGGGGCTGGAGAAGGTCCCAAGGGTCCGGCTGTTCGCCGGTTAAAGTGGTACATGAGCTGGGTTCAGAACGTCGTGAGACAGTTCGGTCTGTATCCGTCGTGGGCGTGGGAATGTTGAGGGGCGTCGTCTCTAGTACGAGAGGACCGAGACGAAGTGACCGCTCGTGTACGGGCTATCCTGCCAAGGGTATCGCCCGGTAGCGATGTCTCGCGGAGATAACCGCTGAAAGCATCTAAGTGGGAAACTCTTCCCAAGATGAACACTCCTGGAGCGTAAGCTCCCTGAAGGGCCCTGGGAGACTACCAGGTTGATAGGGCGCAGATGCACGGACCGCAAGGTCTTCAGTCGAGCGCTACTAATCGCCCGTGAAGTTTGATCTCTTCTTCTTCCCATCTAGGCACATCCATTCCTCAAGGTGGGCTACGAGTCGCGGGTCGCGGGTCTTTGGACCCGTAGCTCGCGACCCGTGACCCACGATTCCTATCGGCTGACGACTAGCGCGCAGGGGCCACACCCGTTCCCATTCCGAACACGGCAGTTAAGCCCTGCAGCGCCGATGGTACTGCCACTGCGAGGTGGTGGGAGAGTAGGCCGTCGCCAGCCTTTTCTTCAGAAGCCCGGTGTCCTCCAGGACACCGGGCTTCGCTGTCTTTCGGAGGCAGCGGAACTCGCTGGCGGTTGACCGACCCGGTACCGGCCTGGATATTGACCGCGACTCAGCCCAGCCATTCGCGCCGCTCACCCAGCCGTGGAGAAAGGAGGGTTTCGCGTCCATGCCTCGCCTGGTACCGCATCGGCCAGGATCTTTCGCGGCGGTGATTTGTGCCCTCGCGTTCTCCCCGCCTGCCCACGCGCAAGGAACCGCGGCGCAGTTCCAAGGCGTAGAACGTTGGCAGGGCACCTACACATACAATATCGACATTACGCTCTCGGGGGTTCGGAAACATCGCTCGGGCTCAACCAAATTCGTCCTCGAGCAGCACCGCCTCGAAGGATCCACGGAAATCTGGGAAGGGAAGATCAAGAGCAAAGCGTCCGATGAAGACCGCGCCGGCGTGTTCAGCGGGACCCTGGTCGGCGGCAAGACGGCCAATCTGAAATTGATTCTGGATATGAACGGCAATGTCGCGAAGCTCGCAAGTCACAGCGACCCCAGCAAGCACAAGATGACGATGAAAATCATGGGCCAGACGATTCAGTCCATGAATATTGAGCAGCCGGCGCAAGACGGGAGTGCCGAGATCCAAATCGCCGAGGTTGCCGACAGCTTGGTGTTCACTCAAGCGAGTGGCGCGGCGACCGGCGTGGACATGAAGAGCGTGATGACGCTCACCCCCAGTGAGGTTCCCCTTCGAGCGGTCCTGACGGCCGGGTCCGCCCAGCGCGGCATGAAAGCAATGCTCGATGCGTCTCGATCCAAAGGCCGCATCAAGACGCTCAAATGGACATTGCAACCGATCGGTTCGTCGGGCGCGCCGTCCGTGACCTTCGAGACCAGTGAACGCAAGGTGGACGTGGTGTTGCTGGAAGACGTTCAGGTCAATCTGGAAGTGAGCGATGGGAAAAAGAAATCTCTCAGCGCCGGCACTGCCAAAGTCATCCCGCGACGCTGGACAACCAGATTCCAACAGGATAGGAATGAGGGAACTCTGGATGGCGAGCAACTGGTTTCGCCCGAGGTCGTCCCCCTCGCACAAAATCATTTTGGTCAAGATGCCTGCGCCTTCGAAGGCCGCGACTCGGCGCACGGCCTGCACGCAACCCATCGGGGAACTTGGAAGGACGATGCCAGCGCGGGCTACACGGCTCTCCCCGTCGACGATCCGGGACGACCGTTCGATGGATACTGGTATGTTGGAAACCAGGCGCTGATCGTCAGGCGTCGAGCTCTGTTCAATCCCGATCTCATCACAGGATCGGCGTTGTTCGCACAGAACGCCTCGCACGGCACATCCGGAGCATTCGCCCGGCTCGTCGCTGCGTCGCGCGACCACGAGTACATGCATAGTGAGCTGATGCGTCGGGAAATACTCAAGGATGACCCTGCCAAACGTATCGAAAAGCTCGTGAAGCGCAGTGAAGACGACCTGGCCACGTTCGCCGACATGGAGATACGCGCCACGGAAACCCGCCTGCAAGAAGGCAACTTTCACGAACAGGAAGTCCGCAACGCACTGGGGCAGAAATACGCCAAAGGCGGAACGGTGTGGGTGCGAGATGGCCGCGGCGGCTTCGCTCCCTGGACGATTGCGTCGTTTGCCGATAAGGGGGAGTGAGGCAGCGGCGTCCGACGAGACGTCGTGCCCGGGCCGGCGGACGATGCGGCATGGCCCGGGGTGATGTTGGCGTAGCTACACTCCGGGTTTCCCGTCTCGAGTGTCGGTCCTAAAGACCTTGATGCTATCAGCTCCCCCGGCCAAAACCTCCGCATGAAACCGGCTGGCCGCATCCGGCCGCGCATCGAGTTCCAGATCGTTGAGGATCTCGGAGAGCGTCATGGACTGGATCCAGATGTCAGGAGAAAGGCAGCGGGAAAGTATACTTGGTGATGCCACGCTGCGGCCAAGTCGCCCTCGCGGGTGCCCCCAACGTCGGAAAATCATCGCTGCTCAACCGCCTGGTCGGTGAGCACCTGGCGATCGTGAGCCCGCGGCCCCAGGCCACCCGCTTGCCGGTGGTCGGGATTCGCACTGAAGGAGACACGCAATACGTCTTCCACGACCTTCCCGGACTGCTCGACCCCTCTTATCTGATGCAGCAGCGCATGCGGGATCTGGCCCTGGAATCCATCCCCAAAATGGATGTCGTCCTGCATCTGCACCCGGCCACAGAGGCTCCGGCACCTTCTTTCCAACAGTTGGCAGGGCTCCGCACACCACCGGTCGCTCCCGTGGTCACGGTGTACACCAAAGGTGACCTGGTGTCCCGGGAGGCGTGGTGGCGACTCGATGGCGAGTCCCTCGTCGTGTCAGCCGAGGGGAACGAAGGAATCGATCGCCTCCTGCGCCGGGTACGCGACCTGCTCCCGGAGCGCCCCTTTCAGTTCAACCCTGAGGATGTGGGCACCCAGCCGCTTCGGTTCTTCGTGGTGGAGTACCTGCGCGAGGCCGCGTTCGAGCTGCTGGGAGACGAGCTTCCTTACTCGTTCACCGCGGAAGTCGAGGAGTTTCGCGAAGCCGAACGGCCCGTGTACATTCGGGTCACGCTCTTCGTGGAACGCGAGTCGCAGAAGGGCATTGTCGTCGGGAACGGAGGCCGGACCATCAGGGCGCTCGGCGCGCACGCGCGGGCACGACTGGAACGTTTGATGGGGACGCCGGTGTATCTCGATTGCTGGGTCAAGGTGCTGCCCCATTGGCGCAAGAACCCTCTGGCGCTGACCCGGTTCGGATTCCCGGAACCCGGAAAGGAGTTCGCATGACCTTGGCCCCTGAGCTGCTGGCCATTCTGGTGTGCCCCAAGTGCAAGGGTGAGCTGGAGTATCGAACCTCACCCGAGGCCCTGATCTGCCACGCCTGCCGTCTGGTCTATCCGGTTGAAGACGGCATTCCGATCATGCTCATCGACGAAGCCAAGCCTCTCTGAGTACTCCACCCTCCCCACGGGTAAATCCCCACACCCTGAGCCCGGACGCCCAGCGGGTTCTGGAGGACGCGCGAGCGGAAGCGGAACGGCTGAGGCACGACTCCGTCGGAGCCGAGCACATTCTGTTGGCCCTCCTGCGAACGGCGGCTGCTGAAGCCGTCCTAAGCCGATTGGGCTTGGATATCGCGCAGGTCAAGAGCCGGCTCGAGTCCAGCGGCCGCCGCGGGCGGACCCGGATCTCGAGTGACGGACTGGGCTACACCTCGCACGCGAAGCGCCTGATCGAGATCGCCAGCAAGGAGGCTCGCGAGGCCGGCACCGTCCTGGGCGCCGAGCAACTGCTGGTCGCGGCCCTGCACGAGCCTCGGGGGACGATGGCCCGGATTCTGATGGAGCAGGGCATCTCGCCAGACAACGCCCGGCAGGCAGTGGCTGATCCTGTCGCGTCTCGGGGGGCGACCCGAGCAGACCGGCAGCCTCCTCGCAGCTCCCGTCCGGCCCACGCCCCTGCACCCCGATCCAAAGCCGTCCTGGGGATCGCTCGCTGGCGATTGGTGCTGCTCCTCGCGGTGCCCGTCAGCATGGTGCTGGGATATGTCCTCCATGCGCCCGGGGTATGGGTGTTCATTACCGCCTGCCTGGGAGTTCTGCCGCTCGCCGCCTTTATGGGGGACGCCACCGAGCACTTGGGGCACCGGACCGGTCCGACCATTGGCGGTCTGCTCAATGCCACCTTCGGCAACGCCGCGGAGCTTATCATCGCCATTGTCGCTCTTCGCGCCGGTCTGGTCGACCTGGTCAAAGCCTCCATCACCGGGAGCATTCTCGGCAACCTGCTCCTCATTCTCGGATTGGCCATTGTCGTCGGCGGCCTCAAACGGCACGAGCTGCGGTTCAGCCGCACCGGAGCCGGACTGAGCGCGGGGATGCTGGCGCTCGCGGTTGTGGGGTTGGTCTTTCCCGCGCTCTTTCACGCTCTGCATCCGGGCGCGGCCGCGAGCACGCCCGAGCTGCGCATGTCCGAGGGAGTTGCCCTGATCCTGCTCGCCACCTACGCCCTTTCGCTGCTCTTCACCCTCAAGACTCACCGGCATGTCCTGGGGGGTGAGCCCCATCCGATGGATGGCCCGGTGTGGAGTATGAAGAAGGCTTTGACCGTGCTCGCACTGGCGACGGCCGGGGTGGCGATCGAGTCGGAGCTGCTGGTGCATGCGGTGAACGCTGCCACGGCGACCCTGGGCCTTTCTCCCGTCTTCCTGGGTCTGATCGTGGTGCCCATCATCGGAAACGCCGCGGAACACGCGGCCGCCGTCATGTTGTCGCGCAAAGGACAGATCGAGTTGGGCCTGCAGATTGCACTGGGATCCAGCACCCAGGTGGCTCTGCTGATCGCTCCGCTGCTCGTGTTTGCCGGTCTGGCGCTGGGCCAGGATATGGACCTCGTGTTTCGCCCCTTTGAGGTGATCGCCTTGATGATGTCCATGATCGTCACGGCGATCATAACCCTGGACGGGGAGTCCCATTGGTTCGAAGGGGTCCAGTTGCTGGCGGTCTACGGGATGGTGGCGGTGGGGGCCTATTTCCTGAATTGACTTGGCAGTTCTGAGTTCCTAAGTTAGCTTGCGATAATTCCTTACGAGAGGCAATTGGGTGCGGACTCGCCCGACGATTCTCTTCTTTTCGCCGGACGGCTGCCCGGTACCGACGTTGGTGCGGCAATGGGCCGGCACCAATGCCTTCCCTCTTCTGGTCCTGAATCGGCCGGACGAGGTCGAGGCGATCGTCTTGCGGGGCCATCCCTGCCTCCTGTTTGTGGATGGCAACAACGCCCGGGCGGAAGGCGTCGGCTTGGTATCCCGCCTCAAGAGCGATGCCTTCACCGCGATCGTGCCGGTTACCACGCTCGCGGCGGATCATCACCCGGAGCAGGTCGAGGCCTGGTTTTCGGCCGGGGCCGACGAGGTCATCACCGGGATCTTCTCCCCGGCGGAGCAGCGGGCCCGCCTGGATGCGATGTTGGTGCGGACCGAGCGGGACGTCTCGGTCCACCCGTCCACCAGGCTGCCCGGTACAACCGAAATCGAGCGTGAAATCCGCCGGCGGTTGGAGTCCTCCGAGGAATTCGCCGTCTGCTATGCCGACCTGGACCACTTCAAGGAGTTCAACGACCGATACAGCTATTACGACGGGGACCGGGTCATCTATCTTCTGTCCCGGATCCTGCACGATGTGGTCAAGGGAGTGCTCGGGGCTCGTGGGTTCGTCGGCCACATCGGCGGCGACGACTTCATCTTCGTCAATCCGTCGGGCGAGATCAGCCCGGTTTGCAGTGAGATCCTCGAGGTCTTCGACACGCTGATCCCGCTGCAGTACAATGACCAGGACCGCCGAGCCGGGTATTTTTTTGGCAAGGACCGCCGCGGCCAACTGCACCGCGTGCCGCTGATGACTCTCTCGATCGGCATCGTGACCAACCGGCACCGGCGTTTTGCCCACCCGGCCCAGGTGAGCGAGCTGGCGACAGAGATGAAGAGCTATGCCAAGACGCTCCCGGGCTCCGTGTTCGTCGTTGATCGACGCCAGGGCACCAACGGTGAAGAGCGGCAAGGGTCCGCGTACCGGGAACAGCCGTGAGGACGAGTAGATGAACGTCACATGCCCCAATTGCGCCACGGTCTATCGGGTGGATCCGGCCAAGGTGCCCGAGCCCGGGGTGAGGGCCCGCTGTGCCGTCTGCAGCGCCGTTTTCGCCGTCCACCGCGAAGGTGCGGCGGCCCGCCCAAGTACCCCCGCGGCCGTGACCGCGAGCGTCTCGGCGCCCGCGCAGATTGCGCCGCAGCCTGCACCGACTCCCGGACCAGTTCCGGCGGCCCATCCGCCGCCTGAACCGCCCCGGAGTACCGAGCCCCCGGCTGAGCCGGTGCGCGCTCATGCCCCGGTCGCTGAACCGGCGCGCGCCGAGCCGCCCCGACCTCCGTCCCCCAAGGTCGCTCCTTTGCCCCCGCCGGCGATGCCCGGAGGGGCGCCTCCCCGTCCCGCGGCACCCATCCCGCCGGCCACCCGGCCCACCGGGCCGGCCGCACAATCGGCTGCGCCACCCCCGCCGCCCTTGGCGGCTCCGCGAGCAACCGCGCCGGCAGCGCCAGCCCGTCCGGTAAACCCCTTCCTCTCCCAGGATCCTGCCCTCAAGGCTCGCCGGCTCGCTCGGGCGCTCATCTCCGACATGGTGGTGTACCATCCGGCCAAGCGTCAGGAGGGACTCCGCGACGGCAACCTCAAGGAGCTGTTCGAGGAAGAGATCAAGAAGAGCTGGGAGGAATACGCCGACCAGGTCGGCCGCGATGTCGCCGACACGACCAACTACTTCCGCGAAGCTCTGAACGAGATCCTCGCCGGCGGACGGCAAATCTTTTAGCAGTGAGAAGTGAGAGGTAAGCGGTGAGAAGGGTGGGGGCCTGCTCACTGCTCACTGCTCACTGCTTACTGCTTACTTCTCACTTCTCGCTTCTCACTGCTCACTGCCCACTTCTTACTTCTTACTGCTTACCTCTTACCTTTCCTGCGTACCCTTAAGGAGCACCGCCCATGGCCGATCTGGTCGATCGTTTGAGCGAGCTGCAGCACCGGGTCTCCGAGCTCCGAGACTTTCTTTGACCTACCAGGGAAAACCGAGCGCCTGAGAGCGCTGGAGGCCCGGCAGGGTGAAGCCGGGTTCTGGGCCCACGCCGAGGGTGCGCGCGCTTCAGTTCAGGAGATCAAGGCACTCAAGGCTTGGGTCGATCCCTACCACCGGCTCAATGGCCGGCTGGAAGGAGCCCTGGAGCTAGCCCGTCTGCTCGAGGCCGAGCCGGATCCTGCCATGGAGGCCGATCTGGCCAGCGAGGCAGACGAGCTGGACCGTGGGGTCGAGAACTTCGAGCTGCAAGCGATGCTGCAGGGTCCGGACGATGCCCGTGATGCGATCCTGACCATCCATCCGGGTGCGGGAGGCACCGAATCGCAGGACTGGGCCGAGATGCTCATGCGGATGTACGTCCGTTGGGCGGAACGACACGGGTTCGAGGTCGCCATTCTCGATCTGCTGCCCGGCGAGGAGGCCGGGATCAAGTCGGTATCCATCGAGATCAAAGGCGAGTACGCCTACGGCTACCTCAAGGCGGAAAAGGGTGTCCACCGTCTGGTCCGGATTTCGCCTTACGATTCGCAGGCGCGGCGTCACACCTCCTTCGCCTCGGTCTTCGTGTACCCTGACATCGACGACACCATCGAAATCGATCTGCGGGAAGAGGATATCAAGATGGATGTCTTCCGGGCCTCGGGGGCTGGTGGGCAGCACGTCAACAAGACGTCATCAGCCGTGCGGCTCACCCATATTCCCACCGGTGTGGTCGTGTCCTGCCAACAGGAGCGGAGCCAGACCAAGAACCGGGCCACGGCGATGAAGATGCTGCGGGCCGCGCTTTACCAGAAGAAGCTGGAGGAGCAGGAGGCCGCGCGGGCAGCGGTCGAGGCGACCAAGACCGACAACTCCTGGGGCAATCAGATCCGGTCCTATGTGTTCCAGCCGTACACCATGGTGAACGACCACCGAACCGAAGTGAAGGTGGGGGACGTACAACGGGTGATGGATGGCGATCTCGACACCTTCATTCAGGCGTACTTGAAGCGCTTCGGAGGCAAGGCGGCGTGAGCGCGGTAGAGGAGCGAAGCTACATCGAGGCGGCGCGGCGGGAGAAGCGGCTAGCGCTGGAGGCCCTCGGCGTGCCCGCCTTCGCCTACCGGTATGAGCGAAGCCACACTGCGGCCGAGGCCTTGGCGCTCTATCAGGATGCAATGGGAGAAGACGGCCCGGTGATCTCGCTGGCAGGGCGCATCGCGTCCTTCCGCTCGCAGGGCAAGACGGCGTTTGCTCACGTGGAAGATGCGACCGGCAAGATTCAGATCTATCTCCGGAAGGACGACCTGGGCGATGCCTGGCGCGTGATCGAGCTGCTCGATCTGGACGATCACATCGGGGTGCGAGGCCGGCTGTTCCGCACCAAGAAGGGCGAGATCACCGTCCGGGTCGAGACTCCCGCCGACGATGTCGGGCCAGCCGTTGTCCTGCTCTCCAAGTCGTTGCGTCCGTTGCCCCGGGGAAAGACCTCGGGAGAAAGGACCTTTGGCGGACTACAGGATCCCGAGGTGCGCTATCGCCAGCGCTATGCCGACCTGGCGGTGCATCCGGAGGTTCGCGAGGTGTTCCGGCTGCGGGCGCGCGCGGTGAGCTACATCCGCCGGCTTCTCGATGAACGGGGCTTCCTGGAAGTGGAGACGCCGGTCCTCCAGCCGCTGTACGGCGGCGCGACAGCACGTCCGTTCGTCACCCACCATCACACGCTCGACATGCCGCTCTATCTCCGCATTGCGGACGAACTTTATCTCAAGCGGCTGCTGGTGGGGGGAATCGAGCGGGTGTACGAGATCGGCCACGATTTCCGGAACGAGGGGATGGATCGCACCCACAATCCGGAATTCACCATGCTGGAGCTCTATCAGGCCTACGCCGACTATCACGACATGATGGCGTTGGCCGAGGTCCTGTTCAGCGGCGTCGTCAGCCATTGTCTCGAGGCCACCAGGATCGACCGCTTTGGCATCACGTTCGACTTCACCCCGCCATTCCGTCGGATCAACTTCGTCGAAGCGGTCCTGGAGCAGACCGGTCTCGACGTGTTGGCTGCCACCGAGGACCAGATGCGTCATCGCCTGCTGGCCCACGGAGTCGATCCCGAGGCGGTTCGCGCGCTGGCGGGCGGCAAGCTCCAAGATGAGCTCTTCAAGGTGTTCGTCGAGCCTCACCTGATTCAGCCGACCTTTGTACTCGACTATCCCAAGGCGCTTTCTCC
The DNA here is from genome assembly GCA_036556025.1 of Gemmatimonadales bacterium. GTDB lineage: Bacteria > Gemmatimonadota > Gemmatimonadetes > Gemmatimonadales > GWC2-71-9 > CAVVWJ01. The sequence goes on along the minus strand of DATBKD010000091.1, from coordinate 6,474 downwards.
GTTGGCCAAGGAGCATCGCGCTGATCCCCGGCTGACCGAGCGATTCGAGCTGTTCGTCGGCGGCACCGAGCTGGCCAACGCCTTCAGCGAGCTCAACGACCCGGATGACCAGCGGCGACGCTTCGAAGACCAGGTGAACCAGGGCCGGGCAGGGGACGTTGAAGCTCAGCAGTATGACGCGGACTTCATCCGCGCCCTCGAGTACGGAATGCCGCCCGCCGGTGGGATGGGGATCGGCATCGATCGTTGGATGATGCTCCTGGCCGGGCAGTCACACATCCGGGACGTGATCATGTTTCCCGCGATGCGACCGGAGGAATCGCCATGAACCCGATCGGACCGGCAGCGCCGCTGCGACGAGGCATCCTCCGGCTGCCCACTCGTCTGGAGTGGCGCATCGCTCGCCGCTATCTCAGAAGCCGGCGGGGGTCCCGCACCGCTTCGCTCAACACTGTCATCTCCACCGGAGGCGTGGCGGTGGGCGTCATGGCGCTGATCGTTGTGCTCGGAGTGATGAACGGCCTCCGCAACGACCTCCGCGAGCGCATTCTGGTGGCCAACCCGCACCTCCGCATCCTGACGTTCGGCGCCGGCCTGAGAATTGACGACTGGCGCAAGGCGCTCGCCGTCATCCGGCGCCAGCCCGGCGTCGTCGCGGCCGCCCCCGAAGTCATCAGCCAGGCCGGCATTACTGCTGGCCAGGACTACGGCGAAGGGGTCAACCTTCTGGGCTTCGACCCTGACACGGGATCCCGATCGGTGACCTCACTGCCTCAGGCGATCACCAAAGGAGATCTCTCCTTCCGGACCACCAAAGCAGGGGTGGATGGAGGGATCCTGCTGGGGAGCCGCTTGGCCTCGCGTCTGTCGGTCTACCCAGGGGATCTCGTAACGCTGGTGCCGGTGACCGAGGCCAAGGTGAACCCCGCGCTCGGCGTGGCCGTGCCCCGGTTCTGGAAGTTCGAGATCACCGGCATTTTCGAGACTGGGATGTTCCAGTATGACAACCAATTCGTGGTCATGTCGCGGGAAGTGGCCCAGCGCTTCACCGGTCTGGGAGACGCGGTCTCGGGCATTGCGGTCAGAGTGGTCAACCCCGATCAGGCTCCCCAGATCGGTGAAGCGTTGGAGAAGCGCCTGGGGTATCCGTACCGAGCCCTGGATTGGCAGACTCAGAATTCCAGCTTGTTCAGTGCACTGCAGTTAGAGAAGCTCGCGATGGGCCTGATTATCTTCTTCATCATGGTGGTGGCCGCGTTCAATATCGTGGGGACGCTCACCATGGTGGTCACCGACAAGACTCGAGAAATTGGGATCCTCCGGGCCATGGGACTGACGTCCCCCGCGGTGGCCAGGGTGTTCCTGCTTCAGGGCGCCGTAATCGGTGCGGTCGGGACCGTGATCGGACTGATCATTGGGGTGGCAGTGTCCTACATAGTGGACAAGTCTGGGTGGATTCGCATCAATCCGGCCGTCTATTTCATCGATCATCTGCCGGTGCATGTCGAGGCCAGCGACGCCGTGATCGTGGTGCTGGCCAGCTTCGCCATCGCCGTACTGGCCACGGTATACCCGTCGAGATCAGCCGCCTCCTTGACGCCGGTAGAGGCCATCAGGCACGAATGAGCGCAATCCTCGAGGCCGAGGGCCTTCGCAAGGTGTACCGGGGAGGCGACGGAAGCATTATCGACGTGCTTTCCGGCGTGGATCTGGCAGTAGGGCGGGGGGAGTTCGTCGCCATCGTCGGTGCCAGCGGTTCAGGGAAGAGCACCCTTTTGCACCTGCTGGGGGCCCTGGATACCCCGACCGAGGGCACGGTGCGACTGGACGGCAACCCATATAGCGAGCTCAGTCCGGAAGCCCTCGCGAGCGTGCGCAACCACAAGCTCGGGTTCGTCTTCCAGTTCCATCATCTGTTGCGGGAGTTCACCGCGCTGGAAAATGTGATGATGCCTCTCCTGATCGCCGGGGAAGATGAGGATCAGGCTCGCTCCCGCGCAGAGGAGCTCCTGGCCGCGGTCGGGCTCGCCGGACGGATGTCCCATCGGCCGGCCGCACTCTCCGGCGGAGAGCAGCAGCGGGCAGCGGTGGCCCGCGCGCTCGCGGCCGATCCACTGGTAGTGCTGGCGGATGAGCCGTCCGGCAATCTGGACAATGCCAACAGCGAGCGGCTGCACCAGTTATTTGCCCGCCTTTCGCGCGAATTTGAGACCGCCCTGGTCGTGGTCACCCACAATCGTCACCTCGCCGGCCGGGCCGACCGGGTCCTGTCGCTGGAAGGGGGCCGTCTGGTCCCGCTCTCCGGCGTGGAGTCGATGCCCTGATGTCGTGCGATCAGTGCCGTGAACGGGAGGCGGTCATCCACCTCACCCAGATCGTCAACGAACAGGTGACGACGCTGCACCTCTGCGAACGATGCGCGGCGGAAAAGGGCGTCGAGAGTCCGGGCGCGGTCGCCAAGACCCCGTTGGGAAGCTTTCTCGCCGCCATGGGGAAGGGTCTCCCCGAGCCAGCCACCACCCCGCGATCGGGCGACACCTGTCCTCGCTGCGGCGGGTCACTGCAGGACTTTCGGGAGAGCGGTCGCCTGGGTTGCCCGGAATGCTACCATGCATTCGAGCTGCCCCTGCGCGATCTGCTGCGGCGCCTGCACGGATCAACTCACCATGTCGGTGAGCGTTACGCCGAGCGGGGTCCGGAGACGGTGCGGATTCCTGAGCGTGCCTCCGAGCTGCGGGAACAGCTGCGGCTGGCAGTCGAGACCGAGAACTTCGAGCTGGCCGCGGAGCTCCGCGATCGGCTGCGGGTGCTCGAATGATCGATCTGAGTCTTCTCACCGACGGCGGCGTCGGTTGGCTGGACGCCAGCGGGCCATCGAGTCACCTGGTGCTCTCGACCCGGATTCGACTGGCCCGCAATCTCGCGGCTCACATCTTCCAGGCCCGGAACTCCGAGACCGAGCGGGAAGAGATTCTCGGCAACGTCGAGCGGGCCGCACGGGAGACCGTTCTGCTGCGCCGGGCCATCTGCTTCCGCCTCGACCGGTTGGACCGGATCGAGCGGCAGTTGCTGCACGAGCGGCACCTGGTGAGCAAGGAGCTGGCCGGACTCGATCCCGACGGAAGGGTGCGGTCCGGGGCCTCGATTCTGATCCAGGATCGCATCGGAGTGATGCTCAACGAGGAAGATCACCTCCGGATTCAGGGGCTTCACTCCGGCTTCGCACTGGAGGCCGCCTACGCCGAAGTGGATCGGCTGGACTCCGAACTGGGACAACGACTTGCATTCGCATTTCACCCTGAGTTCGGTTATCTTACCTCCTGCCCGACCAACGTCGGGACCGGGCTGCGGGCCTCCGTGCTCATCCATCTTCCAGGGCTCGTGCTCACCAAGGAAATCTCCAAGGTGCTGCAGGGGCTGGCTCAGGTTGGCTTGACCTTTCGCGGGCTGTATGGCGAAGGGAGTGAGGTCGTCGGCAATTTCTTTCAGCTTTCCAATCAGACGACACTCGGCAGCTCCGAGCACGAGCTGCTCGACCACTTGGGCAAGATGGTTCGGCAGGTAATGGATTACGAAGAGCAGGCGCGGCAGGTGCTCTTGCGCGATGCGCCCGCTATCATCGAAGACAAGGTCTGGCGCGCGTATGGACTACTTCGCTACGCCCGATCGCTGTCCTTCGAGGAGGCGATGAACTTGTTGAGTGGTGTGCGGCTGGGCGTCGGGGTAGGGCTCATCCCCGACGTCGGCATGTACACCCTGAACAAGCTCTTGGTTCACACCCAGCCCGCGCATCTGTCGGTAGCGGAGGGCGTCTCGCCGACGGAGCCTGATCTGCCGATCCGGCGGGCACGGTTCGTGCGAAAGGTGTTGGAATCCGAGGTTGGGCGCCGCGGATAAGCCGCGACGACGGCCCTCGGAGCTACGTAGGGTACCGCGATGAACGGCTACAACTTTACCGATCGAGTCCGCAAAGTCCTGCAGATGGCTCGCGAGGAAGCGGCCCGCCTGCATCACGAATACGTCGGCACGGAGCACATCCTCCTTGGCCTGATTCGCGAGGGCGAAGGGGTCGCAGCCGCCGTCCTGACCAACCTCAATGTCGACCTCGAGGACATCCAGCAGAAGATCGAGGAGACCGTGAAGAAGGGTAAGGCCGCCGCCGCAGCCGGACCCGACCTCCCCTACACCTCGCGGGCCAAGAAGGTTCTGGAGCTCGCGATGACCGAGGCGCGCGAGCTCAATCACTCCTACGTCGGCACCGAGCACCTGCTTCTGGGTCTGTTGCGGGAGGAGAAGGGCATCGCCGCGCAGGTGCTTACCGATGCCGGCGTCAATCTGGAGCAATCGCGCGCGGAGACGCTTCGGCTGCTCGGCAGCGACATGCCCCAGGCCTCGGCCGGTGGCAGCAGCAGCCAGCCCAGCTCGGCCCCCAAGTCGGAGAAGAAGTCCAAGACCCCGGCGCTGGATCACTTCTGCCGCGATCTCACCCAGCTGGCCGCCGAAGGGCAATTGGATCCCACCATCGGCCGCGCCAAGGAGATCGAGCGGGTGATGGAGATTCTGGCCCGCCGGAAGAAGAACAATCCGGTGCTGATCGGGGAGCCCGGCGTCGGCAAGACCGCCATCGTCGAGGGGCTCGCCCTACTGATCGCAAACGGTCTCTGCCCCGATGTGCTCCGGGATCACCGGGTGCTCTCGCTGGACATGGCGGCCGTGATCGCCGGCACCAAGTACCGGGGCCAGTTCGAGGAGCGGCTCAAGGCGGTGATGAACGAGATCGCCCAGAACAAGCAGATCATTCTCTTCATCGACGAGCTGCACACGCTGGTGGGCGCCGGGGCAGCCGAGGGGGCCATCGACGCCTCCAACATGCTCAAGCCCGCGCTGGCGCGGGGTGAGCTTCAGTGCGTCGGAGCATCCACCCTGAACGAGTATCGCAAGTACATCGAGAAGGACGGCGCCCTCGAGCGCCGGTTCCAGACCGTCGTGGTCGAGCCGCCCACCGTCCCGGAGACCGTGGAGATTCTCAAGGGCCTCCGGAAGAAGTACGAGGATCACCACCGGATCAGCATTCCGGACGCCACCCTCAGCGCGGCCGCCGAGCTGTCCGAGCGGTACATCACCGACCGGTTCCTTCCGGATAAGGCCATCGACGTGATCGATGAGGCCGGCGCCCGCGCCCGCCTCGCGTCGCAGGTGCCGCCGGCCGAGGTCGCCGAGCTCAAGGCTTCCCTGGAAAAGGTGAACCTGCAGAAGGAAGACGCGGTGCGCGACCAGAACTTCGAGCGGGCGGCCTCGCTGCGCGACCAGGAGCGGGATCTCCAGAACCAGATCCGGCTCAAGAACGAAGAGTGGGAGCGCGACCGCCAAACCCGGCGCCCGGTGATCGACGAGGAGGCCATCGCCTTCATCGTGTCTCGCTGGACCGGCATCCCGGTCACCCGCCTGCAGGAAGCCGAGACCGCTCGGCTCATGCGGATGGAGGACGAGATCCATGGGTCGGTGGTGGGCCAGGACGAGGCCATCAAGGCGGTGTCCCGCGCCATTCGCCGTTCCCGGGCCGGGCTCAAGGACCCCCAACGCCCGATCGGCTCCTTCATCTTCTCCGGTCCCACCGGGGTGGGAAAGACCGAGCTCGCCCGCGCGCTGGCCAAGTTCCTTTTTGCCGACGCCCAGGCGCTCATTCGGGTGGACATGTCGGAGTACATGGAGAAGTTCTCCGTCTCCCGTCTGATCGGTGCGCCTCCCGGCTACGTCGGCTACGAGGACTCGGGGACCTTGACCAAGGCTGTGCGGCGGAAGCCCTACTCGGTCGTCCTTCTGGACGAGATCGAGAAGGCGCACCCTGATGTGTTCAACATCTTGCTGCAGGTGCTCGACGAGGGCCACCTCACCGACAACTACGGCCGGGTGATCGACTTCAAGAACACCGTGGTGATCATGACGTCCAACGTGGGCGCACGGGACATCATGCAGGGCAAGACCCTGGGCTTCCACGGTGCCGACAGCCGTACCAGCTTCGAGAAGATGCAGGAGACCGTCAAGGACGAAATGAACAAGGTCTTCAACCCGGAATTCCTCAACCGGCTGGACGACGTGATCGTGTTTCATCCGCTCGCCAAGGAGCACATCGCACAGATCGTGACCATTCTGCTGCGCGAGGTGCAGCGCCGCTTGGGCGATGAGGTCAAGCTCACGCCCGCCGCGCTCGATTTCTTGGTCGAGCATGGATACGACCAGAGTTACGGGGCCCGCCCGCTGAAGCGGTCGATCCAGCGCTATATCGAGGATCCGCTCAGCGAGAAGATCCTCATGGGCGAGTTCGGGCGCGGCGACGAGATCGAGGTGGATGTCGCGCCTGACGGCGAGCGGCTGGCGTTCCGGGCGTTGACCGGCACCCAAGCCTAAGACCACGCCGGGCTCCAGCCGGAGTCCGGCGCGCTCACCTCCGCCCCTCAGCGATGCACCATTCTT
>DATBKD010000090.1:0-12908 GCA_036556025.1 Gemmatimonadales bacterium | reverse complement strand
AAAGTTCATGCTGGGGTACGCCGCCAGGAGCCGGGGATAGAGGTTGTAGACGCCGTGCGCCGAGTAGACCGCCTGGTGCAGCACCCAGTGCCGACTGACCGAATTGTAGTACACGTCGAGCACGATGGTCTCGGAATCGCCGTAGTGACCGCCGCAGATCACCAGCCCGAAGGAGCAGCCGTAGGCACCCAGGTCGAAGTGCAGCGACAGGAGATAGGCCAGTCTCACCTTGCCACCGCTCAGTGGCCGCGCTGCCCAGCGGGGCTCGCGGGTCGTCCGATCGCTCGCGGCGTAGGCCAGCTCGGGTGCGAATGCCGCTGCCAGGCTGGCCTCGCAGCCTTCGGCCAACGCGTCGCGGTCGGTATCGGGCTGGGTCCGGTTGATGCACGTCGCGGGCGTCACAGCGCTGCCCAGAAAGATCCCCGGAGCGGAAGGTGCCGGATCGATCTCGATGTCGGCCAGGACGCCCGAGCGTGCAGTCGGGCCAGTCGGGCTGTCGGAGCAGGCGAACAGGACCACCGCCCCCAGACAGCTTAGGGCGCGGCGGGATGCCGACAACGTTCTCATGGCATAGGCTCCCAACATCTCGGAGGCGGACTGATTCAGGAGAATGTGAGGCTGGAGATATTGCGCGTGGGCAACATTAAATCGGCCGCCGCGGCTGTCAATAAACTCCGACGTCCGCGAGGCGATCGCGTTGGCCGCTTCTCGGCCGCTGGGGATCGCGCCGTTACCGTGACGTGCTTACCGCTGGCGTGTCGCGGGGTATCCCGTGCCGGTGGCCGATTCGACCGGCGCGCTCGCGACCAGCGGACCCGGCTGCGGCCTCCACAGCACTGCTTTTGTAATTCCCCTCGCGTTCGTGGCAGATCCAGCGATCTCCCCGAATTCATTCACGCCCGCTGCAGCCGCGTTGAAACCACCCGCGAGCGTCGGAAGCTCCTGCATGCCGTGCTCAGGAGTCCAGAGAAAGGCTCCGGCGCCGCCGCCATTTCCATCGGGATCGAAGGGCCGGTTGCTACCCCCGACGACCCGGCGATTGCTGTTGATGTCGGACGCGCCAGCGTGAAGCCCTCCGAGTGAGCCCAAACTGCGCATTCCCTGTGCCCTGGTCCACAGGAACGCTTCCGTCCGGCCATCCTCAGTTTCAGCGGTCCCGACTACGACGCCGGTCTGGCTGATCCCGCCAGCCACACTGGTCCGTCCCCCCAGAGTTCCGAGATCCTCCATGCCGCGCGCGGCGGTCCAGAGGAAGGCGTGCGGCTCCTCCGAGGCCGTCGTGGCTTCGCCCACCACCTGGGTGGCGTCGTTGATGGCGTAGGCGGTGCTCGATGACCCGCCGAGCGTCCCCAGGCTCCGCATGCCCCGTCCCTGAATCCAGAGGAAGGCCACGATGCCGCTCGACGTCGCGCTCGAGCCAACCACCTCCCGTCGATTGTTGATCCCTTGCGCCGCGCTGAAGTTTCCGCCCAACGAGCCCAGGTTTCGCATCCCGGCGGCCTCGCTCCAGAGAAACGCTCGGGTGGCGCCGTTGGACCGTTCGCTCGCGCCGACCACGTCGCCCTTGTCGTTGATGTCCGTCGCGCCGCTGGCCCTTCCTCCCAGGGTGCCCAGGTTGCGCATGCCGACGGCTTTGGTCCACAGGAAGGCACGGACGACACCGCCTGGAAGGTGGGCCAGTCCGACGACGTCGCCACGTTCGTTGATGCCACTGGCCTCGCTGAATCCGCCCCCGAGGGAGCCTAGGCTCCGGACGCTGAAGCTGAAAGCGCCCACGGCATATTGACCGGAAGCCGCGGGTCGCTGGTCGGAGACGTCGGTGGGCGTACGGTCCTGGCAGCCCGGGGCGGCGAGCACGATAAGGAGCAGTCGCCGAATGTGCGAGAGCGTCATGTCTCCTCCTTCTTGCATCGAATGCCCTATTAGACCCAGTGGACCTCGATTACCAAGTGGCTCTCAGTGTAGCGCGCCGGAGTCGAGCGTGATCCTCAAGCGAGCGCTCATCGGCGAAGGGCAGCCACCCGGCCAGTTGTAGGACGAACCACCGGATCTCCGAAGAAGGGCGCCCCAGTTCGTTTCGCGGCATGCCGGTGGGCCAGGACGTCGATACCAGCCGTGATTCCACCGCCAAAGCGGTGCGAGCCGCCGCCACAGTCATGTCCTAAGGGCGAGGACTGGTAGAGGTTCCCGGTGTAGTCGCGGGTCCCCTGGGCGTGGTCGAGACTCCGTTGGCGACCGAGTTCGGACTGGCCCCGATCCCAGACGTCGAATCACTCTCGCCGTCCGTGCTAGGCCCGAACCTGTCCGAGCAGCCCGAGACCAGTAAGAGCAGCGAAAGTACTGCGGCCATACCGTGAAGCTTGAGTCGCGCTTTCGATCCGGTGTGGTACTGCATGATGGCCGTCCGAGTATAGGTTGGGCCGGAATCTGATCCCCAGCCCTCAAGCAGGAGTCAAGTCGCTCCCGCGACCAGTGTCATCTGGCGTTCTTACCTGATTGACTGGTTCTCGATCAATGGGGGCGTGGACATCGATCATTCGCCAGGACCGCGCGGGCTCTTGGAGCAGGCGAAAGGACCGCGGTCCCCGCGCCCCACAGGCCGCGGCGCACTACGAATTTCGTTTCATGGATGGCATCCCCGGCTCCCGGGTGGTGCGGTCGCTCGCGGCATACGCCAGCTCGGGAGCGAATGCCGACGCGAGAGTGCTCTCGCAGTTGTCGGCCAAGTCATCGCGGTCGTTATCGGGTTGACTCTGTTGATGCAGGGTTCTGGAGTCACCGCGCTGCCCAGGAACATCCGGGAGCAGAAGGTGAAGGATCTGGCAGGGCTGTCAATAATGACATGCAAGCGGATTCCTGAAGTGTATCTTTGATGTACTCCGATCTGCTGAACCATCGGCTTACGCTTATGGACATGCCCCGCGCATGATTGTCTGCCGCACTCTCGGTCCCATCGAGGTGATGGTGGACGAGGCACCCGCCGCGCCGGAGTTGCTCTGGCGCAAGCACCTCGCCTTGCTGATCTACTTGGCTCGTTCACCTGCCCTTACCCGAACCCGCGAACATCTTATGGGGCTCTTGTGGCCCGAGAAACCAGATTCAGCTGCTCGGCACTCGCTCAACGAAGCCATCCGCCTGCTGCGACGCCATACGGGTGAGCACAGCGTTGAGACCGCAGGGGACCAAGTTCGGCTGGGACACGGAGCGGTGCAGATCGATGTGGATCAGGTGACCGGATTCGCAGAGCAGGGCGACTGGGCCGCAGCCGTGGCTCTGGTTTCCGGCGAGTTCATGGAAGGATTCAGCGTACCGGGTGCCTCGCAGTTCGAGGATTGGCTGGCCGCGGAGCGAGACCACTGGCGGGCGCTATCCGTCGGTGTGTTGGTGGAATGCGCGGACCAGCTGGAACAAGCCGGGCGACCTCACGAGGGAGCCGCTCACGCGGCGAGGGCATTGCTCTTGGATCCCCGATCCGAGCGGGCAATTCGATCTGCCATGCGCTGCCTCGCCTTGTCAGGAGACCGACCCTCCGCCCTCCTTCAGTACAGCGAATTCTGCGATCGGTTATCCAACGACCTGGCGATGGAACCGGACCAGGAAACTCGCGCGCTTGCGGAGCGGATTCGCCGCGATCGCGCCGGGAAGCCCGCATCCGCGGGAACCTCGGATTCAGAACTTATGGTTCGCACACCACTGGCGGGGCGGGAAACGGAATTGGTTCGCCTGCTGGCGGCTGCCGCTGCATCCCGCGACAAGAGTCGAGCTGCCGCTCTGGTGGTGGAAGGCGAGGTTGGAAACGGTAAGAGCAGGCTGCTGGAAGAGCTGGCGGATCGGCTCCGGCTACTTGGATGGACCCTGGTGGTCGTGCGGGCGGTCGAGGTGGACCGGAACGACGCTTACAGCGGCCTTCTTACGCTGGCCGGCGGTGGATTGCTGGAAGCGCCCGGCACCGCGGGGGCCTCTCCAAACGCGCTCGCCGCCTTTGCCCGCGCCATCCCCGAATGGGCGTCTCGCCGCCAGGGCATGAAGGCGGAGGGAGATCCGTTCCCGCTTCGTCAGGCTGCGACCGAGCTGTTCAGGGCCGTTGCAGAAGAACGGCCGCTGGTCCTGATCGTGGATGATGCGCACTGGCTGGACCGCGAGTCGGCGTTGATGTTCGATGCGGCCTTGCGGGATCTGGGGACGCTTCCCTTTGCGGTGGTGTTGGGGATTCAGCCCAGGTGGCCCCGACCGGAGCTTGACGAGCTCCGTTCCAGGATCGGCCGGGAGGTGGGAGGAGCTGCGGTCAGCCTGAGGCCGCTGGGCCGAGACGGGCTCCAGCTGCTCGCGCGGCATTTTCTTCCCCGGTATTCCGAGGTCGAGCTCGACCGGGTAGTGCGGAGGGTCGCTACCGACTCCGCCGGCGTGCCCTTCCTCGCTGTGGAGCTGCTTCGCGCAGTCGCTCAGGGGTTAGATCTCGGCAGAGTGACCGGCACCTGGCCGGAGCCACTCAAGACCTTGGATCAGACGTTACCGGGCGATCTGCCAGATTCCATCGTCGCCGCAATTCGGGTTACGTTCCGGCGCCTGACTCCACGTGCGCAATCACTGCTCACTGCGGCCGCCGTGCTCGGCGACCGGACCAGCGCCCACGTACTCGCCCGCATTTCCGAACTTTCGCAGTCCGAGGTGGAGGCCGGTCTTGACGAGTTGGAGTGGCATCGATGGCTGCTGGCCGAGCCACGCGGCTACTCGTTTTCCGCGCGGCTCACACGGGAAGTGATCCAGCGCGACCTGGTAACGCCGGGTCAGCGCCGACGCTTGCTGGAGGCGGTACGCGCTTGACCGCCGCTTGACCGGCCCGTGCCATGGTGTGCCATCCCCTACCGGAGGCGCCCCATGGTGGATCGGTCCCGGCAAATGCTGTCGCGCATCCACTATTGCGCCGCCGCCGTGCTGCTGGCCATTGGGTCCGCGCCGTCGGTCGCAGTGAGCCAAACCGCGCCGACGATCGCTCCCGGAACCAAGGTACGTGCCAAGGCCACTGGGGCGGGTCCGGGGTGGATCGAGGGTGACCTCGTCCGGGTCACTTCCGATACGGTGGTGATTCGGGATCCGACGGTAGGAGACTCGGCTCGTCTTGCCGCGAGCAGTCTGACCCGTTTCGAGGTGAGCCGGGGCTGCGGTTCGGGAACACTTAGGGGCGGGCTGCTCGGGTTCAGGATAGGTGCGGGAGCTGGTGTGCTGCTCGGCATGGCAGCGTTGGCCGAGAGCTGCTCCGGCTTCTGCCCGGCCGAAGTCGGGCCGAGTGAGATCCTGGCTGCCGCCGCCATCGTCGGCAGTGTCGGGGCAGGAATCGGCGCGCTGATCGGGTCGGCATCCCGTATCGAGCGGTGGCAGCGCATCAGACCGTGGCGAACCTCGGTGCGACTGGGGCCGATTGGAGGAGGCGGCGTCCGGATCGGGATCGCGTTGAGACTGTAAATCAGGAACGGTCGGGACGAGACACGCGGTCCGGACGAGATCTTGCTGGAACCCAGCCCGCGTACCGTCGCTCAAGGGTGCTCTGGCCTACACGCGCGCTCATCGGCGGTTGGAAGACCTCCCCCCTGTTAAAGGTCGGATTGATCACCGACTGGTTCCCGTTTTCGTCTACCGCCAGGTAGTGCACGTCGTTCCGCCGGATGATCGTCCGGGTGTTCCCCATGTGAAAGAGGTCCAGCAAGAGCTTGGGCCTCGCCCCGCGAGCCCATGATGGAAGCTCGTAGGTCATGCGGAGGTTTGCGTCGAAGATCGAGGCAGTGCGTCCTGCGGACCCCCGCTGCCGCAGAAAGCTGTGGACATAACCGGCCGTGGTCGCCCCCAACTCGTTCCGCGGTACGCCACTGGCCCACGACAGGGAGGTCCCGACGGTCATTGCGCCGTTCACCCGGTAGGATCCCGAGAACTTGATCACGTGAGTCCGGTCGTTGGTGAGTAGTCCTGTACTGTTGGGAAACTGCTCCGGAACGTCGAACTCGGTGGTCGTATTGGGATTGGCAAATCCCAGCTCGAAATCGTACAGACCCGGGTAGTTGCCCCATTGAACGCGAGAGCACGTACGATGCCAGAAAGTCGAAGCGACGACCCGTGGTTTCTCCAGCGTCATACCAGGGCGCTGTAATCTCGCTCGGCTCGCGGATGGGTCGGGGCGGAAGTCGGCGCGCTGATCGGGTCGGCCTCCCACATCGAGCGATGGCAGCCTATCAGGCCGTGGGGTGGGGGACGAGATGGGGTTCGGATGGGGATGGCGCTGAGGTTGTAGCTTAGGTCGACCGCTCTGCTCGGCAGGACGCTCAGGGAACCGCCGGCAGTTCGGACAACCAGACGTCCGAGGTCAGACTCATAGTCGTACAGACCAGCGTCCGGGCGTCTGCGGCAAGTGCGATCTCGTCGGGTACGCAGAATACCGGCAGACGCGCATACGAGTTGGAGCGACCGGTAGTCGGATCGACCCGAATGATGTCTCTTACTCCCTCACCTTCCTCCCCCGTCTCGGAGCTTCCCTGGAAGTAGATCATGGAGTCCGGGCCCCACCGGATCGCACCGCCCGTGGCAGCGCCGGGCAGCTGACGCTGCCGGCCATCCTCCAGTCCGATAATCCAGAAACGCGTCGAAGGGGGACGATGCCAATACACTGCTACGCTCACCCCGTCCGGCGAAAAGACCGGCTGATGCACCCATCCGACGTCGGCCCGAGGCACAAGGTCTCGCGCGACGCCCGTCGTACGGTCCACGACCCAGTAGTTGCTGCCGTCGGGTTTCTGGTAAAGGATGTGCCGACCATCGGGCGACCACACTGGACGGTAGCTGAGGTTCAGTGGTTCACCGCGACTCGGTCCTACCTGGGCCGAGCGTCCATTCGCGATCTCCACGACCACGAGGGCTACAACGGTCTTGCGCTTTTCCAGGAACGCGAGACTGCGGCCATCCGGCGACCAAGCGACGCCGCTCTTCAACAGTCCGGTGGAGGTCAGGCGCTGCTCCTGGCCTCCCTCGATCGACAACAGGAAGACATCCGATTTTCCATCCTGGTCCTGGCGGATGTAGGCCACTCGGGTCCCATCGGGCGAGATATCAGGCCCAATGTGAATCGAAGTCCCGGTCGTGAGTGCCGAGCTCGACTCAACCTTTCCCCGGGGACCAAGACGGATCCGGTACAGCTGCCCGGAGGCCAGACCGCCGGAGTAAATGAGCCGGCGTCCATCCCCGGAGATCCCGAATGAGAACCCGGAGGGTAGCCGTTCCAGCACCAGCTCGGGCGGGCCGTTCGCGGCGCCAGTTTCAGGCTGTATGCGGACACTCCACACGCTCCAGCGCAGGCCTTGCGGGCGAGGGAAGTAGATGGTTCCTCCATCGCTCGACCAATACAGGGGGCGCATCCAGTCGTCCACTGCGCGGCCGGGCACACCGAGATCGTTGACCACGATGGAATGCCGCCCATCGCGTCCCAGCGTCAGCAGCACCTGCTCGCCACTCGCCAGGGTGGCAAGAGACGCGATCCAACGACCGTCGGGGGAAGGACGGGACCGGTACACGAACGCGACTTCCCGCCTGAGGTCGATGATGGTGCCGTCGCCGACGACCGAATCACCTGGCAAAATCTGGAACGTGGTGGGTGAAGAGCCGATGTAGTAGGCCGCATTGTAGGTGGACACGTAGGTGGTGTCGTCGAGCCCGAAGGTCAGAGAGGCATTGTTCATGTCGACCAGCTCAGGCTTGCCGCCGCGAACCGGGATCTGGTAATGGCCCCACCCGAGGGACGGGTGGTGGCCCGCATACAGCAACCGGGAGCCGTCCCTGCTCCATTCGGCTCCCCAGAACGCTAGCCCACCCGGGTTTTGCACCAGGACGCTGGAGTCGCCGGTTTCGAGATCCCGCACCACGAGGGCGGTGAGATGGTCTGCGAGGTACGACACCCTTCGGCCGTCCGGTGAAAGCGAGGCGCCCCGCGCATCGCCGGAATAGGTGAGCTGGCGGTCGACCCGCGGCCCCGACGCCGGTTCCGTCCCTCGCGGTGGCAGCCGGCTCAGTACCGCGGCCAGGAGCCCCGCGGCGACGCCTGCCCCCAGCAGATAGGCCCACCACCGTCCCGGCACACGGATGCGCGACCACCGCGAACGCCCCGGTTCCGCCTGCGCTCGCTCCAAGGCGCGGACGAACTCGTCGGCCGTACGGAACCGGTCGGCCGGCATCTTGGCCATCGCTCGGCCCACTACCTCGGACATCGCCTCCGGTATGGTCGGCCGGATGGCGCCGAGCCGCACTGGCCTCTCGGTCATGATCCGGGCCACTACCACGCGCGGCGAGCCTTCGAAGGGCGGATCCCCCGCCAGCATCTCGTAGACCACAGAGCCCAGGGAGTAGATGTCGGATCGTTCGTCGATTCTCCGGTCCCCAGAGGCCTGTTCCGGACTCATGTAGGCCGGGGTGCCCAGCGAGAGGCCGGTGTTGGTGAGTCGCTCCTGATCCGCCCCCTGCACGGCGAGCGCGATCCCAAAGTCGGCCAGGTACGCCGTCCCGGCTTGAAGCAATATGTTCTCCGGCTTGATATCCCGGTGGACAAACCCGTGCTGGTGCGCGAAATTAAGGGCACCTCCGACCTCCCGCGCGATCCGCACCACATCCTCCACGGGCAGGGCGCCCTCGCGGGCGAGCCGGCCGCGCAGCGACTCTCCCTCGATAAGCGGCATGACGTAATACAGGAGCCCCTCGGCCACGCCCGACTCAAACAGCGGCACGATGTGAGGATGGACCAAGCGGGCGGCGATCTCGATCTCGCGGTTAAAGCGGCCGGTGCCGATCGCGCTGGCCAGCTCCGGACCCAGCACCTTGACTGCCACTTGACGGCTGTTGCGTATGTCTTGGGCCAGGTAGACGGTGGCCATGCCGCCGCGACCCAGCTCGCGCACGATCGTGTAGCGATCGGCGATCGCGTTCTGGAGCCGGTCCAGCAGTAAGTCGACGGCCATCTGACCTAATTGAGGTGGGGAGAAGTAATCTCAAGAGGAAGAATCGACGCGGCTTTGTCAAGGAGGCGCCATGCTCGCTCGACGCGCGTATTACACGGCTCTCCTGCTGACTCTCTTTCCGACCGCGCGGGCGGTGTCGCAGGAGGAGTCGGGCCGCATCCTGGGCCGGGTGGTGGCAGGCGAGGCCGCTGCACCGGGCGTCCGCGTCGAAGCCCAAGGGCCAAGCCTCCTGGCCGGGCGGCACTCTGAGACGGATGCAGGCGGGTACTTCCGGCTACTGGGCTTACCCGTGGGGATCTATCAGCTCCGGCTCTCGTTGGTCGGCTACCGGCCTGTGGCGCTCGACCGCGTGATAGTCCAACTGGGCCGAACCACCTCCGTCGGGGAGGTGCGCCTCGACGTTCAAGCCTTGGAGCTGGGTGAGATTGTTGTGGTTGCAGAGCGGCCGCTGGTCGACGTGACCAGCGCTGCCACAGCAACCAATCTCGCCTCCGAGCAGTTCGAGAATGTCCCCACCGACCGGAATTTCCGCTCCATCGTCGGTCTGGCTCCTCAAGCCAACCTGAGTTTCCTGCCCGATGACGAGGTGAACATCGCCGGGGGCACTGGTCCGGAGAACGCATACTTCCTCGACGGGGTCAACATTACGGATCCGATGGCGGGATCCACCAGCTCCAACTTGCCCTACAATTTCATCCGCGAGCTCCAGGTGAAGGCCGGTGGGTATGAGGCCGAGTATGGCCGAGCCACCGGCGGCATCATCAACGTGATCACCCGTTCAGGCGGCAACCGCTTCGGCGGGCAGTTGTTCGGCTTTTTTACCGGACAGGGGCTTTCAGCTTCCCCCCGTTTCGCCCTCCCGGACGCCGAGGAGAGTCAGTTCTCGGAGTACGACTTCGGCGGCAGTATCGGAGGCCCCATCCTGCGAGACCGGCTGTGGTTCTTCGCGGCCTACAATCCGAGCTTCCGGAGGCAGCGAGTGGAGCTTCCGGGCATCGATCTTCCCGACGAAACGGTGACCCAGCATCTCTTCGCCACCAAGCTCAACTGGCAAGCCGACGACCAAACCGACGTCACCGTGACGGTGCATGGCGATCCGAGCACTCGCAGGCACCTCTGGCTGAGCGTCGTCCCGGTGAGTCTGCTGAACTCGGAGGCCATCACTGACGTGGGCAAGCAAGGCGGGGTGGTGCTTTCTGGGGTGGCCCGCCGCCGGCTGGGAAGAAGCCTTGAAATTGAGCTAGGTGCCGCTCAGGTCACCCAAGACGACGACCAGCTATCCCCCACAGAGTTCGGAAACACTGAGCCATTTTTCTTGGACAATGAAACTGGCAGCGTTTCAGGGGGCCTCTCAGCCACCGGCGACATACGAAGCGTACGGCGGTCGGCCCGCGGCAGTCTATCCGCCGCTGCCGGGCCCCACGAGCTGAAGATGGGCGCGGAATTTGAGGATAATCGGTATGATCAGAAGAGCACGAGTAACGTCATCACCCGATTCGATGACACGACCTACACGTGGGGATTACTAAGCGACGACTTGTCGGTGCACAACCGGATTCCAACCTTCTATGCTCAAGACTCCTGGCGGTTGAACGACAGACTCAGACTCAATCTGGGCATTCGTTGGGAGGGGCAGTACTTCACAAGCGCGGCCGGCAAGTCCGCTCAGAGCTTCACCGACCAATGGCAGCCGCGCATCGGTGCCATCTACCAGCTCGGCACCGCTGGCAGTCACAAGGTGTTCGGCTCGTACGGGCGATTTTACGAGCAGATTCCTCTCAATCTCTCGTTTTGGTACTACAACGATGCGAGCCGGAACGTCCAGCTCCAGTTCGATCACGACCCCCGAGTGGATCCTACCGGTGGCGATACATCCTTCTCGCTCTTCTCGCCTGAACCCCAGCCGCGGCGCGACATCAAAGGCCAAAGCTATGACGAGTTTACCCTTGGGTACGAAGGTGCGCTCAACACCCAGCTTCGCGCCGGGGTTAGAGGCATCTTTCGGCGGTTGCGTTGGGCGGTCGACGACGCGTTCAACGTCGAGACAGGGACGTACGAACTGGGCAATCCGGGACGCGGCAATCTCGCGTTCGTGCCCCGCGCCCGCCGTAGCTACAGCGCCCTCGTGTTGACGCTCGAGAAGCCTCGGGGAGATCGCTTCAACTTCGTGACGTCATACGTGCTCTCCCGGTCGTGGGGTAACTACGAAGGACTGTATGACTTCCAGCAGCAGGTCGCATTTCCCAATACGAGCAGTGTGTTCGACTTCCCGGAACAATATCCCAACAGCACCGGACTTCTCCCCAACGACCGCACGCACGTGGTCAAGTTCTCCGGCGCCTACCGACTCGACGCGGGGATCACTATCGGGACCGCCATCTCATGGGCCAGCGGCAGGCCGCGCAACGAGCTTGGGGCGACTCCGATCGGCGCTCCGTTCCACGTCTTTCTCCGGCAGCGGGGATCAGCCGGGCGGACCTCTTCGCTCTTCGATGCCAATCTTCGCTTGACCTATGCGCTCCCCTCCTGGAGCCGCCGCGGCGTGAGGCCGAAACTGCAGCTTGATCTATTTCATCTGGGGAACGCTCGCACAGTGGTACGTCGGGACGACGTGCGCTACGTAGGGCTCGACGCGGACGGCAACCAGGTGGATGTGAATCCGGTGTACAACCGGCCCGAAGTCTTCCAGCCGCCGATGAGTGCGCGCCTGGGCATCTCGCTTGACTTCGGCGAGCTGCCCTAAGCTATCTGCTCATCTGTGCGCGGCCGTGGGTCTGCCCAAACTCGCGCACAGTGGTCATCGATCGATGGATGCGGAGTTGAGCGCACTAGAGCCGAAGCGAGGGCTGGGCCAGCGGACCCAAGCGTAGAGAAAGCCGTCGAGCAGGCCCCATGCCGCGGCAAACTCCATCGTTGCGCCTTCAACGATCGTGCGCGTGTACCCACAGGTTCCCAGAGCGATCCTGAGCCCATGGGGAAAGTATTGCAGCGGGTTCCCCAGCGCCTTGGCCGCCGCCTCTTTGAGCGCCCACGCGAGTGCCGGCCGCACCGCCGCATACGGCGCCAGCACCTCCCACTCCTCACTGTTCAGTATCGCCTCGGCGTGCCGGCGGTTCACCCGAATCATGTCGACGAGATCGATACCGACCCGGGCATTGGCGGGTGCGACTATGGCCGCCCCCACTCCACGCGTATGGGACCGCGACGTGACGCAGTCGCCCCGCCGGTAGCCGGACGCGTTCAGCACCGCCGTCACCGCCCGATCCGCCGCCTCGCGGTCGCGCGCCCACAGACGCGCGGGAGCGATCCCATGGCCCGCCGGTGGGCACCGCGCGAACCCGAGCCAGACACCCGGTGCCACCTGCCGGCAGGGCATCATGCTCGCACCATCTCCTCCTCCGCGAACGCCCGCACAACCTCGGGCGTGATGGCTACGGAGAGATCCGCTCCCGCCAGCCTCGTCTCCAGAAAGCGCTGCCATCGGGTGTAGGGGATCCGGGTGCCCAGCGCTTCCTCCAGCTGGAAGACCAGATCCAGGAAGTCGATGGACTCCGCCCCGAGATCGCGGATCAGCGCGATACCGGGCGTCACCTGGTCGGCGGAGATCACCAGAACCTCGGCCACGATCTCGCGGATCACCTGGTAGGGGTCCCTGCCGTTCACCAGCGCCGGATCGCCAGACATGCGTTCTGTCCTCCAAAGCCGAACGAGGTGCTCAACGCCACCTCAGGGGAGGCCGGCCGAGCCAGGTTCGGCACATAGTCGAGATCGCACTCGTCATCGGCGGCCTCGAGGTTGATGGTCGGGGGCAGGAACCGCTCGCGGATGGCGATGAGGGCGGCCACCAGTTCCACCGCGCCGGCGGCCGCGAGCAAGTGGCCGATCATGGACTTGGTGGAGCTCACCGCCACGCCGCCG
>DATBKD010000089.1:0-48261 GCA_036556025.1 Gemmatimonadales bacterium | reverse complement strand
ATTGCTTACTTCCTCTCGCCGGCATGGCTCCGAATCGATCCCACGTTCGAGCCGCTGCGGAACAATCCGAGATTCGAAAAGTTGGTGAGCGGTGAGAAGTGAGAAGTAAGAAGTGAGAAGTGAGAAGTAGCTGATAGCTGTTAGCTGATAGCTGTTAGCTGATAGCTGTTAGCTGATAGCTGTTAGCTGTTAGCTGTTAGCTGTTAGCTGATAGCTGGTTAGCTTCCCTCTCCATGATCGTCCACCTCATCGACGGCACCTACGAGCTCTTCCGCCATTTCTATGGCCTGCGCCGCTTCAACAAGGGCAAGGACAAGCCCCTGGGCGCGGTCGCCGGAGAGCTGCATACCGTACTCGAAATGATCGAGAAGGGGGCCACTCACATCGGCGTGGCTACCGATCATGTGATCGAGTCCTTCCGCAATGACCTCTGGCCGGACTACAAGACTGGCGAGGGCGTGGATCGGGCGCTGCTGGCCCAGTTCCAGCCGCTGGAGGCGGCCCTGGCCGCGATGGGGGTCGCCGTGTGGCCCATGGTCGAGCTCGAGGCCGACGACGCACTGGCCTCAGCTGCTCACCTCGCAGCCCAGGACGGGCGGGTGGAAAAGGTCTGCATTTGGGCCAACGACAAGGATCTGGCGCAGTGCGTCCGAGACGACCGGGTCGTGCAGGTGGATCGCAAGAGCAAGGAGATCAGGGACGCCGAGGGGGTGCGCAGGAAGTTCGGGGTAGGACCCGCGTTGATACCCGACCTTCTCGCCTTGGTCGGCGACCCGCAGGACGGCTATCCCGGCATTGACGGGATCGGGAAGACCACGGCCGCTCGGCTGCTCAATCAGTACGGACCGATTGAAGACTTCCCGGATTCCGTGCTGGGAGCACACCGAGAGCAGGCGCTCTTGTTCAAGCATCTCGCCACGCTCAGGACCGACGCGCCGCTGTTCCAGGATGTGAGCGAGCTGGAATGGCACGGGCCGACGGGCGCATTCGCCGGCTGGATTGAGCGAATTGGGGATAAGCGCTTGCAGGAGCGCTGCCTCCGGGCCGCCGGCGATCCCAGCGCCCCGGATTCCGCCGAGGCCAGATCAGGGAGCTGAATGGGTCGCGGGCTGCGCCCCGCGCAGTATACTATCGCTGACCGTCTATCTCCTGGACGGTGCCCCACGCCACCTCGAGCGTTCCGTGACTGCCTCTTCGGACGTGCTGCTGACCAAGGCCAGCGGAGCGGCGCCGCCCTCAACTCTGGGACGCGACGGGGCCCGGGTTGCGGATCATCTCCAACGGCAAGCGGTCTACCGGCTCCGGTTGGTTGCCTGGATCACATTCGCGGCGCTGCTCGCCATGTGGTTGCTTGTCAACCTGATCCAGGGGACCTTCGCTCGAGAGTTCGGTTCTCCGCTGCAATGGGGATTCCCAGTCGGGCTCCTGGTCGCCTCTCTTGCGGTCGCTCTGCTCGCTCGCAGCAAGCGGCTGGCGCCGGTCACCCTGATCCGCGTCGGGCTGGTCTATCAAGTTGTGGTGAGCTTCGGGCTCGCGGCAGGGCTCTACGTCGGAGCATTCGAGGGCGTGGCGCCGGAGGATATCCGATTCGACCGAATTGGCCTGACGTTTGTAGGGCCATGGATGATGTTGTTCTCCGTGCTGGTTCCTGCCGCACCGAGCGAGGCGCTGATGGCGCTGCTGGCTTCCGCCAGCGCCGTTCCGCTGATCTATCTCGCTCAGGTGCCTAGTCGTCTGGCGCCCGCGCTCCCGGCGGCCCCCTTCGTCCTGATCTTCGTGCTTCCCTACCTGGTGGTGGCAGGACTGGCCTACGCCGCGACCCATATCATCAACCATCTCGGAGCTGAGGTTCGCCGCGCGTACGACCTGGGGAGCTACCGCCTGGAAACCCGTCTTGGCCGCGGAGGCATGGGTGAGGTCTGGCGGGCTTCCCATCGGATGCTCGCTCGACCCGCCGCCATCAAGCTCATTCGGCCGGAGTCCCTGGACGACGACCCAGGCAGCGCGAGCGCGCGCTTCGAGCGAGAGGCCCAGGCGATTGCCAGCCTCCAGTCGCCCAATACCGTCGCGCTCTACGACTTCGGGTCTACCGAGGAGGGGACTCTCTTCTATGTGATGGAGCTGTTGGATGGTGTGGACCTCGAAGACCTGGTGCGGCAACACGGCCCGCTTCCCCCGGAGCGGGTTACTCATATCCTCCGCCAGGCTTGCGGGTCACTGGCGGAAGCGCATGCCCACGCCATCATCCACCGGGACATCAAGCCCGCCAACATCTACCTGTGCCGGCGAGCTCTGGACTACGATGTGGTAAAGATCCTCGACTTCGGCCTCGTGAGGCGGACGACATCCGATACGGCGGGACCCTGGGCTACGGTGACGCGTGCCGACCTGATCGCGGGCACACCGGCCTATCTGCCTCCGGAGATCACCATGGGCGGCTCGGTGGACGCGCGCGCAGATCTCTATGCCCTTGGGTGCGTCGCCTTCTGGCTTCTCACCGGTCGGCTGGTGTTCCCGACAGACACGGTCACGGGCATGCTCGTCGCCCACGCCCAGGCACCACCACCGCGGCCAAGCCGGTTCGCGCCATTCCCGGTGCCCGAGGCACTGGACCAACTGGTGCTGGACTGCCTGGAGAAAGAGCCGACAGCGCGTCCACCGAGCG
Source organism: Gemmatimonadales bacterium (assembly GCA_036556025.1). Classification (GTDB taxonomy): domain Bacteria; phylum Gemmatimonadota; class Gemmatimonadetes; order Gemmatimonadales; family GWC2-71-9; genus CAVVWJ01. Next base: position 45,596 of record DATBKD010000089.1, on the reverse strand, counting down.
CAGACTTGATCGCCGAACGATTGGCCGCCATCCACTTCGCCCAACCGTGGACGCGAGCCGCGGCAGCGGAGTGGTGGACGACAAATCGACCGCCGACAGCATTGGCGTCACCAGGCTAGCGTTCAGACCTCGCCCGGCAAGACCGTCGCCCCACCGTGCGTTGTAAGCGTAGTCGCAGCTCGCCCGTGATATCCGCGTGGCCGAACTCCACGACCAGATGCAGGGTCCAGCGGTGAATTGCGACTGTCATGCTTGGCCCCTAGCTTGAGATATCCATCCGTCGGTGGTGCTGCTGAGCACAACCCCTCTTGAACTGCGGGTCGCTCTCGCCGAGCGTAACGAGATCCAACCCGAGCTGGTCGCATGACCTCCGGTCCCGACCTTCGCTCGCAGCTGCAGAGCGGACTTGCCGGCAGCTACATGCTCCAGCGGGAGCTGGGGCGCGGCGGAATGGCGATCGTGTTTCTCGCTCACGACCTTAAGCACGATCGCGAGGTCGCCATCAAGGTGATACGCCCGGAACTGGCAATCACCTTGGGACCCGAAAGGTTCCTCCGCGAAATCCGCATCGCCGCCCATTTGCAGCATCCCCACATCCTGACCCTGATCGACTCGGGCGCAGTACCTCTCAGGGACAGCTCCGGTGGTGCCGGCCAATCGCTGTACTACGTCATGCCGTACGCTCAGGGTGAGAGCCTTCGTGAACGGCTCAGCCGTGAGGGAAAACTGCCCGAGCACGAGGCGGTGCGAATCCTTAAGGACGTTCTGGACGCGTTGGCTCACGCGCACCGGCTGGGCATTGTCCACCGAGACATCAAGCCCGAGAACGTCATGCTGACGTCCAGGCATGCGCTGGTTATGGACTTTGGCGTAGCGAAGGCTGCCGATGCCGCGGCACGGAGCGGCGCGTTCGCCGAGGGTACCATCACGACGCTGGGCCTCGCGATCGGGACGCCGGCCTATATGGCTCCGGAGCAGGCCACCGGCCAGACAACCATAGACGCGAGGGCCGATCTGTACGCGCTCGGCGTGCTGTGGTACGAGATGCTGAGCGGGCGGACTCCTTTCTCCGGCCCTACGCCCCAGGCCGTCCTCGCGGCCCAGGTCACTGAGACTCCGACTCCGCTCTCCACGATCCGCCCCGGCCTCGACCCTGCACTGGCGACGGCGGTCATGCGCTGCCTGGAGAAGGATCCCGAGCATCGCTGGCAGTCATCGGAGGAGCTGCTGGCGCAGCTCGACTCGCTCGAGATCGCCGAGGTCGGGGCCCGGAGTTCCAGGTCGCGAGCCGCTTCCTCCCGGCGCTCACCTGCAGCGGTAATTGCGCTGGGGGTCCTGGTGATCGCGCTCGGCGCATGGCTCTGGGCCGGTCCCGGTCGCCGGATGAGGGAGCGATCCTGGGCCCACGAGCAGGCTATCCCGCAACTCATGGCGCTGAGCGACTCCGGCGAGTGGGACGCGGCCTACGCGCTGGCACGGAGAATTCAGCAAGTTGTGCCCGACGATTCCCTTCTCAACGCCATGTGGCCGCGATTCGCCCGCAGCTACAGCGTCCGCACGGCGCCGGCCGGAGCCGAGGTATGGCTCAAGGGGTACCAGGCCCCCGATTCCGCCTGGATACTGCTGGGGCGAACGCCACTCGACAGCGTGCCCGTACCGCTCAGTGGTGCCGGTGGACGGCTGTTCGATGCCAACCGTCTCCGCATCCGAGCGCCGGGCTACCGGACCCTGGACCTCGTCGGGCTTCCATTCGGCGACACCGTGATCTCGCTGGACCGGGAGAGCGCCATCCCGCCGGAGATGGTCCGCATCGCGGGAGGCACGGTCGGGGTTCAGTATCCCGGATTTGAACTGGTCGACGAGATCGAGCTGAGTGACTACCTGATGGACCGCTTCGAGGTCACCAACCAGGACTTCAGGCGCTTCGTGGATAGCGGTGGGTACCGGCGTCGAGAGTTCTGGAAGGAACCATTTGTAAAGGATGGGCGCACGCTTTCCTGGGACCAGGCCATAGCCTTGATGACGGATCGAACCCGACGAACCGGCCCTTCCACCTGGGAAGCAGGAGACTTCCCGGCCGGGAGGGAAAACGATCCGGTTGCCGGCGTGAGCTGGTACGAGGCGATGGCCTTTGCCCGGTTCGTGGGAAAATCGCTTCCCACAGTTACCCACTGGAACCGCGCTGCCAGCGTACGAAACAGCGCCTGGATCGTCCCTGCCAGCAACTTCTCGAGCCATGGCCCGGTTCCGGTGGGCAGTACTCGTGGGATCAGCGCGTTCGGCACCTACGACATGGCCGGGAACGTTCGGGAGTGGTGCCTCAACGCCAGCGGCGCGGAACGCTTCATTCTGGGCGGCGGGTGGAACGACTCGCCCTACATCTTCAACGACAGCTACACCCAGCCCCCGTTCGACCGCTCGGTCACCAACGGCATCCGTCTGGTTCGATACCTCAAAGCCGACTCCAGCCTGGCGCGGGCCGCCGCGCCGCTTACCCGGAAGCTTCGCGACTTTCTTCACGCGCGGGTGGCGAGCAGCGCGGTATTCGGCGTCTATCGTGAGCTGTACGATTACGATCGGACGCCGCTCGGTCCACGGATCATCGAGACCGTAGGCGAAGGAGCCTGGACCCGCGAGCTGATTCGGCTCAACGCCGCCTACGCCGGCGATACGCTGCTGGTCTACCTCTACCTTCCCAAGCGTGGGACCAAACCCTATCCTGCCGTGGTTTTCTTCCCCGCCGGGAATGCGATCCGCGACCCGGTTCCTCAAAAGGCAGAGACCCACCATTTCGATTTCCTGCTCAAGAGCGGGAGGGCAGTGCTGTACCCGGTGTACAAAGGGACGTTCCAACGGCGCGATTCCCTTCAGACAGACACTCAGGATTCGAGCGCGTTCTACCGGGATCACGTGCTGATGTGGGCCAAGGACCTGGGTCGGGGGATCGACTACCTCGAGACCAGGCCGGAGGTCTCGACCGCGCAACTGGCCTACTACGGCGTGAGCTGGGGCGGCAGCCTGGGCGGCCTCATCCCCGCGATCGAGCCGCGGATCAAGGTGAGCGTGCTGGTGGTGGCCGGTCTCGACTTTCCCTCGGTACGCCCGGAGGTAGACCCGGTCAACTTCCTACCTCGGATTCGAATACCCACCCTGATGGTCAACGGGCGATACGACTTCTATTTCCCGATCGAAACCTCACAGATCCCGATGTTTCGCCTGTTGGGCACTCAGGAAGAACACAAGCGCTATGTGATCGAGGAGGGCAGCCACTTCGTCCCGAGGGTTCGGCTCATCCAGGAGACGCTGGCCTGGCTGGACAAGTACCAGCCGGTGCCGTGAACTCTCATGCCACCGACTTCCGATAGCGCAAGACTGCCAGGCCAAGTACCGCCACCCCGGCGACGGTCAGTCCGATGATCGGGCGGCCCACCGTCTCCAGGCCCGCGCCCCGCATCAGCACCGCCCGCATGATCGACACGAAGTGCTTGACCGGATTCGCCTCTGCCACCTGCTGGGCCCAGTCCGGCATCGAGTCCACCGGAGTGAACAGCCCGCTCATCAGTAGAAAAATCAGAGTAAAGAAGAACGCCACGAACATCGACTGCTGCTGGGTGCGAGTGATGGTCGAGATCCCCAGCCCCATCCCCAGCACCACGATGAGGTACGCGGCGGCCGCGAGATAGACTACGGCCAAGTTGCCCCGCATGGGAATGCCGAAGACCAGCTTCCCGATCGCGAGCCCGATCGAAAAGATGACCATGGACAGGATCCAGAACGGGATCAGCTTGGCCGCGATGAACTGGATCTTGGTCATCGGGGTCACGTTGAGCTGTTCCAGTGTCCCCAGCTCGTTCTCCCGGGTGATGTTCTGGGCGGTGAGCAGCAGGCCGATGATGGTGGTGAGCGAGACCAGCAGGGCCGGCACCATCCAGTACTTGTAGTTTCGGCTGGGGTTGTACCAGCGCTGGGTGCGGAGGTCGAGCGGGGCCACGCGCGAGGTCACGCCGGAGGCTCCTCGAGCGAGTGGCAGGGTCTGATCCAGCTCCTTGGCGTAGCCACTGAGAATCGAGTTGGCGTAGGACTGCACGATCCCGGTGGTGGCCCCTTCCTCCGCGTTGAGAACAAGCTGCACCGGCGCGCGGCCCCGGCGGACCAGATCCTCCTCGAAGGAGCGGGGGATGTGAAGCACGGCGGTCACGTCGCGGTTGAGCAGTGCCTGGTCCACGCCGGCGTCGGTCGGCAGGTAGCGCACCACCCTGAACTGGCGCCCCGCCTGCAGCCGCTGCACCAGGCCCGACGACACGGTGGTCCGATCCTCATCCACCACCAGCATCGCCACCCGCTTCACATCGAAGGTGGCGGCATTCGCCAGGACCAGCAGCTGTACTACGGGGATCATGAAGATCTGAAACACGGTGGTGCGGTCACGGAAGATCTGGAGGAACTCCTTCCGAACCAGAAAGAAAATCGTCCGCACTGCTCAGCCCAGCCGGATCGCCAGGCCGCGCGATCCCTTGACCAGCAGAAACATGGTCATGCCGACCAGAATGAGGGTCTCCTGCCACAGCGTCGCGAGGCCGGCGCCCTTGAGCATGATTCCCCGCACGATGGTGAGGAACCACCGGGCCGGCACGATGTAGGACAGCCACTGCAGCACCTTGGGCAGCGAATCCAGGGGGAAAATGAACCCCGATAGGAGCAGCGTCGGCAACATCAGGCCGGCGAGCGCCGCGATCATGGCGGTCCGCTGGTTGGGCACCTGGGTGGAGATCAGAATGCCGAGCGCCAGCGCGGTGATGATATACAGCACGCTCTCCGCCAGCAGGAGGAACAGACTGCCGCGGAGCGGCACTCCGAACACGGTCCGCGCGGCCACCAGCACCAGCAGCACGCTGATGAAGCCGAGCGCGATGTAAGGGATCACCTTGCCGGCCACGATCGCCTTGGGGCGAATCGGCGAGACCAGCAGCATCTCCATGGTGCCGGTCTCCTTCTCCCGGGTGATGGAGAGCGCGGTCATCAGGGCGGAGACGATGGTGAGCACGAACGCGATCAACCCGGGCACGAAGAGGTGAGAGCTCTCCAGGGTCGGGTTGTAGCGCATGCGCGCCTGGGCCTCGATCCGGAGCGATCCCTTCCCGGGCACCTCATCGCGGTACCAGCGATCCACGATCGCGGAGGCGTAGCCCATCATGATGCCGGCGGTGTTGGGGTCGCTGCCGTCGGTGATGAGCTGCACCGGCAGCGAGTCGCCCCGGCCGATCCTCCGCTCCACGTCGGAGGGCAGCACCAGCGCCTGCCGGATGGTCCCTTCGCGAAACCGGGTCTCCAGATCCGCCGCGCTCGAGCCGGTCCAGACGACGTTGAAGCGGTCCGAGGCGGCCACCCGCTCCCGCAGCTCGTTGGTGGCGACGTCGGGCGTGGGATCCACGATACCGATCTGGATGTCGCGCACGTCGGTGCGCACCGCGAAGCCGAAGATCAGCACCTGCACCACCGGAAACAGAATGAGGATCGCCAGCGTCTGCCGGTCGCGCAGCAGGTGCAGCGTCTCCTTCCGCACGAAGCCCAGAAAGGCCCTCATGCGGCAGCTCCCGCCCCGGGGCGAGTGAGCTTGAGAAAGACCTCGTCCAGTGTCTCGGCGCCAACGGCCTTTCGTACCTCCGCGGGGGTGCCCATCGCCGCGATCGCGCCGTTCACCATGATGGAGATTCGGCGGCAGTACTCCGCCTCGTCCAGGTAGTGGGTGGTGACCAGCACGCTCGTGCCCTCGGCCCCGGTCTCGTAGATCAGCTCCCAGAAGCGCCGCCGGGTGATGGGATCGACCCCGCCGGTCGGCTCATCGAGGAAGACCACGCCGGGCCGGTGAAGCAGCGCCACGCAGAAGGCGAGCTGTTGCTTCCAGCCGAGCGGGATGTCGCGCACCAGCTCGTCTCCGGCGTGCTCCAGGCCGATGCGGGTGAGAATGTCGCCGGTGCGGCTGACGATGTCCCGATCGCTGACCCCGTAGATCCCGCCATACAGGGTGATGTTCTCCCGCACGGTCAAATCCTCGTAGAGGGAGAACCTCTGGCTCATGTAGCCGATGCGGCGGCGGACCTGTTCCGCCTGGGTCTTGATGTCGTAGCCGGCCACCGTGGCCGATCCCGAGGTGGGTTCGAGGGCACCGATCAGCATCCGAATCGCGGTGGTCTTCCCTGCCCCGTTGGCGCCCAGAAACCCGAAGACTTCGCCGGGCTCGACGTGGAAGGTGATCGCGTCCACCGCGGTGAACTTGCCGAAGCGGCGGGTGAGCTCTCGGGCTTCGATTGCGTGGGTGGTCATGGCGCGCTAACCCTCATCCCGAGAAAACCATTTACCACGAAACCCACGGAAGCGGCACGGAAGACACGGAAGCACTCTCGGTTGCTTCGGTGCGTTCCGTGTCGGTTTTTTCGTGTTTCCGTGGTGCATTCCTCATGCCGCTTGCTTCTGGGAAGCAGCCATATACCACATGAACGCGTCCTCGATGCTCGCCGGGATGGGCGCCATCGTCACGTCGCTGAGTCCCGCCGCCTGCACGTGCTCGGTCAGCTCTCGCGCGATCAGATCGGGCGAAGCGTCCGCCCGTGCGTCGGTGTAGTGCAACGCCTCGCCGAAGGGCCAGACGGCCGCGGCATGGGGGAAGCGGCGCAGCGCGCCCAGGAGGCCGAGGACGTTGGGCCCGCCCACGGCGAAAAGGGGCCGGGGGTAGCCTCGGCCGATCTCGGCCGGCCGATCGGTGACCAGCAGACGGCCGGCCTGCATCAGGCTCACCCGATCGCACCGGATCGCTTCGTCCATGTACGGAGTCGAGACCACGATCGGCAGCCCCTCGTCACGCAGCCGCGCGAGCAGGTCCCAGAATTCCTTCCGCGAGACCGCGTCCACTCCGGTGGTCGGCTCGTCCAGGAAGAGAATCTCCGGTCGGTGCACCAGGGCGCAGCAGAGGGCCAGCTTCTGCTTCATCCCGCCGGAGAGCGCCCCCGCGCGGCGGCCGGAGAACTGCTCCAGCTGAACCCAGATCGGCTCGATCGTCTTCTCCGCCTCCGCGACCGTGGTATTGAAGAGCGCCGCGAAGAAGGTCAGGTTCTCGATCACGCTGAGATCGGGATAGAGCGAGAAGCGCCCCGGCATGTAACCGATCCGGGTCCGGAGATTCCACATCTCCTTCACCACGTCGCGGCCCAGGACCCGGGCGCTGCCGGCGTCGGGCAGAAGCAGGGTGACGAGGATCCGGAACAGCGTGGTCTTCCCGGCGCCGTCGGGGCCGATGACGCCATAGAGCTCGCCCGGAGCGACCTCGAACGACACCTCCTGCAGCGCCGCGTCGTCCCCGAACCGGCGCACCAACCCCTGGGCCTCTACCGCGGGGTGAGAGCCCTCAGTCACTGGCGCCTCCGCGAGCGATGGTCAGCTCCCCCGGCATCCCAATCCGAAGCCTGCCGTCTGGGTTGGCCACCGCGACCTTCACCGCGTATACCTGGTCCGCCCGCTCGTCCCGAGTCTGGATCGGGGTGGGAGTGAACTCCGCCGCGGATGCGATCCAGGTGACCCGCCCGGGCATCGTGGCGATCGAGTCGGCCCGGTCCACGCCCACCTGAACCTGCTGGCCCAACTTGAGCCGGGTGAGCTGGGCGTTGCTGACATAGGCACGGAAGGTGAGCGAGTCGAGCGAGGCCAGCTTGAACAGCGGCTGGCCCGCCTGCACGAATTCCCCGCGCTCCACGTAGCGGGCGAGCACGGTGCCGGTAAGCGGGCTGCTCACCCGGCTCCGCGCCAGCTTGTCGTCGATGGAGGCGATCTCGGCGTCGATCGCCGCGACCTCGTGCTGCGCCGAACCTCGCGCCGCCCGGGCACCAGCCAGTTGCTCCCGCACCACCCGCGCGTCGTGCTCGGCCTGGTCACCCTGCTGGGCCGTCGCGGCCGATTGCTTGAGCAGGCGCTGGGTGCGCGCGAGCTCACGGTCGGCGATGCTACGCTGCACCTCGAGCGCCCCGATGTTGGCTCCCGACTCGCGGGTCCGGGCCACGGCGGCCGCCCGGCGGGCCACCTGCTGCTGGCGTTCGAGAACGAGGGGGACCGTGTCCACCAGGCCCACGACGCTGTCCTTGGCAACCCGGTCGCCCTCCTCCAGCGCGAACCACAACAGCCGGCCGCCCACCTCCGCGGCGACGGTCACCTCGGTCGCCTCGAAGTTGCCGTAGGCGTCGACGGTGTCCTCACGGCACGCGGTAAGGGCGGTGAGGACGGTACAGGCGGAAAGGACAGAACGGCTGAGTGCGTGACTCATGGCTGTTTGCTCGCGGTGGGAGAGGTGATTCCCAAGCTGGTCAGATAGCTCAGCCGTGCCTGGGCCAGCTCGACCCGGTGGCGGTCCAGCGTCAGCCGCGCCTCGAGCACGTCGGTGCGCGTCTCTACGTAGTCGGGAGTGGTGATGACCCCTTCGTCATATTGCGCCCGGGCCTGGCGTTCGACTTCGGTGCGGAGCGCGACGATCCGCTCGTCGTCTGCCAGCGCCGCCTTGAGCCTGCCGATGTCTTCCAGGTTGGTGGCCACCGCCCGCGCCACGCTCCGGCCCAACGCCTTCTCCTCGGTGGCGACGACGTCCTGCTCCAGCCGGTACGCCTCCGCGGTGCGGCCCGCGGACCGCCAGGTCCACGGCCGCCACTCGACCTTCACACCTGCCTGCCAGAACGCATCCGACGAAGTGCGGAACTGATCCAGCCCCGGCAGCCCGACGCCGGCCTGGCCGAACGCTGACAGTCTCGGCCGGTTCTCCGCGGAGGCGTAGGCGATCTCCCGGTCGAGCCGGGAGCGGGAGCGGAGGAACTGTTCGAACTCGGGGCGCCGCCGCAGCGCCGCCACCGTGTCGAGATTGGCGGGCAAGGTGCGCTCCGGCTCTGCGGTCGGCAGCACCAGTACGGCCGACGTGTCGATCGGATGGCCCACCAGGTCGGCCAGGATCGCGAGCGAGGCGCGGCGGGAGGCCGAGGCCTCATCGCGCTGCAGGCTGGCGCGCATCCGCTCCGCCTCGATCTCCGCAGCGTCCCGGGTGAGCGCGGTACCCGCTTCGACCCGGGCACGCACCGCCGCCAGCCGCGCGTCGAGATCGGTGACCAGCACCTCGTACTCCGCCGACCGCTGCGCGAGCAGGAACGCGGAGAAGAAGGCCGAGTTCACTTCGGAGCGGAGGGCATAGAGGGAGACGTCGAGCGCCGCCTGGCTCTCCGCATGGCGGGCTTCCTCCAGCTCCCGCCGTCGGGCGATCTCGCCGCCATCATAGATCCGCTGCTCGACGTCCAGAGTGGTCTGCCACCGATCCTTGGGGAACTCGGGCACGGCGAAGTTGGGGACGTTGAAGGTCGGACGGGTGACGTCGCTCTGATGGGTGGCCTGTCCGTTGAACTCGAACTGCGGCAGGCGTTCGGCCCGGATCACCGCTTGACGGAGATCGGTGGCGTGCCGCAGCAGGGTGCGTTGCTGGGCCCGGGGATCGCTCGTGAGCGCCGCCTCCTGGAGCCGCTCGACGCTGAGTGTGTCCTGGGCAGTCGCGAGCGGCGCGAGCGGGGCGAGCGGGGCGAACGTTACCGCCGCGACAGCGATGATGCGGTTGAGCGTCATGGCCGCAGCCCTGACATGAAGAAGTCGGGAACGAGGCGCCGGCGCTCCTCCAGAAAGGCGCGCCAGCGGGCGTCATCGAGCGACAGCAGCTCCATGAGTGCCGGGCGGATGGCGAACGGGAAGATCAGCAGGCCCATCAGGTTGGCGACGAACTGCTCGGCGCTGATCGGGCGGAACTTCCCGGCCCGGGCCGCCTCGCGCAGTTGTCTTCGCAGCACATCCAGCGGGACCCGGCCGCCCTGCCGGGTCATGAGCCGAGCGATTCGCGCCGGCTCGGCGTGCAGCTCGGAGAGCAGGTAGCCCGCGAGATAGGGCCGAGCCGAGTGGAACTCGATCTGCTCGCGGGAGATGGCGCGGACCTTTTCTTCGATGGTTCGATCGGGATCGGCCAGGATCCCGAAGATCTTGGGCATGATGGTGCCCAGTGCCCGCGCGAAGATGGCGTCGGCCAGGGCGGCCTTGGTCCCGAAGTAGTAGTGCACCAATGCCTTGTTGACCCCGGCCTCGGCCGCAATCTCCTGGGTCCTGCTGCCGGCCGTCCCCTTCCGGACCAGCACGGCGTGGGCCGCGTCGAGGATCCGTTCTCGGGTTTCGAGGTCGGGCTTGCGCGTCGGCGGGATTGACCGAGCGGTTGAACCGTTTGGTTTAACCATGCGGTTAATATCGGCCGCGATCCCGCCTTGTCAAGATTGGCCTTCAACCGGCGAGCGCGACTTTCACGGTGAAGCAGCAGCGCGGGCGCTCGCCCCGCGCACAACACTCCCGGACCGGCTGATCAACTCCGCAAGCAGGCTCTCCACCGCCCGGCACACCTCCGGCCGTGCACTGCGGCGGCGAGCAGACAGCCGGGCCCGCGGATCACGAAGCTGCCGTTGACCCTTTCGACGGTATAGAGGGCGCCCAGCTCCTCCAGGAGCGCTGAGGCGGCCTCAACCCGCTGGGCCAGATTCAGCCTCCGGAACGACTTCGTGACACCACGGCTGGTCGGCTCTCGCGTGGGACTCATGGCGGATGCCGACGCGCTCCCACCCGGGACTTGAATGCGCCGATTTCAACGATCCAGCGACTACCATCGCGCTCCTCACCTGCGCCCTCTGTCACTCGACAGTGAACAACTCGGTCCCGCCGAGATCCCAACCGATCCAACCCATGCCCAGCGGAGCGCGACCAAGATGTACCGGACCACGCCGCTTCGTGGCATATGGCAACATGTGGTGGACCGCTACAATCTCGCAAAGGATCTCGGCTGCTTCGCGGCGAGAGTGGTTCGCTCAATCCGGAGGCTGCAACTGCTGCAGCGCGTCTCGCAGTCGAACCAGGGCTTCGCCGATGGCGCTCTCGGACACGCTGCCCACGGAGAGTCGGAACCACCCGGGCTCCCCGTCGTAGCCGAAAGCCTCGAACGGCACCGCGGCGAGGCCCGCGTGCTCGAGCAGATGGCGTCTCACGTGCTCCGTGGCATCCCGCGCCGCGCGTCCATCCCCACCGGGCGCCCCCGAGCCAAATCGCACGCTGAGATACATGGCGCCCGCCGGTGCGATCGCTTCGACGGGCAGCCCGTCTCGCCTCAACGCCATCAGGCCGGCGTGCAGCCGGTCCAGGCGCCGTTCGAGACCGACGCGCATCACCTGCCGGGCCGTGGCGACGGCCTCGGTGTCGGCCAGCATCTCCGCGGTGCCCACCTGTGCCGGCCGCGGAGCCCAGGCCCCCACGTGACCGAGAAAGGCACTGAATCGGGCTGAGAGCTGCTCTGGCGGGCAGACCCAACCGACCCGCAGGCCCGTCGCCGCGAAGACCTTGGAGATGCCGTCAACCAGAATGGTGTATGGCGCGATCTCGGGGCGAAGAACCGACGGCACGACGTGCGCGAGGCCGCCGAACGTCAGCATCCAGTACACCTGATCGTAGAGCAGGTAGAGCGGCGGCTCACCCGGAGAGCGCCGGGCGTTCTCCTCCAAGACGGCATCGCAGATGGCGCCGAGGGTTGTGGAATCAAACGCGGTACCGGTGGGATTGACCGGCGAATTGAGCACCAGGAGTCGGGCGCCCCGGAGCGACTTTGTCAGCATCGCAGCGGTCGGGAGGAACGCGGTGCTGCGGCTGCACTCGATCGCAACGGGAGCGGCACCGGCCAGCTCGCAATAGTTGTCGTTGTTCCAGGAAGGCACCGGGAAAACGACCCGGTCGCCTGGGTCGACCGTGAGCTGATATGCGGCGAACAGTCCGGGCCGGGCACCTCCGGTAACCACGATAGATCCAGCGGGGATCGAAAGACCGAACTCCCGAGCGTAGAGCGCGGAAATCTGCTGCCGGAGCGCGGGGATCCCCGAGGAAGGGGGGTAGTTGGTCTCTCCCCGGCGAAACGCGCCCTCGATGCGCTCGAGCAGCGGCCGGGGGACCGGAAACTCCCGGGGATCGAAGTCGCCGATGCTCAGATTGCAGATCTGCCGCCCGCCGGCCTGGAGCGCCCGAACCTCATCGGCGATCGCCAGGATGCGAGAGCCCACGAGGCCGGTGAAGCGGCCGGTCGTCATAAGGCCTGCGGCTTCCGCTTGACCAGCGTGAGGATGGTGTAGACAGCAACCGGCTCGGCGTTCTGGTTGGTCACCTCCACGTCCCACGCGACGACGCCCTGGGGCACCTGCCCGTCCACCGTGTCCTTCGCTGTCTTCTGCTTGCAGGTGAGCCGCGCACGAATGGTGTCACCCGGGTAGACCGGCTTCACGAAGCGAAGGTTGTCCAGCCCGTAATTCGCCATAACCGGCCCGGGCGCGGGGTCCACAAAGAGCCCTGCGGCGGCAGAGAGCACGAAGTACCCGTGGGCCACCCGTCGCTCGAACAGCGAGGCCTTGGCTGCGGCATCGTCCATGTGGGCATAGAAGAAGTCGCCGCTGATGCCGGCGAAGTTGACCACATCCGTCTCGGTCACGGTCCGGCCGTGGGTGACCCAGGTCTCCCCGATGCGCAGCTCCTCGAAGTGCTTGCGGAACGGATGAACCCCGTCACTCAGCTCGGGGCCACCCTTCACCCATTCGCGTCCGACCGCCGTGAGCGTGCCAGGCGTCCCCTGTACTGCGGACCGCTGCATGTAGTGCAGTACTCCCCGCACGCCCCCCATCTCCTCGCCGCCTCCGGCCCGTCCGGGCCCCCCATGGATCAACGTGGGCAGCGGGGAGCCGTGGCCGGTGGACTCCTTGGCGTTGTGCCGGTTGAGGACCATGAGCCGCCCGTGGTACGCGGCGGTGCCCAACACGACATCGCGCGCCACGGCGTCATCGGCAGTCACCACCGAGCCGCAGAGGCTGCCGCGCCCCAGCCGGGCGAGCGCGATCGCCTCGTCCAGCGCGCGGTACGGCATCACGGTATTGACCGGACCAAAGGCCTCCACCTCATGAGGCTCGGATTTCCGGAACGGGGCATCGCAGTAGTAGAGGAGCGACGGGAAGAACGCGCCTCTCTTCGCATCGGCCCCGACCACCTGGAAGTGATCCGGATCGCCATAGACCCGCTCGCACGACGCCGCGATCCGATTCGCGCTCCCGCCGACCTCGCCCACCTGCTCGCGGCCCACCAGGGGACCCATCCGGACACCCTCGGCTGACGGGTCGCCCAGCGTCGCGCCCGCGAGCCGCTTGGAGAGCGCGCGGACCACGTCCTCGGTCATGCCTTCCGGCACTATCGTCCGCCGGATAGCAGTGCACTTTTGCCCCGCCTTGACCGTCATCTCCTTGACGACCTCTTTGACGAAGAGATCGAACTCCTCCGAGCCGGGTGCGGCATCGGGCCCAAGGATGCAGTAGTTGAGCGAGTCGGCTTCGAGGTTGAACCGAACCGACTCGCTGATCACGCGGGGGTGACTCTTGAGTTTCCGGCCGGTCCCGGCCGACCCGGTGAAGGTGACCACGTCCTGGCAGGTCAGGTGGTCGAGCAAATCGCCGACGCTGCCGCAGATGATCTGCAGCGCGCCCTCCGGGAGGATTCCTGCGCTTATCATGGAGCGCGCGAGCCGCTCAGCGAGGAAGGACGTGACCGTGGCCGGCTTCACGATCGCCGGCATCCCGGCGAGGAAGGTGGGGGCGAGCTTCTCCAGCATCCCCCAGCAGGGAAAGTTGAACGCGTTGATGTGGACCGCTACTCCCTCGAGGGGCACGCACAGGTGCCGGCCGAGAAAGGTGCCCCCCTTCGAGAGTGGTTCCACCGATCCATCGACGTAGAAGGTTTCGTCGGGAAACTGGCGGCGCCCCTGGCTGGCATAGGCGAAGAACGTGCCGATGCCGCCCTCGATGTCGATCCACGAATCGGCTTTGGTGGCGCCGGTGGCCGCCGAGACCTGGTAGAGCTCCTCTTTCCCCGCCAGGAGATGCTGGGCCATGGCCTTGAGCATCCGGGCGCGCTGGTGGAAAGTCATCGCGCGCAACTTCGGGCCGCCGACGCGGCGGGCGTACTCCAGCATCCCGTTGAAGTCGAGGCCCTCGCTGTTCGCCTCGGCGATCTTCTCGCCCGTCACCGCGTGAAACAGCTCGGTCGGCCGACCGGTCCCGGTGACCCATTTCCCCCTCGCATAACTCTGCAATCGCATGCCTTACTCTCCCTCGGACGCGGCTGCTTGTCTGGTCTGGTGCCACGTCTGGTAGGTCGCCTGTTGCTCTGGGCGCCCGGCCGGCATTTCTCGAAGCGGGTCACTTGGCTGCAGCGAGCCGCGCAGCCGCTCCGGCAGTCCCTGGTAGAGCCGGGTGCCCTCGGTCTTCCACTGGAGCATGGCGTCCGAGACTTCCTTCACCACGCGGGCCGGATTTCCGGCGACGACCGAGCGCGGCGGGATGAGCATATCGGCCGGAACGAAGCACAAGGCGCCGACGATCGATTCCGCGCCTACCGCTGCCCGATCCATCACCACCGCGTTCATGCCCACCAGCACGTTGCGCCCGATTCGGGCCCCGTGGACCACGGCTCCGTGACCGATGTGCGCCCCGGCCTCGAGCACAACGGTCACCCCGGGAAACATGTGAATGGTGCAGTTTTCCTGGACGTTGCAGCCGTCCTCGACGATCACGCCACCCCAGTCACCGCGAATCGCCGCGCCCGGTCCCACATACACGTCCCGTCCGATCACGACATTACCGGTCACGGTAGCGTTGGGATGGATGAAGGCCGATTCGTGGATGACCGGAATGAAGCCTTCGAAGGCGAAGACGTTGGGCACCGAGCGCTACATCCGGGCGATGATCGTCGCCATTCCCTGCCCCACGCCGACGCACATGGTGCAGAGGGCGTACCGCTTCCCCGTCTCCTTGAGCTCGTGGGCGGCGGTGAGCAGCAGGCGCGCGCCGGACATGCCGAGCGGGTGCCCCAGGGCGATGGCTCCGCCGTTGGGGTTGACCCGAGGGTCCCGGTCGTCGAGCCCGAGCTGCCGAGTGCAGGCGAGCACCTGGGCCGCGAAGGCTTCGTTGAGCTCGATGACGTCGATGTCGGCAAGGGTGAGCTTGGTCTTCGCGAGAATCCTGCGCGTAGCCGGAACCGGTCCCAGTCCCATGGTCCTTGGCTCGACGCCTACCACCGCGGTCGCGACGACGCGCGCCAGCGGCGTGAAGCCGAGCTCCTCCACCGCGTGCTCCGACGCGAGCAGCAAGGCACACGCGCCGTCGTTGATGCCGGACGAGTTGCCCGCGGTGACGCTCCCCTTGCCGTCGGTCCGGAACGCCGGCTTGAGCTTGCTGAGCCCCTCCAGTGTCGAATCGGGACGGGGGAATTCGTCCTGGGCGAAGAGCTGGCCGGGATCGCCTCGGGAGCCTCCGGGAACCGCCACGGGCACGATCTCGGCCTGGAATCGGCAGCGCTGACGGCTCGCGGCGGTCTTCTGCTGCGACCACAGGGCGAACTGGTCCTGGTCCGCCCGGCTGATCCGGAGCTCGGTCGCCACGTTCTCCGCGGTCTGGCCCATGGAGTCCACGCCGTACAGGTCGCGCATTTTGGGGTTGACGAAGCGCCAGCCCAGGCTGGTGTCGAACAGTTCCGCGTTCCGGGCGAAGGCCTGACTCGACTTGGACAGCACGTAGGGTGCCCGGGTCATCTGCTCGACGCCGCCGGCGATGTAGAGGTCGCCGTCACCCTCGCGCACGGCCCGACTGGCGTTCGCCACGGCGCTCATGCCGCTGGCGCAGAGCCGATTGACGGTTTCTCCGGGGACCGAAACCGGCAGCCCCGCGAGGAGGAGCGCCATCCGGGCGACATTGCGGTTGTCTTCGCCCGCCTGATTGGCGCAGCCAAGCATAACATCGGCGATGCGCCCCCGATCCAGCGTCGGGTGACGATCGAGCAGCTTGGTGATCACGTGTGCGGCCATATCATCGGCCCGCACGTGGGCCAGGCTCCCGCCAAAGCTTCCGATCGGCGTCCGTACGCCGTCAACCAGGTAGACCGGTTTCATGGGTAGTCGAGTAAAGAGGTCATCAAACCGAATTATAGACGCATTACTCTCCCCCTGCGATGTCATTGAACCACAGAGGGTTCCCGCCATCACTTCCTATTGCTCACTTCTTACTTCTTACTGCGGTTTGTATTATCCACCCTCGCCAACGCTGCAAGAGGACCTTCGATGGCCTATCGCTTCATTCTCTTTGAGGTTGATCAAGGGGTGGCGCGCATCACCTTGAATCGGCCCGATGTCCTCAACAGCATCCACACCGCCATGTCCGACGAAATCACGGACGCCCTGGACCAGGCGACGCGAAAGCGCGAGATCCGCGCTGTGCTCCTGACCGGCGCCGGCCGCGGCTTTTGCGCCGGTCAGGACCTGGAGGAAGTTCGTCCCGGCGCGGCCGTGAATGACTTCGCGGCTCATGCACGGAGAGTCTACAGCCCCCTGGTCCGCGGGCTCCGCGCGCTGGAGAAGCCGGTCGTCTGCGCCGTGAACGGGGTCGCGGCCGGAGCCGGAGCGAATCTGGCCTTGGCATGCGATCTGGTTCTGGCGGCGGAGGACGCCACCTTCGTCCAGGTGTTCGCCAAGATCGGCCTGGTGCCCGACACGGGTGGAAGCTTTTTTCTGCCCCGGCTGGTGGGGCTGGCCCGAGCGACGGCGCTCGCGATGCTGGGGGAGAGGCTTACGGCGCGGGAGGCGGTGGAGAGCGGGCTGATCTACCGGGCGTACCCCGCTGCCTCACTCGGTGAAGAGGCGTCGAAACTCACTCTCCATCTCGCCACCCAACCGACGTTCGGCCTCGGTCTCACCAAGCGGCTGCTGAACGCCGCCTGGGTCAACGACCTCGAGGCCCAATTGGAGCTCGAGGCCGAGTGCCAGGGTGCCGCGGGACGCAGCGCGGACTATGCCGAGGGAGTGGCCGCATTCCTCGCGAAGCGGAAGCCGGCCTTCACCGGACAGTGACCGCGTGCGTGGGCGTGCTCGGCGCGGGTGCGATGGGCAGCGGCATCGCGCAAGTCGCCGCAGTCGCGGGGGACACGGTCATCCTGCAGGATGTCGATGAGGCGGCCGTCGCCCGCGCGCGTGCCGGGATCGACAAGGCGCTCGCGCGGGAGATCGAGAAGGGTCGCCTGACCCAATCGGCGTCCGAGGCAACGCGAGGGCGTCTCCGCTACGTCGCAGGCACCGACCTGAGCGGGTTCGCGCCCTGCGGGCTGGTCATCGAGGCGATCGTCGAGCGGCTGGCGCCCAAGCGCGAGAGTTTCGCCGCGCTCGAACGCGTGGTCGCGTCGGACGCCATGCTCGCGACCAACACCTCTGCCCTGTCGATCACCAGTATCGCCGGCGCCTGCCAACGCCCGGAGCGGGTGATCGGCCTTCACTTCTTCAATCCGGCGCCGGTCATGCCGCTGGTCGAGGTGGTCCGCGGGCACGCGACGTCGGCGAGCCTGGTCGATGCCGCCTGCGCTCGGATCCAGCGATGGGGCAAGACCACGGTCGTCGCGGCGGATACCCCCGGGTTCATCGTGAATCGGGTCGCCCGGCCATTCTACGGCGAGGCCCTCCGGATCCTCGAGGAAGGCATCGCCGACTGCGCCACGATCGATTGGGCCATGCGGACCTTCGGAGGCTTCAGGATGGGGCCCTTCGAGCTGATGGATCTGATCGGCAACGACGTGAACTTTGCAGTGACGTCAGCGGTCTACGAGGGCTTCTTCTTCGATCCCCGCTACAAGCCTTCCCTCACCCAGCGACGTCTGGTGGACGCCAACCTGCTCGGACGCAAAACCGGCCGGGGATATTACGATTACCGCGACGGCGCCGCTCGACCAGCGCCAAGGGAAGACGCAACCCTTGGACCAACGATCCTCGACCGGATCCTGGCGATGCTGATCAACGAGGCCGTGGACGCGGTCTTCTGGGGTGTGGCCTC
This sequence comes from Gemmatimonadales bacterium, assembly GCA_036556025.1. Lineage (GTDB taxonomy): Bacteria > Gemmatimonadota > Gemmatimonadetes > Gemmatimonadales > GWC2-71-9 > CAVVWJ01. The sequence goes on along the minus strand of DATBKD010000089.1, from coordinate 27,603 downwards.
GCCAGCGGACATCGACGTCGCGATGACCAAAGGGGTCAACTACCCCCGAGGGCTCATCGCGTGGGCGGAGGAGCTGGGGTACCGGGTCGCGCTCGAGCGCGTGGAACGCCTCCAGGCGGAGTACGGGGAGGATCGCTACCGTCCGAGTCCGCTCCTCCGGCGCCTTGCCGCAACCGGTGGAACGCTCCGCGGGTGAGCTCACTCCCAGCTGACCCGGAGCGGCGCGCGGCTGCGGTCGTGAGCCACATGCTGGCACACGACGAGTTCAGCCGGTGGTTGGGCGTCGAGGTCCTCGAGGTGAAGCCGGCCCGGGTAACGATTCGCATGGTCGTGCGGGAGGACATGACCAACGGGTTCGGGGTCTGTCACGGCGGGGTCACCTTCGCCTTCGCTGACAGCGCGTTCGCCTTTGCCAGCAACACCGGAGGTCAGGTGAGTGTCAGCATCGAGAACAGCATGACCTACCCTGTGGCCGTCCGCGTCGGCGACGTGCTCCTGGCTGATGCCGAGCAGGAGGCGAGCAGCCGGAGGTTGGCGTATTACCGGGTCCGTGTCACCAGGGCCGACGGCACCGTGGTCGCTCTCTTTCGAGGCACCGTTTACCAGACCGACCAGGAACACGACGTGGGGCACGATGGAAGTGAGTGAGGCCCGGGCTCCGGGCGTTCCGAAAGCCGGCTCCGCGCTCGACTGGAAGCGGGTGCTCTACCTGTGTCTCGCGTCGCGGGCGCTGGACGACATCGAAGAAACCCGCCTGGTCCCCGAGCAGAAGGTGCTGTACCAGTTCTCGGCCCGCGGTCATGAGGTGGCCCAGATTATCCTGGGCACCCTGTTGGACCGTCCCCATGACGCCGTCGGCGCCTACTACCGGTCGCGACCGATTCTCTTGACGCTCGGCCTCTCGCTCGAGGACGCGTTCGCGTCGCCCATGGGAAAGTCGGGCGGCTTCAGCAATGGACGGGACATCGGCGTGGTCTGCAATCTGCCCAAGTCGGACGGCCCCATCGTGCTCCCGATGTCGGGCGATGTCGGCTCCCAGTACACACCCACCGCTGGATGGGCGCAAGGGCTGCTCTACCATCGTGACGTGCTGGGCGACCGCAGCTACGACGGCTCGATCGCGGTGGTGCTGGGCGGCGAAGCTTCCGTCGCGACCAATGGTTTCTGGTCGGCGCTGACCATGGCCACGACCCTCTCGCTGCCGCTCCTCTTCTATATAGAGGACAACGGCTATGGTATCTCCGTTCCGTCCAGCTTCCAGACCCCAGGAGGAAACGTCGCGGCCAACCTGGCGTCGTTCCGCAATCTCCTGGTGCGCAACGGCGATGGCACCGAGCCTACGGAGGCCGCCAGTCTGCTTCAGGAAACAGTGGCCCACGTTCGTGCCGGCAATGGACCCGCCTTGCTCCGGCTCACCGTGCCTCGGTTGAGCGGGCATTCGGCCCAGGACACCCAGGCGTACAAGAGCCAGGAGCGGCTGGCGGTGGAGCAGGCCAATGACCCTCTGCCCAAACTCTATCGCTTTCTTGGCACCGGAGTGGTTTCGGAGTCGGACATCGCCGCGATCGAGGCTCGGGCCAAAGCGGACGTCGATGCCGCGCTCGTGGCCGCGCTCGCTCGCCCGGAGCCCGAGCTTTCCGATGTGACTCGCTACGTGTACACGGAGACGCGACCCGATGGGACTCCCGAGCTGCAGCTGATCGGAGGGCTCGCCGCTGCGGGCCACCACTTTCAGCAGGGCAGCGAAGAGGCGCAGCCGGAGCCGACCCGCATCAACCTGCTCACCGCCATCCGGCGGACGCTGGAGCACGAGCTCACCACCAATCCCAGGATGTTGCTCTTCGGCGAGGACGTGGGCCCCAAGGGTGGGGTGCACGCGGCCACGATGGGACTGCAGAGCGCCTTCGGCCAGCAACGCGTGTTCGACACCAGCCTCTCGGAGGAAGGCATCATCGGTCGCGCGGTCGGCCTGGCGCTCTGCGGTCTGCTGCCGGTCGCGGAGATTCAGTTCCGCAAATACGCCGACCCGGCCACCGAGCAGCTCAACAACTGCGGCACCATCCGGTGGCGGACGCACAACCGCTTCGCCGCCCCCATCGTGGTGCGGATGCCGGGCGGCTATGCCCCCAAGTGCGGCGATCCGTGGCACAGCGTCTGTGGCGAGGTCCTCTGGGTGCACGCTCCTGGGTGGCGGGTTTGCATTCCGTCGAACGCCGAGGACGCCGTGGGTCTGCTGCGCACGGCGCTCCGGAGCAACGATCCAACCATCTTCTTCGAACATCGGGCGCTGCTCGATGGCGCCTCGGCCCGGCGACCCTATCCAGGGGATGAGTTCGTGCTCCCGATGGGCAAGGCGAGAGTGGTCCAGGCGGGGGACCGGCTCACGGTGGTGACGTGGGGCGCCATGGTGGAACGCTGCGAGCGCGCTGCGCGAGAGCTCCAGGAGTCGATCGAAGTGCTCGACCTTCGCACCGTGGCACCGTGGGACCGGGACGCCGTGCTCGCCTCGGTCCGGAAGACCCGGCGCTGCCTGATTGTCCACGAGGACACGCTCACGGCCGGGTTCGGCGCGGAGATCGCGGCCGTCGTCGCGGAGGAGGCGTTCCTGAGCCTCGACGCGCCGGTGTCTCGCGTCGCGGTTCCCGACGTGCCGACGCCGTACAACGTGGGACTGATGAACGCCGTGCTCCCCAACGTTGACGGGATCGCTGCCAAGATGCAGGAACTGCTCGAATTCTGAAAAGCAGGGAGCAGTGAGAAGTGAGAAGTAAGAAGTGAGAAGTGATAGCTGATAGCTGTTAGCTGCTAGCTGCTAGCTGCTAGCTGTATTCGAGGAACCCGGAATGGCAGAGCTGATCGCGATCACGGCGCCGGCCGACCAGGAAGAGGGGACGGAGATGGTGGTGGGGACCTGGCTCAGGCAGGTGGGCGAGTCTGTTACCCTGAATGAGCCGCTCCTCGAGATCACTACCGACAAGGTGACGGTGGAGATCGCTGCACCGGCGAGCGGGATCCTGCGTGAGGTCCTCAAGTCTGCGGACCAGCCGATCCAGGCCGGCGAAGTGCTGGGGCGCATCGAGGCAGGCGCAGCCCCACCGGCTGACCCAGCTCCGGCGCGCGGGCCCGCCTCGACGAGCGAATCCGCCGCCGCAGCCGCCGAGCTGTCCCCGGCGGTCCGTCGGTTGCTGGCGGAGCACGGCCTGGTTGCAACTCAGATCAGCGGAACCGGACGAGGCGGGCGGATCACCCTGCAGGATGTCGAGGCCCACCTCGCCTCACGCACGGGTACGCCCGGGCCGAGTACTCCTGCCAAGGCCGCGGCGCCCAGCGCATATCCCAGCCGGAAGGTGCCCCACAGCGGGATGCGCCGCAGCATCGCCCAGCACATGACCCAGAGCGTGGCGGTGGCCCCGCATGTCACCGCGGTCTTCGAGGCCGATCTATCAGCCATCGCGGCCCACCGCGAAGCCCACCGTGCCGGCTACGAGGCCGACGGAATCAAACTCACCTACACCGCCTATTTCGTTCGCGCCACCGTCGCCGCGCTGCAAGCGGTACCCGAGGCGAACAGCCGGTGGCACGACGAAGCGCTGGAGCTGTTCGACGACTGCAACATCGGAATTGCCACCGCGCTCCCCCAGGGGGGCCTCATCCTGCCGGTCATCCATCGGGCCCAGACGCTCGATCTGCGGGCCACCGCGGAGCGGCTGCAGGACCTCACCCAGCGAGCCCGGGTTGGTGCCCTCAGCCCGAACGAAGTGCAGCACGGCACCTTCTCGATCTCCAACCACGGCGTGAGCGGGAGTCTCATCGCCGCGCCGATCGTCATTCCGCAGCCGCAGTCAGCGATCCTCGGCATCGGCAAGCTGGAGCGGCGGCCGGTGGTCCGCATGCGAGGGGAGAAGGAAGTGGTGGAGGTCCGGCCGATGTGCTACGTGACGCTGACTATCGACCATCGGGTGCTGGACGGCTTTCAGGCGAACGCATTCCTCACCCGGTGGGTGGAGGAGATCGAGGGCTGGGGTTGAGGTGGCAAGCGGGCCAGAGATGTGCCATCTTGGCTAGGTCCGCGCTCACGAAAAGAGAGGTGGGGAAATGGCGACACCATCGTGGCACGTCAGCGGGCAATACTATGAAAACTGCAGCTGCGATTTCGTGTGTCCCTGCGTTACGGGTCAGCTCTCGGTCAAGCCCACCAAGGGGTCGTGCACAGTCGCCATGGCGTTCCAAATCGGGCGGGGAAGCTACGGCACTGTCTCCCTCGACGGTCTGGGCTTCATCGTGCTCTTCTTGACGCCGGAGGAGATGGGCAAGGGCAACTGGTCGGTCGGAGTGATCGTGGACACCCTGGCCAGTGCCCAGCAGCGCGAGGCCATCACCTCGATCGCGAGCGGATCCGTCGGTGGCCCCATGGCCGCCTTGTCAGCCCTGGTCGGAAAGTTTCTAGGGGTGGAGTCGGCGCCGATTCGCTTCGATCGCTCGGGCGTCGAGTGGTCCGTCACCGCGCCAGGGTTGGTCGACATCGCGGCCAAGCCGGCGATGGGCATCAATCCCAACGCCACGGAGCCCATGCATCTGGACAACACAGGCCATCCGGCAGCGGACCGGTTTGCCCTCGCGCACGCCGTCAAGAGCCAGGTCACTGCCCTGGGGCTCAGCTGGAGGGACATGAGCGGAAAGAACCATGGACAGTACGCCCCGTTCTCCTGGCGGGGCGCCTAGCCCGGCGCCCCCCACCCGCCTGCCCTAGATCGCCTTGAACTCCTCGAACGGCTGCTGGCAGTCACAACAGTAGTGAATCGCTTTGCAGGCGGTGGAGCCGAACTCGCTCTTGCGCTCGGTGTTGGAGGAACCGCAGTGGGGGCAGACGGCGCGGCGTACCAGTGGTTGTAGAGGAACCAGCTCCTGCTCGGCGGCGGTGCGGCCGGGAGGAGCGATGCCGTAGGCCTTGAGCTTGGCCTTGGCCGTGTCGCTCAACCAGTCGGTAGTCCAGGCCGGCGAATACACCGTCCGAAGCTCGACCCGGTCGTAGCCGTTCGCGCGGAGCGCGGCCACGATCTCCTGCTCGATCATCCCCATCGCGGGACAGCCGGAGTAGGTCGGCGTCACCTCTACCGTCACCACCCCGTCGGGTCTCAGCTCCACTCCCCGAACGATCCCGAGCTCGACGATGTCCAGGGCCGGGACCTCCGGATCCGGGATGCCGCGCAGCACCTCGAGCACGGGATCGGCGCCGGCACTCGCCCGACTCACCACTTCGCCCCCGGATGCGACCGGGCGAGGATCTGCATCTCGGCCAGGAGGTGGCCCAGGTGCTCGGTGTGCCGTCCCTGGCGTCCGCCGGTGTGCATGTATCCTTCGGCCGGGAGGGTGAGCGTCGCCCGCTTGACGACGTCGCTCACGACCTCACGCCAGGAGGGCTCGAGCGCAGCGGGATCCGGCGCGACGGTGCCGGCAAGCAGCCGGTCCACTTCATCGGTCTCGAACAGTTCTCCGGTGTAGGGCCATAGCTCGTCGAGCGCGGCCTGGGTCCGCCGATGACTCTCCTCTGTGCCGTCACCCAGCCGAATCACCCATTCGCCGCTGTGGCGGATGTGATAGCGCGCCTCCTTGTGCGCCTTGGCCGCGATTCCAGCAAGCTCGGCGTGGGCCGCTCGCTGGAGATGCTCCAGCAGCAGCACGCTCCAGGCGTCGAACAGGAACTGGCGCACGATGGTGCGGCCGTAATCGCCGTTGGGGATCTCTACCAGCTGGAGGTTGCGGAAATCAATGGCATCGCGGAAGTAGGCCAGGGCGTCCTCGTCGCGCCCCTTCCCTTCGACCTGGCCGGCCAGATGGAGAAAATGCGTCGCCTGCCCGATGAGGTCGAGGGCGACGTTGGCGAGCGCGATATCCTCCTCGAGCATGGGACCGTGGCCGCACCATTCGGACAGCCGGTGCCCCAGAACCAGGCGATCGTCGCCCAAGCGAAGCAGATATTCGAAGAGGGCGTCCTCCTGCGAGCGGGACGCCGAAGGAGGCTGGCTCACCTTAGTACACCCGAACGCCGCGCGGAGTCCGATAAAACTGCGGGTGACGATAGGGCTTGTCGTCGGCCGGGTCGAAGAAGGGGCCCTGCTCTTCCGGACTCGAGGCGACGATCGCCGCGCTCGGCACGACCCAGATACTTACGACGCCGCCCCGGCGGGCGTAGACGTCACGAGCACTCTGGAGCGCCAGCTCGGCGTCGGCCGCATGCACGCTCCCGGCGTGCTCGTGCGGAGCGCCGTCCTTCGCCTGGGTGAAGACTTCCCAGAGAGGCAGCTCGTCGCTGGAGGCGGCGTCGGGCTGATTCGCTGCGGTGGCCATCAGTCCCGCACTCGGCGCCGGCTCAGGCCGCGGACGCCGCGCTGCGGCGGCGCTGCTTCTCGGCATAGGCCGCAGCGGCCTCACGGACCCACGCACCCTGATCATGCGCCGCACGTCGTGCCGCCAGGCGCTCCCGATTGCAGGGTCCGTTCCCGCTGATCACCCGCTTGAATTCGGCCCAATCGATCTCGCCGTAGTCCCAGTGCTTGGTCTCGGGGTTATAGCGGAGCTTCGGGTCGGGCAGCGTGAGCTTCACCGCCTGCGCCTGGGCCACGGTCAGGTCCACGAAGCGCTGCCGCAGCTCATCGTTGCTGAACCGTTTCACCCGCCAGCGGAGCAGATCCGCGCTGTTGGGCGAGTTGGCGTCGCTGGGGCCGAACATCATCAGGGTCGGCCACCACCACCGGTTCACCGCATCCTGAACCATGGCCCGCTGCGCCGGCGTGCCATCAGCCAGCGTGGCCACGATCTCGTAGCCTTGCCGCTTATGGAAGTTCTCTTCCTTGCAGATGCGGACCATGGCGCGCGCGTACGGACCGTACGAGGCCTTGGCCAGCACGGTCTGGTTCACAATCGCGGCGCCATCGACGAACCACCCGATGATCCCGATGTCCGCCCAGGTCAACGTGGGATAGTTGAAGATGCTGGAATACTTCGCCTTGCCGGTGTGGAGCTGGTCGATCAGCTCGACCCGGCCTACGCCCAGCGTCTCGGTGGCGCAGTAGATGTAGAGCCCGTGGCCCGCTTCGTCCTGAACCTTGGCGAGCAGGCTCATCTTGCGACGCAGGGAGGGCGCCCGGGTGATCCAGTTGCCCTCCGGCAGCATGCCGACAATCTCCGAATGGGCGTGCTGCGACATCATCCGGACCAGCTGGTGGCGGTACCGCTCCGGCATCCAGTCCTTGGGCTCGATCGTCTCACCCGCATCGATCCGAGCCTCGAACGCGGCGGCGCGTCCGGAGTCTTCTGGGGCCGGGATCGGGGGGGTAGACATCTCTAAGAGCCTCTTAGACTTGGGATAAGCCGTCAATGCTGGAGCCGTCCTGGGCCAGCCACTAGCTTCCAACTGGAATTTACCCTCTCGGGGAAGGGAAGCCATGACCCAACCGACCACGCATGAGCCGGGCACTGTGATCACGCAGGTAGCGGATGGGGTCGGGAGCGTGACCTTCGGGCATCCCAAGGGGAACTCGCTCCCGGGTGTGCTACTCGCCGAGCTGGCGGCTCGGATCACGGCGTTGGGCGAAGAGCCAGGCGCCCGCGTGATCGTGCTTCGAAGTGGCGGCACCGGCGCGTTTTGCGGGGGGGCATCCTTCGCCGAGCTCTCCGCGATCGGCGATGCCGAGAGCGGCACCCGCTTCTTCATGGGGTTCGCGAACCTGATCAATGCCATGCGGGAGTGCCCCAAGCTCATCCTGGCGCGGGTGCACGGTAAAGTGGTCGGCGGCGGCGTCGGCATGGTGGCAGCCTCCGATTATGCACTCGCCACCACGGCTGCTCAGGCCAGGCTCAGCGAGCTCGAGGTCGGGATCGGGCCGTTCGTGGTGGGGCCCGTCATCGAGCGCAAGATCGGGGTGGGAAACTACGCCGCCCTGGGCATCGATGCAGCCGCGTGGCGGAGCGCGGAGTGGGCCCATCAACGCGGGCTCTATGCCGAGCTGCACCCGGACATCGCGGTGTTGGATACCCGGCTCGCGGCGCTGGCGCGCCAGCTCGCGGCGAGTAACCCCGAGGCGACAACGGCGTTGAAACGCGTCCTTTGGGAGGGAACGGAGCACTGGCGGGAGCTGCTGGCGGCGCGGGCGCGGTTGAGCGGGACGCTGGTAGTCTCCGCCTCCGCCCGGCAGGCGATCGAGCGCCTCTCGACATGAGACGGCCGTCCGCCATACCGTCGCGTGGTCAGCGGCACGAACCCAGCGGGGTGCGGTGTGGATGTCCCTGTGGATGAATCAAATTCACGATGTGTCGATGACTCCATCGCCTCGAGAGCCAATGCGCAGCAGCATGCGGACTGCCGTGACTTGATGACATTCGCCGCACACGAAAGCAATGCCGTAAGGAGAACAATATCTTATGTGCAGGTATCGACAGAAATGCAGTACGCCATCCGTCGGGGGCGTGGGTATGCAGGGCATGGTTCATCCCATTTTGCTGGCCCCCTACCTTCTCCTGACCCTTCCTCAGCCCGCGTCCTCTCAGTCTTCTGCGTCCCCTGGGTCCTCCCCGTCCTCTGCGTCTCACGAGGACTACGCCGCTCCCATCATGGCAGGCCTCAGCGACAGCGGCCGCAACCTGAACCAACCCTACGTCACCGCCGGCGACCGGGCTTATCTGATCGGGACTCAGGACGGGAACTTCCCCGATATGGGTGACCACGTGCCCGGCGAGATGGGCGGCCTGTGGTTGCACCCCATCAAACTGATAGATGGATTCTGGGTCACCCTGACCGATCGGGCGAGCAATCAGGCCGTAGGCCTCTCAAAGAGTACCGACTTCGTCACCTACCCCTTTGGCACCCGGCTTACCTATGGGCCGCTACTCGACAGCCTCGAGGTCGAGCGCTTCCAGTTCAGTCCGGATGGTCAGGAGGGAATGATCGTCCAGTTCCGGCTCAGGAACGGGACCGAGCGCCGGCGGCAGGTGCAGCTCCAGATTGCCGTGAAGACCGAGCTCCGCCCGGTGTGGTACGCCGAGCGACTGGGTATTACCGACGCGCGCGACACGGTAGCCTGGGACGCGGCCAATCACCGCTTTCTGGCCCACGACACCGACAACCACTGGTTCGCGGTCTGGGGAGCCGCAGGGTCGGTCGAGGTTCAGCCAGTTGACCATCCGGATCGGATCCCGACCAAAGGCGTGGGGGTGACCGCGGCCTCCCGATACGGACTGTCGCTCGAGCCCCGGGGGATCTCGATCCTGACCCTCGTCCTCGCGGGCTCGGCAACCGATCGCAAAGCGGCAGTAGACAGCTACAACTACCTCGCCGCGAATTTCTCCAGCCTTCTGGAGGAGAAGAAGGCGCACTACGCCTCCCTCATCAACCGGGCGAAAGTCCGGGTCCCCGATCCACACCTGCAGCAGGTCTACAACTGGGTGAGGGTCAACGCCGAGTGGCTGGTGCGGGAGGTCCCCGGCATCGGGCGAGGGCTCGGCGCTGGGCTGATGGAATACCCCTGGTGGTTTGGGACGGAGACCTACTCCCTCCAGGCACTCATGGCCTCGGGCAACTTCGATCTGGCCAAGCAGACGCTCCGGCTCTTGAACGAGCAGTCGGTCAAAGCCAATGGCAACGGCCGGATTGTCCATGAGGTGACCACCAACGGCGGAATCTCCAATCCCGGCAACACCCAGGAGACCGCGCAGTGGGTTCTCACGGTAGGACGGCTGATCGACTGGACCGGAGACCTCGAGTTTGCCAGGGAGATGTACCCGGCCATGAAGCAGGGGATTCACTGGCTCCTGACAGACATGGATCAGAATCACGACCTCTTCCCGGAGGGCTACGGGATCACGGAGGTATATGGCTTGAACGCGGAGCTGATCGACGTCGCGGCCTATACCCAGCAGGCGTTGACGGCGACCGCCCGGATCGCCGGCGTTCTCAACGAGCCCGATTCTGCGGCGCACTATCGGGAGCTGGCGTCACAACTGGCCCGTCGGATCAACCAGCGCTTCTGGAACGAGCGAGAGGCTTCCTATGCTGACTTCTACGGGACCAGGGCCCAGGCGATCAGCGCGGCGGAGGGAGCGATCAAGCAGATCGGTCTCAAGGGTGCCGGCCAGTTGACCGCGCGCGATCGGGAGATGATCGGCTACTACGAGCGGCTCAAACAGAAGTTCTCCGCCATGCGAGATACGACCAGGGGCTGGACCACCAACAAGAACTGGGTGATCACCACCCCAATGGAGACCGGGATCGCCCCGCGGGCCCGGGCTATTCGCGCCCTGGACAAGATCCGGCGGGACGATGTGGGGGAATGGGGCCCCTTTCTCTCGGCGGTTGAGCGGGGGGCGATGATGACGATCGCGACCGGGGCGCAGGCGGTCTCCGAGGCGAACTACGGGCGAACCGAGCAGACCCTGTGGTACATAGACAAGATCGTGCAGACCTTCAACCGGGTGACCCCCGGCTCGATCTCCGAGATGATGCCCGACTATGGCTGCTTCACCATCGCCTGGACCAGCTACGGGATCGTGGTCCCGCTGATCCAGCACGTGTTCGGGGTGAAACCCGATGCGTTGCACCAGACCGTGGTCTTCCAGCCGCACCTGCCCACTCGATGGAAAGACAAGGAGATGAGCCTCGAGGATTTGCCGGTGGGCACCAATCTGATCTCGTTCTTTCGAGCTAAGACTGCCAAGGGAGTGGAATACCGCTTCGAGGCCAAGAATGATGGCTGGCAGCTCGTGTTCATGCCGAAGCCCGACGGCCGCGCGAGGTACTACCTGAACGGGAAGCCGGTGGCGGCGAGGCCGGCGGGGATCAGGATGGAAGGCAGGCACAACGCCGTCTTGGAAGTGAGCAGTAAGAAGTGAGCAGTAAGAAGTGAGAAGTAAGGAGTAAGGAGTTGTGGTGCCTCCCTGGTTCTCCCGCACGTCTTACTCTGCATGCGACCGCGGCGATTCGTCTCTCCAGCCTGGCTCCTCTTCGCTGTCGCGGCGCTTGCCGCCTCTGCAATCGCTTGCACCGACGCCACTGATCCCTCCACCCTGATCTTCACCGCTGTCAGCACGGGAGCGGGGTATACCTGCGGTCTCACGGATGACCGCATCGTGTACTGTTGGGGTGCCAACTTCGATGGTCAACTCGGCGATGGATCCAAGGATAGCCGATCCACTCCGACCCGGGTCTCCAGCCGGCTTCAGTTCGCCAGCGTGAGCGCTTTCGGTGACCACACTTGCGCCCTCGCCGAGAACGGCGACGGATACTGTTGGGGCGCCAACCTGCATGGGCAGGTGGGTGATGGCACGGAGCCCACCGGCGAATTTCCCAGCCGCACCAAGCCGACCCGCGTCGCCGGAGCGGTTCAGCTCGCCTCGATCCGCGTCGGCTCGGGTCACAGTTGCGCCCTCACCATCGCCGGTACGGCCTACTGCTGGGGGAACGGCGGCCTGGGACAGCGCGGCGACGGTAGCATAACCGTTCGCGTTACCAGTCCGACTCCCGTGCTCGGCGGACTCACTTTCGCGTCGCTCTCCCTCGGCCACGAGCACAGCTGCGCTCTCACCTCTGACGGGTCGGCTTACTGCTGGGGCGCGAACCATCGCGGTGAGATCGGCGACAGCACCACCGAGCACCGATCGGTCCCAGCGCCGGTGCTCGGCGGGCTCAGCTTTGCGTCTCTCGCCGCGGGGGTCACCTCGACCTGCGGAGTGCTTGCCAGCGGAGAGGCGTACTGCTGGGGACTCGTCGGTCTGGTCGATGGCGGCGGTGTCGTCTCCTCCCTCATGCCTTCGCCTGTCTCCGACAAGCTGCGCTTCTTCTCCATCAGCCCCGGCGCGACCCACATCTGCGGCATCGGCCTCGATAATACGGCCTACTGCTGGGGTCGAAACCCGGACGGCCAGCTCGGCGTCGGCGATCTCGACGATCGCCCCACGCCCACTCCGGTTGCCGGCGACCTGAGGTTTGCCCAGGTGAGCGTCGGGGCGGTGCATACCTGCGGCATCACCCTGGACGGCGCACTCTATTGTTGGGGTCTCAACCTGAGCGGCGGACTGGGCGACGGGACCATCAGCTCCAGCGACCGGCCGCGGTGGATCGCCGGGCCAGCAAGCAGTGAGCAGTAAGCCGTAAGGAGGCCTCCCGAACTGGATACTTGACTGGACGGTCAACTCGGCGTATGGTTCCGCTATGCCTCGCCCCAAGTCCTTCGACGAAGACGCCATGCTCGATCGAGCCATGGAGCTGTTCCGGGAGCGCGGCTACGAAGGCACCTCCCTGGCCGACCTGGAGGCCCGCCTGGGCCTGGGCCGGCAGAGTCTATACAACACCTACGGCGACAAGCAGGCCTTCTTTCTCAAGGTCTTGGACCGGTATCAGCGAGAGATCAGCGGGGCGACCCTGGCTCGGCTCACTGCTCCGGACGCGGGGCTGAAGGAGATCCAGGCATACTTCAGGACGGCTGTTAGGTCGCTCAGCGCCCCAGGGACCAGGCGCACCTGCCTCATAGTGAACACGATCCTGGAGCGCGGCTCCAAGGACCCTGACACCCTGCTCCACTGCAATCATGCCCGGGCCGGCCTGGAGCGGGCATTCCGCCGCGCCCTGGCACAGGCCAAGAGCCGTGGGGAGCTCGCCAGGGACCTGGATGTCGAGGCCACGGCAACATTTCTGGTGGTTCAGAACTACGGCTTGAACGTGCTCGCGAAAACCGGTGCCGCCCGGGAGGAGCTGAGCGCGGTTGTGGAGGTCCTGCTCGCAGGGCTGAAATAGCCCTTTTCTGTCTTATTTTTGACTGATTGGTCACAATCAAGGAGGTTCCAATGCCTGCAGGTCGGCGAATCGAGGGACGGACGGCGCTGGTGACGGGCGCCAACCGGGGGATCGGGCGGGCCATCGTGAGCGCGCTGCTCGCGCGCGGGGTGCGCAAGGTTTACGCGACAGCTCGGAGGCCCGAGGAGCTCAGCGAGCTGGTGGCGGCGAATGAAGGGCGAGTGGTGGCGCTGCGGCTCGACATTACCAATATCTCCGAGGTGCAGCAAGCAGCGGCACAGGCGAGCGACGTGGATTTGCTGATCAACAACGCTGCCCTGCTGTACCGCGCATTCAGCGGCTTCGAGGATCCGGCATGGATCGATGCCGCCCGCCAGGAGTACGAGACCAATGTGCTGGGCGCACTCCAGGTCTCTCAGGCGTTTGCGCCGGTGCTGGCCGAGCAAGGGGGCGGCACGATTGTGAACGTCAGCTCGGTCGCGGGGCTCGTGGGCATGCCTGTAGTGCTGACTTACAGCTCGACCAAGGCGGCGCTGCATTCGCTAACCCAGAGCACTCGTCAGATGCTGCGCGGGCAAGGAACCTCGGTCGTCGGGGTCTATCCCGGCCCGGTGGACACCGACATGGCGAAAGATCTTACCGTCCCCAAAGCGTCGGCAGCGACCACGGCCGAGGGGATCCTCGACGGATTGGAGCAGGGCCTGGAGGAGATTTATCCGGACTCGTTCGCGCTCGAGTACGGGGAGGTGTACGCCGTGAACCCCAAGGCGCTCGAAGGGCGGGTCGCCCAGTTGAATGCAGCCCTGGATTGAGGCGCTGGTCGCCGAACCGCGCATCAGCGGCAGGGTCTCATGGCGCCCAGGGCACCAAGAGCGATGTCTAATGGACCCTGGTCAACACCCAGCGGAGTGTCTGGCCGCTCAGAAGACGTTCGCCTGTCAACTGATCAGGAGAGGCCGTGAACTCGGCAAAACGAAGGACCGACGGCCCTCTCGGGCTGATCGTCACCTTGTCTCCACTGAGCGCCCAGGTGCCAGTGAGGTCCTCGTCGTGATCACCAGCGGTATCGCCGCCCGGCAGCAGGAGACGGCCGGTTGTGGCGCCGTCCGAAGCCAGCGTGATCTGCACCGATGCGCCCGAGGCGAGAAGATCAACGATCCCCGACGAATCTGTAACCGTGAACGATGAGGCCAAGTAACTCCCGGACACGTTCTCGACCGTGGGGCTGAAGCCGTCGTCGTCACCGCACGAGGCCAACACCAGCGCGATCGCCAGCGCGGCGGATCGCAGCGACAACCTGGGCATGCAGCCTCCACGTGAGAGCGACCTCGGGCGTTACGTGCTTAGCCTCCTATAGACGCAAGAAGCTCGGCTGCATCCACACCTCTGGACGCCGGCCTCACCCGGCGGCCGGGTCTTCTAACTCTCTGGACGAGCGAACTATTCATCAGCGCGTAGCGGATGCGCGAGTTCGTATGCCCATCTCGGCGTCCAAGAGGGCTTCCTTCCCGTTGCTCGCCTCAACCGCGCAACCCACCAAACCGCGGCCTGTTAACTTCTTGGTAATCGCAGTTGACGCCGCGATCATTCAACACCAGCCTGACAGAGACCTCAAATGTCCTCGCCCGATCGACGCCGGTCCCGCGCCGCACCCGCAGCCCGGCTGAGGCCGGGGTGGCTTGGCCATTACCCCCAGGTGGATCCCAGCACCTGGTACCCTCTCCACTTGGCGGATCCCCCCCATGCAGTGCACGTATGGCTCAAGACCCCGCACGGGATTGTTCGAGTGCAGCGGAGCGACGTTCAGATCCGCGATTCAGTGCTGGATCAACCACGCGTCGAATCGGCCGAACCCCAACTCTGGGTGAAGCTGCGGGGCTGGTCCGATCAGGATCCGACGATGCGGCCGGGGGAATGGTATCGCGTGATCCCGACTAACCCGGATCAGACCTCGGATGGCGCGCCCACCCAGCCGGGGTACCTATGGGTAGAAACCCCGGTTGGCCCGCGTTCCGTCTCGGTGGATCGGTTGGAATTTCGAGAAGGCACCTAAGCGATGCGGCCCGTTGGGTGACAATGAACCGCATGCTGAGTGCAGTCATCACGGTTGTCGCCTGCGCGTGCGCCGGTGACGGCACCGGTGCGACATCCGAAGTGCCGGTTACCTACCCTTCAGGCGGCACCACGCTCGTCGGGCTTGCCGCGGTGGATCTGTTGGACGACTCGCGAACCGACCTGGTCACCGTCGACCGGGACGCTCCCTCGATCCGGGTTCTGCCCGGACGGGCTGACGGAGCCTTCGGGGACGCGGTCGGTCTCACCGGGGGAGACGATCCGATCCAGGCCACCGCCGGCGACGTGAATGGCGACGGCGTTCCTGATCTCATCGTGGTGCGGCACCTGGTCAATATGCTCTCCGTGCAGCTCGGCCTGGGTGGCGGCGCATTCGCTCCCAAGGTCGACTATCCCCTGCGAAATCATGGCAACCGGATCGTGGTCGTGGATCTCAATGGTGACGGTGTGAGCGACCTGGTTGCTGCCCACGACGGCTCGGGTCAACCCATTTATCTGACCGTTTTTCTGGGATCGGGCACCGGTGAGCTGCATCAGCTCCAGGAGCTGGCCACCGACTACTTCACCACGGAGGACCTTGCCGCAGGAGATTTCGACGGAGATGGCCATCCTGACGTGGCCGTCGCGACCAGCGATCCGCGCGCGGCGGTGTTGGTTTTCCACGGAATGGGGACCGGAGAGGTGACTGGACCGGTGGCGCTGCCCACGGTCTCCGCTAACGCGGGGGTGGGTGATGGCACTACCGCACTCGCGACTGGAGACCTGAACGGCGATGGGCTGGACGATATCGTCAATGTCTGCTTCGACCTGACCAATCAGCTCGTGGTCCGGCTGGCCTCCCCGACAGCGGCCGGGTTCGCCGACCCGGTAGCGACTCCGCTGGCGTCGCCAGTCGACGTGGCCCTGGGAGACCTGGACGGAGACGGCCGGTTGGACGCGGTTGCGGCCAATCTCGTGGCGGGCACGGTGTCGGTGCTTCGCGGCAAGGGTGATGGAACGTTCGAGGCGGCAAGAGACCGGCCGCTGGGATCGGAGCCACTGGCGCTGGTGGTCTCCGATTTTGACGGGGACGGGCTGGCCGACATCGCCGCCACCGACCTCGTCGATCATGCGATACGGGTTCTGCTCAGCGGGAGGAACTAACCCCAGCGCCGGGAAAAGCCTTACCTCGCAGCATCCGTCTCCTCGGCCGCGCCTCTCTTGATTGGAGTGAGCGCCGCTGCCATCTGGCCGGCCGCTCGGCGCTTCGGGGTGCGCTTGTTCTAAGCTGCCGCCAACCGCGGCGCCAGCTCTTCCAGCCGCGAGTGAAAGGGAGTAAGCAGCTCCGCCCGGTCCGCGTGGACCGCGACCAGATCACAGTGGCGTATTCCACCGATGCCATCGAGGTATACCGCAGGCTCCACGTTGAACACCATGCCGGCCTCCAGAACGTCGTCGGACGCTGGGTGCAGCCGCGGTCTGGCATTGTGATCGATCGCCGCGAAGCCGACTCCGTGCCCGGCCCCATGACGGAACTGTGGACCGAAGCCGTGGCCGATGAGGACCTCGCGCGCAGCCCGGTCAACCTCCCGTGCGCGGACGCCCGGACCGATCGCCTCGAGAGCAGCCCGACGCGCCGCGAGAACCGCGTCGAACAGGGCACGAGTGCCGTCGTCTGCCGGACCGGGATAGTAGGTCCGGGTGATATCGGTCCAGAGTCCGTTCACGAAGGAATTGCAGTGCACCATGACGAGGTCCGCGGACCGGATGCGGCGCCCCCGGGTCCTGGCGTACGCGCGGTCCGCCAGCGCGGCGTTGGGGCCGGACATGCAGAACAGGAATCCGCCAGCCCGGGCTGACGCCTCACCGTACGCATCCGCAAAGGCCGCCAGCGGCGCCCGAAATGCCGCAGCAATCTCGCGCTCGGTCGCGGCTGGCCGGATACACCCCGCGCCGGCTCGAAAGGCGTCCTCGGCCACGCAACACGCGGTTCGCACACTGGCCAGCTCGCGCGTAGTGAGGGTCGCCCGGAGATCGAGCAGGACGTCGTCGGCTCCGACCATGACTGCATTCGGACAGCAGTCGGGCAGCAGGTCGCTTAAAGCCGTCGCGTACCGGTTGGTGCCCGCGTAGGAGCTGGGTTCCAGCATCGGCCCGCGCTCGAATCCGATCCGGCCGTGCCCCGCTCCCATCCGTCGGAGACATCGCTGGAATGCCGGTGCCAGCACCTCGACCATCGGGGTCAGCTCGGCTAGAGAGGCAGCCGGCATGACCTCCATCACGTCGGCCCACCCGGCCTTGGCCAGATCCTGCTCGTCGGCCGGCACCACGAGCCCGACCGTTCCGTCCCGGGTGGCGACGGCGACGCTGGTGCCCACCACCGGCCAGTAGCCGCTCAGGAGCAGCACGTTCGATGGGAGGGCACAGACCAGCGCATCCAGCCCCGCCTCGCGCAAGCCGAGCTCGATTCGTTCGATTCGCTCCAGATCCGGCGGGGCGCTCATCGGCGACGCCGGTGGAGCGCAAGACCGAGGGCGGCCAGCCCCGAAGCGCCCGCGACGAGCGCGGCCCGGCGAACGGCTCTTCGCTTCGCGGTGCGGCGGCGGTGCACCAGCGACATTTCCGGAGGCGACAGCGGCGTTCCCCTCTCTCTGGCGAACGCGAGCTGGAGCACCTCGGCGAGGTGAAGGGCTGACCGGCCGGTGCCCTGATCGATCTGCTCACGACAGCTGAAGCCGTCGGCCACGACCAGGGTGGCCTTGTCGGCGGCTCGCACGGCAGGGAGCAGCGCCCGCTCGCCACACGCACGTGACACCTCGTAGTGCTGCCCCGCCTCGAATCCAAAGGCGCCCGCCATCCCGCAGCAACCCGACTCCGGAGCGCTCACTTCGAGCCCCAGCCGGCGCAGCACGCCCTCCTCGCCGGCATAGTCGAGCACCGACTTATGGTGGCAGTGGCCGTGCACCACCGCTCGGCCATGCAGCACGGGCCAGCGAAAATCCGGCGCGTGGCGCGTCAGCAGCTCGTCCAGCGTGCAGACCTGCTGGGAGAGCCGCCGTGCATCCTCGTCAGTGGGAAACAGATTGATGAGCTCGTCGCGGAACACGGACGCGCAGCTCGGCTCGAGCACGACAATCGGGAGTCCCGCTCGAATTGCGGGCCGGAGAGCTCGCAGAATGCGTTGCAGGTGACGCCGGGCCATGCCGAGGAACCCGTAGTCGTAGAGCGGGCGCCCACAGCAGAGCTCGGCCCGCGGCACGATCACCCGAAAGCCTGCCCGCTCGATCACTCCCACCGCGGCCTGCGCGGTTTCCGGATGGAAGAAGTCGTTGAACGTGTCCGCCCAGAGCACGATCGGCCGGCCGGTGGAGGGGGCTTGGCGGCGTCTGAACCAGTGCTTGAATCGCTCGGGGGCGAAGGTCGGCGCGCGGCGTTCCGGGGCCATCCCGGCGACTCCGCCGGCCAGCAATCGGACAAAGGGCAAGTGAGTCACCGCGTTGGCCAGACCCGGCGCGGTGGAGGCCAACCGAGCCCAGCGGTGGATCCAGCCAAAGGCATAAGCGTGACGCGGGCGCAGGCGGCCGGCATAATAGTGCGCCAGGAATTCCGCCTTGTACGTGGCCATGTCCACGTTCACCGGGCAATCGTGTTTGCAACCCTTGCACGCGAGACAGAGATCCAGCGCCTCGCGCACCGATTCACTCCGCCATCCGTCAGCCAGCACTCCGCCGTTCAGCATTTCCCACAGGAGCCGGGCCCGGCCGCGGGTCGAGTGCTGCTCCTCCCGGGTTGCTTGATAGCTCGGGCACATGACGCCGCCGCCCTCACGCCGGCACTCGCCCACCCCGACGCAGCGGAGCGCCGCCCGGGCGAAGCTGCCGCGATCGCCGGGATAGTGGAAATGCGTGGTCGCGTCGGGTGGGTTGTAATCGGTGCCCAGCCGAAGATGGGAGGTGATAGGGGCTGGATCCACGACCTTGCCGGGGTTCATCCGCCCATCTGGATCCCAAATCGCCTTGAATTCCCCGAACGCCTGCATCAGCTCCGGCCCGAACATCTTGGGGAGCAACTCCGCCTTTGACTGCCCGTCCCCGTGCTCACCGGAGATCGAGCCGCCAAACCGCACCACGAGGTCGGCGGCCTCATCGAGGAAGGCGCGGAACGTGCCGATGCCTGCTGCCGTGTAGAGGTCGAACGGAATGCGGCAGTGGACGCAGCCCTGACCGAAGTGGCCATACAGGGCCGTCTCGTAGCCATAGCGGTCGAGGAGCTGGTTGAATTCGCGGAGGTAGTCGCCGATCCGCTCCGGCGGCACTGCGGAGTCTTCCCAACCTTCCCAGGTATCGGGGTGTCCGGGCACCCACGCAGTAGACCCGAGACCACCCTCGCGCACCTTCCAGATTCGCGCCTCCTCCAGGGGATCGTCGAACAGCTTCATCGCCGGCGCCGGGGAGGTGCGGCGAAGCTGCTCCATGAGAGCACGGGCCTGCCCGTCGCAGTCCTCCTTCGAGTCGCCGCCGAACTCCACCAAGAGCCATCCGCCACCCGTCGGCAGCAACGCGATGTCGGCGTTCTCATCCCCTTTGGCGCGTACCCAATCGAACAAACAACGATCCATTCCTTCGAGCGCGGTGGGCTGATGCGGCAGGATCTCGCTCACCCGGTCGGCCGCCTGGTACACGTTCTCGAACCCCATTACCAGCAGGGAGCGAGCCTTGGGCGCGGGTACCAGCCGGAGGGTGGCCTCGAGAATGGTCACGCAGGTGCTCTCGGTCCCCACCAGGGCGCGCGCCACGTTGAATCCATTTTCCGGCAGCAGCTCATCCAGGTTGTACCCTGAAACCCGGCGGGGCAGCCGAGGCATGCGCCGCCGGATCACATCAGCGTAGCGGTCGCGCAGCGCCACCAGCCGGGCGTAGATGTCTCCCCGCCGTCCGCCCCCGCGGATGATCGCTTCGAGCTCGCGGTCCGACGTGGGGCCGACTTGCAGACCGAGTCCGTCGTAGGTGAGCACGGTCAGCTCCTCGGTGTTGTCCGAGGTCCGGAGACCAAGTCCGTGCTTGGCGGCGAGCAGGGAGTGGGCGCCGCAGGAGTTGTTGCCCAGCATCCCGCCGAGGGTACAGTGGGTGTGCGTCGCCGGATCCGGTGCGAAGATGAGGCCATGGTGCTCGGCAGCATGACGAAGATCGTCCAGCACGCAGCCGGGCTCTACCCGCGCCAACCGCCGCTCGGGGTCGATCTGCAGAACGCGATGCATGTACTTCGAGAAATCCATCACGATCGCGACATTGCAGCACTGCCCCGCGAGGCTGGTACCGCCTCCGCGGGACAGCACCGGAGCCCCGAACTCGCGCGCCGTCGCCACGGTATGCAGCACGTCATCCAGGTCGCGCGGCAGCACGACACCGATCGGCACCTGTCGGTAGTTGGAGCCATCGGTGGCGTAGAGCGCTCGGCTGCCCTCGTCGAAGCGCACTTCGCCCCGGACCTTGGCGCTCAGCTCGCGAGCCAGGCTGGTGGCTCTCTGGTGACTCATTCCGACCACGCCGTCTCCCTCCCCGACGCCGCCGCGCTGAGGCGAGCGGTCTCGTCGTCCACGATCGGGAGCACGTGCCCGCCGTATCGGAGGACCGCGATCGACGCGCTCTGCCCTTGCCGAGCGAGCGCCAGGTCCACCGCCTCCGTTGCGCTCGAGGCATAGCGGAACCCCAGCCGGCGCGCCTCCTGCGGCTTTACCCCCGGTGAGACCATGATGCAGTCGGCCCGATCCACGATCTGCGCGACGTCCGCCAGGATCGCGATCCCCACCAGGTCCTTCACCCCGCCCTGCTGGACCAGCCGCACCAGCTCGGCGTGCGGCCGGTAACCGATCTCCAGCACGTTCTCGTGATTGCTCGCGACCCCTTCGGGATTGGGTGCGACCAGGATCAGCGACCCACCGGTCTTCACCACGACGTCGCCCGCGTACAGGCCCTTGGCGGACTGCCAGAAGTCCCGGTCGGCCGAATGGGAATCGACCAGGACGATGTCAGCCCGAGTGGGCAAGTGGGCTCCATACACGTCGTGAGCACAGCGGCACCCCTCGCGATGGGCCGCAACCGCATCGCCCACGAAGCAGCCCACGATGCGGCCTTCGACGTCGTAGACCACGTTGACGATGTAGCGAAGGCCGGCGAGTCTCGCGGCCTCCTCCATCCGGAGTCGCATCGGGTTCTCGGCCACCCCCATGACCGTGACGGACATGTGCATCGACGCTTCCCACTGGTTGCGCTCCATCATCTCGCGGCCGGCGACCCCCGGAAAGGCGATCTTCGCGCCCCCGGAGAAGCCCTTGATCCTGTGGGGCACGATGGAACCCACGCCCAGCACAAAGTCGCGCTCGGCCAGGAGCCGGTTGGCTGTCACCGGCGTGCCGTCGCGGGTGTGGCCGAAGTGGTGAAGGATCGACTCGTCCAGATAGTGATGCTCGTGCACCCGATGGCGCCCGAAGCGATCGCCCAGCTTGCGTCGCAGCTCGGCCTCGGACATGGCTCGGTGGGTTCCCGGAGCCTGGAGGAACTCGACATGGTCGTCAGGTACGCCGGCGGCGTGCAGCTCCTCGAACACGCCGGGAAGGACGCGAGCGGTGGGAGTTGCCCTGGTCGCGTCATCGACCAGAATGAGAACGCGATCGGTCCGCTGCACTGCCTCGCGGAGTGGGCCCGCACCGATGGGATGGGCGAAACCGTCCCGGAGTACCGCCGCTTCAACGACCTGGGGGAACACCCTCGGACCGTACACGCCGAGGAGGTGGGCATCCGGAATGTCAGCCGGCGCAATGCCCTCGTAGCCGGGATAGGGAAAGTCGATTCGCACGGTGCTCGCCAGGCCCCTCTCACCCCCGGTGCGGAATGAAGCTCTCGACCAGATCCCGGAACGATCGCCGGATCACGTCGCCGGCATCCTGATCGCCTTTCACCATCGAGCTCATGAACTGCTTGGCCTGCTTCACGGTGATGTGAGGCGGCAGCGGCGGGACGCTCGGATCGGTCACTGCCTCGAGCACGAAGGGGCGGTCGGCAGCGAAAGCCTGGTCCCACGCGCTGCCCACGGCCTCGGGCCGATCCACCCTGACCCCGTCGAGTCCGAGGGACCTGGCGTATTCGGCATAGGGAAAATCGGGGACGTCCTGCGAGGCTTCGAACTTGGGATCGCCTTCGAAGACCCGCTGCTCCCAGGTCACCTGATTCAGGTCGCGATTGTTGAGCACCAGGATCACCAGACGCGGGTCGCGCCAGCGCATCCAATACTTCGCGATCGTGATCAGCTCGTTGATGCCGTTCATCTGCATGGCGCCATCACCCACGCAGGCAACCACGGCGCGCTCCGGATAGGCGAACTTGGCGGCGATGGCGTACGGCACGCCCGGACCCATCGTCGCCAGATTGCCCGAGAGCGAGGCCATCATTCCCCGCCGCAACTTCAGGTCGCGGGCAAACCAATCGGCCGATGAACCCGAGTCGGCGGTGATGATGCAGCCCTCCGGAAGGCGCGGGGACAGCTCCCAGAAAACCCACTGCGGATTGATGGGATCGCCCGGGTTCTTTGCCCTCGCCTCCAGCACCTTCCACCACTTGACTACCCCATCCTCGATTTTCTCCCGCCAGCCGCGATCCTCTTTCCCGCGCAGCAGCGGGAGAAGCGCGCGCAACGTCTCCCGGCTGTCGCCGACGAGACTGACTTCCATCGGATAGCGGAGACTGAGCATCCGGCCGTCGATGTCGATCTGCACCCCCCGCGCCTGGCCCTCTTTGGGGAGGAACTCCGAGTAGGGGAAGCTCGAGCCCACCATGAGCAGCGTGTCGCACTCGCTCATCATCTCCCAACTCGGCATGGTGCCGATGAGGCCGATCGAGCCGGTCACGAACGGCAGGTCATCGGGGACGACGGCGCGGCCGAGCAGCGCCTTGGCCACGCCGGCGCCGAGCCGCTCCGCGGTCTCGATCACCTCGTCGGCGGCGTCGAGCGCGCCCTGTCCCACCAGCATCGCGACTTTCTCGCCGGCGTTGAGCACCTCGGCGGCGCGAATGAGATCGCCCTCGCGGGGGATCACTCGAGCCGGCGCGTATCCCAGCCCCGAATGGATCGTCCCATGGGCCCGCGGCGGCTCGCTCGCCGGCATCTCCTGGAGGTCGGCGGGGAAGATCAGGCAGGTGACGGTGCGCTGATCGATGGCGATCCGCACGGCGCGGTCCACCAGGTGGCGCACCTGCTCCGCGACGCTGGCCTGCTGCACGAACTCGCTGGCGACATCCTTGAAGAGCGTGGCAAGATCCACTTCCTGTTGGTACGCGCCTCCGATGGCGGGACGGGCCGATTGGCCCACGATCGCGAGTACCGGCTGGTGGTCCATCCGGGCGTCGTACAGTCCGTTCAGCAAATGGATGGCTCCCGGACCCGAGGTCGCGAGGCACACGCCGATCTGCCGGGTGAACTTTGCGTGAGCACACGCCATCATGGCGGCCATTTCCTCGTGGCGCACCTGGATGAACTCAGGATCAGCGTCGGCACGGTTGAGCGCGCCCATGATGCCGTTGATGCCGTCGCCGGGATAGCCGTAGATCCGGTGGATGTTCCACGCCCGCAGGCGCTCGAGCAGAAAGTCGCTTACGGTCTTAGCCATGGTGTCGCCTCCTCGTTGCCAGGCTCGCCAACGCCAGCGCGCCAACCGCCAGCGCCATCGTCCCCCGGTGCTCCGAGCACCAGATCTGCCAGCTCCGGGTTCGCGCAATGGCGTCGAATCGGCCATGGGCCCCGACGTCGGCCTCGACCGGTTCCCAGAGATTGTCCGAGCGGGCGGGATTTTCCGGCTCCGCGGTCTGCTGTGAGGCGTAGCCGGCACGGCCCAGGTAATGATCCAGGAGCCGGGGAAATAGACGGTTCGCGGTAATCGCCTTCACCGAGGGGAAGCCCAGGTACATCTCCTCCCGCTCGTGCTCTGCCGCCCAGACCACCGCCTGCGCGATCACCTCCGGCTGGAATACCGGTGGTACGGGTTGGGCCCGATGGGGCAGCCGGCTTCGAACCCAATCGAATTGAGGTGTATTGACGGCCGGGAGCTGAAGCATGGTGACCCGGACCCGGCTGCCATCGTGGTAGAGCTCGGTGCGCAGCGACTCGGTGAATCCCTGAAGCGCGTGTTTGGCCGCGCAATACGCCGATTGGAGGGGGATGGCACGATAGGCGAGAGCCGAGCCGATCTGGATGATCACCCCGCGATCACGGGGAAGCATGCGCTCGAGCGCGGCCAGCGTCCCATACACAGCCCCCAGATAGGTAACCTCCGTGACGCGTCGGTATTCGTCCGGCTGCATTTGTTTCACGGGCGAGAACACCGACACCATCGCGTTGTTGACCCAGATGTCGATCGGCCCGAACCGGTTCTCAACCTCCGCGGCCGCCGCCCTCACCGCATCCGCATCTGCCACGTCCGCCGGGCACGCGATCGCGTCCCCACCGAGCCGAATCGCCTCGGCCGCGGCTTGCTCGAGCCGCCTGGTCCCCCGTGCCAGCAACCCCAGCCGAGCTCCGCGCTTCGCGAAGGCCTGCGCGATCGCGCGGCCCACTCCCGCGGACCCGCCGGTGACCACCACGACGGGCGCCTGGTTTCGTTGCGTCATACCTGTTCCACGCTCACATTCAGCTCGCCCTCGGTTGCGACGACCTCCACCTCCACCGGTCCGGCTGGGTCACCATCGCGACGCAAGCGGAGATGGGTCGTCGCCTGCCCGACCCGAAGCCCCTCGATCTCGAGCTGGTGAACGAAATTCGGCAGAGTGGGCCGGACCACCTTCAGCCGGCGATCGAGTGCCTCAGGCTCGAGCCCGAGCAGCCGTTCCACCAGGAAAGGAATCGTACCGGCCGCCCAGGCCTGGGGGTGGCAGGCAACCGGGTAACGGATCAGCGCGGTGCTGCGCTGTCTGGAGTAGCCGGCGAACAGCTCCGGCAGCCGGGCGTGCTCGAAGTTGAGTGCCGCGGCGGCAATGTCCTCTGCAATCCGCCGAGCCTCGGCATCGAACCCGTAGCGCCGGAATCCCGCAGCAGCCAGGCCGTTGTCGTGCGGCCACACGGTGCCGAGGTGATAGCCGATCGGGCTGTATCTCGCGGAGTCGGCCGAGAGGGTGCGGATGCCCCAGCCGCTGTACATGTCGTCGGCCATGAGCCGGCGGACGACCAGGCGTGCCTTCTCAGGGTCAGCGATGCCACACCACAGCGCGTGCCCGGGGTTGGAGGAGACAACGCGCAGGGGCTGCTTGCGGGCCTCGAGTGCCAGCGCGTAACAGCCGAGCTCGTCCAGCCAGAAATCCCGATTGAATCGAGTCTTGAGCTCGGAGGCTTCCCGACGGAGCCGCTCCGCAGTGTGCCGGTCATTCCGCCGTTCATATAGCTCCGCTACGCCGAGCTTGGCGGCATAGACATAGGCCTGAACCTCGACCAAGGCGATGGGCGGCTCGGCAATCCGGCCGCGCTGGTCCACCATGGCGTCGCCCGAGTCTTTCCAGCCCTGGTTGATCAGGCCGTGCTCCGAAGCGCTGCTGTACTCGACA
Organism: Gemmatimonadales bacterium; assembly: GCA_036556025.1. Taxonomy (GTDB): domain Bacteria; phylum Gemmatimonadota; class Gemmatimonadetes; order Gemmatimonadales; family GWC2-71-9; genus CAVVWJ01. Next base: position 2,181 of record DATBKD010000089.1, on the reverse strand, counting down.
TAGCCGTCGCCATCACTATCGCCGTACCGGTCGATCCATTCGAGGGCCAGGCGCACGTGGTCGCGCAGCTCATCGAACAGAGCCAGGTCCCCAGTCCACGCCACATAGCGGGCCAGCACCATAAGGAAGAGGGGGGTGGCGTCTACCGTGCCGTAGTAGGGGCTCTGGGGGATCTCGCCGGTGGCCGCCATCTCACCCACCCGCAGCTCGTGCAGGATCTTGCCAGGCTCCTCGTCCCGCCATCGGTCCACCCGATCGCCCTGGTAGCTTGCGAGCAGCCGCAGGGTCTCCCTGGCGATCGCGGAACTGTAGGGCAAGAGCTGCAGCGCGGCTACCAGACTGTCCCGCCCGAACAGCGCGGCGAACCAGGGTATGCCGGACGCGATGAAGGACTGCCCCCGAAGGGTGCTCTGGAGCAGCTGCAGGTCCTGGAAAGAACGGTGGAGGATTTCGTTGAGCGCGAGGCTGTCGCTCGTAACCCGGGCGATCGGACCGGGCCAGGGCGGGGACATTCGGCTGACGCCAGAGTGGCCGCGATCGTTCTCCCGGGTTTCCTCGCTGAGCTTGAGACTCAGCGAGAGCTGGCGGTCACCCCGGGGAGGAAGTCGGATGGTTCCCGCGGCAGTCAGGTCTCCGGAGGGGATCAGATCCTCCGGCAGCTTCACGGTCAGGCGCCGGTCGCGCCCGTCGAGCCCGTGGTAGAGGACGTAAAGGGTGTTCCCCCTCCACTCGGGAGGCTCCTGGGTGCCCAGCCGCTCCTCCAATGAGCCTCGGATCTGAAAGACGTCCTCGAATCCGGCCGCGAAGCGGAATTCAAGCGGCAGCTCGACGGTGGTGTGCCCCCAATTGCGGAAGCTGATCTCATCCCGGAGGGTCGGCCCCTGCCGGTCCAGCGTGCGGTGCCAGGCGATCCCGAGTGTGTCGCGCGGGATATCCTCCCGACCGTCGGAGTGGAGCTCCGGATTGGTGAGTTGGATGGTGCCCCGAAACCCGTCGGCCGCGCCGCCTCCGAGTGGCGACGGCAAGGCGCCCTGGATGCGGAACTCGTACTGGCGTACATACCGGCAGTCATGATAGTAGAGGCCGAAGCCATGCTCGGTGCCCCGGGGGAGCCGTCCGTCCGGCTGCGTCACCAGAAAGAGATCGCCATCCTTGAGCACCACAGCATCGGCGATCGGACGGGTGGTTGACGCCGTGCCGTGAGTGAGGACGCGCTGCTTTCTGTCCGAGGGAGTTTCCTGCTGGGAGCTGCGGCTGGCCGGCGGAGACACTGACTGCATGTGTCAGGATATTTCGCCCGGGACGCTGTTACCGTGATCGTGGTCACCCGATTACTTTACCGGGAGTGCGACGGGTGATGGAGCTCACCCCAAATCGCCCGCCGCGGCTGATGGCTCCTACGTGACACCACCACGTAGGAGCCTTTTGTCACCTGGGTTGACTCGTACTGAGGTGCCATGAAAATCATCTGGTGCGTCGCCCTCGGCGGAGCCGCCGGCAGTGTGTTCCGTTACCTGGTGGCAAGCGCGGTTCAGGGCCGGGCCGGCCTGGACTTTCCGGCCGGCACGCTCCTCGTCAACCTCAGCGGCTGTCTGCTCCTCGGCTTCCTCATTCACTACACCCTGGCAACGCCGGCGATCACGCCGGAGGTGAGAGCGCTGCTCACCACGGGACTCTGCGGAGGCTATACCACCTTCTCGACCTTCAGCTATGAGACCGTCGCCCTTATCCAAGACGGAGATTGGCGAAGGGCAGTGCTGTACGTCGGGCTGAGTGTGCTGGGGTCCATTGTTGGCGTGATCCTCGGGATCGCCGGCGCGCGCCAACTACTCGCATGGCGCGGAGTCTGGTAGAGGAGGAACTCGAAATGCACGGATTCACCGGCGAGCGCACCTTGATGCGCATCCATATCGGCGAGTCGGACAAGGTTCGCGGCAAGCCGCTCTACAAGGCCATCGTCAACCTTCTGCGGGAGCGGCACTACGCGGGGGCAACAGTGTTTCGAGCCATGACGGGATTCGGCGCCAGCGCCAGGCTCCGCACCGACCGGATCGAGACGCTTTCCCTCGACCTCCCGATCGTGGTAGAGGTCGTCGAGACCGAGGAGAAGATTCAGGCGATTCTGCCGGAGCTCGACGACATGATCGGGGGCGGGCTCATCACTCTCGAACGAGCCAGGGT
>DATBKD010000088.1:0-41833 GCA_036556025.1 Gemmatimonadales bacterium | reverse complement strand
TTACCGCCTTGCCGCCCTTACCGTCTTGACCGCGTCCTGTGCCCCCACGGTCAACCTGGTGAACCCGGCGAGCCCGATGTTCCACGGTGAGTACGGGCAAACCACCGTGCCAAGCCAGGTGGCAGCCGAGTCCATCCGAGTCGTAACCTTCAATCTCAAGCTCGGACGGCGGGTGGACCAGGCAATTGCCCTGTTCCAGAAGAACGACAGCCTCCGGAACGCCGACCTCATCGCGCTCCAGGAGATGAGCGCCACCGGTGTCGAGCGCTTCGCCCGGGCGCTGGGCCTCAACTACGCCTATTACCCCTCTGTGATCCACCCTTCATCGGGGGACTACTTCGGGCCGGCCATCCTGAGCCCCTGGCCCATCGAGCGGAGCTGGAAAATCCTGCTGCCGCACGAGGGCATGCTCCGGCATCAACGGCGCACCGCGACCGGCGCGATCATTCAGGTTGCCGGAACGCGGATTCGAGCATATGCGACCCACCTCGAGATGCCCCTTCGCATCAGCGAACAGGAGCGGCGGGATCAGGTGGCGGCCATCCTCAACGATGCGGCGCCAGGAGCTGAGCCCGTTGTCATCGCCGGCGATTTCAACAGCACCGCCATCGGTCGCCTGTTTGAGGCCCGGGGATACCGCTGGGTGACGAAGAGAGTGAGCCCGACGACTCTGTGGTTCGCCTGGGATCACATCTTCACTCGGAGACTGATACCAGCCGGGTCGAACGATGCGGGGGTGGTGAACGGAGTCCATGGCGCCAGTGACCACCGTCCGGTCTGGGCCCTGCTGAAGCCGGTGCTATCCTGGCACGTCGCAGGGCAATGAGATCAGCCGTCGTGCTGGCCGCCCTGGTGCTCGCGGGAGCACCCGCGCGGTGTCAGAGCTCACCGGTGGATACCGGAAGCGCCGGGTTCAGAGTGATGGGGCAGCCCCCGGTCCTCAAGCCGTACGCCTTCGGAGCGTTGACCCTGCTCGAACCAACGGGCGCGGACCAAATCGGCGCAAGCCTGACCCTCGGTGTGTACAAGGACCTGGCCGACCCTCTCGAGGGGCTCTTCGGCCTTGCCGCCGAAGGGTACGTCGCCGGGTTCGATAGCACCGTGGATAGCGGAGCGCGGCTGCTGGCCGGATTTCCTCTCGTCTTCCTCCAGCTCGGCTTGGACTACAACTTCCGCCGCTCCTGGCCCGACTTCCTCCTCTCCATCAAGCTGCCCGGTCGCCGCAGCGGGATCTTCGGCCGCGGGACGGAGATCCGGGGTGACTGGATCCCGGCTCGAAGCCAGACGTTCCACATCGGCGTCCAGGTTCCTCTCGGGCAGCACTGGGCGGGGCGAACTCGTCCGCATGTGACCGCGGTCGAACTGCCCCGGGAGCCTCGGGCCGCGCCGGACACCATGACCATTTTGAAAGAGTATGGACGTTGGGAAGCGTCGATAATGCAGGCCCGATCCGCCGCGCAGCGCCTGTTCGACTTCAACGATGTCCTTTACGCCGCGGCCGGAGCCACCGACAGTGCGGCCCTGGCAGCTCAGCACCGCCGGGCTGAGACCTTTCGGCAGAGGCTGGAGCTGAGTGACAGTCTCTTTCCCGGTGGGCACAGTTATGGGGGCGAGGTGGCGCTCTACCACGAGTTGCTGGACCGCGCCTTTGGGGAAGCGACGGGCGCTCCCGAGCCGCAAGCGGCCTCCGCCGGTGCGCCCTTGGCCGATAAAGCCAAGGCCTGCCTGCTGAACGAGGTGGTCCTTCCCTATGATCGTCTTCTGGGACAGTACAAGGACAATGACCAGATCCTGGGGTTTGGCCTCCGAGGCCGTCAGTGCTTCGAGGAGTGGCTGGCCACAGGGCCGACTGTGGCAGCCACCGATCGCCCGACGGTGCTCCGGGTGTTCGACCAGCTCCTCGCGCTCCTCGAAGAGCAGCGGCGCGCGCTGCTGCACAAGGTCGGCGGCAACTCTCGGGTCGTCTGGCTTCCCCTCCAGTTGGTGCTCCGTGACGAGCAGCACGACGACCAGGCCAAGCTCGACGACCTGATCGGGCGCGCGGTGGATCAGCCGTTCAGCGATGGCAACGCGGCCTATACCTTCGCCGGTCAGCAGTTCGATGCTGAGCTGATCGAGATGCTGCACGCCACGGAAGACTATCACGTACTGTGGGTGCACGACCTTCGCGGGACCGACGAGATCGGCGACCCGGACAGCGTGGCGTTCGCCGTGGTGGTGAACGGGTACCTCGACGCGCTGACTCAGAAGGTGAAAGGCTACGACCGCGCCGGAAAGCTTCCGCTGTACATCCTGTTCCTCGATCAGGTCTACTACCAGTTCAACCACGAGCGGCGCTGGTTGAGCCTGCTCCAGGATCCCCTGACGCATCGGGTCGTCCTGCCCCCGGCGTACCACTACATGGAATCGGCTATCCGGGCGGCGCAGGACTCGCTCCGCGCAGCGGTGGCCGGCTCCGCCAGACTCCAGGCCGAGGCGTCCCGCCGGGGGCAGGGGTGGCTCAAGCAGGTGATCCGAGTACAGGTGAACGTCACCCAGCCTTCGGATTTCAGCTTTCGCTCCAGCCGGATCTTCGTGGACGCGCCGATCGTGCCGGACAACCTGGTCCGGGATCACCGGAAGATCGCGTTCCGAGACCTCACCGAGCTGGACCCAGCCAAGGGCGCGGCGATGTATACCGGCGTCGGCATCGGCGAGCAGTACGCCTCGGCCACCTGGGAGGACCAGGCGATCCTGGTGCAAGGCCCGGCGGCCCTCGGGCTCAAGTCCGCGGCTCGCGAGCTGCTGCTCGCGAACGGTGTCAAGCCAAGCGAGCTCCCTCCGCCACTCCGGGAGCTTCGGCTGCCGGCGAACTACGACGACAGAGTCGTCGGCCTCGAGGCCGCCGGTGCCACCGCACGGGCTCTGCAGGCGCATAACCGGGTCGGGTTCGCCCAGAAAGACGCCAGCGTTCTCCGCATGATGCTGTACAGCCTCATGCCGGCCGGTTCGGTGATCTATGCGCCCGATGCCATCTGGACGAGCCCCCTCTGGGCGTCGGAGCTCCTCGCCGCGGCCCTCCGCGGCTGTCACGTCTACGTCATCGCGCCCTCGAGAGACAACGCGCCGAGCGCCGGCTATCCCGCCCTATCGGAGAGTCGGGAGCTGCTGTCGCGGCTGCTGGAGGCCCAGACCGTGCTGGCGCCGGAGATCCGTAAAGCCGGTGGGATTCTGCACGTCGGGCTGTACACTCGCCGGGCACCGATCGGCAACCCGGTGGCGACCCTGCACGAGGTGGCGCAGGGGTATACGAGATACCCCTGGCTGCGGGAGGAATTCCCCATCCCCGGAGCGGCCTACCAGTTGCTGCTCACCGCGGCGGACTCGCTGGCTGCTCGTGGGGTGCAGCCCGAACGTTTGGTAGAGGATCGCGTGGAGCGGCTGCCCAAGCTTCATCGCAAGACGCAGTTCTTTGCGACCCGGGAGACGCTGCGGGAGCTCGCGGACCAGCCCCAGGTTCTGGACGCATTCCGGCAGGTGTTCGCGGACTCGTTCCGGACGACCTTCGCCGCCGAGACGACGGTGGTCCAGCGGCAGTCCCGCATGCGCGTGGTGCGCCCGTTCGTGCAGGCGTTCAACCGGCTCCCCACTCAGGGCCGCGGCAGATCCGTTGTCTACCTGACGATCGGCTCGATGAACATGGATGACCGGGGGCTGTACCTCGACGGCGAGGTGCTCTTCGCGCTGGCGGGTCCTTGGGCACTTTCGGGCTATGCCGATTTCGTCTTCCTGGCAGGGGCGACCACTTGGCTCCAAAGCCAGCGGGATCTCGATCGGCTGCTGCCGCCCTATAGTGAGCGTCAGCGCCGCCGAGCTTACTGGATCCGGAAGGCCATCTGAAGGGGTGGCGCCAGGCTGTCGTGAGGGCAGGGAGCTTGGTTAGTCGCTCATGGCTTCGGAGGCATTGCCCGTGATCCCCGACACGGCGCCAGATGCTCCACTCTCGCCCATTTCGCTGAACGTTTCAGCAGGGGGAAGCAATGCCGCAGGCAAAGGAAGAGCCGACCGTCGCTGAGCTGATGGGTGAGCTGAGCGAGGATATCTCGCTGCTGGTCCGGCAGGAGTTCCAGTTGGCGCGGACGGAGTTGGGGGACAAGGTGTCCCATGTGGGATCCAGCCTGGCCACGGTAGTGCTGGGCGGCTTTCTGGCCTACGTCGGCGGCCTCGCGCTGGTGGCGGCCCTCATCCTGGTGCTCCACGACGTGGCACGCATCTCACCCTGGGTATCGGCGCTGATCGTCGGCGCGGTCTTCGCGATCGGCGGCTTCATCGCGGTCAAGAGTGGTCTCACCGGCCTCAAACGGGTGGACCTCACTCCGCGGCGGACTTTAGAGACCCTCAAGGACGACATCCAGTGGGCAAAGGGACAGCAACCATGACCGACTACGATCGCCCCAATCCCGATGTGCTCGAGGACGATATCGAGCGCAGCCGGGAGCGAATCGCCGCTGATCTCGATCAATTGGGCGAGCGGCTCAAGCCGCAGCATCTGAAGGAGCGGGCGCAGGACGCCCTGGAAGAAAAGGGCCGGCGTGCCCTCCGCCGACTCATCGACATGATCCGCGCCAACCCCATGCCGTTTGCTGCCGGCGCGGGAGTCACCGGGCTGCTGCTAGCGCTGGGCCGGCAGAGGACCACCAGCAGGCGGGGGGGACGCCGCCGGAGTTGAGCTGGTTGGCCAGGACCCTACGGGCCGACCATGACGATGTTGGCCACGGAGGGCACTCCGGCGCCGTTCAGCAGAAAGAGCATGTATGGCCCCGGAGGTGCCAGGTTGCCGCTGCCCGGCGCGGCCGCATTAAGCGTGGTAGCGCCGCCATTGGACAAGGTCAGCGGGAAGATGACCTGAGTCATGTTGAACGCATGCGTGACGGAAGAAAGCCGGATCAGAGTCCCTCTGGTGACGGTCCCTGCGTCTGGAGTCTGGACGCTGAACGTGTGACCGTATGAGATCTTTGATGGCGCGGAGGTGATGGTTGGACGCGCCGCCGTGCTGCCATCGGCATTGAAGAGGTATGGAGGGCTGAACAGCTCGGCCGAGAATTGACTGTTGTCGAAGGAGACTCCACCACCTTCGCCGCTGCCGGTTGAGAGCACCCTGCCACTGGGCAGCAGCATCGCGGTCGAGTGATACGTCCGAGGGCTTGCCTCACGCGCCATTCTCGACCACGACTCAGTTACGGGGTTCCAGAGCTCGGCGTAATGAACCGCGTTGCTCACGTCGTTGAATCCCGGCCCGTCGGTACCATTCGTCACCAGAACCTTGCCATCCGCCAGGATTGTGGCATTCATCTGCCGCCTGGCGAACGCCATTCCGGGGACGATGCGCCACGCGGGCGAGGGCTGGTTCAGGTCGATGACTTCGGCTGACTGGGTGGGTGGGTCCCCCCCGCCTGCGAACAGAATTTTGCCTGGGGCGTACATGACGGCTGACCCCAGCTTTCGGTCGGCTACTTTCCGGACTGCGACCGTCGTCCATTGGCCGGTACCATTCACGTCCAGATACCGCGTCGTTGGGGGAAAGCCGGCGAGGAACACCTTCCCATTCGGCGCCACGAACATAGCTGGGTAAAACGGGCTCGGAATGTCCAGATTGGCGGTCGTTAACCTGCGCCACCCGGTACCGTTAAAGACTTCAGGGACTCCGACGTCGACGCCGGCCTCATCGGAGCCGGACACAACCAGTATCTCCCCGTCGGGCAGCGTCGTTGCCGTGGGGTAATAGCGACCCTGCGCCATCGAGGCAATCGAGCTCCAGGTCTCCGTCGAGGGGTCGAAGATCGCGGCGCCCGGCCGGCCGTGACTACCGGTAATGGTCCCTCCCGCAATCAACAAACGGCCATCCGCCAGGAAGGCGTGACCGCCGCAAAAGAAATCATAGGTCTTGGCCGCTTGAGTCAGCGCGGCGCCGGGATTGGCACGATCCCAGATATAGGTTGCACCCCTGTGCCCAAACAGGAGCACTTTGCCAGTGGGCAACTGGTGCAGGTGCACCGCCACCACGGGTGCGGTGAGCGTGGTCTGCCACTTCCCCTCGATGGCTACGACGTTCGGCCCCGAGGGCGCGAAGCTGGCGGCGACCGTCCGGCCCTGGACTGTCGTGAAGGCGCACGTGCCGGTCCCGCTGCACGGAGCTCCCCAACCGCTGAATCGCTGGCCCGAAGCTGGAACAGCGGTGAAAGTGAGAGCGGTGTTCGCCGGATAGGTGGCGGAACACCCTGTGGCCGCCGGGGTGCCGTTGCTGATCACACAGTTGATGGTCGGAGTCAGCCCCACCTGGCTTTTCACCGTGCCGTTCCCCACTCCGGCGGTGCCGCTGGAGATCTTGATGACAAACGGACCCTTAAAGAACCGCGCCCCAACCACGTGGTCCGCCGTCATGGACACGGCACACGCTCCGCTGCCGTGACAGTCTCTGAACCACTCCTTGAACGCGTGTCCGGTCTTGGGCAGCGCCGTGAGCTTGACGGTGACGGTACTCTGGAACTGGGCCTTGCAACCGGCCACCGGCACGCCTCCGGTCACCACACAGTTGATTCCGGCCGGACTGGAGCTCACCAAACCATCGCCGCCGCTACTGGCCAGAATGGTCAGCGAATGGGTAGTCACCACCGCGGCCACGACCTCAGGTTCGGTGGGCTTGGATCGTTCTTGACATCCATGGACGAGGGCCAGCATGGCGACAAAGGCGAGGAGAACCGCAAAACCGAACGTCAGGCGGGGAGAGCGCATACGCCATCTCGAGCGAGAAGGGCGAAACTGGAAGACGGGCAAATGGTCCGAGATTGGATGCGACACGCCACGGTGGGGCGCGGTACCTCAAATGTCAATGCCAGACCGGCGCCCTTTCGGCTTCGCCCGGTTACTTTGCGGCATCCGAAATGGAGTCGGCCGATGCGCCCGCACGTGATTCTGTCTCTTTCCCTCTGCCTCAGCGCGTGTCATGCGGCCGAAATTGTCCAAGATCCCCGTCGCCTCGATCCCATCGCTCGCCAGTACGTGATCCTAGGGCTGAGCCTCGGTCACCACGATCCCAATTACGTCGATGCCTATTACGGCCCCCCCGCACTGAAGGCGGCCGCGGATTCGGAGTCGCTCTCGGTGGACAAGGTCCGGTCCTCCGCCGAGTCGCTGATCGCTCAACTGGGTGACAGCGTCCCAACCTATGCCGATTCCATGGTGCGGCTGCGGCATCGCTATCTCCGCACCCAGCTCGGCTCCATGGTGGCGCGGGCCAAGATGTTGGCCGGAGAGCACCTCACCTTCGATCAGGAGGCGCTCGCGCTGTACGATGCGAAGCCGCCGCACTTCGACGATGCCCATTTCGATTCGCTGCTCGCCCGGCTCGATTCGCTGCTTCCGGGGAAGGGCCCCCTCGCCGCCCGGTACGACCGGTTTCGGAAGCAAGTCGTCATTCCCGCGTCTCGGGTGGATACCGTCTTCAAGACGGCCATCGCCGCATGCCGGGCTCGGGCGCGGGCACATCTCTCCCTGCCTCCCGGCGAGCGTTTCGATCTGGAGTACGTGAAGGGCACCTCCTGGAACGCCTACAACTGGTACAAGGGCGGGTATCGCAGCCTGATCCAGGTCAACCTCGACTTTCCCATTGCACTCGACCGAGCCATCGATCTCGCCTGTCATGAAGGTTATCCCGGGCACCACGTGTACAACGCGCTCTTGGAGCAGTCGCTGGTGCGGGGCCGCGGCTGGGTCGAGCCCTCGATCTATCTGCTGTTCAGTCCCCAGTCTCTCATCGCCGAAGGCAGCGCCAATTTCGGGATCGACATGGCCTTCCCGGAGCCGCAGCGCACCGCCTTCGAGCGGGACTCGCTCTTTCCCCTGGCCCGGCTCAATCCCGCGCTCGCCGGCCTGAACGCGGCGGTGCGCCAGGTCGTCACCGATCTCAACTACGCCCGAAATGAGGTGGCACGCCGCTACCTCGATGGCGAGCTCGATGCCGCGGGCGCCGCTGCTGCCATGCAGCGGTATTGGCTCGTGTCTCCGGAGCAGGCCGCCAAGACCCTCCGCTTCATCGACACCTACCGCAGCTACGTCATCAACTACAATCTGGGCCGAGATATGGTCGCGGACTGGCTGGATCGCACCGCCGGCTCCGATCCGGCCGCGCGCTGGAAATACTTCGGCGAGCTGTTGTCCTCTCCCCGGCTGCCCCACGATCTCCGTTAGGATCTCATGACCCCGCTTCACGGCTCCTTGCCCCCCGGGATAGAAATCCTGGGCGAAGAGGTCCCCGGGATGGACCAAGTTCTCACGCCCGACGCGGTGCGCTTCCTCGCCGCGGTACTACGCAAGTTTACCGACGAGCGCGAGCAGTTGTTCGCCCGCCGACGTGAGGTGCAGCGACGCCTGCGGGCTGGGGCCAACCCCGACTTTCTGGAGGAGACCCGCCTCCTGCGACAGGAAACCTGGGTGGTGGCCCCCGCGCCGGCCGATCTGCTCGACCGCCGGGTGGAGATCACCGGCCCGGTCGAGCGCAAGATGATGATCAACGCGCTCAACTCCGGGGCCCAGGTGTTCATGGCGGACTTCGAGGACGCCCTGTCGCCGCCCTGGATCAACGTCGTCAGCGGTCAGCTAAACTGCATGGACGCGGTCCGCCGGACGCTGGCCTATACCAGTCCCGAGGGGAAGCCATACCATCTGGGCGAGCGCCTGGCCACGCTGGTGGTGCGGCCTCGCGGGTGGCACCTGCACGAGAAGCACGTGCTCCTGGAGGGCCGGCCGGTCTCCGCCAGCCTCTTCGACTTCGCGCTCTACTTCTTCCACAACGCGCAGGAGCTGCTCCAGCGCGGCAGCGGTCCCTACTTCTATCTGCCCAAGCTGGAGAGCTATCTCGAGGCGCGTCTCTGGAACGACGTGTTCAACTTCGCCCAGGACACGCTGGGAATCGCGAGGGGAACGATCCGCGCGACGGTGCTGATCGAGACCATTCTGGCGGCGTTTCAGATGGATGAGATCCTCTACGAGCTGCGGGATCACGCAGCAGGTCTCAACGCCGGGCGGTGGGACTACCTCTTCAGCATGATCAAGAACTTCCGAGATCGGCCCGAATTCGTGCTGCCGGATCGGGCCCAGCTCACGATGACGGTTCCCTTCATGCGGGCCTATACCGAGCTGCTGGTGCAGACCTGCCACCGTCGAGGGGCCCACGCGATCGGCGGCATGGCGGCCTTCATCCCCAGCCGGAAGGATCCGGAAGTAAATGCGGCCGCGCTGGCCAAGGTGCGGGAGGACAAGGACCGTGAGGCGCGCGCCGGATACGATGGCGCCTGGGTGGCTCACCCGGACTTGGTGCCGGTCGTCGCGGCTGCCTTCGACGCGCATCTCGGCGCCGAGCCGCATCAGAAGGCGCGACGCCGGGACGACGTGCGCGTGGGCCAGGCCGAGCTGCTCGACGTCCGCGTGCCGGGCGGTCGGGTCACCGAGGCTGGCGTCGCGGGAGACGTCAGCGTGGCGATTCAGTATCTCGCGGGCTGGCTGGGGGGCGCGGGCGCCGTCGCGATCAACAACCTTATGGAAGACACCGCCACCGCGGAGATCGCCCGGGCGCAGCTCTGGCAGTGGATCCGGCACCAGGTGCGAACCGACAGCGGCCGCGAGATCACTCTCGAGTACACCCGCGGAGTGGCCAAGGACGTGCTCGACCGGCTGCTGGCGGAGGGGCCGGCCGGACGGCTTCGCGAGGCGGCCGACTTGTTAGATCAGCTGATCTCGGCGCAGGAGCTGCCCGAGTTTTTGACGACGATCGGCTACGGGTATCTGACGTAAGGGCGGTAAGGGCGGTAAGGCGCAAGCGGTAGGGAGCGCAGTCGGCAGTCACTCTGCCCCTCCCGCCCTTCCCGCCCTTCCCGCCCTTACCGTCTTTCCGCCCTTTCCGCCCTATATTCACCAGACATGAGCCACGAGCACTACTACCACGCTCCGGATCTCGCCCGGTTCGCCGAAATGGGGAAGGGTTCCCCCGAGCTATGGGAGAAGTTCAACGCCTGGTACTCGGCCGTCTTCGCCGAGGGGGCGCTGTCTGCGCGGGAGAAGGCCCTGATCGCGCTGGCCGTCTCTCACGCGGTCCAGTGTCCCTACTGCATCGATGCCTACACCACGGCTGCTTTGGAGCAGGGGAGCAACGAAGAGGAGATGACCGAGGCGGTGCACGTGGCCGCCGCGATCAGGGGAGGCGCCTCGCTGGTGCATGGCGTGCAGATGCGGAATCATCTCGAGCGGCTGGGCATGTAGGTGACAGTTCTCCCCACGCTCTCCAAGCAACAACACCCCCTTGCCCGAGGAACGGCGCAGCGTGAGCGGCTCGCCCAGGTGCCGCTGGCCCGGAGCTTCGAGGATGCGCTCGCGTCCGCCGGACTCTTTCCCTTACAATCCACCGGCATCGAGGTCCTTCAGGTCAATGTCGGCAAACGCTGCAATCAAACCTGCCGGCATTGCCATGTCGACGCGGGCCCCGAGCGGCGTGAGGTCATGCCGAGCGAGGTCGTAGACGCGTGCCTGCGAGTTCTGGCCGAGCATGACATCCCCACGCTCGACATCACCGGTGGAGCTCCCGAGCTCCACCCGGAGTTCCAGCGGATCGTCCGCGAGGCGCGCGAATTCGGCCGTCGGGTGATTGACCGCTGCAACCTGACGATCACTCGGCTGCCGAATTACCGCTGGATCCCGGAGTTTCTGGCCGAGCACCGGGTCGAAGTGGCCGCGTCCCTTCCGTATTATCAGGCGCACCAGACCGACGCGCAGCGCGGCGACGGCGTCTTCGAGGACTCTCTCGCCGCGCTCCTCGAGCTCAATCGGCTGGGCTATGGCCAGCCGGGGAGCGGGCTCGTGCTCGATCTGGTGCTCAACCCGGTCGGCGCCTTTCTGCCGCCCAACCAGGTCGCCGCGGAGCGGGAATGGAAGCGCGAGCTCGGCCGCCGATACGGCATCGTGTTCAACCATCTGTTCACCATCACCAACATGCCGATCAGCCGGTTCCTGGAACACCTGGAGCAGAAGGGACAAACCTCGGCATATCTCACCCGCCTGGTGCAGGCGTTCAATCCCTCGGCGGCGGCCGGCGTCATGTGCCGCACGACGCTATCGGTCGGCTGGGATGGAACGCTCTATGATTGCGATTTCAACCAGATGCTGGAGCTGCCCCTGGAGACCGGCCTGCCGCAAAACATTATGGAGTTCGAACAGTGGGCCCTGGATGGCCGCCGGATCGCACTGGGGCCGCACTGCTTCGGCTGTACCGCGGGCGCGGGGTCGAGCTGCGGGGGAGCGATACAGCAGCGAGCAGTGAGAAGTGAGAAGTGAGAAGTAAGGAGTGAGAAGTAAGGAGTAAGAAGTAAGGAGTAAGAAGTAAGGAGTAAGGCGGATTCGGACCTTGTTGGGAAGCTGCCGAGCCTGCCAAGTAGGTCCTAGCCATTACCCTTCTCGGACCGTTAAGTTTGTCTTATGACCGCCCCCGCTAAGCCGTCCAAGGCTCCCGCCGTGAGCGCCGGCACTCCAACGATCTGGCTCGATGGCAAGTGGTACAATCGCGAGACCGCCACGGTCTCGGTCTATGACCACGGCCTGTTGTATGGCGATGGAGTCTTCGAGGGAATTCGGGTCTACGGCGGCAAGATCTTCAAGCTCATGGAGCACCTGGACCGCCTGTACGACTCGGCCCATGCTGTCTGGCTCACCATCCCGATGTCGCAGGATGAGATGGCTCGCATCACCGAGGAGGCGGTCCGGCGCTCGGGCATCACCGAGGCGTACATCCGCCATGTGGTCACTCGAGGCGTCGGCGACCTCGGGCTGGATCCGCGGAAATGCGCCAAACCCTCCATCATCATCATCGTGGACACCATCCGGCTGTGGCCGGAGGAAGTCTACGAGACCGGCCTTCGCGTGGTCACGGCGGGGACGCCCATCCCCCAGCGCGAGGCGCTGTCGCCCCGAGTCAAGTCGCTCAACTACCTGGCGCACATTCTGGCCAAGATCGAAGGCATTCAGGCCGGCGCGGACGAGGTCATCATGCTCGACAGCGCGGGCAGCGTGGCCGAAGGCTCGGGGCAGAACATCTTCATCGTGAAGAACGGCCGGATCAAGACGCCGCCGCCGTTCGCCGGCATCCTCAAAGGCGTCACCCGCGACACCGTGATCGAGATCGCCGAGCAGGCGGGCTATCAGGTCGACGAGACCATGCTCAATCGCTACGACGTGTACACCGCCGACGAAGTATTCCTCACCGGCACGGCGAGCGAGCTGGTGGCCGTGCGCCAGGTGGACGGGCGCCAGATCGGGGCGGGCAAGTGCGGTCCGGTGACCCGCGACCTGCGAACCCGCTTTCAAGCTCTCGTGCGGAGCTGACCACGCTCCTGTCGGTGGTCATTCCGACATTAAGCGAGGCGCCGCGGCTCCCGCGGTTGTTGCAGGATCTCACCGCTCTCACCGTCGAACACCAGATCGTCATCGCCGACGGCGGCTCCAGCGACGGCACCCTCGAGGTCGCCGCCGCGCACGGCTGCCGCGTGGTGTCCGCGAGTTCCGGCCGAGGCCGCCAGCTCCGCGCGGGGATCGCCGAGGCGAGCGGCGAGTGGCTGCTCGTGCTCCACGCCGACGTGCGCCTCAGCCGGGACGCACTGGCGGAGGCGGAGACGGCGATGCTCCGGCCCGAAGTGCACGCGGCGGCCTGGCCCCTGGCCATTCCACTCCAGGGACTCTGGTTCCGGGCGGTGGAGCGCGCTGCTCACCTGCGCTGGAGCTGGTTCGGCCTGGCCTACGGGGACCAGGGACTGCTGCTGCGCCGGAGTCTGTATGACGCGACGGGCGGATATCCCGACAGTCGCATCATGGAAGACGTGGCCCTCGCCCGGCGGATCGCTCGGGTGGCACGGATCGAGCACTTTCGTCACCCCATCGTGGTGGATCCGCGTCGCTGGACTCGCGAGGGCCGGGTGTTGGGCCCGGCGCGGAACACCGCCTTGCTGCTGCTCTTCCTGTTGGGCGTCGAGCCCGATCGCTTGGCTCGCTGGTACCAGCCCGAACCCGACTCACGATGAGACCCGCGCTGGCCCTCTTCCTCAAGGCTCCTCGCATCGGCACGGTGAAGACCCGGCTCGCGACCGAAGTCGGTGACCGGCGGGCCTTGCGCCTTTACCGCGTGTTGGTGTCGCGCACGATCGCAGCGGTCCGGGAAGCGGGGCTCGATGTCATCATCTGGTTTACCCCTGGGGACGCCGCGAGCGAGATGCGGTTCTGGCTGGGTGACTGGGACTTTCGGCCCCAAGCCTCGGGCGATCTCGGCGCCCGGCTCGCGGCCTCCGCCCGGGCTATCGAGCCGGGGCGCGGGTGGATCGCGGTCGGAGCCGATTGCCCCCGGCTCGGGGTGGATCATCTGCGCGAGGCCTCGACTCTGGTGGAGCGGGGTGAGCTGGTAATCGGCCCGGCGGAAGATGGAGGCTATTACCTGATCGGTGGACCGACACCGCTGCCGGACCTGTTCTCCGACATGCCGTGGAGCACCAGTCGGCTGTTGGAGGAGACTCGCTCCCGGCTCAAACGCATCGGCGTGCGATGGCACGAGTTGCCGCTGCTGCGAGACGTAGACACCGCCGAGGACGCCCGCGCCGAAGGACTCTTGACCTGATTCCTCGGCGCTGCCCATATTGGCCGACCCTCTCGTGGCCTACGCCGGAGCTTCTCGATGGTGTGGAGAGTGGTGGAACACGATGACCTTCGGTGGAACGTGTCGATTGCCGCTGAGCGGCGCGCCAGCTCGCCCTACTGGAATCTGGTCTTCTCCTTTCGGGGACTCGACCCGGGTCAGCGTTCCTTCTGGGCCACCTATCCACTGTCTTCTTCGTCCAAGGCCGCGCTGTTCGCCCAAGCGGAAAAGATCTCCGACGACGCCTTGGCCGCGTTTCTCGCCGAGCACCTCGAGTGAGGATCAGACCACGCGTGGCATAGGCCTTGCCCCCTCGAGGGTCTCATCGTCTCGCACCGGACCCCGCCCTCCTTAAGGACCGACATGTCTGCGCCCAACCCCCTCAGCGAGCGCCTGCGCTTCGCCGAGTTCACGCTCGAACGGTTGCCCAACGGGCGCTGCCGAGCCCGGGTCGGACTCACTTGGAAGGAATCGGAGCAGTTCTCGGGGGAGAGTGAGGGACTCGCCTCCCAGGCAGGCGAGCTGCGTTGCGCGGCGCAGGCCTGCGTCGCGGCCCTCATGCAGGCGGTCGAGGGTGGCATGGGCTTCGAGCTGCTCGGGGTGAAGGCCGTCCGTGCCTTCGACGCTACCGTGGTGATCGTCTCTCTCGCCGCCCAGGGAGAGGGCAGTGGGCACCGGGTGGTCGGTTCCTACCTGACGGAAAACGATGCGGCGCGCGGCGCGGCACTCGCTGTGCTGAACGCTACCAACCGCATCCTGGGAAACCGTCTGTTCATGCGATAGCAGCCGACGTCCGCGGTCTGGGCTGTCTCAGTTCGCCCTTGGTCGCGCGCTTTGCACCCCGGCGACGGGGTGCACCATCCTGCAGTCCCGAATATCGCCCGAAATCTGCGAATCGTTGAACTAGTCGAGGGTACCCGCTTGCGCCTGCGTCCCATCCTCCTGTTCGCCATTCTCGCGCTCGTGCCGGCCTGCGGCGGCCATCACGAGCCTCGTCCGGTAGCGCCGGTGTCCTCGAGAAGCACGGGTGGTGGGTCCAACGCGAGCAGAGATTCCGGACGGGGCGCGGATCCATTGGCATTGCCGCCGGCACCCGAGCTCGACACTCTGCTGCCCACGGAGGAGCTCACGGCCGAGGTGAAGTTGGCCTCCGACTCCGCCGCGGACGAAGCCGTGCTGGAAGCGTTGGAGGAGGCCAGGCCCGGAGACGACGCCGACAGCAGCTCTTCCGAATCGGATCTCGCCTCTGCCGGGGGTGCGAAGAGTGTTAGCAATGCCGCCACCTGGGACATCGACGTCAGCACCTTCAACAGCCATAACCGGGTTCAGTACTACCTCGACTTCTTCCAGACCAAGGGGCGCGAGCGGATGGGCGTCTGGCTCACCCGCATGCCCCGCTACGAGACCATGATCCGCGAGCGGCTCCAGCAGGACGGGCTGCCCGGAGATCTGGTCTATCTCGCGCTGATCGAAAGCGGCTTCTCCAACTCGGCGACCAGTCGCTCCAAAGCGGTCGGCATGTGGCAGTTCATGAAGGGGACCGCCAAGCTCTACGGCTTGCGGGTGGACTCCTGGGTGGACGAGCGGCGGGATCCCTACCGCGCGACCGACGCCGCAGCGCGCCATCTCAAGAGCCTGAGCGCGCGCTTCGGCTCGCTGTATCTGGCATGCGCGGCTTACAATGCCGGCGCAGGCAAGGTCTCCCGCGGCCTCATCCGCCTGCCCGACGATGCTGCCGATTCGGTCAATAGCGACGCCACCTTCTTCCGGCTGTACGACACCAAGCTGCTCCGACGGGAAACCAAGGATTACGTCCCCAAGCTCATTGCCGCCGCGCTGATTGCCAAGGAGCCGGCCCGCTATGGGTTTGAGGTGACCAAGGTAGACCCTCCGGCCTACGACTCGATCATCGTGCCGACCATGACCGGCCTGGACGTCATCGCCAGGCTGGCGGACACCACGGTCGCCGCCATTCGGGAGATGAACCCGCAGTATCTCCGGCTCGCGACTCCTCCCGGAGTGCCCTCGATCGTGCGGATCCCCGTGGGACGAGGCGCGTCCACTGAGGCGGCCTATGCGGCGCTGCCTGCCAAGCGGCGGGTGACGTTTGTGGAACACGTGGTGGCGTCAGGCGAGACCCTGGGCGGCATCGCCCGCCGTTACCACGTGAGCAGCCGGCTGCTCGCCGATGCCAATCCCAGGCTCAAAGCCCGCCGTCTCCGGCCGGGTCAAATCGTCGTGGTTCCGACCGGCGGGGCGCTCTCGTCCTCCGTGGCGCGGCGCATGGCCGATCCGGTCACGCCGGCCGACGCCAGCCCCACCGGCTTTCACCGGGTACGCTGGGGTGAGACGCTGTCCTCGATTGCCAAGGACTACGGCGTGAGCCAGGCGGATCTGCAGCAGTGGAATGGGCTGGAACCAGAGGGTCGGATCACCTCGGGTCAGCGGCTCCGGGTTGCGCCGCCCAAAGTGCGTACCAAGCAGCCGCGCCCGGCAGCCGACAGTGCGTCGGTGCGCACCCACCTGGTGCGGCGGGGGGAAACTCTGAAGGGCCTGGCGCGACGCTATGGCGTGTCGGTCCAGGCCCTCAGAGATGCGAACGGATTGTCGGAGACCCAACCCATCAAGGCCGGGAAATCGCTCCGGATTCCAGGCTAAGGCGCCGGATTGGTCGAGCTCGGCGGCCGGTAGCCCTTCAAGACCGCGGCAGAGTACCCATTGGCGGGGTTGCCGCCCTGCGCCAGAATCTCGGTGACACGCGCGGGGCCCCGGTTGTACGCCAGCAGCGCCAGATGGGTGTCGCGGTCGAACTTGTTGAGCAGGTCCCTTAAAAAGCGGAACCCCACCCGTAGATTCGTCTGCCGCTCCATCAATTCCTTGGCCGTCACACCAGGTTGGTAGAACCGGGCGGTGGCAACCTGCACCTGGGTGTAGCCCAGGGCCCCCATGGTACTCCGAGCTCCCGCCTTGAAGTTGCTCTCGATCTTTACCAGCTGAAAGCCAAGGGCCGGGTCGATGCCCTCGCTCAAGGCGATGTCGTAGATGTCCGCCGCCAGGTCGGCCGGGATCTGGTACTTGGCCGAGCTCGCGATGATCGCGTTGGCGCGGTCGAGCTGTACTTGGGTGAGGGCGGCTTCCCCCCGGGCGGCATCCACTTCATGGCCCAGGTGGCCCATCTGCCGCACTACCAGGCCGACGTCGGGAAAGCTGACGCTGTCAGCGGCGCGGACTCGCTTGGTCCAACCGGCGAGCGTGCCGACGACGGCGGCTGTCAGCAACAGCAGGGCGCCACGAATCGCGAGGCGCTGGACTACGTCGCCCCGGGTTTCGTTGACTCTGGCGTACTTGTCGGTCGGTCGCATTTCGGGCCAACCTCCTCCTATGAGTTGTGAGCAGGCCGCTTGGTCTTACTCACCAACCTGACATCCTCGATAATCATCCCCCGATCTACTGCCTTGACCATGTCGTACACCGTCAAACACGCTACTGCTACTGCAGTCAATGCCTCCATCTCCACGCCGGTGCGGGCCGTCACCTTGGCTGTTGCCGTGACCCGCACCCCCGGAAGTTCCGGCTCGAGCCGGGCCTCGACCTCTACTACATCCAGCCCCAACGGGTGGCAGAGCGGGATCAGGTCCCCGGTGCGCTTGGCTCCCATGACCCCGGCGACTTCGGCGACGGTGAGCACGTCACCCTTGGGAGCCGTTTGCGTTGCCACCAGATCGAACGCCTCCCGGGACATCCGCACGGCGCCTTCCGCTACGGCGGTTCGCTCGCTCTCCGGCTTGCCGCCCACATCCACCATCCGGGCCCGTCCGCGCTCGTCCAGGTGGCTGAGCTTCACAGGACCTCCGCCAGCTCCTCCCCCAGCACCGCCAGGAGGATCTGCGGATTCACGTTTCCCCATGCCGCCTCCCGCGCGTCGGCTACGTGCTCCATTGCCTTGAGCAGCGGCTCCGGGCTCCGGTGTCGCATCAGCGCCTGCGGAACCGGACGGCGCATCGGCTGTCCCACGGTTCCCCGGGCGGCCTCGCCCAACGTGTCGGCGAGGGCGTCCAACATCGCGGTGAACTCGCCTCTGGCGGACCAGGGCGCCTGCCTCAACACCCGCTCCAGCGTTGGTCCGGCGCCCGCCACTACCGCTTCGAGCAGCTCGTTCGCGGCCTGGTATGCCGCGCCGCCCTCGTCCCCGCCTGCCACCACCCGGCCGATCGAGCCCTCGGCCATCGTCACCCGCTCACCCAGAGCCTTGGCGGAAAGCCGCGCCAGCGAGCTGGGCTGCTGCGAGAGGAGGAAGCTCTCGACCTCTCCATCCGACAGACGACTGAGTCGGACCGCGACCGCCCGCGACCGAATGGTCGGGAGCATTCGCCTGGGATCCACGGCGGTCAACACGAACAACGTGTTGGCCGGCGGCTCCTCCAGCAGCTTTAACAGCGCGTTGGCCGCCTCCGGGCTCGACTCCTGAGGCACCAATCGATCGGCTTCGCCGACGATGAACACCCGCCAGCCGCCCTCAACCGGGGTCAACCGGGCTCGGCGCTGCAGCAGCCGAACCGACGCCATCGGGTGGATGGCCATCCCGTCGGCTACTCCATAGAACGGCTGCCGGCGCCGCTCCTCCAGCACCTGCGCGATCGCCTCGGCCGCTTCCTCCACCTGCCGATCCGGATCCGAGGCCTTGGGCCGGGGGATCGGCACCATCCAGTGCAGGTCGGGATGAGCCAGTCCACTCACCACCCGGCACCCGCGACACGTGCCACACGGTTCTCCGGTTGGCCGCTCGCAGAACAGCAGCTGAGCCAGCCAGAGAGCCAACCGCTGTTTTCCCACCCCGGCTGGCCCGGTCAGGAGAATCACCTGGGGGAGCCGGCCTGCCTGTACCGCCTTCGCGAGCCGTTGCCGGGGCTCGAGGTGGCCGATCAGGGGTGGCAGTGACATGCGACGGAAGGTAAGGATCGACCTCCGGAACGGAAGCTGGAATTTTGTAACATCTTTTTCAACAATGACTTACACGCAGACTTTGGCATAGCTTTGTGAGGCAAAGAGGACGAGTCCTGCACTTCATTGTCAAGTGAACACTCACATTGACAGCCCCTTTGCGAGCAAATGCTCGCTCCAAAGCCCCAACGGGAGGTAAGTCCAGACAGTTCCGAATGAGCCGATCGAGGCATGAGAATACGCCGCTTTGGCGTGCAATGATGTGCGTGCGGTCACCCATGTCACGCTTGACCGAATATGGCCCGTAGCTACCTTACAGCCCGTCTGCCCGCGCGAGCCTTCACCTTGTCGCGCCCTTCCCGAGTAGCTCAGCTGGTAGAGCAGGTGACTGTTAATCACCGGGTCGGGGGTTCGAGTCCCTCCTCGGGAGTTGTCGGAAAGACACCGGCGTTCCGCTGTGCGGCAACGAGTGTTTCGCCACCCGTTGCCGCAATGCTTTTCCGGCCTGGACGTCACCGGGAGGCGCTTTGGCGCTCGGCGGGTTGCGGCTCCAAACCGGACCGGGTTTCTATCAGCATGACCCCACTCCCGAAACCGATCCCATACCGCCTCGCGGCCTCATAGACGTTGACGAACTGGATGCGAGCCACCCGGTCGACAGGAATCGCCCGCAGCACCTCGACACCTCCGACGAGGGTGTTGTCTACGGCGACGACGGGCCGGCGGGCTTTGAAGTAGATCACCGAGCCGGGATCCCTGGTGCGGAGCATTTCGGGCCGAATGCGCTGGATCGCGTCGTAGGCATTCGTGGCCCGAGCACGGCTGAGCTCAGGGGCGGTGATCACGTTAGGATCCAGGCCGCTGGATGCGCACGCAATCAGGATGGGGAGTGGGGAAAGAAACCCCACGATTCGAGGAAGACTGAGCCACATGGGAACCTCAGGCAGTTGGTGTGAGGTCCCAGACTAAGCGAGCACGCTCATGTGTCTCTCATGCCCTCCTCATCTCCGACTCATGGTTCGGACTCTTGATCCGAGGTAACCCCATGCGGAAAACCCTCCCGCTATGGCTGGCAGGCGTGGTCCTTCTCCTTCCCTGTAGCCTCCTCTCCCAGGACGAGCATGCTCAGCACACCGGTCAACCACCGGAACGGCTGGGCCGCGTGGTCTTCCCGACTACCTGCAACTCCAGGGCTCAGGTCCAATTCGAGCGTGGGCTCGCGTTGCTGCACTCATTCTGGTACGAGGAGGCGGGCAGGACCTTTGGAGCAGTCATCGCGGCCGACTCTGCTTGCGCCATGGGCTATTGGGGCCAGGCAATGAGCACGCTGCATCCGCTGTGGACTCCGCCCAGCTCCGAGGAAAGCGCGAGGGGGCTCGCAGCGGCCGAGCGCGCGGTCAACCTCGCCCGGCCGGGGTCCCGTGAGGCGGATTACGCCGGAGCGATCGCGACCTACTATCGCGGCTACCAGGGCAGGGATCATCGCAGCCGCCTGCTCGCCTACCAGTCAGCGATGGAACGGGTGGCCCAGCGCCACCCTCAGGACGACGAGGCCCAGATCTTTTTTGCCCTGGCCCTCACCGCGGTTGGGCAGCTCGACGCAGACGACACCACGTATGCCCGGCAGCGCCGCGCCGCGGCCATTCTCGAACCGCTGTTCCGGAAGAACCCGGAGCATCCCGGGCTGGCGCATTACTTGATCCATGCCTACGACTACCCGGCCTTGGCCAACCGCGGCGAGGCTGCCGCTGCCCGGTACGCGGAAATCGCCCCATCGGTCCCCCATGCTCTGCACATGCCTTCCCATATCTACACTCTGATCGGCCAGTGGGATCGATCGATCGAGTCCAACCTCCGTTCCGCCCATGCGGCGAGGACCTTCGAGCAAGAGCAGCATCTCGAGGGGCTGTGGGATCAACACGGGCATGCGCTCGATTACCTGGCTTACGCCTACCTGCAGGAGGGCCGGGATGCTGAGGCGAGGAAGATTGTCGATCAGGTGAGAGGGGTGACCTCGGGATATCCGGCCAACTCGCTGATCAATGACTATGCGCTCGCGGCGATCCCGGCTCGCTATGCCCTGGAGCGCGCGCAATGGAACGAGGCCAAGGCTCTCACCGTGCGGCCGGCCCCGAGCTGGCGGGCGACGGAGGCGATCACCCACTTCGCCCGGGCGATCGGTGCGGCTCGAAGCAATGATTCAGCCACGGCGCGGGCGGAGATCGACAGTCTGGCGACGATCGGCTCGGCGCTGGCGAAGCTGGGCGGCCTGCAGGCGTACTGGTCGAAGCAGGTGGAGATCCAGCGTCAGGCAGCGTCGGCGTGGCTGAAGCGGCAGGTGGGGGACACGGCCGGGGCGATCCGTCTGGCCGCGTCTGCGGCGGACCTGGAGGACATCACGGCGAAGCATCCGGTCACGCCCGGCGCCGTCCTGCCGGCGCGCGAGCTCTACGGCGATCTCCTCCTGGAGACCGGTCACGCGGGGGAGGCGCTCCGCGCATATCAGGCTTCGCTGGCGCGTCAGCCCAACCGGGCACGGAGTCTGCTGGGCGCGGCTCGCGCGGCCGCCTTGGCTGGCGACCGGGAGGCAGCGGTTCGAAACTATCGTCGATTCTTACAGCTGATGGCGAAGGCCGACCGGAATCGGCCCGACGTGAGCGAAGCACGGAAGGCGGTGGCGCTCTCGCGCTAGCGCCCTCGGGGCCGGCGGAAGACCGGGCGGCGCTCTCCGCCATCCAGATCGTCCCGCTCGCGCTTGGTCGGTCCGTCGCCCGAGGGAGGCCGGTCCTCGAGAGACTCGAGCTTCCGTTTGCCGCCCGAGGGCCGGCCCGCTCGGGACATCCCGGCGCCCGGAGTCTTCCGCGCGGCGCGAGGCTGAGGCGAGGTCTCCGCCGGCGGAAGAGCGCGGGCTGCCGGGGTCACCGGTGCCGTCGTGGCCAGCACGCCCAGGGCTGACTGGGTGGCGACTCGAATCGTCTCGAGCGAGGTGTTGATGGCGTCGCGCACTCGGGCATCGATCCGTGGCGCCTCGTTCTGGAAGACGGCCCGCAGCAGCTCGCGGGCGGTCTGGGCCCCAATGGGATAGCCGAGCTCACCCAGGCGCTCGCACAGCAACTCGACTGTCTGCAGGCTCGGCTGGAAACCAGCCAGCGGGTCGGTGTCGCGGACCATCCATCGCCCCCTTTTACAGCTCCAAGGCCCTCCACATATACCAACTCCCCACGGAGCGGTATGGTCGCCATCGCTCCGCCCAACGGGTGAGCGTCCGGGCAGCCGGCAGGGGGCGCTTGGTAAAGATCCGTCCGAATCCCTTCCGCACCCCGAGATCGTCCACCGGAAGGACATCGGGACGCCCCAGCCGGAAAATCAGGAGCATCTCCACGGTCCAGCGTCCGATGCCGCGAACCACGGTCAGCCGCTCGATGATCTCGTCGTCCGTCAGCCGGTGCACCACCGCCAGCGGCGGAACGGTTCCATCGAGCGTGCGCGCGGCAAGGTCGCGAACGGCGGCAGTCTTTGCGGTCGAAAGTCCGGCCGCGCGGAGGCGCTCGGGCGGGCAGGCGAGAATGTCCTCCGGCCGGGGGAAGGGCGTGTCCGGAAACAGGTCAACCACTCGCCCCAGGATAGTGGCGGCCGCACGGCCGGACAGTTGCTGGTAGACGATGGAACGGGTCAGCGCGGCAAACAGGCTCTGGGTTGCCCTGGGCCGCAGCGTGCAGGGTCCGACGCGGGCAATGAGCTGGCCCAGCTTGGGATCGGCTTGGGTCAAGTGCTGACAGGCGAGCGCGGGATCGTATCGCAGGCCGCGAGACGGACGAATCAGAGATGTGGTCATGAGTGTACGAAACATATACTCGCCGGTCAGCGCTGTCGGAGGCTCACCACTGCGCCCGCCGCAATGACCAGGAGTGCGCCACCGATCTGCCAGCTCGTTGGCCTCTCCGCGAAGACGACCGCGGCGAGCAGATAGGTAAACACCACGCCGAGACTGGAGAGCGCGGTCACCGGCGCGGCGCGATGGAGAGAGTACGCCCGGGTCATGGCGAGCTGAGCTCCTCCGCCTCCCAGGCCGGCGCCCAACAGGAAGAGCTGGCTGCGCGGGTCGGGCCAGGTCCACCGGGGGAGGGTCAGCAGCACCATGACGCCGAAGGCGACCAGGGAAAAGTGCAGCACCACGGCCTCGTGGCTTTCGCCGGGACCGATCTTGCGGAGCCAGATCATGGCGAGGGCATAGAAAAACGATCCGGCGGTTGCGATCAGCGCGACCGGCAGGGCCAGCGCGAAGGAGGGCCGCACCAGGGCCAGAACCCCGGTGAAGCCGAGGGCGACCGCAAGCCACACTCGGCTTCCGACCGGCTCCGCCAGGAGCATCCCCGAAAGCAGCGCGACGAAGATCGGGGCCGTGGCGGTGAGCGTCGCGGCGTCTCCGATCGCAATTCTCGGGGAAGACAGGGTGTAGAAAGCGCCAACCGCCGAGAGGGCGCCGAAGATGCTCCTGCGCCACGCGCCCGGCTGGTCGATGATCTGGAGCGATGTTTTTCTGGCCGCGGCGACCCCGCCGGCGAGCAAGGCGCCGACCAGGAAGCGGGCACATGCGACCTGGGCCCACGGGACTCGGAAAGACCCCAGGCGGGTGCAGATGTTCATGGCGGCGAAGAGGAACTGCGCCAGGACCATCCAGCCCAGACCGGATTCACGGAATCGAGTTCGCGGCATGAAGCCGGGAATGTTATCGAGTTCGGGGGACCGCCGCTTGACTCCCGCCGGGGCGAGGCGTTCGCTTTGGGCCCATGCAATCCGACGAATTCCGGCGTCACGCCCACGAGCTGGTCGACTGGATGGCCGATCACCTGGCCCGGGTCGGCGAGCTCCCGGTTGTACCCGAGGTTCGGCCGGGCGAGATCCGAGGGAGTCTGCCTTCGTCTCCTCCCGAGCAGGGCGAGCCGTTCGAGGCGATGTTCCGCGATTTTCGGGAGGTGATTCTGCCGGGGATGACTCTCTGGAATCATCCCGGGTGGTTCGCCTATTTCCCCGGCAACAACAGCCCGCCCTCGATTCTCGGCGAGATGCTCACGGCGACGCTGGGGGCTCAGTGCATGTCATGGGCGACGTCCCCGGCCGCCACCGAGCTGGAGCAGGTGGTGATGGATTGGCTGCGGCAGATGATCGGATTGCCGGACTCATTCGTCGGCGTTATCCAGGACACCGCCTCGACCGCCACGCTGGTGGCCTTGCTTTCCGCCCGGGAACGGGCCACGGCGCACGCGGCGGGAACCAGCGGATTGGCGCAGACCGGGGCGCGCCTCGTGGTCTACGCCTCGCGGGAGGCGCACTCCTCGGTGGACAAGGCCGTGAAGCTCGCTGGGTACGGCATGAGCCAACTGCGCCACGTGCCGGTGGCCGCCGGGTTCGCGCTGGATCCGGCCGCGTTGGAGCGCGCCATCCTGGTGGACCGCGAGGCTGGGCTCACCCCGGCCTGCGTCGTGGCGACGGTGGGGACGACATCCTCCACCGCGATCGACCCGGTCCCGGCGATCGCCGCGATTTGCCGGCGGCATGGGATCTGGCTGCACGTGGACGCCGCCTTCGCCGGTGTCGCGGCGATTGTGCCTGAGCTCAGATGGCTGTTCGACGGGGTCCAGCTGGCCGATAGCCTGGTGTTCAATCCGCACAAGTGGCTGCTGACCAATTTCGATTGCAGCGCCTACTACGTCCGCGATCCCGACAGCCTGCTCCGGACCTTCGGCCTCACGCCGGAGTATCTGCGCACGGCGTACGATGCCGAGGTGGTCAACTTCCGGGATTGGGGAATCCAGCTCGGGCGGCGCTTCCGGGCGCTCAAGCTCTGGTTCGTGATTCGCTCGTACGGTGTCGACGGACTGCGGGCAATGATCCGTCGCCATGTTGCGCTGGCGCAGGAGCTGAAGGGGTGGATCGAGCAACGGCCCGACTTCGAGTTGATGGCTCCGGTTCCGCTCAGCCTGGTGTGCTTTCGCTATCGCCCTGATGGAGTGGAGGAGAAGGAGCTCGATGCCCTGAATCAGCGGCTCCTGGCCAAGGTCAACGCGAGTCGCCGGGTCCACCTCACCCACACGCGCCTGGAGGGGCGCTACACCATCCGGCTGGTGGTGGGACAGCGCGGGACGGAACGCGAACACGTCGCCGAGGCGTGGGCGTTGATCCGGGAGGCGGCAGGGGCTTCGACTTAGCCGAACCCCGCTCCTCACATTTTACCACGGAACTCACGAAATACTCGTTCTGTGTTTTTCCCTGTGTTCCGTGGTTGATGATGTGGTGGGGTGCTGAGATCGCGGCGAAGCACCTAACCCGCGAGGGCGGCAGCAGCCGGGGCAAGCAGCGGCTGCAGGTAATGGCCAGTGTGTGACTCCGGAGCCTCGGCCACGTGCTCCGGCGTGCCTTGTGCGACCACGCGGCCGCCGGCGTCCCCGGCCTCGGGACCCAGATCCACAATCCAATCCGCTCGCTTCACGACGTCGAGATGGTGCTCGATGACGACCACGGTATGGCCGGCGTCCACCAGCCGGTCGAGCACCTGGATCAAGACCCGGACGTCATCGAGGTGGAGTCCCGTGGTCGGCTCGTCGAGGATGTACAGCTTGCGCCCTTCGCGCTTGCCGGCCTGGGCCAGCTCCCGGGCGATCTTGAGTCGCTGCGCTTCACCGCCCGAGAGAGTGGTCGCCGGCTGGCCCAGCCGGAGATAGCCCAGGCCTACCTGCTGTAAATGCCAGAGTGCACTGCCCAGCTTGGGTTGGTGCCGGAAGCGTACGATCGCCTCGTCTACCGTCCATTGCAGCACATCGTGGATGGAGTAACCATGGATCCGGACGTCGAGCACTTCCCGACGGTACCGGCTCCCGCCGCAGGCTTCGCAGGGGACGAACACATCGGCCAGGAAGACCATTTCGACCTGCACGTGTCCGGCGCCTTCGCAGACCTCGCACCGACCCCCCGGCAGATTGAACGAGAACGTGGCCGAGCTGTATTTCCGTTGCCGGGAGAGCGGTTGGGCCGCGAAGAGCTCGCGGATTTCATCGAACGCCTTGATGTAGGTGATCGGGTTGGACCGGGGCGAGCGCCCGATCGGTGACTGATCGACCAGGAGCACGTCCTGGAGAAACTCCCAGCCGGTGATCGAGGCCACCCGTCCGACTTCTTCTCCCAGGTGTGACTTCGCCGAATGGCCCCCGTGGAGCTTGGCCTCGAGATTCCGGTAGAGCACCTCATACAGCAGAGTGCTCTTGCCCGAGCCGGAGACCCCGGTGACCGCCGTGAGAGTCCCCAGAGGGATATCCACGTCGACATCGCGGAGATTGTGCAGGGTGGCCCCTCGCACTCGAAGCCAGCGCGGGCCGGCCGGCCGGCGGGCACTTGGCACCGCGATTCGCTTCTGTCCGGTGAGATATTGTCCGGTGAGCGAATGCACGGCCGATGCAATCGGGCCGGCATGAACCACCCGTCCGCCCTGCTCCCCTGAGCCGGGCCCAAGCTCGAGCATGAAGTCGGCCTGCTGAATGGCGGCAAGGTCGTGCTCCACCACCACGACGGTATTGCCCGCGTCTCGAAGACGGCGCAGCAGGCGAAGCAGCCGATCGATGTCCCGCGGGTGAAGTCCGACCGAAGGCTCGTCCAGCACGTAGAGCGCATCCACCAGATGTGAGCCCAGCGCATTCGCCAGCGCGATTCGCTGGGCCTCTCCCCCCGACAGGGTCCTGGCTTGCCGCTCCAGGGTGAGATAGCCCAGGCCCACATCTCGGAGAAAGCTGAGCCGGTCGTCCAACTGACCCAGGATGAGCCCGGCGATCTCTCGTTCGTAGGGCGAGAGGGTCACGGTCCTGAGCCACGCGTGGATCCCGTCGACCGAGCGGGAGGCTACTGAGGCGATCGTCTGGTCGGCGATCCGGACGCTCAGCGCATCAGGATTCAGGCGGGACCCGCCGCAATCGCCACAGGTCTTGGCCAACTGGTATTGCCGCAGGAACACTCTGATGTACTGCTTGTACCGCTTTTCCTCCAATCCCTTGAGGAAGGGGAAGATTCCGACAAAGCGGCCCTTCCGGCCGTAGAGCAGTTCCCGCCGGTGCGACGCCTTGAGCTTGTGCCACGGTTTCTCGGTGTCGGCGCCGAGGCTGCGGGCGAATTCGAAGAGAATGCGGCGGCGGGACTCGTAGCGAGGCTTGGTCCACGGATCGATGGCGCCCTGCGCCAGGCTGCGGCCGGGATCGGGTACGATGAGCGATTCGTCGTACTCCAGGACGGCACCGAAGCCGTTGCAGGCAGGGCAGGCTCCCCGAGGATTGTTGAAGGAGAACAGGGCGGGCGTCACTGTTGCGGCGGGCGTGTCACATCGGCTGCAGGCGGGCGAGCGGGTAAAGCGAAGCCGGCCGGTCTCCCCAACGGCGACGGCGACTCCCTCACCTTCCTGGAACGCCACCGCGACGGCTTCCGCAATCCGCCCCACGGCGCCCGGATCCGCGACCAGTCGATCCACTACGACCAGCAGCTCGCCGGACTGGGTGAGGTCGAGTCCCGCGGGGAGCTCGTCGAGATGGTACCCGATCCCGTCGCGAAGCACGCGGATGAAACCGAGTGCCCGGAGATTCTCCACCACGGTGGCGTGGGATAGCCGGGCGACCGGCGGCAGGGGAAAGCAGATCTGGATCCGACCCCTCACGCCCGCGAGGATGTCGTCGGCCGCCGATTGAGCGGTATCTCTGTGCACTGGGGCGCCACAGACCCGACAGAAGCATTGGCCCACCCGGGCCCAGAGGAGCCGGAGGTAATCGTACACCTCGGTCGCCGTCCCCACCGTGGAGCGGCTGGATACGACAGGGTTGCGCTGCTCGATGGCGACCGACGGGGCGATTCCTTCGAGACTGTCCACCAGCGGCTTGGGCATCCGCTCCAGAAACTGCTTGGCATAGGTGGAGAGCGATTCGATGTAACGGCGCTGGCCCTCGGCGTATAGGGTGTCGAAGGCGAGGGAGCTCTTGCCCGACCCCGACGGACCGGTGATGACGATGAGCGCCCGATGAGGGAGCTCGACGGTGATACCCCGGAGATTGTGTTGCCGGGCGTTGACGATGCGGATGACGGACATCGGACGAAGGATAGTGAAGGAGGAGCATTCGGGATAGTTTCGGGACAAGGCTTCGATCTCGGCCATACCGCCCTCACCGCCTTTCCCGCCTTACCGCCCTTACCGCCTTTCCCGCCCTTCCCGCCCGCCCTAGCTTTCCAAGCTCATGCCCCGACTCCTGACCCCCAAGTTCCTGGTCCGCGGGTTCGAGATCTCGGTCCTGGCCTCCCTGTTGGGCTTCGGGATCATTCTCCTCTACGGCAACGATTTCTCGGCCTTCGTCTCCGGCGTCCGACGACTCAACTGGATCTGGCTGCTGGTCGGAGTGGGATTGGCATCGATGGACTGGATCGGTGGCGGGCTGCGACTCTGGGTTGTGGCCCGCCACGTTCATCCGGCGCCCTCCTTGAAGGGCATGGTCCTGGCGGGGGGAATGGGCGCTTGGGCGGCATACATCACGCCGCTCAATTCCGGCGCCGGGCCCATGACGATGTACACCATGCGGCGCTATGGCGTTCCCCTTCCGGTCGCGGTGACCTCTACCTTCATCAGCTTCGTCGCCACCATCCTGTTCTTTGCCATTGCCGGCCCGCTCGCTCTCCTCTTCGGAGCCGGGCACTCGCTGGGCCAGCGCGGCAACGTCCTCGGGCTCTCGCTGTACGACCTGTTTCTCGGCAGCCTCACGATCATCGGCGGCATCGGCGTGCTCATGGCGGTGGTGCTCTTCTTTCCCCGGCTGGTGCGCGACCTGATCCACCGGTTGGCCGAGGCGATTGGACGCCGGAGCCGGAGAGTGGCGGATCGCCTGGAGCGGCTCCGCGAAGGCATCGACGAGGCTCATGCCAGCATCGTGGCCTTCAACAGCCCGAAGGGTTGGCTGAGTCTGTTCTGGGCCACGCTGCTCTCGGGTCCGTCACACGCCAACAAGCTGCTGGCCGGCTACGTCGCCCTTCGAGCGCTGGAGATCCACACCAATTTCGTCGACATCCTTCTGCTGCAGACGCTGGTGATGTTTCTGCTGTACTTCGCTCCGACACCCGGTGCCTCGGGCATCGGGGAAGTGTTGTCAGCCGCAGTCATGGCGTCCTATGTGCCGCGGGCGCTCAGGCCGATTTACATCCTGGTTTGGCGGCTCATCCTGACCTATTTCACCATGGCGGTCGGTTTCCTGGTGTTCTCCGGCTGGGTGCGTCAGGGGCTGAGGGGAGATGAAGAGGACGCGCCAGTGGAGAGTGCCGCATGACTGACCACCCGACCGACGAATACGAGATCACGGCTCCGGCCTACGACCAGCGGCTGATGCGCCGGCTGCTGGGATACATCCGCCCCTACCGATGGCTCACGCTGGGTGCAGCTGTCCTCCTGCTGGCCCAGTCCGGTCTCGCTCTCGTCGGCCCCCAGCTCACCGAGCGCGCGCTGGACGCGGCCATTCCCCGGCACGACCTCGGACTTCTGAGCCTCCTGACCGCGCTCTACCTGGCGACCCTGGCTCTCGACTTCATCGTGGAGTACGGCGGCACCCTGCTCACCACGTTCATCGGCCAGCGGGTGATGTACGATCTCCGGATGGAGCTCTTCAGCCACCTGCAACGGCTGAGCATCTCCTACTTCGATCGCAATCCAGTCGGCCGGCTGATGACCCGGGTGACGTCCGACGTGGAGACCTTGAACGAGCTGTTCTCCTCGGGCGTGGTGACCATCTTCGGAGACGTCTTCACCCTGCTCGCGATCATGGTGACGATGCTGGCCATCGACTTCCGGCTGGCGCTGGCCAGCTTTGCCGTGATTCCGCTGGTGTGGCTCACCGCCCGCATCTTCCGGCGGCGGGTCCGCGAGGCGTTCCGCGATATCCGCTACCGGCTGGCGCGGCTCAATGCCTACCTGCAGGAGCGGCTCTCGGGCATGCAGATCGTACAGCTCTTCGGCCGCGAAGCTGCCTCGGCGCGGCGGTTCGCCGAGCTCAACCGGGAGCATCTTGGCGCCCATCTGCGATCGATCACGGTGTACGCCATCTTCTTCCCGGTGGTGGAGCTGCTCACCTCGGTCTCGATGGCGGTGCTCCTCTGGTATGGCGGGCTCCGCGTCATGAGCGGGACCCTCACCGTGGGCGTGCTCGCCGCGTTCATCCAGTACACCCGTCGCTTCTTTCAGCCGCTGCAGGACCTCTCCGAAAAGTTCAATCTCCTCCAGAGCGCCATGGCCTCATCCGAGCGGGTCTTCGCGCTGCTGGACGAGCCGGTGAGCGTCATCGAGCCGATGAAGCCGGTCGCACTGCCGCGACCAGTCCGTGGTGCCGTGCGGTTCGAGGGAGTCTGGTTCCGCTACGGCGCGGACGGTCCCTGGGTATTGCGGGACGTGTCGTTCACCGCGTCCCCCGGCCAGACGATCGCACTGGTTGGGCACACGGGCGCGGGGAAGACCACCATCGTCAATCTGCTGCTCCGGTTCTACGATGCGGAGCGAGGCAGGATTACGGTGGACGGCGTGGACATTCGCGAGCTCTCCACCGCGGAGCTCCGGTCCTTGATCGGGTTCGTGCAGCAGGACCTCTTCCTCTTCACCGGTGATATCCTTCACAACCTGACTCTGGATGCGCCCATCGCACCGGAGCAGGCCCGCGAGGCTGCCCGCCGGGTGGGAGCCGACCGATTCATCGAGCGGCTCCCTTCGGGATATCGCCACCTCCTCGGCGAGCGAGGACGCAGTCTCAGCGTGGGGGAGCGGCAGCTCTTGAGCTTTGCTCGCGCCCTGGCGCTCGATCCCAAGATCCTGGTGCTGGATGAAGCAACCAGCTCGGTGGATGCTGAGGCCGAGGCGCAGATCCAGCGCGCCATCGCCGAGCTCATGTCGGGCCGAACCAGCATTGTGGTGGCGCACCGGCTCAGCACCATCCTGCACGCCGATGAGATTCTGGTGCTGCACCACGGGGAGATCCGGGAGCGCGGCACCCACCGGGAGCTGATCGCTCAGCGGGGCATCTACGAGCGGCTCTACCAGCTTCAGCTGCGGGGGCAGGAGGTCAGAAAGATTGCGTAACAGCGGTTTGCTTGCGTGCGTATGGGCCGCGGGGTACGTTTGTCGGCGGTCTGCCAATCCTCCAGGATTTCATTCATGATGCACCTCGAAATCGGCAGCAGGCGGATGCCCATCGCTGCCGGTGAGACGGTTATAGGTTCGGCTCCCGATTGTACCGTCGTGCTCGAAGGCGAAGGGGTCCAGGCATATCACGCCATCGTGACGCGCATGCCCGACGGCGGGATTGCCATCCGCTCGGCCGACCCCGACGCCGACCTCCGAATCAACGGCATTCGCCACGGCGCGGACCCCACTCCTGTCCTGCACGGCGACAAGATTCAGCTCGGCCCCCATGAGATTCTGGTGGTGGACGATCGGCGCGGTGGTCATACCCAGCTCTTCGATTCCGGTGCCTTTGCCGACCTGGTGCCCTCGAGACAGCCGGCCAAGCCTCCAGCGGCGGGGACCGGTGGGCGGGTCGTGTGCCTCACCGACGGGCGGGAGTACACCATCGGGGTTAGCCCTTTGGTCTTTGGCCGGGATGCTGCGTCGGATGTCGTGGTCTCGGGCAGCGAGGTCTCCCGCCGCCATGCCGAGATTCAGGTGACGAACGATGGGTATGTGCTGATGGATTACAGCGTCAACGGGGTGTTGGTGAACGGGCAACGGATGGGTCGCCGCCATCTGCTGGCGCGAGCCGACGTGATTCGAATCGGCAACGACGAATTCCGCTTCTATGCCGACGCCGCTCCCGCACCATCCATCCTTCCCGCTCGACCCCGGTCGACGCCCATCTCGGGCTCCGATCAGCCACCCACCGGCGCCGGACAGCGGCTGTCGGACACCATGCATGGGGTCCCCATATCGGAGCTGCGGCAGCAACCGATCACGCCTGCCTCCCCGCAGCAACCGATCACGCCTGCCTCCCCCCAGCCGGCGCCGCTCGCCTCTCTCCTGGTACGGACTGGGGCAATGAAGGGAAGCCGGTTGCCGGTCAGGGTGCCGGTGGTGAACATCGGCCGAGCCGACTTCAACGACATCGTCCTCACCGAACCCAGCGTGAGCACCAGTCACGCCAAGCTGCAGCGTCGTGACGATATCTGGGTGCTGAGTGATCTGGGCTCGACCAACGGAACCTTTGTGGAAGGGGAGCCCGTGACCGGCGAGACGGCGCTGACACCCGGCACCACGCTCCGCTTCGGTGATGTCGCAGTGCTGTTCGAACCGCTGGACGACGTGGGTCCGGCCTCCCGCCCGGCCGGCACCCAGGTGATGGAAGGGATAGCGGCCAACGGACAGCGGGTAGAGGACCCCTGGGCCGAGTCGCAGCGTCCCGTGACTCGGGAGCGCCATCGGCCCCTCCGAGCAGCCACGCCCAAACCCAGCGGCCCGCCGGTCTGGCTGCTCGCAGCCCTGGTCCTGATCGGGGCTGTGGTCGCGTTCTTCATCCTGACCTCGAGATAGCGCCCCGTGCACTTCTCTTGTGCCGCTCGCACCGACGTCGGGATCGTTCGCTCCGGCAATGAAGACAATTATCTGATGCTCGCCGAGCGGGGCGTCTTCATCGTGGCTGATGGGATGGGCGGACATGCGGCGGGCGAGGTGGCCAGCGAGATGGCCGTGCGCATCACCTCACGGGAGATCGGATCGGTTCGAGGATTGAACGACGAAGAGGCGGGCGAGCGGATCCGGGGCGCAATCCGGATGGCCAACGACGCGATCTTCGAACGCACCCTGTCGGAGCACGACAAGCGGGGCATGGGCACCACCGCTACCGTGCTGGTGCTCATGCCGGGCCGGTACCTCATCGGTCAAGTGGGGGACAGCCGGGCATATCTGCTCCGGAACGGTCAATTCCTTCAGCTCACCAAGGACCACAGCTACGTGCAGGAGCAGGTCGACGCCGGGTTGCTGACGGCGGAGCAGGCACGGGTCCATCCCTACAGCAACGTGATCACCCGCTGCGTAGGCGCCAGCGTCGACGTGGTGCCGGACATCTACTTCGGTTCCCTGGAGCAGGGCGACGTGCTGCTGCTCGCCTCGGACGGGCTCACCGGAATGCTGGAAGATGAACAGCTGACCCGAATCCTCAGCTCGGATGGCGAACCCCAACACTGGGTCGATCGAATGATCGCGGAGGCCAATCGGCGAGGCGGACTGGACAACATCACGGCCATTGTTGTCCGGATCGATTCGGTCGACAGCAACACCGGCGAGAACCCCGTCGTGCCGGCGGCAGCCAGCGGTACCTCCTGAATATTGCTTCGGATCCCAGCCCCTTCGTCACAGTCCGCAGCCAGCATCGGAGCATGAGCCAGCAATGCGACTGATCAGAATGGTGGCCGGGTTGACCTGGATGGTGGTCGCGTCTTGCCACGCACGCAAACCCGCCGCCGCTGCCGGCCCGGAGGCAGGCGCGACTCTCACGGTCGAGAACCAGGGATTCACCGACATGACGATCTATGCGGTAAGCGGTACCACAGGACGGGTGCGACTCGGACAGGTGACGGGCAACACCACGCAGCGCCTTTCTGTCCCCGGTTACCTGGTGCAGTCGGGAGGTACTCTCCGCTTCGTCGCTGATCCCATAGGCGGCTCCCGCCGGCCGGTCAGTGACGAGCTCCTGGTGAGCCCCGGTGACAGCCTTACCTTGACGATCCCGCCACAGTAACAGTAGAGGGAAGCGGTCCGTCCTGCGCTGGTGCCGAGCGCCGGATCGCGGCTCGCCGCTAATGTCGAGCGAAGACTTGGGTCGAGCCGTCTTTCCGGAAGGCCACGACAGTGTAGGGTTCTGCGGGCTCTCCCGGTGTGGCCATACCGGGTGTGCTCCTGGGCATTCCGGGGACAGCGAGGCCGGCCATCTTGGGCCGGGTCGCCAATAGCCGCTGGATATCATTCGCCGGGACGTGCCCCTCGATCAGATATCCGTCCGCCTGTGCCGTATGACACGACCGCAAGGCAGCCGGCACACCGAGCCGATCCTTGATTGGGTCCATATCCTCTTCGTCATGCACCCTGACGGCAAAGCCGAATGCCTTGACGTGATCTACCCACTTGGAGCAACAGCCACAGGTCGGGCTCTTGAAGACCGTAAGGGTGATGGGATGGAAGCGCGCGAGCTGCGCCCAGAGGCGCTCCCCGGAGAGCGCGGCCAGGGTGACTCCAGTCGTCTGCGCTATGAAGCGACGGCGGGTGATCATGGGAACTTCCTTTCAGACGAGCGACATCTCCCCGCTGAGCCGCCGCTCCACCTCGGAGGCGGGCCAGGTAAGGAGATCGAGGAGACCATCGAGTGGTCGGTTCGGGGCGCCGGCGACGAACACTCGAAGTCGGCGGGCGCTGCGGTAGAGCTCGTCGGCCACCCGAGGCAGCCCCAGGTGGCCGGCGCGTCCCGCGTCGGTAAGCCGCTCGATACCGCCGCTCCGGGTACGCAGGGGCAGGTTCACTCCGAGCATTGACGAGCGAGCGGGAAAGTCGAGCAGCAGCTCCCCCGGCTGCAGGCCGACTTGGGCCGCCAGAGCATCCTCGACCCGCTGCAGCAAGTCGGGATCCTCAGCCACCCAGGGTTGCGCCTCGCCCGGGACGTCGCTGGCGGGGAGGTCGAGCGCGCGCTTGTGCAAACGGCGCGCGCGAATGGCGGCAGCGAGACCATTCCGGTCCTGCGTGATCAGCAGCTCCATCAGCACGTCGTCGGTGGCGTCGGCGATATCCCGGGTCGAGACGCTTCCCCGCGCGACCGCATCGCGCACCGCGCGCTTGAACATGCAGGTGGCCGACCGCACGGCATGATGCCAATAGACGTTGCGGTACATCTGGTACTTGGCGAAAAGCAGCGACTCGAGCGCGCTCACGCCCTTCTCCAGCACTCCAACTTCGTACCGCCGCGGTCCCGTCTCGACCAGCGTGAGCGATGAAAGCAGCCGGTCCACATCCACGGTTCCGTACGGCACGCCACACATCCGGGCATCCCGGCTCAGATAGTCGATCTTGTCCAGGTCCAGCGAACCCGAAATCAGACCTTGAAGCGAGCTCGGGCTCTCTCCGGTGATCAGGTTGCCGACGACGGAGGCGAAACCGCGGCCGCCGATCTCTACCAGGCGCTCGCCCAGCTGGCCCTGGCTCAGTTTGGCCACGCCCAAGGCCTCGTGGGAAGGGAAGGCCGCCTCTTCGAGGGCATGGGAAAAGGGATAGTGGCCGATGTCGTGCAGCAGCGCCGCCATCCTGACCGCGAGGCAATCGTCCGCCGCCACGCGGTCGAGCTCACCTCGTTCCTCCAGCGCGGCCAGCGCCCGTTTGGTCAGGTGGTAGGCGCCGAGCGCATGTTCGAAGCGGGTATGGGTAGCACCGGGATAGACGAGGAAGGCGTGACCGACCTGACGGATATAGCGGAGCCGCTGAACCACGGCGGTGTCCAGCGCGAGGAGCGCCGCCGGTTCCAGCCGGATGTTATCCCACAGTGGGTCCCGAATGACCTCGAGGTCGGCGGGCACCCGTCCTATACGACCGGCCCCGCCGCGGCGACTGACGCCGGGACCACCGCCCGGTATTGTTCGAAGTTCTCCCGGAACATCAGCGCCAGCTTGCGCGCCTGAACATCGTAGGCAGACGGGTCAGCCCAGGTAGTGCGAGGCGACAGGATTTCGGGCGGGACATTGGGCACCGCGGCCGGCACCTCGACGCCGAATACCGGGTCCCGAACGAAACGGACGTTGTCCAGGTCCCCGGCGAGAGCCGCGCGCACCATGGCGCGGGTATGGCTCAGCTTCATTCGCGAACCGGTGCCGTAGGGACCGCCGGTCCAACCGGTGTTCACCAGCCAAACCTTTGCCCCGTGCCGCTCGATCCGCTCGCCCAGCATCTTGGCGTACACGCCCGGATGCATCGGGAGGAACGGCGCCCCGAAGCAGGCGGAGAAGGTGGCCGACGGCTCGGTCACCCCCCGCTCGGTGCCCGCCACCTTGGCGGTGTAGCCGGAGAGGAAGTGGTACATCGCCTGATCGGCTGTCAGCCGCGCGATCGGCGGCATGACCCCGAAGGCGTCGGCCGTGAGAAGCACGATATTCCGGGGGTGGCCTCCGGCGCCGCTCGGGAGGTGATTGGGGATGTAGTGGATGGGATAGCAGGCGCGGGTATTCTCGGTGAACCGGTCGGAGTCGAAATTGATCGCCCTGGTGGCTGGATCGAGCTCAACATTCTCCAGCACGGTACCGAACATCTCGGTGGCGGCGTAGATCTCGGGCTCGGTCTCGGGCCGTAATCGGATCACCTTGGCGTAACACCCACCCTCGAAGTTGAACACGCCGCGGTCGCTCCAACCGTGCTCGTCATCTCCGATGAGCTTCCGGGAGGGATCGGCGGAGAGCGTGGTCTTCCCTGTACCCGACAGACCGAAGAAGACGGCGGTGTCGCCGGCGCTCCCCACGTTGGCGGAGCAGTGCATCGGGAGCACCCGCTGAGTCGGCAGCAGATAGTTCAGCACGGTGAAGATGGACTTCTTCATCTCGCCGGCGTACCTGGTGCCTCCGATCAGCACCAGCTTTCTGCCGAAATGAATGACGATGAAAGTTCCGGAGCGGGTGCCGTGCCGCGCCGGGTCGGCCTGGAACTCCGGCGCGTGGAGCACGGTGAACCCGGGGCGAAACTGAGCCAGTTCCGCGGGCAGCGCCCGGATGAACATGTTCCGAACGAACAGCGCCTGCCACGCGTTGGAGGTAACGAACCGGACCGGAAGTCGATAGGCGGGATCGGCCCCCCCGAAGAGGTCCTGGACGAACAGCTCCTGTCCGTCAAGGTAGCCCCGCACGTCCTCGTGCAGGCGCTCGAAGGCGACCGGGTCGAGTCGGGGGTTCTTCTCCCACCAGATCCGGTCGGCCGTCCCGGCCTCTTCGATGATGAACTTGTCCTTGGGTGAACGGCCGGTGTGTGGCGTCGTAACCGCAGTGAATGCGCCACGGTCGGTGAGCAGGCCCTCGTTTCGGCGGACCGCGTGCTCGAGGAGAGCGGCCGGATTGAGGTTGGCGTGGATTCGTATGGGGAACAGACCGTGCTCGACCAGGGTCAGGCTTTCCCGAGGTACTGCCGTGGTCTCAATGGACATATGCTCCTGATGCGCGTCGCTGCGCTGTGGGTCTGGGGCCGGGGTACGAACCGGCACATTTCAGGCCGAGAAAGATCGATAGCTTGGAAGCCTGGGGCAACCGGGGGAGCCGTCGACCCGCCCGAGGCTCGGCCGCCAGACTCGGAGCTGAGCTTCCTGCAACGACTTAGGGTCGGACCAGACGAAGGGTCGGGGGGACGTGATAGAGGACCTCGATGGTCCCCCGGTCCAGGGCGCTGGGGAGGTCAACCACCGGGTTCGCGAACATGATGTCGGTCGCATTCGGCGAGTGCCGAAAGATCCCGATGGCATGCCCCAGCTCGTGGATGCTCGTGAGGGCCAGGCACTCGCGGAGGCCGGCGTCGTCCGGAGCTGCCAGCGGAGTGATGAAGATCCTGACCGGAGTCCGAAACTCGGTGTTGTCGTCGCCGAAGTCCAAATCGGTTTCCCCGGTGCACTCCGACCTGAGAGCGCTGTGCAGGCGGGTCGCCCTCAACAATGAACCGGGAGACCCGCTACCCCGGACGATAACGTCGGCGCCGACGGAATCGCTCACGCGCTGCGCCTCGAACTCCCGGTAGAGGAAGACCGACTTCCAGATCCCTATCGCCCGTTCGAAGTCCGCCGGCAGCCCGACAGTGTCCTCCACCCAGACCCGAACCGGCAGCGCCGACCTGGGCCAATGGAAGCTCAGGGTGTCGGTGCCCCCGCCGACAGCAGCGGGCACGAAGAGCCGCCACTCGTAGAGATCATCCCGGAGCGGAGCCGAGATGTCGCTACAGCCCAGGAGCGCCGCCAGCAGGCCCGCTATACCGAACCAGCGGCAGCGAGCGTTCATCGGTGTCCTCGGGCCAGCCCGATCGAAAGCGAAAATCGGCTGATCCCCTGGCTCTGGCCGAAGCCGCGGGCTTTGAGCTCCTCGGTCGTGAAGCGGTGGAAATCGTATCGCAGCGAGGTCATCAGGTCCCATCGAGGGAGCACGGCCATCCGCCAATCCGTGCCGATCCCGGCCAGCAATCGGGTCGTGCCGCCCTGCAGGAAGATGCCTTCGTCGTCCTTCGGCAAATAGAAGAGCCCACCGAGACCCATCCACCAACGGATCTGCCGGGCGATGGGGCCGCTCAGGTCCAACTGAAGCGAAGCGGTGCGGAGGGTACCGAGATCGGTCTCGACCCCGGATTCGGTGCTGTGGAATCCTCCAGAGGAAAGGTTCCCCTCGAGTCCTGCCCGGTACCCTTGGCGCAGAGGCAGCGACCCCCCCACGACCAGGAGCGGAGCGATGGATTGACGGACCGTGATCTCGGAGACGATCCCGTCACGCAGCAGATTGCTCGCGCCGATGGCCCCGATGCGGAGGTAATAGTCAGTCTGGGCGGTGAGCGAGGCCGCACCTGCCGGAAGCAGGAGCATGAGCAGGGCGAATGGTTTCCGCATCGGTGGAAGATGAGGCTCGCCGATAGGATAATCAACGCGATCGAGGTGGCCGGGCGTACGCCCGGAGCCGTCGCAACATGCGACGATCGAGCGTGAACTCGTCCTGTCCCTTTGGTGTTTCGATGACCTTCATGACCCTGGCGAACCGAGGATCGCGCATGATCCGGCGGAATGGCTCGGGTCCCAGCGATCCCTCGCCGATGAGCTGATGGCGGTCGCGGTGGGACGCAAACGGC
Organism: Gemmatimonadales bacterium; assembly: GCA_036556025.1. Lineage (GTDB taxonomy): Bacteria > Gemmatimonadota > Gemmatimonadetes > Gemmatimonadales > GWC2-71-9 > CAVVWJ01. Next base: position 3,311 of record DATBKD010000088.1, on the reverse strand, counting down.
GTCATGGAATCGTTGAGGTGAAGGCAGCGGAGATGAGCCAGCCCGAGCACCCGCTCCCACCGCGCCCACACGCCCTCGTAATCTCCCACGAGATCGTAGCCGGCCGAATACAGGTGGCAGGTATCGGCGCAGAAGCCCACCCGATGGCGCACGTGTTCGCCGATGGCCTCGCGGAGGAGCGCGATCTCCTCCAAGGTTCCCCCGAGTGAGGTCCCCCCACCTGCTGTGTGCTCCAGCAACACCCCGACCTGCCCCCGAACCAGCTCGAGGCACCGGGTGTAGCCGGCGGCGTTTCGGAGGAGTCCGGCCTCTCGATCGTCGATGAAGTTGCCGGGATGGGAGACGACGAACGGAATGCCGAGGGCCTCGCACCGGGTGAGCTCAGCGACGAAGGAATCGATCGAGCGCGCCCGCAGGACCGGATCGGGCGAGGCGAGGTTGATTAGGTACGAGTCATGCGCCACTATACTGCTGATGCCGCTGCGGTCGCGTTCCCGGGCAAAAGCAGTGCTGATCTCGGCCGTGACCGTCGGTTCGCGCCACTGATTGGGGGTCTTGGTGAATACCTGGATCGCCGTGGCACCGATTGCGGTACCCCTCGCCGGCGCCGAGCTGACGCCCCCTCGCGTCGATACGTGCGCTCCCAACAGGCCAGACGGTTTCGTCTGATGCATTCGGTCCTCTCGATCGCATGAGCGGCCGGGGTCACGTGGACGCACGCGCCCGGCCCCGGATCCAGCTTGCCGGCGAGGTGGGTGCTCGGCCCGAAGGACTTGAACGGGCTCTGACGCGCGCCGGCTTTCAACTGACCGAAGTGTCCGGCGGCGACCACGACCCGGAGCCGGATGCGGTGCTCTTGACGCTGGTGGACGCAAGTGACACCCAGCTGGCGGCGCTTCGGCATCACCGGGCTCCGTCACCTCCGGTGCTGGTCCTCTTCGCCGCGTCCGATCCGGATGCCCCTGCCGCCGCATTGGCGCATGGAGCCGATGACGCGATGGCGGCACCCATCCACTTCCCCGAGCTTCGCGCGCGCCTCGAGTCCCGCATCCGCGACCGTCAAGCTCCCCGGCGGACGCTGCGGGAAGAGAAAATCCGCGAAAGTTTAGACGAGCTGGTGGCGCTATCCCAGCCCACTCTGCGCCCTGACGAGGTCGTGCTGGCCCTGGTCAGGCGACTGGCTCGGGCGTTCGATCTGGCCCGGTGCACCCTCGTCCTGACGGTTCCCGGGCCGGAGCAGGGCCAGGTGGTTGCCGACGCAGGCGCCCAAGGCCCCGAGCAGCGGATCGACCTGACCGGGTATCCGGAGATCGCCGAGGCCGTCAGGACCCGGCGGCCGGTCGCGATGCCGGACCTCGAACCATCAGCCATTGGACCGGCGCCTATCACGATGGTCTTGCCGGTTCCCTCCAGCGCCGATGTCCCCGGGGTCCTATTGTTGCGGACCCGAGAGTCGCAGCCGCGGCTGAGCTCGGTGCAACTCGAGTTTGCCGAAAGCCTGGCCCAGGCTACGGGGCGGGCGCTCGAAGCCTCGCTCGCGGGAGACCGAAACGGCCGCCAGATCGTTCGAACGTTGGCAACCCTCCGCGGCACCGCGGCGGCGCTGACGCTGGAGCGGCGGCTGGCGGAAGAGTACGAGCGCGCCCGGCGCTATTCCCTGAGCTTCAGCCTGGTGCTCCTCGGCGTCAATGGCGCGGCCGGGGCTGACCAGGCATCAGGCCAAGGGGCGGTGGGAGACGGGCTGGTGCAGGAACTCGAGACCAGACTGCGACGGGAGCTGAGGCTACCGGACTTCGTGTCGCGCTACGGCGATGACGAGCTGGCCGTCGTTCTGCCTGAGACCGGCGCCGAGGGGGCCCGCCGGTCTGTGTACCGGGTGCGTGAACGTCTCAGCGCTGCCCCGCCGCCGTCGGCCTCGGAGCGATCGGTCGGGCGCCTCGCCGCGGGCATCGTGACGTATCCCCATCCCTCGGTCGGCCAGGCAGACGATCTGCTCGCGTTGGTGGAGACGGCGCTGGTCCGGGGGAGGGCTCAGTCGGAGGAGAGAATAGGAGTGGCGGAGTGAAGGCCAAGAAACTATCAGCTATCAGCTATCAGCTACTCCTTGCTAGCCCTGCCTCCATCACCTGTCACCCGTCACTCCCTACTGCCTTCTCAACCACGTAGTGGGGTCGAGGGCCGTCTGGTTCTCGCCCCGGATCTCGAAATGCAGATGCGGACCGTAGTCGGAGTTGGCACCGCCCACGCCTCCGAGCACCTCGCCCTTCTCCACCATGGCGCCGAGCTTCACCGCTGCGGTCTCGAGGTGAGAGTACACTGAGTAGTAGCCGTTGCCGTGCTCCAGCACCACGGTGAGGCCATAAGTGCCGAACTGGCCCACCAGCCGCACCTTGCCCGAGGCGACCGCCTTCACCGGGGTGCCCGGGGCAGCCGCGATCCCCACGCCGTTCCAGCGAATGATACCGCCGCTCGGGAGCGTGTCCCGCCCGAAGCGATACACGATCGCCCCTTCGACCGGCCAGTCCAGCTTGCCGAGATCGGCCGTGGTGATCGAGCCTGGACCGGGAAGCGTGCCGCGAACCGCTCCTCTGGCCGCTTCTTCGCGGCGCGCCCGCTCGAGGGCCGCCAGCAGGCCGTTGAGTCTGGCCTCGTCCTTCTGCAGCTCACTGAGGCGGCGCTCGGTGCTCTTGGCCGACCGCTGCAGGGTCTGCAGGCGACGGGCGCGCTCCCGCGCCAGGTCGCTGTACTTGGCGAACTCCGCCTCGCGTTCCTCCCGGGTGCGGTCGAGCTGCTTGCGCACGTCGAGGAGATCATTCCGCTGGTGCACTACCCGGTTCCGCAGCTTTTCGACGTCCGCGACCAGCGCCCGATCCTGCTCGCTGGTGAGGTACAGGTACTTGTAGCGGCTGAGCAGGTCGCCGAACGATTCGGCTGCCATCAGCGCCTGAAAGGTGTAGAGCGGGCCTCGCTTGTAGATGTCCACCAGCCGGCGCTCCAGGACCGCTCGGCGCTCGGCGAGATTGTCTTCCGCCAGAATCAGCTCGGCGCTCGAGCGGTCGAGCTGGGAGGAAAGCCCGCCGATCTGACGCTCGATTTCACTCACGATCCGCTGCGTGGATTCGCGTTGCCGCTCCAGGTTGCTCAGCTCGTCGTTCACATCGTGGACTTGGCCCTGCAGCCGCTGCTGCTGCTCCTGCAAGCGGTCGCGTTCGCGGCGGATGTCCTGCAGCCGACGGCGGCTCTCTTCGAGGTCGTTGTCCTGGGCGCGGAGCTGGGGCGCGGTAAAGGCGGTAAGGGCGGTCAAGACGGTA
>DATBKD010000087.1:0-24278 GCA_036556025.1 Gemmatimonadales bacterium | reverse complement strand
GACGTCACCTTCCCGTCTTTACCGCCTTTACCGCCTTTACCGCCCTTACCGCCCTTACCGCCCTTACCGCCCTTGCGAGCCCCGTCACGGCACTCCTCTTTCAACTGCATACCTTGGGCACGGACGCAGACGACGGAGGAGCCAGTGCCGGCAAAGAAGAAGACGACTCGTGCGCGCGCGGCACGACCCCGGGCCAAGACCCCGACTCGGTCTCGCCGGAGCGGTGACGGTCAGCTCGAGGAATACCGGCGCAAGCGGGATTTCTCCCGGACCGCGGAGCCGCGTGGGGGCCGAGTTCGGGCAGCTCGAAAGCTCGCCTATGTCATTCAGAAACATGCGGCCCGGAATATCCACTACGATCTCCGGCTGGAGCTGGATGGGGTGATGAAGAGCTGGGCCGTGCCCAAGGGCCCCAGCCTGGATCCCTCGGTCAAGCGGCTGGCCATGCAGGTGGAAGACCACCCCATCGAGTACAACACCTTCGAGGGAACCATTCCGAAGGGGGAGTACGGCGGCGGTACCGTCATGCTCTGGGACCGCGGCAGCTACGAGTACGGAGGGGACGATCCCGACCCGGTCGAAGGGCTGCGCCGGGGCCACGAGAAGGGAGACTTCAAATTCGTGCTCCATGGCAAGCGACTCCGCGGCTCCTGGGTTCTGGTCCGGATTCGTCGGGGACAGCCCGGCAAGCCGCAGTGGCTGCTGATCAAGCATCGCGACGAGTTCGCCGACACGGAGACCGATGTGACGGAGGAGTATCAGACCTCGGTCACCACCAGACGCACCATGGAGGCTATCGCGGAGGGCCGAAGCGCGGTGTGGCACTCGAACCGCTAGCACGGGCGCTCCTGGCCGCCTGCGCGCTGGCTCAGCTATCCCTGGGGACGGCCGCCGCCCAGGGGCCTAGGGACACCGTTGCTCCGCCGCAATGGGCCCAGTTTACCCGCGCATTCGATGGCTATGCCCGCGCCGACAGCGTCGTGGGGGGTGGGGTAGCCGTCGCTCGGAATGGCCGAATGCTGGCCCACCACGAGTACGGCTGGGCGGATCGCGCCGCGGGCCAGAGGATCGGGGAAGGCACGCTCTACCACTGGGCATCGATCACCAAGACCCTGACGGCCATCGCCATCATGCAGCTGCGGGACCGCCGGCGGCTGTCGCTGGACGATCGAATCACCAGCTACATCCCGGCGCTGCGCCAGGTCCACAGCCGCTTCGGTTCGATGAACCAGATCACCCTCCGCATGCTGCTCTCCCATTCCTCCGGATTCCAAAATCCCACCTGGCCCTACCGGTCGGGAAAGCCATGGGAGCCGTTCGAGCCGACCCGATGGGAACAGCTGGTGTCGATGATGCCGTATCAGGAGCTGGCGTTCAGGCCGGGCAGCCGGTTCGGCTACAGCAATCCCGCCTTCATTTATCTGGCGCGGGTGCTCGAGCAGCTCACCGGGGACCCGTATCCGACTTACATCCAGAAGAACATCTGGATGCCGCTGGAGTTGACCCGCAGCTACTTCGGCGCGACGCCCTATCACCTGGCGCCGTTGCGCTCCAACAACTACACGGTCGAGCGCGATAGCACGGGCCGCGAGCACGTCGTCGCCAACGGGCGGGATTTCGATCCGGGGATCACCATCCCGAACAGCGGATGGAATGCGCCGCTGGGTGACCTGGTCGTCTACGCCGCCTTCCTCACCCGCGCGGTCCACCCCGACACCGCGCGGGCGCGAACCTACGAGACCGTGCTGCAGCAGAGCTCGCTCAGGGAAATGTGGCAGCCCGTCGTTCGCGTTCCGCCGGACGAGGAGCTGGGTGATGCGGTCGGGCTCTCGTTCTTTCTGTTTCCTTCCGAGGGGACTCCAGTGGTGGGGCACACCGGAGAGCAGGCGGGGTTCCGGTCGTTTCTCTATGTCAACCCGCAGAGCGGAATGGCGATCGTCGGCTCACTGAACACCGTGGACGAGGCGCGCGCGGAGCAGTCGGCGGCGGGGTGGGCCAAGCTGACCCGACAGGCAAGGATAGTGATTAGGTGAGAAGTGAGAAGGAAGAAATAAGACATGAGAAGTAAGAAGTGAGAAGAGAAGAATACCGCGGACCTGCTCGGCGCGATCTCGATGGTCGTTGAGTAGGCCCTTCTCACTTCTCACTTCTTACTTCTCACATTCTCACTCCTCACTGCTCACTGCCGTTCCTCCGAGCGCCTTGTACAAGGCTGCATAGGCCGTTGCGGCGTCGGTGCGGCTCTGCGCCAGCTGGTTCTCCGCATCGAGCTGGGTTCGCTCCGCATCCAGCACCTGGAGGAAGTCGGCGACGCCGCCGGAAAACCGCAGCCGAGCCAGTTCCGCAGCCCGCTCGCTCGCGGAGGCGGCATCCTGAACCCGTTCCACTCGGGCACGCGTGGTCCGGTATCCGCTCAAAGCCGATTCCACTTCCTGCAGCGCCCGCAGCACGGTCTGGTTGTATTGCGCCTCCGCTTCGGCTCGGCGAGCCTGGGCCGCATCGACGCCCGCCTTGATCCGGCCCAGGTTGAGGAAGGGCCAGGAGAGGACCGGGCCGACGGCATAGCGGAAGGTACCGTTGTCTCCCAGACCGCTCAGCGCATCGGACGAGTATCCGGCGCTTCCACCTACCGTCAGCCTGGGCAGATAGTCCGCCTTGGCGGCCCCTACGAAGGCCCGCTCGGCTGCCAGTTGCCGCTCCGCGGCCGAGACGTCGGGTCGGTGGCGGACGATGGAGTCGGGGCTGGAAACCGCAACTTCCTTGGGGAACTGGGGCAACGCGACCGCCGCCTGAAGCTCGTTCGCGACCGTCGCTGGAGGCCGGCCGATGAGCACCCCAATCTGATATTGCGCGTCGGCCACCCGGGTCTGGAGCGGGGGAATCGTCGCCAAGGTAAAGTTGAGCTGCGCCAGCGCCCGTTCGGTGTCGAAGGCGGTGCCCCGTCCGGCGTCGAGCCGCTGGCGCGTCACCTCGAGGGTGCGCCGCTGGTTCTCGGCGTTGCGCTCGGCGACCCCGAGCTGCTCCTGGGCCCCGCGCAGATCGAAATACGCCCGGGCCAGCTCCGCCGAGAGCGACACTTGCACGTCGCGCAGGTCTTCCCGGGTCGCCGTCACCAGAGCGCCTTGAGCCTGCAGCGTCCGGCGCAGGCGGCCGAAGAGGTCGAGCTCCCAGGAGGCGTCGAACCCGGCATCCCAGATGTCCTGGTCGGGGAACCGGCCGAAACCGGGGAAGCTCGCTGAGGAGATTCGCTGACGAGTGTAGCCAGCGGAGGCGGTGACGGTGGGAGCCAGGTCCAGCGCGGACGCAAACCGAGCCGCGCGGGCACCCCGAACCCTTGCCCCCGCGGCGCGCACGTCGAGATTCTGCCGGGCCAACTCGTCCAGCAGCCGATCGAGCGTGGTGTCTCCCAGCTCCTTCCAGAATTCGGCTTGCGCGAGCGCGCGCTGGGCGGCAGGCGACGGCCTGGCGGTGGTGTCCACCGCCATCGGCACGTAGGTCGCCCCGATCGTGTCCTTGGTTTCCCGGAAGGCAGGAGGAACCTGGACCACGGGCCGGCGATAGGCCGGCGACGTCGCGCAGCCGGCCAAGGTCATCGCCCACAGGATCGCTGCCTTACGCATGGGTTGCTCCCTCCAGCGCCGGCTCGGTTCGGGACTCGGGGGTCGGCCGGCGCCGAGCCGCCACAGTCTGAATCGTCACGTAGAACACCGGCGTCAGCACCAGGCCGAAGAAGGTGACGCCCAACATGCCCGAGAACACCGCCACTCCCATCGCGTGACGCATCTCCGCCCCGGCGCCGCTCGAGAACACCAGCGGCAGCACGCCCATGATGAAGGCGAAGGAGGTCATCAGAATCGGGCGTAGCCGGATGCGGCAGGCCTCGAGCGCCGCCTCGACGATGGATCGGCCGCGCAGTCGGAGCTCGCGGGCGAACTCCACGATCAGGATCGCGTTCTTGCAGGCAAGACCGATGAGCACAAGAAATCCAATCTGGGTGAAAATGTTGTTGTCGCCCTTGGTGAGCCACACGCCGGTGATGGCGCAGAGCAGGCACATGGGGACGATCAGAATGACCGCCAGCGGCAGCGACCAGCTCTCGTACTGCGCCGCCAGGACGAGAAAGGCCAGCAGCACACAGAGCGGGAACACGAAGACCGCGGTGTTTCCGGCCAGGATCTGCTGATAGGTCAGCTCGGTCCACTCATAACCGATCCCATTGGGCAAGGTCTCTTTGGCCAGCCGCTCCATGATGGCGTTCGCCTGGCCGGAGCTCACTCCCGGGGCGGGCGCACCGTTGATGTCCGCGGCGGGATAGGCGTTGTACCGCTGCGCCCGATCGGGACCGTACGATTCGCGAACCCGCAGCACCGAGCCCAGCGGCACCATCTCGCCGCTGTCGTTCGGCACCTTGAGCTGAGTGATGTTGTCGGCGGTTGCGCGATACGGCGCGTCGGCCTGCAGGATCACCTGGTAGGTGCGGCCGAACTTGTTGAAGTCGTTGGCGTACACCGAGCCGAGATAGATCTGCATGGTCTGGAACAGATCGGTGAGTGAGATGCCCTCCTTCTTCACCTTCTCCCGGTCCACGTCCACATAGAGCTGCGGCACGTTGATCTGGTATCCGGAAAAGGCGCCGGCCAGTTGCGGGGTCTGATACACCTTGCCCAGGAGCGCCTGAGTCGCCTGGTAGAGCTCTCCCTCGCCCAGCCCGGCCCGGTCCTCCAATTCCAGCTTGAAGCCGCCGACCTGCCCCAGCCCCTGCACGGCGGGAGGGGGGAAGACGGCGACGAACGCGTCCTGAATGCTGGAGAACTTCTGGTTGAGCGCGCCGGCGACAGTGAGGCCGTACTCCTCCTTGCTCTTGCGCTCGTCGAACGGCACCAGGGTGAAGAAGACGATGCCGGCATTGGGTGCGTTGACGAAGCCATTGATTGAAAGGCCGGGGAACTGTACCGCGTTGAGAACTCCCGGCTGCTTGCGGCCGATATCCGCCATCTGCCGCATCACCGCCTCGGTCCGGTCCAGGGTCGCCCCGTCCGGCAACTGCGCGAATGCCACCAGGTACTGCTTGTCCTGGGTGGGCACGAAGCCGGCAGGCACCTTCCGGAAGCCCAGGATGGTGAGCCCCACCAGGACGACGTAGACCGCGAGCGCCAGTCCTCTCCTCCCGAGCACACCGGCGACCGATGCGCCGTAGCGAGCCGATCCGCGCTTGAACACCCGGTTGAATGGCCGGAAGATCCACCCCAACAGCCGGTCCAGCATTCGGGTCAAGCGGTCGGGCGCGGCCCCGCGCGGCTTGAGCAGGATTGAGCTGAGCGCCGGCGACATCGTGAGGGAATTGAACGCCGAGATCACCGTGGAAAAGGCGATGGTCAGAGCGAACTGGCGGTAGAACTCTCCAGTCAGCCCGCTCAGGAAGGCCACCGGGACGAAGACGGCGCACAACACCAGCGCGATCGCGATGATCGGCCCGCTGACCTCCTCCATCGCCTTGTAGGACGCGTCCCTCGGCGAGAGCCCCTCCTCGATGTTGCGCTCCACGTTCTCTACCACGACGATGGCGTCGTCCACCACGATGCCGATGGCGAGGACTAGCCCGAAGAGCGAGAGGGTGTTGATCGAGAAGCCGAATCCCAGGAGAATGGCGAATGTCCCGACGATGGAGATGGGGACCGCCACCAGAGGGATGATCGAGGCCCGCCAGGTCTGGAGAAACAGGACCACCACCAGGACGACCAGGAGCACCGCCTCGAGCAGGGTCTTCACCACTTCGCGAATCCCGTCCCGCACGTTGATGGTGGGATCGTACACCACCGTGTAGTCCACGCCCTGAGGAAAATTCTTCTTCAGCTCGGCCATGGTGGCCCGCACCGCGGTGGAGAGCTGCAGCGCGTTGGAGCCCGGGGCCTGGAAGATGCCGATGGCCACCGCGTCCTTGTTGTTGAGCATCGAGCGCAAGGCATAGTCGCCGGCCGCGAGCTCGATCCGCGCCACATCCCGAAGCCGGGTGGTCTCTCCCCCGGCACCGGTCTTGACGATCACATTGCCGAACTCCTGCTCGTCGGCCAGGCGGCCGTGCGCGTTGACGCTGAGCTGGTAGTCCACCGGCACCGGCATGGGTGGGGCACCGATCACGCCGGCCGCCACCTGGACGTTCTGCTCCCGGATGGCCTTGAGCACGTCTCCGGCGGAAAGCCCGCGAGCGGCGACCTTCTGGGGGTCGAGCCAGATGCGCATGGCATAGTCGCCGGCGCCGAAGATCTGCACCTGGCCTACGCCGGGGAGCCGCCCCAGCACGTCCTTTACCTGCAGCACTCCGTAATTGCGCAGGTAGACCATGTTGTAGCGGTTGTCAGGAGACACCAGGTGAACCACCATCGCCAGATCGGGAGAACTCTTGACGGTGGTGACACCCAGGTTGCGCACTTCCTCCGGCAGGCGGGGCAGGGCCTGACTCACCCGGTTCTGCACCTGCACCTGCGCGATATCGACGTCGGTGCCGATGCGGAAGGTGACCGTGAGGGTCAGCACGCCGTCGGCGGTGCCCTGGGACGACATGTACAGCATGTTTTCCACCCCGTTGATCTGTTCCTCCAGAGGCGTCGCCACCGCCTCCGACAGCACTCGGGGGTTGGCACCGGGGTAGACCGCGCGCACTACGATGGTCGGGGGGACGACCTCGGGATACTCGCTGATCGGCAGCGAGAACATGGCGATCGCGCCGGCCAGGAACACGACGACCGACAGCACGGCCGCGAAGATCGGCCGGTCGATGAAGAAGCGGGAGAAATGCATCAGTGCTCCGGTTTCGCCGGGCCGACCTGGCCGCCGAGGGCCACCGAATCGGCCGACATCGCTGCCAGCGTAGGAGTGACTTTCATGCCGGGCCGGACTCGCTGCATACCGTTGATGACGACCTTGTCGCCTTCCTTGAGGCCCGAGGTGATCACCCGCAGTCCCTCGATCAGGCGACCCAGCTGCACCGGGCGATAGTCCACGGTGTTGTTCGGCTTGAGCACCAGCACGAACTTCTTGTCCTGGTCCGTCCCGATCGCGCGGTCGAGCACCAGCGTCGCGCGGTATTTCCCGCTGCCCACCAGCCGCAGCCGGGCGAACAGCCCCGGGGTGAAGAGGCGGTCCTTGTTGGAGAAGACCGCGCGGGCGCGAATGGTGCCGGTCTGGGGATTGAGCTGGTTGTCCACGAAGTCGACGTAACCCTTGTGGGGAAACTGCCCGTCTTCGTTCATGAGCCCCAGGTAGATCGGATTGCGCACGTCCCGCGAGCTGGGCCGCGAGCCGGCGCGCGCGAGGCCGGAGTACTTGAGATAGGTCTGTTCGTCGCCCTCGAAATACACGTAGATCGGATCGAGCGACACGACCGTGGTGAGCAGGGTGGCCGTCGGTGGGCCAGCCTGGACCAGATTGCCGGAGGTTACCTCGGCGTTGCTCACCCTTCCGGGGATCGGAGCCCGGACCCGGGTCCACTCCAGGTTAAGCTTGGCGGTCTGGACCGCGGCTTCCGCGGCACGCACCGCCGCATCGGCGTTGGCCTGTCCGCTGGTCCGGCTGTCGAACTCTTCCCGGGAGATCGCCTGCACGTCCACCAGGCGCTGTGCCCGCACCACTTCTTTCGAGGCCAGATCCGCCGCTGTCCGCGCCTGCTCCAGCTGGGCCTGTGCCCGGGCCAGGTCGGCCTGGTAGGGCCGGGGATCGATCTCGAACAGGACCTCGCCCTTGCGAACTTCCTTGCCCTCGGCAAAGTCCACTCGCTGGATGTAGCCGGAGACCCTCGGCCGGATCTCCACCGCGTCCACCGCCTCCATCCGGCCGGTAAACTCGTCCCACTCGGTGACCTCGCGCTCCGGGACCACGGCGACGGTGACCGCGGGTGGGGGCGGTGCTGCGGGGGGCTTGCCGCCACAGCCGAGGAAGACGCTGAGCCACAGCACACTGTATCGCGATGCCCGACCAATCATGCCAGCCTCCGCTGGTGCCGCGCCCCGCTTCGGGCTCCGGCTGCCAGTATGATAGTTCTAAAACCATAAAACTGTTTCCGGGTGACACCGCCGCCGCCGGCGGGGCCCCGGATCACACGCGGGTCAGCGAGCGCCCTTGACTCGCCGGAGCAGCTCGACCGCGTATGCCTCCAGGACATCACGCCGAATCTCGCAGTGAAGGTACTGGCCTTCGCGCCGGGCCTCGATCAGTCCGGCGCGGACCAGCTCCTTGATGTGATGGGAGATCGTCCCCTTGGAGATGGGGAATTCCCGCAGCAGCCGCTGGCAGGGACACTCTTCCTCGGCGGCGATGGTCTCGAGCAGGGCCATGCGCCGGGGATCGGCCAGGGCCTTGGCGATCTGCTCGAATCGCTCGGTGCTGAGTCGGGGCCTGCGGGCGGACGTAGCCATAAGCAGTTTAATCAACATCGAACTGTTGCCGTGTCAAGACGGCGCCTGAGATCGTGTCCTATTACTTTGACCGTTCAGCAGCACACGCGTGACCCAACTGAGACGGAGCCGCGCTATGGACTTTCGGAACTTCACGCACACGACCCTCCGTATCATTCCGACCTTGCTCTACATGCAGCACGGAGTGCAGAAGCTCTTCGGCTGGCTCGGCGGTTTCGGTCCCAACGGAGGTACTGCGCCGCTGTTTTCCCTCTTTGGGCTGGCGGGAATTATCGAGACGTTCGGCGGACTCCTCCTCCTGCTCGGGCTCTTCACCCGGCCGGTGGGCGCGCTGCTCTTCTGCGAGATGATGGTCGCCTACGGCAAGGCCCATGCACCGCAGGGGTTCTGGCCCATCCTGAACCATGGCGAGCTGCCCCTCACCTTCGGATTCATCTTTCTGTTCTTCGCCGCGCACGGCGCCGGACCGGTGAGCCTGGACGCTCGCCTGTTCGGCGGCGGCAGAAGCCGCGATTCGCTCCGGCCATGATGAAGGCGGTTGCCTGGCTCGCCGCACTCGCCGGGTCACTCGCTCTGGCGCAGGACGGCTCGGGTGTTCATGCGCCCGAGGCGGAACAGGGCCAGTTCCAGCTGCACATGGAGATGAATCCGATCGGCACCGAGCGCTATCGGCTCGTCGCCGGCGACTCGGGTATCGAGCTCACTACCACCTTCGGGTTCGTCGACCGCGGCAGTCCCGATACCACCCGCGTGAGCCTGGAGGCCGCTTCCGATCTGGCGGTGCGTCGGTTCAGCCTGGCCCGTCGCGCTCCCCCTGCGGCCGATACCCGAATCACCGTGGAGCGCGCCGGTGATACTCTGGTAGGCGGTGATGGGGAACGGATGACCCGGCGGGCGGCCCCTGCGCGGTACTTTACCGTCGCGGGCTACGCGCCCTTCGCCGTGCAGCAGGAGCTGGTACGGTACTGGGTCACGCACGGCCGGCCCGACAGTCTGCCGCTCTTGCCGGCGGGCGAGGCCACTATCGTCGCTGGCGGACGCGACACGATACGAGCGGCGGGTCGGCTCATCCCTCTCGAGCGATACACCGTCGGCGGGGTCGTGTGGGGCTATGAGACGCTGTGGTTCGATCAGGAGATGCGGCTGGCCGGCGCGGTGACCAACGAGGCCGGTGGAAACCATTTCGAGGTCGTTCGGGAGGGATTGGAGGAAGCGCTCCCTCAACTCGTGGGCAAGGGGGTACGCGCCAGCATGGCGCGACTCGCCGCGCTGGTGCCCGCCGCATCGATGCTCCCCTCGATCGCCCTGATCGGCGCCACTCTGATCGATGGCAGTGGCGCTCCTCCGGTCCGCGACGCGGTCGTGGTCCTTCGGGGGGACCGCATCGCCGCCGTGGGCCCCCGCGACAAGGTGTCGATTCCAGCCGGTGCGCAGCGCCTAGAGCTCGCCGGGAAGTACCTGATTCCCGGTCTCTGGGACATGCATGCGCACTACTCCCAGGTGGACTGGGGGCCGGCCTATCTCGGCGCCGGCGTCACCACCGTGCGTGACGTGGGCAACGAGTTCGAGTTCATCACGGCAGTGCGCTCCGCGATCGCCGGCGGACGCGGACTCGGCCCCCGGATACTCGTCGCCGGCTTCATCGATGGCGATAGCCCCGTGGCCATCGGCGTGCGACGGGCCCGCACCGTGGACCAGGCCAAACGCCTGGTTCAGGAGTACCATCGGAGCGGATTCGAGCAGATCAAGCTCTACAACAGCGTGCCGGCCGCATTGATCCCCGTCATCTGCCGCGAGGCCCACCGTCTGGGCATGACGGTCACCGGACATATTCCCCGGGCGGTTACCGGCTTCCAAGCCCTGGCTGACGGAATGGACCAGATCAACCACGTGTCCTTCATTCGCCGGATGATGGCGCCGGCAGATACGATTCGTCCCTCCTTCGCCCGCGGGCCAGTGGACCTCGACTCGCCGGATGCGCGCCACACCATTCGGGTGCTGCTCCAACGCCATGTCGTGCTCGATCCCACCCTCGCGGTGTTCGAGATGGCGACCCACTCGGCCGACCAGCCGGTGGCCAGCTTCGAGCCGGGCATAGCCATGCTGCCGCCGCAGCTCGCGAGCGCCATCGAGCACAGCGGCGTGCCGCCATCAGACGCCGCCGCTGCGCGCTCGACCTTCGACGGGTTGGTGGCGATCGTCGGCGCGTTGCACCGGGCCGGCGTCCCGATTGTCGCCGGCACCGACCAGCAGGTACCCGGGCATACGCTCCATCGAGAGTTGGAGCTCTACGTGCGGGCGGGGTTCACGCCCATGGAGGCCCTCCAGAGCGCCACGCTGATTCCTGCGCGGGCCATGCGCCTCGAGCGGGAAAGTGGAACCATCGCACCGGGCAAACGGGCCGACCTCGTGGTGCTGGACCGCGATCCGCTGGCGGACATCTCCAACACTCGCGGCGTGCGCCTGGTCGTTGCCGCCGGGCGGCCGTACGAGCCAGCCGTGCTGTGGAGGAGCGCGGGCTTCAAACCGGAGTGAAGGGCCACCCGACAACGTGCCTCACGTCACAGTGAAGCCGGCTGTCCGGCCTCAGGTTGTGAGCACCAATAGCCCCAACCGGGAGGTCCCATGCCAACCAGGAAAAAATCAAGTCGAAAGTCAGGCCGGCGCTACGGCCGTGCCGCCGGCAAACGGGTGGAGAGCGCGATGCGCCGGCGTAAGCGGGGTACGCTCCGGAGCGGCAAAGGCGGCCGAGGTGGTAAGGTAAAGAGCCGGAAGCAGGCGATCGCCATCGGCCTTTCGGAGGCTCGCAAGAAGGGTGCAAAAGTGCCCGCCCGTCGGAGGAGCAAGAAGTCCTCCAGGCGTTCCCGCAAACGGTCATCTTAGAAAGCCTGAAGGGTGAAGCGTGAAGAGAGCCACCCAGCACCTTTTCTTCACCCTTCACCCTTCACCCTTCACCCTTCACGCTTCACTCCAGGCCACAATGACCCAATCCCCCATGGCTCTGTTGGCCGGCGGTGTTCAGCCCGCCCCCGGGCAGCGAGGGTGGCACGGTGGTCCCGCGCCGCTCGGAGCCGTGCGGAGTGTGGATCCCGACCAGGCGCCTGACGATCGTGCCTGGGCGGCCGACATCGCCCTGCTCCGCGAGGAGCACGAGCGTCTGGTCCAGGTCATTCGGTCGTTCCCATCAGCACGGTTGGGCCGTCGGCCCCCCGAAGGGCGCCGGTGGACCTACGGTGAGCTGATCACCGGCATCGCGCTGCTTGATGCCTATCACACTGGGCAGATCCAGCTGCTCAAGCGTCTCTGGCAGGAGCGCCACTCGCTGCTGTCGTCGCATGGTGCCCATCGATGATTCAGGTCCGCGCGGCCACTCTGTCCGATGCGCTGCCCTTGTCCACCTTTGGGGCCCGCGCGTTTCGCGACGCCTTTGCCGCCGAGAACCGGCCGGAAAATCTGGAGGCCTTTCTGGCGCAGGCGTATGGTCTGCCGCAGCAGACCGCCGAGCTGGCCGATCCGTCGGTCGCAACCCTGATCGCCGAATCGGACGGTGAGATGATCGGGTTTGCCCAGCTTCGCAGAGGCAACACCCCTGCCTGCGTGGTCGGTCCGCAGCCGGTCGAGCTCTGGCGATTCTATGTTGCGCGGGAATGGCACGGCCAGGGCGTGGCCTCGACGCTCATGGCCAGTGTTGTCACCGAGGCGCTCCGGCGTGGAGCTCGGACTCTGTGGCTGGGTGTGTGGGACCGCAACGGCCGCGCCCAGGCATTCTACCGCAAGTGCGGCTATCTGGTGGTAGGGCAGCAGCCCTTCCAACTGGGGGCCGAGCGCCAGACCGATCTGGTCATGGCGCGGCCTGTCAGTCAGCCGGCAGGGATTCTCTAGCCGACCTTTCGAAGCAAAGTCCCGGCCGTAGATTCATCCCGCCCCCCTTTTCACAATCAGCGAGGAGCCGGAATGGCTCGAACCTGGCGCATCGCCTTCGGCGCCGTGCTCCTGGCCGGAGGACTGTCGGGAGTGGCGGACGCGCAGCATCCCCGGGGATATATCCGGATGCCTTCGGGAGACAGTCTGCCGGTATGGAACCTGACGCGCTACCCAGTGCGGCATGACAGTATGGCCTTGGTGCTGGATTACGAGACTCGAATCGAGCTCAGAGACACAACCGCGGTCCAGCGCGAGATCATCACCATCTGGCCGCTCTTCCGGCCGGCGGTCGAGCAGGCCGGCTTGTGGACCGCCGCGATCCGGGCGGTGCGGTTCGCTCCTGCCGCTCCGGTGGCCAGTGACCTCGGCGCCCCTCGCGGCCGACCGGTGAATCTCTACGGGGTGGTGTTCCGGAGAAATGTGCGCGGGAGCTGGTATCTGTTGGGAGACACCGTACACCTCAACTGAACGATGGCCTAGCGGTCGCTCGCGCGGGTGCGCGGGCCAGGCCGTGTCTTCGGCTCCGGCGGCTCGCCGCGAAACTCGAAGTGCTTATCGTCGAGGAACCGTCCCTGGTAGAACTCGGCGGATGTCCGGCGGCCCAGCAGTCGCCCTGCCTTGATGTTGTCGAGGATCTCGCCCACCGGCTTCCACTCTCCCGGTCGCACACCGGGATACAGCGTGGCGTACTCGGGCTTGAGGCGAGCCTCCCGATGTAGGGTACGCATGTGTCTTCATCCTGCCTTTGCAGCCAGTAGCCGTCGCCGCTCTGGTGTCGTCCTGGGGGAGGCAGTCACCGAGCGGGTTGCAGAGGGAAATCTACTGCAGGCGGGAGTGCCGAAACAGGAAAGGGGATCCGCTACGGAGAACCGGGACTCGGGGCGGGTTCGGCCAGCACCTCCCGGACCTTCGAGGCCAGAGCGATCGGCGCGAACGGCTTCTCGATGAAAGCCGGGGAAGCGCCCAGGTCTCCCTGGTGCGCCAGAGCGCTCTCGGTAAAGCCGGACATGTACAGGATCCGGGCCTCCGGCCGTGCGCGGGCGAGCCGCTCGGCCGCCAGCTTGCCGCTCATGTGGGGCAGCACCAAATCGGTGAGCATCAGGTGAATCGGGCCGGGATAGTGCTCCGCGAGCACCAGCGCCTCCTCGCCATCCGTCGCGACCAGAGTCTGATAGCCGTAGAACTGCAGCACTCTGGCGGCGAGCTCCCGGACCGACATCTCGTCTTCCACGATGAGGATGGTCTCGGTACCGGCCAGGCTGCGGCCGGGCGCCTCCGCGGGAGCCAGCGCGGGCGCCGCTTCGCGCACTCGCGGGAGGTACACCTTGAAGGTGCTGCCGTGCCCGGGTTCGCTGTAGACCGAGATATTCCCGCCGCTCTGCTTCACGATGCCATACACGGTGGACAGCCCCAGCCCGGTCCCCTTGTCACGCGCCTTGGTGCTGAAGAACGGCTCGAAGATCCGCGCCTGGGTCGCCGGATCCATGCCGATCCCGGTATCGGTGAACGCCATCATCACGTACGAACCGGGCTGCATACCGATCAACTGGCTGGAGTAACCCGGCTCCAGCTCCACGTTCTGGGTCTCGATCGTGAGCTTTCCACCTTCGGCCATCGCGTCGCGCGCGTTCACCACGAGATTGACGACGACCTGTTCCAATTGAGTCGGGTCCGCCCGCACCAGTCCCAGATCCGGGTCGGGGACCAGCCCCACCTGAATGTGTTCACCCACCAGTCGGCTCAGCATCCGCATGGTGTCGGCCAGCGCCGAGTTCAGGTCGACCAGCTTCGGCTGGAGCACCTGGCGGCGGCCGAACGCCAGCAACTGATGGGTCAGCTCCGCGGCCCGGGTGGCGGCGCGCTGAATCTCGAACACGTCGTCGCGCCGGGGGTCGGTCGGGCCCAGCGATTGGATCAGAAATTCGGCGTATCCCAGGATGGCGGTGAGCAGATTGTTGAAGTCGTGCGCGATGCCGCCCGCGAGCTGTCCGATGGCCTCGAGTTTTTGCGACTGCAGCCGCCGTTCCGCTGCGTCGGTCCTCCGCCGGACCCAGCGGTCCGCCATCGCTCCCAGCAGACCCAAACCCAGGATCACGACGGTGCCGAGGGTTACAGCCACTGCCAGCTCGCCGCTGGCCAGGACGCCGCTGGTCGGCTTTCCAGTGATCCCCGGGACCGAGAAGTTGGCCGCCATCATGCCGGTGTAGTGCATCCCCGCGATGGCGAGTCCCATGATCACCGCACTGGCCATCCGGCGGCGGCGTCCCAGCGCGGTCTCGTCGGTCCGGAAACGGTAGGCCAGCGAAAGGCCGCCAAAGGACGCCGTGATCGCGACGCCGACCGATAGCGTGACCAGCAGGGGATCGAAGCGCATCGCCGCCGGGGCATTGAGCGCGGCCATTCCGATGTAGTGCATGCCCGCGATGGCCGGCCCCATGCAGATGGCTCCGAGCACGAGCGACTCGATCACGATAGACTCCCGGCTCACGATCACCAGGGCGAGCGCCGAAGCAGCGATCGCCACCAGCACCGAGAGGATGACCCGTCCGACTCCGTAGGTGATCGGCACCGGCAAATGGAAGGCGAGCATGCCGACGAAGTGCATGCTCCAGATCCCGATGCCCATGGCCGCGGATCCACCGGCCAGCCAGGCAAGTCGCTCGCGTCCTCGGGTAGCGGTGACCCGCCCCGCCAGGTCGAGCGCGGTGTACGAGGCGGCACTCGCGATGAGTACCGACAGGATGACGAGGATGGGACTGTAGGTTCCGTGTATCGGCATGGCGATCAGGCTGTCGGCGCCGCCCGGGGCACCATGCCCAGGGGACGGCTCCGAGGCTCGACCGGACCCACCGGTCCGGAAGGGGCCACGCGCATCATCCCGCCGCAGTCAGTCTGAGCGGGTGCATCGGTGCGCGTGCGAAATACCTTCGAGAGCAAAGCGCGGTGGGGGGTCACCGCGCTGGGTTGGACATTCTATGTTAGTGACACCGGGCCTGGCGGAACAGGGGGTTAACGGATACCGTCGATGGCCCGGCTGAGCCGCCCTCCTGGGCGGATATGGTCAGGGGGTCCACCGCGAAACTCGAAGTGCGTCTCGGGCAGCACCCGTCCCCGCAACAGTCCTGCATACCCCTGCCGCGCCAGCACCCGCTCGGACACTTGCCGGGCCAATGTTTCAGCGGGCAACCACGCCTCCGGGCTGGCCTCCGGGTAGAGGTGTCGGAATTCGGGCTTGGGGCGGGCTTCACGCGTAAGTGGCATCAGTGGATCCGGTGGTTCAATCGATGCTCGATTCTCGATAGGGTATTTCCTAATGCCGTTGGCTAAAAGATACAAGTCTGAGGCCTTGCTTTTTCTCCTCATCCTGTTGCCCGCTCCTCGGCCTCCTCGTCCGACCAGTCTGGTGGTCCTCCTCGTGGTGGACCAAATGCGCCCGGATTACCTCGTGCGATACGGCCCGCAGTTCACCGGCGGCTTCCGAAACCTGCTGGATCACGGGGTCTTCTTTCAGCGGGGAGAGCAGGACCACGCCGTCACCCAGACCGCGCCGGGCCACTCGACCTTGCTCTCGGGGCGGGAGCCGGCGCGCACCGGCATCGTGAGAAACTCTCTCGGGGTGGTGGACTCGGCGTCGCCGCTGCTCGATGGATCGGTGCCGGGAGCCTCGCCCCGGCGGTTTCGAGGGACCGCCCTGTACGACTGGATGGTGGCCCGCGACTCCCTCAGCCGCGCCCTCTCCGTTTCTCGAAAGGATCGGGGCGCGATTCTTCCGATCGGGCGCGCACGTGCCTCCGTCTACTGGTACCATGGAGCGGGGTTCACCACCAGCCGCTACTATGCCGACTCCCTCCCGAACTGGGTTCGCGAGTTCAATGCCCGTCGCGGACCGGAGCGACTGGCCGGCGCCGTCTGGCGTTTGCGTCTCCCACCTGCTTCATACGCCGAAGCCGACCGCATGCCCTACGAGAACGGCGGGCGAGACTTTGTCTTTCCGCACCGGCTGCCGGGGAGCCCGGACAGCGCTGCTGCCGCCCTCATCGACTTTCCCTGGATGGACTCCCTGACCCTCAGCCTGGCGCTCGAGGGAGTGCGCGCGCTCGGTCTGGGAAAGCGGCCATCGCCGGACCTGCTCTCGATCTCGCTCTCGAGCACCGACGCGGTAGGACATGCGTTCGGACCGGACTCCCGCGAGCTGCACGATCACCTGCTTTGGCTGGACCTATGGCTCGGCCGGTTTCTCGACTCCCTTACCACCCTGGTATCACGTGACCGAATCCTTCTGGTCCTCACGGCGGATCATGGCGTGCAGCCCTTTCCCGAGGCCGGTCCGCTCGGAGCAGCCGGCCGAGTCCGCCTGGGAGAACTGGTGAGTCGCACTGGTGCTGAGCTGGCTCGGCGCTACGGCACGGACTTCGGCCTGAGCTTCGAGAGCGGTCTGCTCACGGTCGACACGCTGGGGTTGCACGCGAAGGGTATCAGCATCGACAGCCTGGCTCGGACGCTCGCGAGGGCGGCCGGCCGGAAGCCAGGAGTGCTTCGGGTGTTCACGCCGCGGACACTGGCGCAGGCCTCCGACGCCGACCGGGAGGCGCTGCTGTGGCGACACCTCATTCCCCAGGACTATGGATGGCTGTTCTGCATCTCGCTCAAGCCCGGCTATGTCTGGTCCGACGGGGAAGCGGTCGCCGAGCATGGAACGACCGCTCCTGAAGATGTGCGGGTGCCGATTCTCTTCTGGGGAGGAGGGCTCAAGCCCGCGCGAATCGCGCGCCCGGTGCGAACGGTGGATATCGCACCGACGCTCGCGCGCCGGCTCGGCATCAGACCCGCCGAGGCGCTCGACGGATCTGCTCTCGGAGAGATTGTCCGGGAAACTTCCCACTGACCACGTGCAAATCCCCGTGGAGAAGTGCGCAAGATACCCCTCCGTGACTCGGCCGTGCCGGGTCGCGGGATGGAGCGTTACCTGGTAGCAGCCTGTCGCCGAGTTACTTCGCGGTGGAAGTGTCCCGCTGGGCCGTGGTATCGGCCGTGTCCCGCACGACTCGATTGGCGGCGCTGTCGAGCGACCCCTGAACCGATGACTCCGGTCGAGGGTTCTCATCGCTCTTGTTCGAGGAGCAACCGGCCACGGCAACCAGGATGAGCACGGCGAGCGGCGTCAGGTATCGCATGAGCTGTCGTCCTTGGACGTGGGTTCTCCGCACCTTGGCTGTCGCCTGGCGGTCTGTCGAGTGCCTGGATCACACTCCGGGGTGGATCGGAAGAAGGGCCGCGCTTTGCCGAGACCATCGCAGTTCGGCGGATTCTGCCCCAGGCATGCGGGGATAGACTACTGCCCTGCATGGGGATAGGCCGTGGCGTGGATCGTGCTCGCAGGAGCGGTTTACCGTGATTTTTCTGGTCGGATTCATCCCGCTCAGCGAGCTCCATGCCCGAAAGTCGGTTCCCCGATGCCCGCATCCTCGTGGTGGATGACGAGGAGAGCAATGTCCGGACGCTCGCCAAGATTCTTCGCATGGCGGGCTACGAGAACGTGCTCGCGACCACCGATGCGGCCGCGGTGTTGGATCTGTATCGGGAGCACGATCCCGATCTGATCCTGCTGGACCTGCATATGCCCAAGCTCAACGGCCTCGCGATTCTGGAGGCACTCCGGGAGGCTGCTGTTCCGCAGGCCTATCTGCCGGTGCTGGTTCTCACCGGCGACACCTCTCCGGTTGCCCGGCGCCAAGTCCTCTCCGCCGGGGCGAAGGACTTTCTCACCAAGCCGTTCGAAGTGGACGAAGTCCTGCTTCGAATCCACAATCTGCTCCAGACCCGCTACCTCCACCGGGAGATCACCACTCACAATCAGCTGCTGGAGCGGCGGGTGAGCGAGCGGACCGTCGAGCTGGAAGGAGCGTACCTCGACACGCTCGAGCGACTGGCGATCGCCGCGGAATTTCGAGACGACGATACCGGCCGGCACACCGAGCGGGTGGGCGAGGCGGCTGCTATGCTGGCGGGCGCGCTGGGACTGCCGGACGAGGACGTCTTCCTCATTCGGCGTTCCGCCCCGCTCCACGATCTCGGCAAGATCGGCGTGCCGGACGCGATCCTCAGGAAATCAGGTCCGCTCACCGACGATGAGTGGGAGGTGATGCGAGGCCATACGACGATCGGTGCTCGCATCCTCTCCGGTGGCCGCTCGCGCGTCGTGCGACTGGCGGAGGAGATCGCGCTCTACCATCACGAACAGTGGAACGGGGAAGGGTATCCGAAGGGCCTGGCGGGAGAGGCCATCCCGCTGGCGGGAAGGCTGGTGATGGTGGCCGATGTGTTCGACGCGCTCACCTCGGATCGGGTCTACCGGAAGGCGTGGCCCGCCGAGCGGGTTTTCACCTACATTCGCCAATACGCCGGGCAGCGGTTCGACCCTCGCATTGCGGCCCTGTTCGATCGGCCTGAAGTGCGGCAGGCGCTGCTCTTCATCCGCACCCACGACGAGCAAGCCGCCCCTCGCAACGGCCCCCGGCCTGGCCGGCTGGCCGAGTCAGGCGTCGCCCGAGCGTAGGTCCGTCTCGGGCCGATTCAGGGCTCGGGCCACGGCCTCGAGCACCTCGCGCCGGGTGAACGGCTTGCGTAGGGTCGTCCGGGCGCCGAGCAGCGAGGCATCTCCCAGCAAGTCGAGGTAGCCGGTCTGATCTCCACCAGACATCATGATCACGGGAAGCTTCGGGTCCAGCGCGTGAAATTGGATCAGCGCTTCGATCCCATCGGCCACCGGCATGTGAATGTCGAGGAAAACAAGGTCGGCCCCCTTCTCCCGCCATACCCGCACCGCTTCAAAGCCGTCTCCTGCCTCCAGCACCTCGTGACCGCCCGCCTCGAGCATGCGCCGCAGCGCGCGGCGGAGCGGGGCGTCATCATCCACCACCAGAATGTGGGCCATCCCGGCTAGAGGTCGGCAAGGATGCGAGCCTTGATCTGCTCGAACTCGGCGTCGGTCAGGAGTCCCTGCTGGACCATTTCCTTGGCGCGCTGCAGCCGGGCCTGCGGCGAGCGGGGTTCGTCGCTGCTCGGGGCGCCCGGCGTCGCTCCCAGCTGTATTCCTCCGGACTTGGCGCGCAGCTCCTCCAGCTCGCGCACCCGCCGCTTCTCGCGCCAGGCCTGCTCCTGCGCCTGGCAGGCGCGGTAGACCTCTTCGGCCTCCCGCTTGCGCAGTCCGGTGACGGTCAGCAGGCCCGGCTTGCCTTCGGCCATGGCCAGGTCGCTGCTCCCGTAGGCTGACACGGTCAGCGAGGCGGCAAAGATCCCGACTTGCATCTGGGCATCCCTGAGGTCCTGCCAGCGGACATCCTGGGGCGTGAACCCTCCGAGCAGTCCGCGACTCACGATGATCAGGCGCCCCGAGGTGGCACCGACCGCGACTCGTCGGTGGGTCAGCGCGAAGAGTCGGCGCTGAATGGCATAGGTCTGGAGTTCTTCACCAGGGATCAGGAGGGAACGAAGCGCCTCGAGCGCCCGGGAGGTTCCCCCATCGGCGGACGGATTGTTACCTCGCTGGCTGGGCTGTGCGCCCATGATGCTCCCCCGCGTGCTGGTCGCCCACTATCCTTGGCGCCCCTCGGGATCAGGCCGAGGGGCGGGAGATAATGCAACTCCCTCCCCGGCCGGACAAGCCCCGCCGGCGCTGGGGCAACAGCTACTCAGCGTTTGCGCTTGGCCAACAAGAAGCCCAATGCAACCCCGGCGACCGTCAGCAGGGCGAGCCCACCGATCAGCTTGACCGGACCCAAGCCTCGCCGCGCCCGCTTTCCCATCTGGCTGGTGGTTTCGGCCAGCGCCGACGCCACTCGCTCGCGTTGGGCCAGCCACTCCTGAATCAGGCCCGGCTCCTCGACGGTCCCGGGATGGGCCACGAGCCGGGCGCGGACCTCGTCCTCTCCCAACTGGTCCAGCTCGCGCCATACCTGCTCGCGGGTCTTCCGCACCATGCAAGCGCCTCCTCGTTCAAATGGTCGATCGTTATGCCCGGCTACCCGGGTTCCTCCAACCAGGCCTCGGCTGCGGCAAGGTCCCGAAAAACCTCTACGTGTTCGGGACTGCCCTCACGCAGCAGCTCGTACATCCTGGCGAGGCCATACACCACGTTCTGGGGCGCGACCACGGCGACTTTCCAGGGCTTTTGCGCCGGGTCCAGCTTTGTCGCGGTCATGCGCGCCAAGGCACGCAGTCCCGCTCCGGTCAGCTCCGCTCGCTCCAGCTCTCGACAGTCGGTGAGCTCGGGCATGCCGATCCGATGCCGCGGGTCGCCGTAGAGCTGGTGAAAGGTGCTAAAGAGATCCTGGTCTCGAACCGTGCCGGTAAACTGCACGACCACTCGACCCCTGTCCGAGTCGATGGTGTACGAGATGGGCATGACCAGTCCTCAGGTGTGCAGCACGAGGTCCCGGACTGCTGGATGGAAAGTGATCGAGGAGATGTGGCTTGGGTAGGGACCTAGCTTGCCCCTTGGGGCGCGGGCGCGGCTTGCCGGTCGGATCGGGGGGGTTCCAGCAGCTCGCGGACCCGAC
Organism: Gemmatimonadales bacterium; assembly: GCA_036556025.1. Taxonomy (GTDB): domain Bacteria; phylum Gemmatimonadota; class Gemmatimonadetes; order Gemmatimonadales; family GWC2-71-9; genus CAVVWJ01. The sequence goes on along the minus strand of DATBKD010000087.1, from coordinate 3,385 downwards.
CCTTGAGCTGGGGAATGGTGAAGGGCTTTTGAAGAACCGGCCCTGGAAGATGCGACATGTCTCCCTCACCGCTGCCGGAGATAAACAATACCAGCGGAACTCGCTGATGCCGCTCCAGCTCGGCGACCAGCGCTTCGCCGCCGAGCTCGGGCATGCTGAGGTCGGTGATCAGGAGATCGACGGGAGCAGAGAGCGACGCGATGAGCTCGAGCGCGGCCCGGCCGTGCGGTGCGGTGAGTACCTGGTAGCCGTCCTTTTCCAGGACCCGGCTGACCACCGCGCGGATGCTCGGCTCGTCTTCCACCAGGAGTACCAGCAGACGAGGCGTCCCGGGTTTGGCCCGTCGATGCGGCATGCTGTCCTCGGCATGAGGGGACGTGGCGCCCAACCCACGCCTCACAGTGGCGAAGAACGCTTCCTCATGTCAATGGCGACAAGATGACCTCCGGATATCCTCCGCTGGTCTTTGTCCTACAGGGGGTCGATGGCCGGCTGACGGGGGCCTGTCCGCTTTGGTTCGGCCGTCGCGCGTCTACCCAGGACTGTCCCCATTCGACCGGATACCGGAGTCGCCCATGGGTACCCGCCCAGCTGCTTGGCCAGCTATGACCTTGATCGGGTTCACGCTCGCCGGCGGGTTCAGCGCGTGTCGCGAGGGAATGGAACCGGAGACGCTCGCGGGCCCCGACGCCAGCGGGATCACTCCTCCGGGTCCGACGCCTCCACCAGGGTTCACCAACGAGCAGATCGCCTACACCTGGACCGGCGACAGCCCGGAAGGTGACATCTATCTCATGTACGCCAATGGCGCTGGAAAGACCCGTCTCACGAACGCTCCAGGGACGGAGTCGGAGCCGACCTGGTCGCCAGACGGCAGTAAGCTCGCGTTCGTCAGGACCAGCGGTGGGGTCTCCCAGATTCACGTCATGGAGGCGGACGGCAGCCAGGATGTCAACCTCAGCAACGGGCCGAGGAGCGATGTCCACCCCGTCTGGTCGCCGGACGGACAGAAGATCCTGTTTCAGCGGCACGCTGCCGTAAAGTTGGGAAACGTCGTACTGCAGGACTGGGACGTGTACGTGATGGGCGCAAACGGCAACGGCAAAACCGACCTTAGTCAATATCCGTGGGCATACGACGGCGATGCCCGATGGTCGCCCGATGGCAGCCAGATCGTGTTCGTGTCCAGGCGTGATGGCAACGCAGAGATCTATCGAATGAACGCCGACGGGGCGGCCAATGGGACGCGCATAGTGACGAGCTGGGGCGACGGGCCCTGTTATGGCTATGACATCGAGGTCGTGAATGCCACAGGGGGAGGGTATCATGACCTCAATCCCTGCAACTACTTCGACTCCGACTGGCCCGCGTGGCGGCCGAAGCAATGACGATTGGCTGAGGCCAGTCCGTTCGAAACCACAGACCCCGCTCATCGCTACCTGATGGCGGGGTTTGGCTTGGTGCTTCCACGACGCAGCGTGAGCATCGGATGAGTCAGGCGTGAGCTGGACGTGAGCCTCCTCGAGTAGTGTGGTCGGCACGCAGGAACGCCGGGTATCGCTCGAGGTGGAAGTGGAACGGCGCGATGGGTGGAGGAGGCTCCCAATGAGAAGCTCACGCAGCGTGGTCGCCATGTTGTTGCTTGCTTGTGCCCTGGGCTGTTCCGGCAGAGACATCCTGCCCACCGAAGCTACGCCCGAGTTCGCCATCGCCTGCTCGACGCCGAAACCGCGGATCGCGGCCAGTCCGACGGCGTTGACCCGGCCTTCAGGTGCCAGAGATATGACCACCTTCGTCGTGCAGAACAACTGCTCGAAGAGGCTGAGTGGATGGACCCTGACGAGCTCACGCACAGACGCTGTTACCAGCGTCAATGCGCCGAGCCGGGGCACGTTGCCGCCCCTGGATCCCGGAGCGTCGGTGAACGTGTATGTCTCCTACCGGGTGGGATCCTCGGGCACGGGAACAGTGGTTCTGCTAGCTACGTCGGCCTCCGGCTTGACGTCCTTTGGTTACCAGACGATTACCGTCGCCGGCTCCTGACCGGCCGTATGGGCAGACCGAATTTTGTCGCCTCACACCTCGCAGAGCACTGGAGACGATGTGCCGACTGATCCATCCTACCCCAAGCCGCTGCTGGGTACAGTTCTGCAGCGACGGCGCGCCTTACGAGTCGAAGCCAAGCCACCCGCCAAGATCGACTTGAGCATTGGCACGTTCCGGTTGCCTGATAGAACGCAACCCAGGCTGGCGCGGGTTCATGGGCTCAAGAATACCTTCCGCGTCAACGCGGTGATCGCGGGCAGTCACCTTGGTCTACGTTCTCCCTACGAACGAATCCCTGTGGAGGCACTGGGCAAGCGAAGCATGACGGAGCGAATACGCCAAACCAGTGTTGATGGCCTGCGGCATCCGTGGGCCGAAGTGAAATTTGTCCCGCCTCGGGTAAAGCTCCGGGCCAATGAACGTTCGCGGCCGCCCGCGGATAGCGAACTCCCAGAGGGCAATGACCTACCCTGCAACGTCTTCTCTCCCGACGACCGCTATATCTACCAAGACACCTCGTTCCCTTGGTGCACCGTCGGCCGGGTAGATTCACCGCTAGGCACCGGAACGGGCTGTACCATCGGCGCTCGCCTGCTGCTCACCTGCAGCCATGGCATTCAGTGGAACAGCGATGGCACAGCCAGCTGGGTCCGATTTCGGCCCGCTTACTACAACGGCTCCGTACCGTTCGGCGAAGCGTGGGCAACCCGGGTCATCTCGTGGAACAAAGCCACCCCAGCAGACGGGCTGAGCGATTTCGAGACTGCGTTCGACTATGTCGTCTGCGTTCTCGATACTCGAATGGGTGACGTCGTCGGATATCCAGGTTATCGGGCGTACGACGACGACTGGAATGGTGACGGGTACTGGCAGCACATGGGCTACCCCAGCGATCTCAGCGGCGCAGAGCGACCTGCATTCCAGGGCTCCTGCATCATCTCTTCAGTTGGGCAACAAAATACCTCTGGCCAAACCGGTTATGTGCTCGGGCACTTCAACGACGTCGTACCCGGTCATTCCGGGGGTCCAGTCTGGGGCTGGTGGGAGGGAGAGCCTTGGCCTCGGATAGTCGGGGTCCAAAGTGCGGAAGCTAAGACGCCGGCCATGGACACCTCGGGCGATAACGAATTCGGAGGAGGCCCGGCACTTTCTTCGCTGGTGTCATACGCGCGCACAAAATATCCGTGACAACGAACAATCAGCCCCATCAGCCAAGTGAGGACGGGGCAGCGGGTATGGAAAGCATGGGCCCGGCGCGATTCGAACGCGCGACCTCTTGCTCCGGAGGGGCGACGAGCCGCCAGCCGACGCCAGCCCGCGCTGAGTTACCTCGACTTAG
>DATBKD010000086.1:0-38471 GCA_036556025.1 Gemmatimonadales bacterium | reverse complement strand
CCCTACGTTTGGCCTATGCAGGGCCTTCCCCGATCGGTCACCGCAATCGAGCTCGATGCCGCGCTCCTCCAGGCTGCGATTACCGCGGCGCTGGCTGCACTGTGCATCTTTCTCTATCGTCGTTATCGCAAGACTTACTTCGGGTGGTGGGCCGCAGCCTGGGGCCTCTATTTGTTGCGCATAGGAGCCATCTCCAGCTTTCTGCTCACATCCAACCGGATCTGGCTGTACTGGCACCAGGTCATCACCGGCTGGACGGCACTGGCCCTCTTGTACGCGGCGGCCATCTTCTCCCGCCAGGCGCGCTGGCGCCATCAGTACCTCGCCTTTGTGTTCTTTCCCCCCGTCTGGTCATACATCGCGATCTACCGGCTGGAGCATTTCCTCTGGGCGGCCGGCCCGGCGGTTCTCTTTCTCAGCCTGTCGACCCTGTGGACGGCGTGGGTCTTCCTCGGATATCGCCGTCGAGTGGCGTCGACCGGAGCCACCCTGCTGACCGTAGCGTTTGCCCTCTGGGGCTTGCACCATCTCGACTATCCCTTCCTGAGGGCCCGGGGAGCCTGGGCTCCATGGGGGTACTATCTCGATATTCTGCTGACGCTCGCCGTCGGCGGAGGCATCCTCCTCTTGGTGCTGGACGATCTCCGCCGGGGCCTGGGCGCGCTGTCTGCGCTCTCGGGTGACTTGCAGCAAGCCGACCGGAAGCAGGATGTGCTCGATGTTCTGCTCGCTCGTCCGCTCACCTTGCCGGCCGTCCGCGGCAGCGCGCTCTACCTGCTCGACGGCGAGCGGGCCAGCTTTGTGCGCGGAGCGGGTGTATGCGAGCGCTGGGCTGGAGCGGCACCGCACGGTACCGCGGCGCTGGCCCTGGCGAGTGCGCTGGAGACCGGCCGACCCCAGGTCACCAGCCAATGGGCGGACGACTCGACCCCTGCCGCGGGGACCCACCCTTATGCAGCGGTTCTCCCTCTCTTGCGCAGCGAGGCGGTGATCGGCGCCCTGGTCCTGGTGGGCGACGCCCGCGATCCCTTCACCGCACTGGACGACCGCTTTCTCCTGGCGCTGGGGCAGCAGGTCGGTGCTGCGCTGGAGAATGCCGACCTCTACAGCCGGCTCGAGGCTCGCACCGTCGAGCTTGGGCGACTCTCGGCCAGAATGGTCGAGCAGCACGAAGACGAGCGACGGCGTCTCTCCCGTGAGCTTCACGATGAGACCGCGCAGGTCTTCTCCGTGGTGAAGATGGAGCTCGGCCTGTTGCGCGAGGGTGCAGGGCCGGCCCAGGCAGCCCGGTTGGACCACGTTCTCGGACTGATGGATACCGGCATTCGAAGCATCCGCAACGTTACCAATGATCTGCGACCATCGCTGCTGGATGACCTGGGCCTGCTCCCAGCGCTCCGATCCCTGGTGACAGACTTCGGTCTCCGGAGCGGCATCCGTACCGGAATCGCGGCCCCCGCGGCCCTGCCCCCACTCTCCAAGGAAGCGGAGCTGGCGCTTTTCCGAGCGCTCCAGGAGGCCCTGTCCAACGTCCTCCGGCACGCGGGAGCTCACGCGGTGGACGTGGGTATCTCGGTCAGTTCCGCCGGCGTCCTGCTGGAGGTGCGCGACGACGGGCGGGGAGTCCCTGTCGGGATCGACCCGGAGCGGCTTCACGGCAACGGCCACATGGGGCTGGCTGGCATGCGCGAACGGATTACCGCCCTGGGCGGCAGCGTCCGATTCCACGGTGAGCCGGGCGCGGGAGCATCACTCGAGGTGTTGGTGCCGGCAAGTTCGGAGAGCCTGTGAGCGAGGCCCCCATCAGCGTGCTGGTCGCCGACGACCATGCCATCGTGCGCACCGGGATCCGCCATGTGCTCGAGCACGTCCTGGAAGGCGAGGTCGGCTTTACCGTGGTGGGAGAGGCCGCCACTGGTGAAGAAGCGGTCGCGCTCGCGGCCGACTTGCAGCCGGACGTGACGGTCCTTGACATCTCCATGCCGGGGCAGTCCGGCCTTCAGGTCGCGGCGGAGCTGCGTCGGCGGGCGCCGGGGACGCGCGTGCTGATCCTCAGCATGCACGACAATACCGAGTACGTCCTGGAAACCGTAAGAGCCGGGGCGCATGGGTACTTGCTCAAGGACACCGCGGCGGTCGAACTTCGGGGCGCCATTCGTGCGATCCGCCGGGGTGAGTCCTACTTTAGCCCGCCGATCGCAAGCAGGGTCAGCGCCGCTCTTCGGGGAGTGCTCGCACCCGAGACTCCAGGCGCGCTGGACCAGCTCACCGCAAGGGAGCGGGAGGTGTTGGTGGGCGTGGCCAGAGGCAGGACCAACCGGGAGATCGCGTTGGAACTGGGGATCAGCCATCGTACGGTGGAGACCCACCGGGAAAGCTTGATGCGAAAGCTCGGCATCCGAACGGTGGCCGGCCTGACCCGGTTTGCACTCGAAACCGGATTGGTCGGAGGAGAGTCATAGCACCAGAGCCGGCAGCGCCCGGCCATTATCCAGGGGGAAGAAGAACTCCGATGAACAGCAGAAGGATCAAGACCGGCATTGTGATGCTCAATCTGGGCGGCCCCGCCACCCAGAAAGATGTGGAACCTTTTCTGCTGGAGCTTTTCGCGGACCGCGAGATCATCCAGCTGCCACTCCAGAACTGGCTGGGACCGTTTATCGCCCGCCGGCGGGCACCGAAAGTGCGCAAGCTGTATCAGGCAATCGGCGGTGGCTCACCTATCCTGCGCCACACCGAGGCGCAGGGGCGGGGCATGGTGGAGCGGCTGGACCGCCTGTCTCCCTCCACCGCGCCACACCAGTTCTATGTGGCGTTCCGCTACACCAAGCCGAAGAGCGACGATGCCCTCCGCGCGATGGAGGCGGATGGGGTCGAGCGGGCCATCGCTTTTACGCAATATCCTCAATTTTCCTGCAGCACCACCGGATCGAGCCTCAACGAGCTGTGGCGGGCGACCGAGCGCACGGGTTTGAGGGATGCCTTCGAGTGGAGTCTCATCGATCGCTGGCCGGTGCACGACGGCTTCATCGCGGCGATGACGGACACGGTCCGCGACGGACTGGCGCAGTTCGACCCCGACCTCCGGGATTCCGCGCTCCTGCTATTCAGCGCCCACTCGCTGCCCCTCGATGTGATCGACCGGGGAGACTCCTATCCCCAGGAGGTAGGAGCCACGGTGCAGCGGGTGATCGAGACACTGGGCGCGCCCAATCCATATCTACTGGCCTATCAATCGGCGGTGGGTCCGGTCCGTTGGCTCGGTCCCAGTACCGAGCGGGTCATCCGGCTGCTCGGCGCTCGCGGCCAGAAGAGGGTACTGGTGGTACCCATCGCCTTCACCAGCGATCACATCGAGACGCTGTCCGAGATCGATCGGGAGTATGGTGAGCTGGCCCATCGGGTTGGCATCACGCAGTATGTGCGCGCTCCGGCGCTCAACGACCGCCCTCGCTTCCTCGGGGCCCTGGCCGAAATCGTCCGCGATCACCTCGCGTCGGGACAGACTTACAGCACCCAGTACCCGATGCGTTGCATCGGGTGCACCAACCTGCAATGCCGCAGGATCCTGAGTCCTATTGGAGCCGGCTGGAGGCGGCCAGCCGTGACGTTGGGGGCAGCCGAGGAAGGAAGCTATTGAGGAGTTGGCTTGAAGCTTTGGGGCCGCTCTACAGTGGTGTGTCCATCGGCTCGCAGCGATCGACTCACCGGGTACAACACTCGGCGGACCAGGCGGTCGGCCATTTCCCGCACGATCCCACGCTCCCGGTCCGTGAGCTCCTCCAGATGCGCCAAGGCCCACTCAGCCTCCTGTTGGGCAATGCGAGCGCCCACCCGGTGAAGCTCCGCCAGGTGGGGGGCGACCGCCAGCCCCCGCAGACTGTGCCGCAGACGGGTCATTTCCTCATCCAACACCCGTTCGGCTTCGGCTAGCGCGGCCGCAGCGGTTCCGGCGGCTGGGCAGCAGAGCCGCTGCAAATCATCCAGGTCGAACAACTCGATGCCGGGAAGAGCTCGCGCCTGAGGCTCGACGTTTCTGGGAAGCGCGAGGTCCATGACCATCAGGGTTCGACCTTCCCGGTCGCGGATCGACTGCGCCAGCGCCGCGGCCGACACGACCGGATGAGCGGCAGCGGTGGCCACCAGCAGCAGGTCCGCTTGAGTGAGCAGGGAATCGAATTCATCCCACGCCTTCGCTTCAGCCCCCCATGCCGACGCCAGCGTCGTGGCCCGCTCAGGATGTCGATTGATCAGGACCGTGCGGGTCGCCCGTTGCCCATGCAGCGCCCGAAGCACACCCTCGGCCGCCGCCCCGGCACCGAGCACCAAGACCCGCTCGAGCTTCCCGTTCGACCGCGCGGCGGCCAGATCTACCGCGGCCGAGCTCACGGAGGATGGATGCCGCCCCAGGAAGGTTTCCCGGCGTACGCGTCGACCAGCGGAAAGCGCCGCCGAGAAGATGGCATCCATCTCCCGGGTGGTGGTTCCTGCCGCTCGGGCCGCGTCGTAGGCACGACGAACCTGCCCGAGAATTTCGGTCTCACCCAAGATCTGGGAGTCGAGCCCTGCCGCCACGACGAGCAGGTGGCGGATGGCCTGGTCCCCACTCAGCTGGAGAAGAGCATCGTCTGCGATACCCCCGCGCGCCGCGGCAAAACCACGGAACCAGCCTTCAAAATCGTGGTCCCCCCACCAGTAGAGCTCGCAGCGGTTGCAGGTGGATAGCAGCAGGGCGGAGCGGCCTGCCGCACCCTGCTTCTCCAGCAAGGAGGCGAGTTGGACCGGGCTGAAGGCGAACTGCTCCCTGACCTCCAGGCCGGCTGTATGGTGACTTATTCCAATGAGATGGAAGGCTGCTCGCGGTTGGTTTGTGTCCACCGTACAAGGGTATATGGCGGGGGCTGACCAGGCAATCCGACATCCACCGGACTGAGGGTCCGTACTACTACGGACCCTCAGCTCCCATGTGGCCTGCGTTAAAGCCGAGACCTGCCTGCAGATCCCTCTTCCTCAGGGTCCCGCTCGGACTTACGCTGCGAAACCCGAGCCTTGGAGCTGTCGGCCACGTTTCGAGTGTTGACCTGGGTGGTCTCGGAACTACCGCTCACCGGGATCTCCCTCGGGCGCGCCCGCTCCGACTTGGGAATGCTGATCCGCAGGATTCCATTCTCATACTTGGCCGAGATGTTTTCCGGGTCTACGGTATTCGGGAGGGCAAAGCTGCGCTCAAAGGTCCCATAGCTTCGCTCGTACCGATGAACCCGCTCGTTTCGCTCTTCTGATTCCTGCCTCTTTTCCCCACGAACTGTCAGCAGGTTGTTCTCGAGGGAAATCTTGACGTCACTGGGGCGGACCCCTGGAACCTCCATGGTGATCTGAAGGCTATTGGTGTCCTCACTAACGTCCGTCGGCGCGTACCATGCCGAGGTGATGGCCGAACCTTGCTCCCCCCCATATGGGACACCCGTGAACGCCTCATCGAGCAGCCGATTCAGCCGCTGGAGACCGAACAGACCGCCGGGGTAATCGGAATAGCGCGAAATTGAAGCCATACGTCCTCCTATCGAGTGCAAACACACAAGTTCGCTGTACGCGGGACCCCCGCGCGCACGAGCTCATAGGCAGAGTCTGTGCCGCCTGAAGGACGGCCCGTTCGGTCAAATTGACAGGGCATGTTATCAGAAAAGGCAGAGCTCGGGCACGACTCTGCAAGACAGGACCGAGCGCCGGGTTGAGGTGTGACGGTCCTCTACTTGGGAACTTGACGCATCCAGCTCTCATACAGCGCTATCAGTCGGCGCATGCGCTCGGTATTGGCAGAGAGGTCTTGAGGATCAGGATGACGGACCATCCCAGTCCCGCCACCCAGCTCGTTGAGGACCGAGTCGCTCAGCAGCCGGAATGCTCCGCTGTCGGCCAGACCTACCCGTGTGAGGTCTGCCTTCATCGCATCAATCAACCTGCCAGCTGCCCCCTTGTAGCTGGTGACGCTGTTCGGATCCCCACGTTTCGCTGGACTAGTGAGCTGATCGAGTTGAGCATGCATGGCCGGAATCAGCGGCGGGGCTTCGAACTCCACGGCGCCGTGGGCCGCACCGACCGGCTGCGCCGCGGGCCGTGCCGTATCGGCAACTTCGACGGTGTCGGTCGACGGGGTGCGTCCGGTCTCTTCGGGGCGGGCTCGACATCCCAGGAGAAGCAGGCCGATCAGAATCGGAGGCAGTGGCCGCATTAGCATTCAGTCAAGAAAGCGGCGCCGCCTCGTAGCGTCCGTGTCGCGGCTCACCTATCAGCTATCGGCTCACAGCCAGCAGCGTTTCAGCGCCCGAACAGCTTGCCGATCATGCCGGTCGCCACCACTGACTGGAAAGCGTGGCTCAACTCGTTCATCGACGAGTACCGTTCGGCGGGATCGGCTGCCAGGGTCTTGGCGATGACCGCTTCGAGCTTCGCAGGAAGCCCTTCGCGAACCTCCCGCAGGCTGAGCGGGGCACCGCGGAGCCGGGCAATCATCGTCTCCTGCGCCGATTTCCCGACAAAGGGGAGTTGCCCGGTGAACAACTCGAAGGCGAGGATGCCCAGAGCATAGACATCACTTCTCCCGTCCAGCGGCTTCCCCCGAATCTGTTCCGGACTCATGAACTCGGGGGTTCCCAGAACGATCCCGGTGGCGGTGAGCTTGGCGATCTCCGGGCCGGCACGCCGCTCCTTGGCCAACCCGAAATCCATCACTACCGCGCGGTACTTGGGGATGGTTCCTGCCTTCGTCTCCCCCTCCGGTACCAGCATCACATTCTCCGGCTTGAGGTCCCGATGGATGATTTGCAGCTCGTGTGCGTGCTGAAGCCCGCGGCACATCTGGACCAGCAGCGGAATCCCTTCACTGACCGAAAACGGCCCCCGCTTGGTTTCGTGTTCGCTCAGGGGTTCGCCCTCGAGGTAGGGCATGACCAGATAGAGCAGTTGGTGGGGAGCCTCGCCCAGGCGCAGGATGGGGCAGACATTGGGATGGTCCAGCCGCATGGCCAGGGAGGCTTCTCGGCGAAGCCGCTCGATCGAAGCCGGGTCTCGGGAGAGCCGCGGCAGCAGGATCTTGAGCGCCACCGCCTTGCCGGTCTCGATGTCCTGAGCCCGATAGACGTACGACATGCCCCCTTCCCCCAGCCGCTGGCCCACCTTGTACCGCTCATCCAGAACCTGTCCGCTCAGCGTCACGAAGAAGGACGGTTCGACCTCTTTGGGGGGCTCCGTGGTCGCCGCCGCGGAGGATTGGCGGTCCACTTCGACCAGGAGTGAGCCGTCTTTCACGCAGAACCGCGCCGGAGCGGCGTAAGTCGCCTGGCAACGGGGGCAGCGGCGATTGGTCAATCGCGGAATCGGTTCCGGCCGTCGGTCTTGGCCCGATAGAGATGATTATCAGCCAGCCGGAGGAGCGATTCCCCGTCGGTCACTCGCTCGTCGGGGTAGGAGGCTATGCCGATGCTGATGGTCACTCGCACCGGACGCCCGGGTTCACCGAAGTCGTGAGTCGCCACCCGGCGAAGGATGCGCTCGGCAAAATTGCGGGACTCGGCGCTGGTGGTTTCGGGCAGCAGCACGACAAACTCTTCGCCGCCGTACCGGGCCACGATGTCCACTGACCGCTGCTCCCGCTTGAGCAGAGAGGAGAGTTGTTTCAGGACTCGATCGCCCACCAGGTGTCCGAAGGTGTCATTGATCTGCTTGAAGTTGTCGATGTCGATCATCATCCCGGTGAGCATGGTGGCATACCTGGCGGCGCGATCCATTTCCTGCTCCAGCTTCTCCATCAAGGCGCGCCGGTTGAACGTGTTGGTCAAGGGATCAGTCTCGGCCAGGTGACGCATCTGCTCCTGGCCCATCACCGCGTTCTCCAGATCGTATGCCTTTTCCAAAGCCGCCACGGCGGCGTTGATCACCTGCTCGGCGAACTGGACGTCCTGTTCGTTGAGCGGCGCATCGTCGGTGGTGGTTCGGAGGAAGAACACCCCCGCCGGCTCCTGCCGCAGCGAGAAGCGCAAGGCAATCGCCGAGCGGGTCTGCACCGGCCGACGCTCCGCCTGCCACTCGGTCCGAACACCGCTGTACAGCGGGTCGGTGAATACGTCGCGTACCAGCACGACCTCGCCGGTGGCCAGCGCGTGCCTGATCTCGGGGTAGCGCCGGAGATCCACCGGGAGGTTATGGAGCATGGGATTTTCGAAGGCGGCCACCACCGTCCCGGTATCGTCTTCCGGGCCGGCGATGATGATCGAGCAGCGGGAGATATTGAGGCCCTGGGCCACGCGGCGCACGAGGATCTGGTAGATCTCCTCCGGCTTGAGCGAGGCGGTAACCTCCTGCATGATGTCCATCATCTCCGAGCGCGAGCGGGCTTCGGCCCGCGCCTGGTTCAACTCCCGGCCTACCCGCAGGTGCGCTTTTACCCGGGCGAGCAGCTCGCGAACTCGGAAGGGCTTGGGAATGAAATCGGCGGCGCCGAGCCCGAGCGAGCGAACCGTGGCTTCCTCGGGCGGCATGGAAGAGATCATCAGGACCGGCAGATCCTTGAATCGGGGATCCGCCTTGACCCGCTGGAGCAACTGCAGGCCGTCCACTCTTGGCATCATGATGTCGAGGAGCAGCAGATCGAACTGCTCGGCCGTCAGATGATCGAACAGATGCTCGCCGCCGGCAACGGTGAGAACCTCGTAGCCGTTCTCCTTCAGAATCCAGGAGAGCGTTCGAGAGAGCGCCTGGTCATCATCGGCAACGAGAATCTTGGGCGCGAGGGTCATCAGCCTACCAGACGGTGATAGAGGTCCGGATCCACATTGCCGCCGCTGAGTACGGCGACCGTGGGGCCGCTGGGCCGCACCAATCCGGCGAGCAGGGCGGCCACCGCCACCGCCCCCGATGGCTCGGACATAAGGCCCGCCTCGTGATGGAGGAAACGCACCGCCTCGGCAATGTCCGATTCGGAGACCTGGACCGCCATCCGCACCACCCGACGGAGTATGGGAAAGGTGAACGCTCCGATCGACCGCGCAAGCAGGCCGTCGGCGATGCTCTCGGTATGATCCAGGGCCCGGGGCGCTCCAGCCGCGAGGGCGGCCGAGAGCTTGGGCGCTCCGGCTGGCTCGACGCCGATCAGATTCACCCTGGGACGGAGCGCTGCCACAGCGACCGAAATACCCGAGATGAGACCGCCTCCGCTCACCGGGACCAGGATCGTGGCTACGTCGGGGCGCTGCTCCAGGATCTCGAGACCGACCGTTCCCTGACCCGCGACCACGTCCGGATGATCGTAGGGCGGAATCATCTCCAGCCCCTCGTCCCGCGCGATGGCCTCGGCGCGCCGGAGCTGCTCCGGCGAGCGGGTGACCCCCGCGAAGACGACCTCTCCACCGTGCCGCCGGACGCCCTCCACCTTGATCATCGGCGTGGAGGAGGGCATGACCACGACAGCCCGCAGCCCGAAGGCTCGCGCGGCAAAAGCCACCGCCTGCCCGTGATTTCCGCTCGACTGGGTGACTACCCCGCGCGCCCTCCCCGCAGCGGCCACCCGAGCCACGGCATTGTAGGCCCCTCGCAGCTTGAACGCGCCTACCACCTGCAGCTGCTCACACTTGAGGGCGACGGGGACGCCTGCCTGAGCCGAAAGCGCAGGGACCTCGAGCAGCGGCGTGCGAGCCACCACGCCCTCCAGCAGGGCGGCTGCCTCGTGGAGGGCTGAAAGCGGCACCAGCGTCGTCGGATCGACCGTCGGAGCCAGCGGGGCCTGCGTCATTCGACCGCGGCCGTGGGCGCGACCTCATCTCCCGGCGCATCCTCCGCGCCCCCCTCATCTTCCTTCACTACTCGAGCTACATCGACCACGGTATCACCCTGGTCGAGATTCATGACCTTGACGCCCTGCGTATTGCGTCCGATCACCCGGATGCCATCGACCGGCAGCCGAATGATCACGCCATGCCGGGTAATCATCATCAGCTCGTCATCCGGAATGACTTCCTTGAGGGCGACGATTGAGCCGGTCTTGTCCGTCTTCTTCAGGGTAATGATCCCCTTGCCGCCGCGTTTCTGGACCCGGTAATCGGAGAGCTCGGAGCGCTTGCCATACCCCTTCTCGCTCACCACGAGCAGGGTGGAGTCTCGCCGCACAACGACCATGCCGATCACGGCATCGCCCTTCTCCAGCTCGATGCCCTTCACTCCGGTCGTGGCCCGGCCCATGTCGCGGACATCGCCCTGGTGGAAACGGATGCTCATGCCGTCGCCGGTGGCCAGGATGATGTCGCTGTTCTGATCGCAGACCTGGACGTCGATCAGCTCGTCACCCTTCTCGATGTTGATGGCACAGATCCCATTCGCCCGCACGTTCCCATAGGCCGACAACACCGTCTTCTTCACCGTGCCCTGGCGGGTGGCGAAGATGAGGCACTTGTCGTCGGTGAACTCGCGCACCGGTACCAGCGCCGCAATCTGCTCGTCGGGCTTGATCGCGATGCAGTTGACAACCGGCTTGCCCCGGGCGGCGCGTCCGGCCTGAGGGATCTCATGCACCTTGAGCCAGTATACCTGTCCGGTATTGGTAAAGAAGAGCAGGTAGTCGTGGGTGCTGGCGATGAAGAGGTGCTCCACCCAGTCGTCGGCCTTGAGGTCGGCCCCGTTGAGCCCACGGCCACCCCGCCGCTGTCGCTTGTAGGTGGTGATGGGGATCCGCTTGATGTAGCCCGAGTGGGAGATGGTGATAACCATGTCCTCTTCGGCGATCAGATCCTCGACCGTGAACTCCCCCTGGTCAGCCACGATCTCGGTCTTGCGATCGTCGCCGAAGGTCTTGCCCACTTCCTCCATCTCCTCCTTGAGAATCCCCATCCGCTTGGGCTTGGATGCCAGGATGCCCTTGAGCTCCTTGATGGTGGCCCGCACCTCCTTGAGCTCGGCCTCGAGTTTCTCGATTTCGAGGCCGGTGAGCTTGGCCAGCCGCATGTTGAGGATCGCGTCGCTCTGCTTTTCCGAGAGCCCGAACCGCTTGCGCAGCCGGGCATCGGCGTCGGGCACGTCCTTCGACTTCTTGATGATCTCGACCACTTCGTCGATGTGATCGACGGCGATCTTGAGGCCGTCGAGGATGTGTTCCCGGGCCAGCGCCGCATCCAAATCGAACTGGGTGCGCCGGACGATGATCTCGTGCCGGTGCTCGATGTACCGCTCCAGCAACTCCTTCAGATTCATGACCTTGGGCACGCCCTTGTCGAGCGCCAGCATGATCACGCCGAAGGTGGACTGCATAGCGGTGTGCTTGTAGAGCTGATTCAACACGACGTTGGGGATGGCGTCGCGCTTGAGCTCGATGACCAGCCGCATCCCGTCGCGGTCGGACTCATCCCGAACCGCGGTAATCCCCTCGATCTTCTTTTCGATGGCCAGGTGGGTGATGTCGTCGGCCAGCTTGGCCTTGTTGACCATGTAGGGGATTTCGGTCACCACGATGGCCGACTTGCCTGAGGTCTCTTTTTCCTCGATCTGCGCCCGGGCACGCATGACGATCCTGCCCCGCCCGTGCTCGTAGGCCTCCTTGATCCCCTCCCGTCCATAGATGAAGCCGGCGGTGGGGAAATCGGGCCCCTTGATCACCTTGCGCAGGTCCGCGATGGACGCGTCCGGGTTGTCCACCAGCAGCTGGATCGCCTTGGCCACTTCGCGGAGGTTGTGCGGCGGGATGTTGGTGGCCATGCCCACCGCGATGCCACTGGAGCCGTTCACCAGCAGGTTGGGGATCTTGGCCGGAAGAACGGTCGGCTCCTGCAACCGGTCGTCGAAGTTGGGCTGGAAATCGACCGTGTTCTTGTCAATGTCCTCCAGCATGGCCACCGCGACGCGGGTGAGACGAGCCTCGGTATAGCGGTAGGCGGCTGCCGGATCGCCGTCGACCGAACCGAAGTTTCCCTGGCCATCGACCAGGGGATACCGCAGGGAGAACTCCTGGACCATGCGCACCAGCGCGTCGTACACGGAGCCGTCACCGTGCGGATGGTACTTGCCGAGCACATCGCCCACGACGGTCGCCGACTTCTTGTACGCTCGACCCGGGACAAGTCCCAGTTCGTTCATGGCGTAGAGAATCCGCCGATGCACCGGCTTGAGGCCGTCGCGGACGTCCGGCAACGCTCGGGAGACGATGACGCTCATCGAGTAGTTGATGAACGACTGCTGCATCTCCTCTTCGATCAGCCTGGGCAGGATACGTTCGCGCGAGTTCGGAGCGGTCATAGGTGTCGGTCTGTGGCGAGGATCGGCAGCGGCCCACGAGCCGCCGGGAACGCTGAAAAGTAGTCGGATGAGGGGGTGCGGGACAAGCCCGGAGGTGAGCTACAACTTGTTTGAAAACAAATATTTAGGCGGTAGCGTGGCAGGGTGCTGAGGCGGTAGGATCTCGACCGAGCGCCGTGCCGCCATACCGCTGTACCGCCCTCCCTCCGGACCGCTTCCATGATCCCGCCTGGCGAGAAAGTGCGCGTCTCAGGATAGCTGCGACTCCGATCGTGGCCCCGCTTCCTCACCGCACAGCCCAAGCAGGAGGGTGACCCCCATGACCCGCGCACGCAGAGTCCTGGCCGGCGTGTTGGTGCTGCTGTTCGCCTGCAAGGACGAATCCCCCCTCGAGCCTGTCGCGCCCGAGCCGCCGTTGGTGACGAATCCGACGCCGGAGATCACCACCCCAGCCGGGCCCGCACCTCAGCTGGCGACCCTGGCCGCCTGCACCCATCACTGGGCGTCGGGTGTCAGCGGGCTTTGGTTTACCGCGGCCAACTGGAGTCCGGCTACGGTGCCGGGCGCGGGCTCAACCGCCTGCATTGACGCGGCGGGCACCTACACGGTCACCATGGATCCTTCGAATGATGCAACGCCAGTGGACCTCGACGGCTTGAGCGTTGGTGGAGCTGCTGGCGTCCAGACGGTGTTACTCGGTGGAGTGGGGGCCGCAATCGTCAATGTCGCGACCGGGGTGGACATCAAGACGAGTGGTGTGCTGTCGGTCTCCGGCCAAGCTGCGACGCTGCTGGCCACCCCGTCGATCTCGAACGCGGGCACCCTGCAGAGCACGGCCTTGTGCTGCGGAACGCCGACCGTCCGGGCCGATCTTTCCAACTCGGGCACCCTCAAGGTCAGCTCCAACGGTCTGTTGCTGGACAAGCTGAATGGCGCCTATGCCAATACCGGGGTGATAGATCTCACTGGCGAGCTCGGTATTCCCGCCGCGGCTGGCAACCCATCGTTCACCCAGCAGTCGGGCAGCCTCGGCAGCACCGCAGTGAATCCCAATGGTGCGTTTCTGCGGATGAAGGCGGGGACCTTCACCTACAACGGCGGCGACGTGCTCCTGACCGCCGCCGGCGTCGTCGTGCTCGATGGAGCCAATCTGGTCTTCGGGACCACGCCCGTCGGGACTGCCGGGTTCAACATGCTCCCGTCCGCCACGGGCAACAGCTTTACGGGCAACATCGGCGCGACTCACACCCTGCGCATGCCGACAGTGGGCGGAGCGCCGACCATGACCTCGCGGACGTTGACGCTGGCCGGCGACGTGACCAATGCCGGGACCGTCGAGATCCAAGGCTCTCCGGGCACCAACTTCCCCATCATCGCCGGCACCGGAACCCTCACCAACACCGGGACCCTCAAGGTGACTGGGACGGGAAATGATAGCTCCCGCATTGCCATCAACCTGCTCAATCAAGGGACGCTCCAATTCAACGGGACCAACATGCGCTTCGATCAGACCAGCCTCAGCTATACCAACGCCGGCACCCTTCAGGGCACCGGGCGGCTGATCGTCGACAATGCCACCCTCACCAACCAGGCAGCCGGGAAACTCACTATCAGCAATACGAGGCTCCAGAACAGTGCGCACCTGCGGGGTACGGGGACCAACACCACCGCGCTCCAGCCGCTCGCCGGGACCACGGTCGAACCGGGCCTCTCGCTTGGCGTGTTCACCTCAGGGTCGGTGGACTGGAGCAGCGGTGGAACTCTGGAGATCGAGCTTGGCGGCGAAACGGCGGGGACCAACTACGACCAGCTGG
The DNA here is from genome assembly GCA_036556025.1 of Gemmatimonadales bacterium. Taxonomy (GTDB): domain Bacteria; phylum Gemmatimonadota; class Gemmatimonadetes; order Gemmatimonadales; family GWC2-71-9; genus CAVVWJ01. The sequence goes on along the minus strand of DATBKD010000086.1, from coordinate 24,381 downwards.
TCGTGGCGGGACAGAACACCTTCGTCAGCGGCAAGCTGAACATCCACACGGTGAACGGTTTCGTGGCCGGCCTCTGCGGACAGGTGTTCGACATCGTCACCCATCAGTCGCCTGGTGGCACCGGCACGTTCGCCACCATCAACGGGCTTGACCAGGGCGGTGGCAAGATGTTGCGGGCCGTGTACACCAATCCTTCATTGACCGGACCCGGCGTGTTGAGGCTGGTGGGTTTCGATGGCGGTCAGGCCGTGGCGGTCCAGCCCAACCCGGTGGATCTGGCCGAGGGCGGGCCGACGAAGCAGTACTACGTCTGTCTCAATGCCCAACCCACGGGCACCGTTACGATCACTCCGTCACCCGACGGTCAGGTGACGGTGTCGCCCAGCTCGATCTCCTTCTCGGCGAGCGACTGGAACCTGCCCAAGGCATTCACCATCAGCGCGGTGGACGATCAGCTGTCGGAAGGCGCTCATGCGGGGCACGTGAGCCACACCGTGACGAGCAGCGACAGCCGGTTCAGCGGCTTCGCGGTGACCCAGCTGGTCGCCAACATCACCGACAACGACGTCACCAATAGGAACCCCAATGCGAGCAACGACGCCGCGACGACGCCGCAGGGAAGTTCTGTCGTTATCAACGTGCTGAGCAACGATTCCGACCCCGATGGCGACGCCTTGACGGTCTCGGCCGTCACGCAGCCGGCCAACGGCAGCGCGGCGATTAGCGGCAGCGGCCAGAATGTGACCTACACGCCTCCCGCCGACTTCTCCGGATCGGCTTCCTTCAGCTACACCGCGAGCGATGGGAAAGGCGGGGCGGCCACGGCTAGTGTCAGCGTGACTGTCACGGCGGCCCCACCGCCAGGTGACCGTGCCCCCATAGCTGTGAATGACGTGGCCAGCACCATCGGGGCGAATGCGGTGGTGATTCAGGTCTTGTCCAACGATTCGGACCCCGATGGGGATCCGCTGAGGGTCACAGCGGTGACCCAGCCTGCCAGCGGCACGGCCGCGATCTCCGGAGGGGGACAGACTGTGACGTACACACCATCGAGTGGAGCCAGTACGACGGCCCTCTTCACCTACACGGTGAGTGACGGACGAGGCGGAACGGCCAGCGCTACTGTGACGGTGACAGTATCCGGAGGTTCGAATCCGCCACCCCCGCCGGCTCAGACGAGGGCAGACCTCGCCATCAGCGTGACGGATACCCCCGACCCGGCCTTCGTCGGTCAGACGGTGACGTACCACGTGGTCATCCGGAACTTCGGGCCCACTGCGAGCAGGCCCACCACGATGCGCTTTGTTTGGCTGACCCGGGGCGTCACCCCGATTCTCCGTGGGAGTGGGTGCAGAATTCTGCTGAACCCCAACGGCTTCGAATGCAACGTACCTTCGATACCGGCGGCAGGCCTGGTGCAAGGCGACTTCACGCTCACCTGGAACGGGGCGCCTGGTCCGGTCATCAACCTCTCCGAGGTGACCCCGAATCCCCTGAGCTCGGACCCCAACTGGCGAAACAACGCCGCCGTAACAACGACAACGTTCCGCAGACTGGGTGGGTTCGCTATGATGGCAGCGCCTTCAGCGTCCGCCCAGGCGTCGGCCCCGGCCAACAACACGACATTTGCTGGCTGGGAACTCGGTCGGTGAGTACTGTCTCACCCTTGGCCGTGGCGTCCGCACCTGGGCGCCACGGCGTTGGCCCGCTAATTTCTGCACCACTAGCCACCCGGCTTGACGGACCGCACATTTCCAGAGCCAGCCGGCACCGGACCCGGGCCGGCTTTCCTCTTCCATCGGCGAGGGCTCGTCGCCCTCCCGGCCTCAGCCGCTCCACGGGGACCGCTATGTCCGCGTCGCGCCCCAGCGACGTCACCCGGCTGTTGCTCGAAGTCTCGAACGGCCGAGCCGGGGCCGTGGACCAGTTGTTCCCGCTGGTGTACGCGGAGCTGCGCCAACTGGCGGCCCGGCTGCTCCGCGGCGAGCGCAAGGATCACACCCTCCAACCGACCGCCCTGGTGCACGAGGCCTACCTCCGATTGGTAGACCAGCGGGTCGGCACCTGGGAAAATCGGGCCCATTTTCTCGGGGTCGCCGCACAAGCCATGCGGCGGATCCTCCTCGACCATGCCCGCCGCCGCCGAGCCGTTAAGCGTGATGGCGGGCGAGTGACGTTGGATGAAGAGCTGGCGGAGGTGACCGGACCATCGGTCGATCTGCTCGAAGTGGATGCCGCCCTCGAGCGCTTGGCCCAGCTCGATGCCCGCCAGAGCCGAGTTGTCGAGCTGCGCTTCTTCGGCGGTCTCAACGTGGAGGAGACCGCGGCCGTGCTCGGCGTGGCTCCGGTCACTGTGAAACGGGATTGGGCCGTCGCGCGCGCCTGGTTGCACCGCGCACTCGCCGAGCATCGCTCATGAGCGATCCCATCGACGGCGCCGACCCGCCCATGACCACCGAACGCTGGCACCTCGTAAGCGAGGTGCTCGCGGCGGCGTTGGAGCAACCTGCTTCGGAGCGCGAGACGTTCCTCGGGCGAACCTGTGGGGACGACGCGGCACTTCGCCGTGAGGTCGAGAGTCTGATCGATGCTTTGCCTGAGGGCGAGGACCTTTTCGAGCTTCCGGCGGCGAGTCTGTTCGAGCTTCCCACCGATGGCGAGATCCCCTCACTGGTCGGCGCCCGGGTAGGACCCTACCGCCTGACCCGTGAACTTGGGCAGGGCGGTATGGGCACGGTGTACGAGGCGGTGCGGGACGATGATCAGTTCCGGAAGCGCGTCGCGCTCAAGATGATCCGCCCTGGCCGGGAGACCAGCCTTGTGCTCCGCCGCTTTCGCTACGAACGCGAGATCCTGGCCGGCCTGGATCACCCCAACATTGCCGCGCTCTATGATGGTGGTGTCACGGAGGACGGCCATCCGTACTTCGCGATGGAGTTCGTGGAAGGTCGGCCGATCGACGCCTACTGCGCCGAGTGCCGTCTCGCGCTCCGCGATCGCCTGGCGCTCTTCGGCAGCGTGTGCTCGGCGGTGCAGTATGCCCACCGCAACCTCGTGGTCCACCGCGATCTCAAACCGAGCAACATCCTGGTCACCGCCGATGGAGCAGTCAAGCTCCTCGACTTCGGGATCGCGAAACTGCTGAGTGAGGGAGCCGCCGGCGAGCGCACCGGACTGACTCAGGCCGGCTTCCACGCCATGACTCCCGAATATGCCAGCCCCGAACAGGTGCGCGGGGCTCCCATCACCACCGCCAGCGATGTGTACTCCCTCGGCGTGGTGCTCTTCGAATTGCTCACAGGCGGGCGACCATTTGCCCTGGAACATCTTTCCCCGGCGGACGTGGTTCGGACGATTTGCGAGGAGGAGCCGCCGCGGCCCAGTACTGCAGTCGCGCAGAGGCCGTCGCACCCGGGCTTCGTCGAGGCTCCACGCCGCCTGCAGAGCACGCTCGCCGGCGAGCTCGACACCATCGTTCTGATGGCACTCCGCAAGGAGCCCAGCAGGCGGTATGCCTCGGTAGAGCAGTTGGGCGAGGACCTCCGCCGCTATCTCGCCGGCCTTCCGGTCCTCGCCCAGCGACCTACCGCGGCCTATCGGTTGAGGAAGTTTGTAGCTCGCCACCGGGCCGGAGCGGCGGCGGTGGCCCTGATGGTGCCGACCCTGCTCGGCGGCATCGTGGCGACGGTATCGCAGGCCCGACGGGCGGAGCTGGAGCGGGCCAAAGCCCAGGAAGTGAACACCTTCCTTCGAGGCATGCTCAAGTCGGTGGATCCGGCGGAACGCGGACGGGATGTCACCGTCGCCCAGGTGCTGGATGAGGCGGCACGGCGCGTGGAACGGCTGTCCGCTCGTCCAGAGCTGGAGAGCGAACTGCGTACTACAATCGGCAGCACCTACCTCGCTCTCGGCCTCTACGACAAGGCGGAGACCCACCTTCGGCGTGCACTCCAGCTCGAGCCGGGACTCTCCGGAGCGGGAAGCATCCAGGTCGCCCGAAGGATGCGGGACCTGGCGGGCGTCTATCACCGCCGGGGCGAGCAGGGCAAAGCCGAGCGCCTCTATCGCGACGCCCTGGAGCTGGCCCGGCGGCGGCTGGGAAGCGGCGATGCCGAGACCGCCTCGTTCACTGACGATCTGGCCCAGGTCTATCAGGACGAGGGAGACCTGGCTCAAGCCGAGCGGCTGGGACGGGAGGCTCTCGCGATTCGGCGCAGGGTGCTGGGCAACGCGCACCCGGATGTCGCGGCGAGCCTCAACAATGTCGCCGTGGTGCTGGGTCAGCGCGGCGAGTACGCCGCCGCCGAATCACTGCAGCGGGAGGCGCTCAAGGTCATTCGCCAGGTCCGGGGACCGGAGCATCCGGAGGTGGCCAACGCCTTGAGCAGTGTCGCCGGCATTCTGTATTACCAGGGCAAATTCACCGCGGCCGACTCCTTCTTCCTTCCAGCGCTGGCAATGCGGCGCAAGCTGCTTGGTCCGGAACACCCCGATTACGCCTGGACCCTGCTGAGCTATGCCACGTCGCTCTACGATCGGGGAGACTACGCCGGCGCGGCCGCCCGTACCCGGGAGGTGCTGCAGCTTCGAGGAAAAACGCTACCGGACGAGCACCTGGTTGTGAGCGGCAGTCTGCTCTACCTGGGGCGCAGTCTCGATCACCTAAAGGACTTCGAGCGTGCGGAGGACGCGCTACGGGACTGTCTGGATCTCCGGCGAAAGTACTTGCCGCCGGGGCACTGGTTGATCGCCGCGGCGCAGAGCGTGCTCGGCGAGCACTACACCTTGGTCGGCAATTACCCCGCGGCCGAGCGGGAGCTGGTAAGCGGCTACGAAGGTCTTCGCGCGGCACGCGGTGAGGACCACCCCCGCACTCAGGAAGCTCGCACGTCCCTCATCGCGATGTATCAGAAGTGGGGCAAGCCGGACAAGGCGGCGAAGTACCGGTAAGGGCGGTAAGGGCGGTAAGGGCGGTAAGGGCGGTAAGGGCGGTAAAGGCGGTAAGGTCCTGTCCCGCAGGCATATCCTTGTCGCCCTTCCCGCCTTTACCGCCCTTACCGCCCTTACCGCCTTACTGCTTACACGGCGCTTCCGGATCCGGCTTGGGCTTATCCACCTCGGGGCGATGGTCCAGATTCGCCAGCCGATCGGTGAGATCCGCCACGAATGAGGTCACCCGGGCGAACTTGGGAAAGTCCAGGTACTCCGGCTCGTCGGTCACCTGGTGATAATCCCGATGCCCACCCGTGCTCAAGAAGGCGATCGGGATGCCGTAGCGCGCATAGTTGTAGTGGTCGCTCCGGCAATAAAAATTGTCGGGATGCCCGTCGGCATCGTAGCTGTAGTCGAAGGTGAAGCCATGTTTGCCCTCGTGATTCACCGCTTCGACCAGATCGCCCAGTTCGCTGGACAGCCGGCGCGAGCCGATGACCTGGAGATATCCCGGCCCGCCCTTCGCCTCATCCGTCGGACCGCCGCGGGCGATCATATCGATGTTGATCTGGGACACGATCGAATCGCGCGGGACGGTGGGATGGTCGGTGAACCAGCGACTCCCCTGCAATCCGGATTCCTCGCCGGTGTGCCACACGAAAATCACCGATCGCCTCGGCCGCGGCTCGGTGGCCATCTTTTCGGCGATTTCCAACAAGGCCATGGATCCCGAGCCGTCGTCGTCGGCTCCGTTCACAATTGAATCCCGCCGGGCGGGGTGCACCCGGCGCAGGCTGTCGAGCAGCCCGCGCACCCGGACCCACTGCTCGGCGGTCGGAGTTCCCTCGGGGTCGTTGGCACCTCGAGGCCGCATGACCGAGTTATAGGCCCGGAGTGAATCGTGATCCACCGGGTCCACGATGCCGATGGCGTCGTTGTGAGCACCCAGAGCGACGAAGGCGCCTCGAAGTGCCGGGTCGGCCCCTTCAAGAATGGCCACGACGTTGGTGGCGCCCAGATCGGTGCGCTCGAAATTGACTTCGCCCTCCAGAGCGGGGGCGATGTCTCCCGGGCGCAGGGCATCGAGCGGTTTGCCGAACAGTCGAGACACCGTTGGCGTCGGCAGGAACAGCATGCGGGGCTGAGTGATGCCCGGCGGAAGGGCTCTCGCGTCGTGGACGACCAGATGAGGAGTCCTGAGATACTGGTCGGCGCTGGACAACAGCTCATCGATGTTCGTGACCGCGATTCCGGCGATCAGCCCGAGCCGGCCACCGGGGCTCAAGTCCGGTGCTCCGAGCGAATGCCCCGTCGCCTGGCTTCGAAAGACCACCACTTTCCCTTGCAGCGCCTCCCGGGGCGGCAGGCTGGCCGAATCCGCCAGCGTCCCGATGTACAACAGCGACGCCCCGCGAATGGAGCGCGAGGGGATGTCGAACTCGGATTGGTAGGGGTAATAGTCCCGGAATGGGGTCAGGCGCTGGGAGCCCGCGCGCAGGGTCGCCCGAGTGGGATCGATCGCATAGCTGATCAGCGGCACCTGCTGGAAATAGGTCCCGTCATCCCCCGCCGGCTTGAGTCCCAGCCGTCGCAGCTCGGCAGCGATGTAGGCATTGCCCCGCTGATTGCCCAGCGTCCCGGCTCGCCGGCCTTGCATCGAGTCGTCGGCAAAGATGTACTCCCGCACTCGAAGGTCGGCCGGTGTGATCGCCGCCGTCGTGCTGGCCTGGGGAGCGGGAGTTTCAGCGGAGGGAGAACCGGCGCAGGCGCCGGCACACAGAACGAGCGGGACCAGCCAGGTGCAATGCATGGGGTGCCCGGGTTGGAGGAGATCGACGGGGTCGTCCTCACTACCTGGGGCACCAGTCGAGAGTTTCAGGGCCCTCGCTTATCGAGTGGAATGAAGACACTCGCAACGATGCACGTAACTGCGCGTCAGCAGAACTGTTCCGGCTCCACGCCCGATTCTGGGGACTCCGTTCGGCTGCAGAACCTGACCGATCCGACGACCATCCCGATCGAGCATCTCGTAAACCGTCATCGACTCGCGCCGCCTCAGCTGTACCATTCTCGCACCTCACGCTCACCGTCTCGTAGGGAAGCCACGTCAGTTGAGATGCCGCGGGGGCCGGAAAGGTTGCTTGAGAGCTATCAGCTATCAGCTAACAGCTATCAGCTAAGAGCTAACAGCTATCAGCAAGCATCGATCGGCATCCTTGCACCTACCCGCGGCTGCTTGCATTGCTTCGGGCTGATGCTCGTAAGTGTTCAGGGCGTTTCCCATTAGCTGATAGCTGATAGCTGATAGCTGTTAGCTGTTAGCTCCGCCGCGAAAGCGGCGCCTGGACGCAACCCTTTTCCCCTGGCCGTTGTCACACAACCGGCTCGAACCCGTTACCCCGACGCACTGGAGCCTGTGAACGACCGCGAACTAATCGGCCGAGTACTGGCAGGCGATCCTAGTGCCGAGCGCGCGATGTATGACGCGCATGTGGACCGGGTGTTTCGCCTGGTCTTCCGCATGGCTGGCGACTTGGATCGAGCGCAGGACTACACCCAGGAGGCGTTCATTCGCGCCTTTGAACGGCTGAAGGACTTCCGGGGGGAGGCGGCGCTGTCCACCTGGATTTGTTCGATCGCCGTATCGGTCACGCTCAATGGTCTCCGCCGGGTCCGTCGGGCTCGCGAACGGGAGATCGGACTGGACGATGCGCCACCCATCGGCAGCGGCACTCACCAGGCAGACCCGGACCTCAAGGTTCGACTGTCCCGAGCAATCGACGACCTACCCGAGGGTTACAGGACCGTGTTCGTGATGCACGATGTCGAGGGATATACCCACGAGGAGATCGGCGCCACGCTGGGCGTCCGGCCCGGCACATCGAAGGCGCAGCTCTCCCGCGCCCGCGCGAAGCTGCGGACCGCGCTGGCCGATTTCGCCAGGAAGTGATCCATGCATGACGATGACGAGCTGGACGATCGTCTGAAGCGGGGCGCGGCCGAGTATCACAAGCCGCCGGAGACCCCCCGCGAGGCCATGTGGGAAGCCATCCAACGTCGGCGGCAGGGTGAGCCTTCGTCCGAGCCCGGCCGAGTACTGGCTTTCCCGCGGCGGTGGGTCCCATGGGCGGCGGCCGCAGCCGCGGTGCTGGCCGTCGGCATTGGGATCGGTCGGTTAACGGTGTCTCATCCCCCCAAGGCCACACCGGCCGTCGCAAGCGCTCCGGAAGCGCCTCGTAAGCGGGAGACTGCCTACCAGCTGGCGACGGTGGAACACCTGGGTCAGGCCGAGGCCTTCCTCACCCTCTTCCGCGCTTCAGTGCGCAGTGGTGGGGACGAGCAGCTGGCCTCTGCCACCGCTCGGCAACTGCTGGCGAACAATCGGCTGCTGCTGGACTCTCCGGCGGGTCAGGACCGGAAGACCCGCCTGTTGCTCGAGGACCTGGAGCTGGTGCTGGCCGAAATCTCCCAGCTCTCCTCAGAGCCGCGTTCGGGCGACCTCCAAATGATTCGCGAAGGCATCGAGCGAGGCGGTGTGTTGTCGCGCCTCAGAACGGTCGTGCCGGCTGGTGCGACGTCAAGGCAAGGAGCGTTGTGATGTGGAGGACCCCACTCGGACTGGCATTGGCGGCGGCGATGGGTCTGCCCGGAGGGCTGCCGGGACACCGCGAGGCAATGGAGCTCTCTCCAGACGCGGGCTGGACTTGGATCCACGACTCCTCGGGCGCCGCCTCCCGGGCACCTGCCCCCTGGCTGGCAAGCGATCCCGCGGATTCGCTGTATCGGGCGGCACGGGCAGCACTGAACGGCGGCGATTGGAGCCGAGCGGCGGATCTCTTTGGCCAGCTACCCACCCGCTTTCCCCGATCCGGCTACGTGGCTGACGCATACTATTGGCGCGCGTTCGCACTCTATCGACTCGGGGGAACCGCCCAACTGCGTGAGGCACTGGAGTCGCTCCGCCGGCAGCGGGATCGCTATCCCAAGGCGGCAACCAAGGGAGATGCCGCAACCCTGGAGCGCCGGATCCAGGGCGAGCTCGCTCGGCGGGGCGACCCACAGGCTGCCGAGGCAATCAGCAAGGCGGCTACGGCAGTAGTTGAGCCGCCGGCACCGCCCGAGCCGCCTGAAGCTCCTGAGCCTCCGGAGCAGCCCGAGCCGCCGGGCGGCCGAGGGTGCGATAACGAGTCGGACGACACCAAGCTCGCCGCGCTCAACGCGCTACAGCAGATGGACGACGAGCGGGCCCGGCCCATTCTCCGCCGCGTGCTCGCCCGGCGGGACGCCGCGTCGGTCTGTCTCCGGCGCAAGGCGGTCTTCCTCATCGCCCAGGAAAGCGCCCCCGGAGCTGAGGACATTCTGCTCGAGTCGGCCCGGACCGACCCGGACCGTGAGGTGAAGGAGCAGGCCGTCTTCTGGCTGTCGCAGGTGGATTCCGATCGGGCGGTGCAGGCGCTGGATTCCATCCTTCGTGGGTCCAAGGACAGCGTGATTCAGGAGAAGGCTGTCTTCGCCTTGTCCCAGCATAACAGCCCGCGCGCCCAGCAGGCGCTGCGAGCCTATGCCGAGCGACCCGATCTCTCCGAGGATCTCCGGGAGAAGGTCATCTTCTGGATCGGCCAGAGCGGGGGAGCGGAAAACGAGGCCTTCCTGCGCGGGCTGTTTGGCCGGCTCAAGAGCGAAGCGATGCGCAAGAAGATCCTGTTCTCGATCTCTCAGGCGGGAGGCCAGGAAAACGGGCGCTGGCTCCTGGGTATCGCGCGTGACGGCAACCAGCCACTCGAGCTCCGCAAGCAGGCGCTCTTCTGGGCGGGTCAGGGGGGCGCCTCGATCGCCGATCTCACCTCGCTCTATACCACCATGACCGACCGGGCCATGCGGGACCAGCTGATCTTCGTCTACTCCCAGCGAGACGAGCCCGCGGCCGTAGACAAGCTGCTGGATATCGCCAAGCGCGACCCTGACCCGGAACTTCGCAAGAAGGCGCTCTTCTGGCTGGGCCAGAGTGACGATCCCCGTGCAGCCAAGGCGTTGCAGGACATCATCGAGCAGCCATGAGAGGGAGGCGCGCCATGCGACGACTCATCGCCCAGTTCATCCTGCTTCTCGCCTTCCCCGCCGGGCTCGCTGCCCAGGACCTGATCCATCGGGTGGCGGGGATGAATGAGGCCGGCATTCGACTCAGCTTCGCGGCCCGCCCCGGCGTTTGCGGCAACGGAGACAGGGGAATCACGATCCTGGACAACGAGGATAGCGAGGATTGGGTTGGTGACTGCGACCGGGGCCCGGTACGGGTGGCGCTCCGGATTCGCTCCGGACGGGTGATCCAAGCCAGCACTCACGTCGGGGGGCACTGGCGCCCTGCCGCAGCCGGAACGTCGGATCTCGGAACGCTGCCAGCGCGAGATGCGGCGAGCGCGCTGCTGGCGCTGGCAGAGCATGCTCAAGACGACGCCGGGAATCTCATCATGGCTGCCACGCTGGCCGACAGCGCCACCGTGTGGCCTACGCTGGCCAGGATGGCTCGGGACACCTCTCTGCCGAGCGAGACCAGGAAGCAGGCGGTATTCTGGCTGGGACAGGCCGCGGGTGGGGCTGCGACTCGAGGTCTCGACTCCATCGCCCGCGATACCACCGGCGACATCGAGGTGCGCAAGCACGCGATCTTTGCGCTTTCCCAACGGCCGGCATCCGAAGCCGTGCCGGTGCTGATCGACATCGCCAGGACCAACCGGCATCCGGAGCTTCGCAAGACGGCACTGTTCTGGCTGGGCCAGAGCGAGGATCCCAGGGCGATCGCGTTGTTCGAGGAGATCCTGAAACAGTGAGAAGTGAGAAATGAGAAGTGAGAAGTAAGGAGTAAGGAGTGAGAAGTGAGGAGTGAGGAGTGAGGAGTGAGGAGTGAGCTGATAGCTGTTTTGCTGATAGCCGATAGCCTATAGCGCTTCGGCTTCGCAGTTACATTACCCCCATGTCACCCCTCCAGGGCCCGCTCGCCGGCGTCACCGCGCTGGTGCTGCTGGGCTGCTCCGGACCGAAGCCCTCCGCTCCGGTGGTTGAGTTGCCCAACTCCGCGGACACGGCCTCCGCACCCTACGCCGAGATCTCGGAGGGCGCCTGGCTGGGAGGGGAAAGATGGGCGGTGCTGGCACCACCCGATGAGACCGTCGGGATCGTCGATCTCGCGAGCCGCAAGGTTGCACCGCTCGGAGGGGCCAAGTCCCGAGACATTCGAAATCCTGCAACGGTCTTCCGCCAGTCGGACACGCTTTATGTCGGTGACTGGGGGCTCCGCCGAACGACCCTCTGGAGCTTGGACGGTCATCTAATGCGATCGGTTCCGGTCGCCGACGCCGCTCGCGGGGTGCTCCCCAAGGCCCGGGATGGAAAAGGGCAGTTTTACCTGGAGATGTCGCCCCGTGCGGGACCGGATGGCAGCGGCAACCGCGACTCCGCCGCGGTGGTGCGAACCGACCCGGAGTTTCGGCAGCTCGATACGATCGCTCGGCTGGCGCCGCTGGATATCGCCGAGGTGCAGGGCGACGCCGGGCGCAGGTTCGAGCGGCGCATCTTCAGCGGAGCCGACCGGTGGGGGGTCGCCCCCGACGGATCGCTCTGGGTCGCGCGCGTGTATGACAACCGGGTGGACTGGCGCGACCCTTCGGGCCGCTGGAGTCGAGGACAGCAGCTGCCTGACCGAGTGCTGGAAGTGACTCGCTACGACCGGGAGCTCTTCTTGCGCCGGTTCCCGCCCGAGCTCCGCGCTACGGCGGAGCAACTGCCGTTCGCGGCGATCAAGCCCCCGTTCGAGGCTGGATTCACCGCGCCAAACGGCGACGTGTGGCTGGAAAAGAGCCGTGCCCCGGCCGACTCCTCCCGGCGGTATCAGGTCGTGAACCACGAGGGCCGCATCCTCCGTGAGATCCGGGTACCTGGTCGCGGACGTATTGTCGCGGTGGGGCAGGACGCCGTGCTGGTCGCGGAAGCCGCCCCCGATGCCACCCGTCTCCTACGATTTCCCATCCCCCACACGCCCGCGCCCCGGTGAGTGGGCTACTCAGAGCTCCAGGAGGTCATTCGGATGACGTTGGTCAAGTTGCTAGGTGCCGCCACCGTGGTGGGCGCCTTGGCTTGTAACCGCGCTGAAAGTCAGGGCGGTTTGACGCTCGAAGCCAAGCTGCCCATGGCTTTCACCCAGCTGAGCAATGTGGTGGAGCTGGGTGATGGCCGGGTGGCGTTCGCGGATACCAGGCAAAAGCTCTTCTTCCGCGCCGATTTGAGGAGCGGCAAGCTGGATACCCTGGGTACCCGAGTCGACTCCATCAGCCGCGGTGCCCCTGCCGCGCAATACAAGTTCCCTGGCTGGGTAGCCCATCTTGGCGGCGATACGATCGCCCTGGTCGACTTCAGCGCCCAACGCACTACCCTCTGGAATGAACAGGGGCAGCCCCTGCGGGTGCTTCCGATCGCGCCGGTATCCGGAGCGGCGCCGGTGCTGCTCTACGACACGGTCGGCTACGGGTACAAGATCGACTATCAGGCGGTACTCGGCGGAGGAGAGCCAGGACGGACTGTCCGGCCGGACAGCATTCCGGTCCTGCGCATCGCCCTCAAGAAGGGCGCCGTGGACACCGTCGCCAACCTGGCAGCTCCCGAGTATGGCGACGCTGTCTTCGGCGAAGAGACCCAGGAAGCTGCCAAAGTCTTCGCGCCGAATGATTTCTTCGGGGTCCTGCCCAATGGCACCGCCTGGGTCGCGAGGGGGAAGGAAAACCGCGTCGACTGGCGCGCCCCGGATGGTCGCTGGATCGTGGGCAAGTCGCACGAGTACACCAAGGTTCCCGTCACCCAGCAGGATCGCGACCGCGTCCTAGCTCAGGTGCGGGAGCACGGCAAGGCCTACGGCATGCCACAGAATCTGCGGGTCGAGTATCCCTTTGCCGAGACCAAGCCGCCGTTTGACCTCGCCCTCGGACGACCCAACGGCGAAGTCTGGCTGCAGCGCCCGCGCGGGCGCGAGGACGACCCCTTCATTTACGACGTGTTCAATCAAGTCGGAGCCTGGCAGCGGGAAGTGCCGTTCCCCCGGGGCGCGGCGCTGGCCGGCTTTGGGGCGAAAGGGGCGATCTATGCGTCGCTGAAGACCGGCGACAGCGGGAAAACGGTGGGGAGATACAGATTGAAGTGAGGGACCTAGTCGGCCCGATTAGGCCCCTCGCTGCGCTCGGGATGACGACCTCTCCAATCGCACTCCTGACGCCTCACTGCTTACGGCTCACTGCTTACCGCAGTTCAGTCCAGAATCGGCGGATCCTCGCCGGGCGGCACGTTTGGGCCCTGGCGATCCGACCGGCGGCGGTCGCGGCGCTGGCCCTCCTCGTACCACCGTCGGGTGATCTCACCAGCCAGCTCCCGGTTTCCCAGCCCGAAGGCCAACCCAACCGCCAGCGCCACGGCACCCAGAATGAGGGTAAACGCGGCGGTGACGATCTCCTCCGCCACCCCCACCTGCTGCAACGCCATGAAGATCGAAATGAGGATAACGGCGCTTTTCGCCAGCTTGGCGACCGTCGGAACCCCGGCGACCCCGCCGGCCGAGGCCAGGATGATCCCGCGCACGAACTCTCCTACGATCATGCCGAGGATCACGATGACGATGGCAGCCAGCAGGGTCGGGATGAAGGCGAGCATCGCCCCGAACATCTGATTGATACTCTCCAGTCCCAGCGCGGTGCTGGCCAGGAGAATCACCACCAACATCACCAGCCAGAAGATCAGCTTCGCCAGGGCCCGTACCGGATCCAGCCGGGACCCGGTACGGCCGACGACCTCGTCCAGTCCGCCGGCGGCCGCGACCCGATTGAAACCGAGCCGCTTGAGAGTATCGTCGGCCCACCGCTGGACCTGACGCGCCAGGAAGTAGCCCGTGAGCAGAATGACGATCGCGCCCACCAGAGCAGGCACCACGGTGCTGATCTGCTCGGCGCCGATCCGAAGCCGATTCCATAGCTCGTTCACGGCGACACCTCGATGACGAGTTTTCCGCTCTGCTCCCCCCGCTGCATCCGCGCGAAGGCGGCCGGGCCTTCGTCCAAGGGGACGACCCGGTCCACCACTGGCACCAGCTTACCCTGATGCGCCAGCCTCACGATTTCCGCGTACTCCCGGCGGTTTCCCATCGTGGATCCCAGAATGCTCCACTGATGCCAGAAGAGCCGCCGGAGATCGAAGGAAGCAGAAGGCCCTGTCGTAGCGCCGCAGATCACCAGTCTGCCTCCCCGTCGGAGTGCCCGGAGCGAATTGGTCCAGGTCCGCTCACCCACGCTGTCCACCACCACGTCGGCTCCCCGTCCATCGGTCATCCGCCGGACCTCCGACACCACATCGCTCTCAGAGTGCACCAGTGTTTCGGCCGCTCCCAGCCGGCGTGCTGCCCCGAGCTTCGCCGGTGAGCCACCAGTGACGATGGCGCGCGCGCCCATCAGTACCGAGATCTGCAGCGCCGCCTGGCTTACCCCGCCGCCGCTGCCCCAAATGAGAACCGTCTCTCCGGAGCGGAGCCGTGCCCGCGTCGCCAGCATGCGCCAGGCAGTCAGGGTCGCCAGTGAAAATGCCGCGGCTTGGGCCCAGGACATCGTTGTCGGCACTGGTGCGAGATTCTCCGCCGGAACAATCACGTATTCCGCCAGGGTCCCGCCGACGTGCTCTCCCAGAATCCGAAAGGTGGAGCAGAGCGATTCCTCTGCCTCGAGGCAGGCTGCGCAACGGCCGCAGGAGATGCCGGGGTTGAGCATGACTCGATCGCCCGGGCGGACCTGCCAGACTTGGGCGCCGACCTCCTCGACGACACCGGCGGCATCCGAGCCGACAATGTGAGGAAGGCTGGGACCCTGACCGGGCAGTCCTTCCACGACCCAGAGATCAATCCGGTTGAGCGCCGCGGCTCGAATCCGGACCAGGACGTCGCCCGGCGAGCTGATCGAGGGCTTCGGCAGCTCCTGCAGCTTCAGATGCTCGAGCCCACCGATCGCTGTCAGGGTGAGCGCCTTCATCGGTCAGGTCGTGCGGTCCCGCTCAAAACGATGGGCTCTGGATCTGCTCACCCGGCCGAAGCGCGACCGGCACAGCAGCGCTGCGAGATCCCAGACCCTGGAGAAACAGCCGGTATTGCGCCTTCCCCTTCCGGACATCGGCGCTTTTCCCAACCACATACACCACCCGTTCCCCATTGCCGGACACATCCATACTCGCAACCGGCTGCTCGGTCTCGAACAGAACCACGGGCTCCGATCGGCCGGCAGGCAGCCGCATCACGTTGGAGCCCTTGGAGTGCTCGACGACGTACACCACATCGCGGTTGGGAAGCAGGTGAGGACTGGATTCGCGCGCCGAGGTCTTGGTCAGCCGCCGCTGGTCCGTCCCGTCGATACCCATCTGGTACACCTCGCTATTGCCGTCGCGGCGCGAGATGAACACAATCGTCCGGCCGTCACTGGAAACATCGGCCGAGGTGTTGCCTCCCGAACTGGAAGTGAGCCCCCGCAAATCGGTCCCGTCGGCCTTGATACTGAAGAGCTGCGGCGGCTTGCTCTTTGGGGTCAGAGTGTAGACGATGCGCGAGCCATCAGGCGTCCAGCTCGGCTCGCCCTCATCGCCCGAGTCGCTGGTCAGGCGGCGCTGGTTTCTGCCATCGGCGTCCATGACATACAGATCGTAGCTGCCGTTCCGGGTGGAGCTGAAGGCGATCCGAGTGCGGTCCGGAGAAAACACCGCCTGGATGTCCGTGGCGGTATCGGCCATGATGGGATAGAGCGAGTCGGGCGCCCCCCAGCGGAGTTGATAGATGTCGAAGGGCCCCCGACGGTTGGAGCAGATCAGGAGGTCCCCTACGACAAAGACATCGGCGCCAATGCCCTTGGCCCAGGGCGCGGAGGCTGTGACGATGGCATGCCCTGGAGCTAGCCCCTCGACTATTCCAGCAGGGGTGACCGAGGCAACCTGCGGCAGGGTGCTCGTCCAGATCAAGTTCGGCGCCGGCGCGAGGGTCTTCCCCTGCTCGTCCACCATTGATCCGGTGATGGTTACCCGCTCGCCGACCCCTAACCCAACCCGGGAACGATCCAGCCCGAGCAGCCCGGGGATGATATGAACCGTCCATACGACCGGCTCGAACCCTCCGAGCCTGGACGTGAGTGTGGTGCTGCCCGCCGCTTTCCCGGTCAGGGTGCCATCGGCGGCGTTGAAGCTGACCAACGCGGTGTCACCGACCGCCCAGTCTATGCGGGCTTCGGGGACCGGACTGGAGTCAGCCGCCTCGGCCATCGCGGTGAATCGGCGAGTGCCACGAATGGGCACCTCGATCGGCGTGTTCCCTGGCCGAGGGGAGACAACCAGCCTCTGGGCCAGCTTATGGACCAGCACGGTGGCGTGTCGCTCCTGGGAGAAGCCTGCGGCAACCAGCTCCGCCTGACCGGGAGACCGCCCGGTGACCACGCCTGACGGGGTGACGACCACCACCGTGGTGTCGGTCGAGCGCCACTGGATCCCGTTTCGGACATTCCGATTGCCCTGGGATGGCACCAGCGCCTGGAGGGTGTCGCTCTCCTCCGGACCGAGCACGATCTTGGTCTGAGGAAGGGCAAAGTCGGCCTGCTCCACCTCGACCCGGGCGGTCGTCATGAGGCCGGTCGAGGTGGCCGCCTGCACGATGCTGCGACCTGGTGCGATGCCCAATACCAATCCGGTCGTATCTACGGTGGCGACTTCCGGCCGGAGCGACTTCCAGGTTACCCGCCCCGTAGGAGCAGGGGTTTGGTCCTCCCGGAGCGCCTGGGCGGTAATCGCGACACTCTCCCCCGGCATCAAGGTGACCGAGGCGGGATCCAGGGTGAGCACCGTGCCCGAGGGGGTCACCTGGCGCCCTGCGGAGTCCGCGCCGGGGCCCGTCCCGTTGATCAAGACGGCCAGCGAAGCCCGGCGACCTTGAAGCCGGGCCTCGATCTTGGCCAGCCCGGGGCTCACGCCGAGGACGGTGCCGTCCTTCTGGACCCGGGCGATGAGGGTATCCGAGCTCCAGAACAGGAACTTGGCCGAGGGAATGAGGTTGCCCTGCCGATCGTAGGCGGCGGCGAAGATCGTTTGCCGCTGCCCGACCCCAAGGGTCATCGTCTCGGGCGTTACCTGGACCTCGGCGACGCTCTGGGCCTGGACGGCGGCTGACCCTGCCAGGAAGCCGAGCATGCCGAGTGACCACAACGCACGGAACGAAGCCCCGCGCCCGGTGCGGACCGGAATTCGTGGCGAGCCCACGATGTGGCGAATAACCGGAGAATGAGGTGTCAGTGCGCTAATAATAGTGTCGGCTGGGCCCGACCGCATGAATCGCGATGCGTCGCGCAAAAACACTGCGTTCGAGCCTTGCACAAGAGTTGAAGATGTGCAAGTTATATCCTGTCCCGTACAGGCGCGCGCGCGCCTCTCGACCAGCGGCGGGTTACGCCGCATCTGCGTTCGGAGGGAGCGAAGATGGCCGAACTTCATTATATGGAGATGGGCTGGTCCGGCTCTGGATGGATGGATCCGCTGCCCGTGGAGCCCGCCCCTGCTCCCCCACCGTCTCCCGCAACCCCTGCCGCTCCCCAGTCCAGTCCGACCGCGTCGACCCCCGACCGCCCCCGCAAGTCGGCAAAGAAGGCCGCGCGTCCGGCGGCGAAACGGGCCAAGAAGAGGGTCAAGAAGGCTGCAAAGAGAGCTGCCAAGCGATCCGGCAAGAAGGCTGCCAAGAGGGGCGCCAAGAAGGCATCCAGAAGGGCGGCGCGCCGTCCCGCACGCAAGCGCGCCAAGAAGTCTGCCAAACGGTCTGGCCGGAAACGCGGCCGGCGCTGATACCTGTGGGTGACCGAAGAGCGCCCTGTGCCGCGGGGCGCTCTTTTTTTATCTTTGACCCTCAATCATCCTCTCTCTCAATCATTGCTGATGCGTCCTCGGATCCTCGGCGCGGCCGGGCTCCTGTTGGTTGGGCTCGGCCTGGTAGCCGGTTGTGGCAAGCAACCGCCCGATGGCGTCGCGCTGGTCGGTGCCACCGTGATCGATGGTACCGGCGGGCCCCCGTTGCCCAATGCTGCAATCGTCGTGCGCAAAGGAAAGATCGAATGGATGGGTACCCGGGTGGGGTTCCAGCTTCCGCCCCGAACGACCGAAATCGAGCTCAAGGGACGCTGGATCATGCCGGGTTTGATCGACGCTCACGCCCATACTTCCGTGTGGTGCCTGAAGCGTTACTTGGCCTGGGGAGTCACTTCGGTTCGCGACCTGCACGGATCGCTTGACACCATCCTGGGACTTCGACGGACGGTAAACTCGGATCGGGTGCTGGGACCGCGGATCTATAGCGCCGGGGCGATGATCGACGGGTCTCCTGCCACCTACCCCAGCGCCCTGACTGTCAGGTCCCCGAAGGAAGCTCGCAAGGCGGTAGACCGGCTGGTCAACGCCGGGGTGGACCTGATCAAGGTTTATACACACATCGATCCTCCGCTGCTGGACGCTGTGCTGGACGAGGCCCGAACCTTCAACCTCAGAGTGACCGGCCATCTCGGGTTGACCGATGCGATAACAGCGGCGGAATCTGGCATTTCATCTATAGAACACCTGACCGGGGTCCCCGAGTCCGCCTCGCCCGACCCCGGCCCTCTATTGGCAGCTCACCAACAGAGCTTCCTCGCCGGCTGGACTGCCTTCGAGCGAAGCTGGGGTGCACTCGACTCGGCTGGATTGAGCAAGGTCGCGCAGGAGCTGGCTCGGCGGAACGTCACTCTGGTGCCCACCCTGGTGCTGCACGAGACGCTCAGCCGGTTGGACAGTCCGGGGCTCCTGGAGGACCGTGCCTTCGAGGCGGTGCCTCTCGCCGAGCGACAGCGATGGAATGCGGCCGAAATGATCGCCCGCGCCGGATGGAAGCCAGCAGACCTCGCGGCCTTCCGACGCTCCAGGTCGGTCCAGGACCTGTTCCTTCGGGAGTTCGCCGCCTCCGGTGGCCGAATCGCCGCAGGCACGGATGCGGCCAACCAATTGCTGGTGCCGGGGTACAGCGAGCATCAAGAGCTGCAGCTCCTGGTGGCCGCCGGGTTTACGCCGCGCGAGGCGATTCTGGCCGCCACCCGAAACGGCGCCTTGCTGCTGGGGGTGGACTCCCTGGGGCTGCTTGCCCCCGGGAAGGTCGCCGACTTGGTCATTCTCACCCGCGATCCCCTCGAAGACATCCGCAATACCCTGGCGATTGACCGAGTGATGAGCCGGGGACACCTTCTTACCCCCGATTCGCTTCGCGCAACCTGGTAATACCGATGACGAGTTCAGCGCTCGAGCGCCTGGCGCTCTTTTTCGGGCCGGAGCAGACCCGCCAAGGAGTGCTGGCCCGAGCAGCTTTGGGACAGCCGGCCCGGGATGATCCCGAGCTGAGCGCTGGGTTGGTGGATCGGCTGAAGGCAGAGATCCGGGCCGATGGCAGTGTCGGCGGTGCGGTGGTGGCCACGATCTGGCGGGCGCACGAGCTGTTGGACCTGGAGGGCGGGGCAAAGGCCGGCATGGAGCCGCTGATCCAGTGGCTGTTGGCCTTGCAGGGGAAGCCCGGCGCTTTCGCAGAGGGCTGCGACCGCTTGAGGCATGCCCGGCGAGTCTGCTGCCACTTCGTAATCGGGTTTTTTGCCCCTGCGCAGCCGGAGCAGCGGCTCACCCCGATCACCCTGCCCAACGGCAAGGTTTTCCGGGCTGAGCCCGCCGCCCGCTTTGCTATCAGCTGTCTTGCCCTCCGAGCGGCATTGCGTGCCGGGTACCAGACTCGCCCAATGATCCAGCAGCATCTGCAAAGCCTCGTCCGGCTGGCAGACCAGTGGACGGACTGGAATGGCTACTTCGCGCCCGACGTGATCTTGTCCGGCCTCCATGCCCTTGCTGTGGCGGGCGGGCCTTACCGCGAGGTGGTCGGGCGACTGGTGGAGCTGATCGCGGCAAACCAGGCCGCAGACGGGACCTGGTCCAATGCCGATCTCTTCTACGCCTTGGAGGCTCTGCGCGCCGCCGACACCGCCGCCGCACGCGAAAGTATCAGGCGGGCGGTGCCCGCGCTCGTAGCCCGACAGCGAGCAGATGGAACTTTTGGCGCCATGGCCCAGCAGGAGCGGGCGCTGATCGGTCTCATGGCCCTGCTGTGGGCCGAGCGCGACCCCGTGACACCGAGGCGCAACCTCCCTACCTAGGTGTAACTTCCGGGCACCATGGCCGAGCAGCCCATCGACCAGAAGCCCAGAATCCGGCTGACCTCGCTCTCCCACGGCGCCGGCTGAGCCTGCAAGCTCGGCCAAGCCGAGTTGGCGCAGGTGCTGCGCCATCTGCCCGGGATCGAGGACCCGCGAGTCCTCGTGGATGCCGCCACCCGTGACGATGCGGCCGTCTTTCGGATGACTGACAGCCGCGCCCTGGTAGCGACGGTGGACTTCTTTACACCGATCGTGGACGATCCGGGAGCGTGGGGAGCCATTGCCGCCGCCAATGCGCTGAGCGATCTGTTTGCCATGGGAGCTACCCCGCTCTTTGCGCTCAACCTGGTGGGTTGGCCCCGGGAGAAACTCCCGTTTGACATGCTGGGAGAGGTGCTTCAAGGGGCGGTGGAGGTGGCGCAACGCGTCGGCTGCCTGATGCTGGGGGGCCACTCGATCGACTCGGTGGAACCACTCTTCGGCATGGTGGTGCTGGGTGAAGTTCATCCCGACCAGATGCTGACCAACACCGGCGCCTGCGCTGGCGACGTCCTGGTGCTGACCAAACCGCTGGGCACCGGCATCCTGGCGACCGCCCTCAAGCGCGACGCCCTGCTCGAGGCCGGCATGGCCGAGGCGGTTCGCTCGATGACCACACTCAACGACGGGGCGATGCGGGCGGCAATTGAGGTGGGCGTCAGCGCCGCGACCGACGTCACCGGGTTCGGCCTCGTGGGGCATCTGACCCAGATGTTGGATGCCAGCCAGGTGGCGGCAGAGCTGGCATATGAGTCGCTCCCCATCCTCTCGCACGCCTGGAACCTGGCTTCACGGGGCATCGTGCCGGGCGGCACCCAGCGCAACCTGGAAGCGGCGGATCGCGTCACCTGGTCCGAGGACCTGACCCCGGCCGACCGGCTGCTCTGCGTCGACGCGCAAACCTCGGGCGGACTCCTTCTGTCGGTGCCCCCGGAAAACAAGTCCGCCCTCCTCGAAGCGCTCCACCGAGAGGCTACCCCAGCGGCCGCGGTGATCGGACGGGTGATTAAGGGAGAACCGGGACGAATACGAGTGGTGCGAAAGTGAACCGTGAAGGGTGAAGGGCTGGTTTAAAGATTCCTGCTCGCGGTTCAGACGGTTCTTCTTCACCCTTCACTCTCCACGCTTCACTCTCCACGCTTCACTATCCACGCTTCACTTTTCCTTCACCCTTCACCCTTCACCATCGTGCCCCTGCGCTGGACCGCCGACCGCATGGATCAACTGGAGCATGCCGTGCGGCTAGGACTCCGGGTCGCACTCACCCGACGAGGCACCGAGTACGTCGTAGTGGCCATGCGCATGGCCACAGTGGACCAGCGCGACGCGTTGGTCGGCCGGCTCCCCATGACCGGTGAGGAGCTGATCTTCAGGCTGGATCAGATCGACAGCTTCCAAGTGATCGAATGAGCCCGATCGCCATCCTGCACCTGGACGAGAGCTGCCTGGGGAACGGCCGAGAGGGTGAGAACCCGGGCGGCAGCGCTGGCCTGATCGAGGCGCGCGGCGGGCGGGGCACGATTCAGCGTCGCGACTTCTACATCTCGTCTCCCGCCACCACCAACAATCGGATGGCCTTGAGTGGGGCCATCGCGGCCCTTCAGTTGCTCGGCCGGAAGAAGGTCCGGATGCGGGTGCTCATGGTCTCCGACTCTCAGTACCTGGTAAAGGGCATGCGGGAATGGGTGCCTAGCTGGCAAGCCAGAGGATGGACCCGTAAGGGCGGAGCCATCGAGAATCTCGAGCTCTGGCGCGCGCTCAGCGCCTCGGCGCGGCTGCACGAGGTGGAATGGACCTGGGTCCGGGGGCACAAAGGTCATCCCAAGAACGAATACGCCGACCACCTCGCGGTCGCGGCGGCACGAGAGCAAAGGACATCGGAGGGAATCGTCGACTCGGGATTCGACCAGTGGTTCGCGGCAAGACAAGCTAAGGGGTCCTACCTGGATTACGATCCCGACGCTGCCTTTACCGACCTGGAGCGGCGACTAACGTCGGGGGAGCCGATGCCATTGACCGAGGAGCGCCCCACCTAGACGTACCCTCGATTCGGGGCGGAGCATTACTTGGAGCCGGCAAGCAGCTTCTGAAAGCGAGGATTGGATCCTAGCTTAGCCCACACCGTATCTACGCGGAGCCATGCGGCGGTCACCGGAGGCATGTGCGGGGCGGCCATCAGTCGCTCGAGCCGGGCCAGGGCACTGTCGGACCGTCCGGCCGCGGCATACATCCGAGCCAGGGTGTAGGACAGCGAGCTCCCATCCAGGGCGTCTTTGCTGACAGGGCGTAGCGCGGCGGCCGCCTCGGCCTCGCGAATCGCCTCGGCTGTTCTGCCCAAGTTCAGGTAGATCTCCGCCAACCGCATCCGGTAGGCCGGCTCGTCAGGCCGACTCTTGAGGAGTGCCCGTTGGTATACCAGGGTGGAGTCCAGGAACCGCTTTTGGTCCGCGCGCCGGCCCTCCCGCTGTGCCACCATCGCCCGCAGGTTGTAGCCCAACGCACTGTCCATGGTGGACTCTCCCAGAGATGCACTGTGCAAGCTGGCGAGCGCGGAATCTGAAAGAATCACGGGCAACAACCCCCACGCTCCCAACCCTGAGGTCACTCGCATCATCTGGGACACTCCGGCGGTAGCCAGTCCGCGACTTATGGCAGCCTGGGCCGAAGGGCGATCTCCCTTCGAGGCGATCGCCACAATGGCCTGGCCCGTATAGCCTCGGGGTTCGCCTGGAAAGATCGCGATTGCCTGCTGCAGCCACTGTTCTGCCTGGTGGTAGCGGCCCAGGACGGCTGCGGTGGTTGCCCCTTCCACATAGCCTCGAGCGGAGCGCGGATCCAGCTCGATCACCCGAGCCAGGGTATTGTAGGCTTCCTCCCACTTGCCCTGCCTGCGAATCACAAAGGCCAAGACCGACAGAATCTCGGCATCATTGGGCCGAGCCTGCCGCGCCAGCTCCAGCTCCTGCAGAGCTCGGTCGTAGTCCAATTGCCCATGGTAGTGGTAATAGGCCATGGCGACATGGGCTTCGGGCAAGGCCGGCTGGAGCTGCAGCGCCCGGTCGGCGGCCGTCTTTTCTCGCGCTAACCGCTCCTCGGAGCGGTCGAAGTAGAACCAGTACAGCCAGTCGTTAGCCCGGGCGAGGTCGGCATAGGCGAGCGCGAAGGTGGAATCCAGCGCCACCGCCTTTTCGAGCAGCTTGACTGCGCTGAAGAGGTCGGGCCCGCTGTAGTCGCGCTCCAAGTGGGCGTGTCCCTGGAGATAGTAGTCATAGGCCTCCTGATTGGCCGTCGGACGCACGGCCATGGCCTGCTTCTCCGGCTCGGCCAGGGCGACGTGCAGCGCATTGGCCACTTCTCCGGCGATGTCCGATTGGACCTGGAACATCCCGGACATCACCGCGTCGTAGCCGTGGGCCCAGACATTCGTTCCATCCGAAACCCGGATGAGCTCAGGACTCACCCGAACCTGGCTGGAGCTGTCCCCGGTGTGTTCCCAGCGAACCGTACCCTCCAGCACGTAGCCCACTCCCAGCTCCTCACCGATCTGCCGCAAAGGCTTCTGGGTCGCCTTGTACTGCTTGGCGCTGCTTCGCGCGATCACCTTGAGCCCGGTGATGCCGGTGAGACGATTGGTGATCTCCTCGGTGATGCCGTCGGCGAAGTACTCATCCTTGGGTCCGCCCAGGTTCTCGAACGGCAGAACCACCACGGTCTTGTCGCCGCTCGCCTCCTCCAGCCCCCGGCCTGCCCGATGCCGCGCAACACCCCACGCCAGCGCCAGGGCCAGCACCACGCCCAGGACGAGATAACCCGCCCTCTGCCAGCGCAACGTTCGGCCACCAGTCGGCGGCGGGACGGCGGCCGCGGTCGAGGGAACCGCCTGCGTCGGCTCGGTGCCGCCGCTCGGCGTCGCCATGGCTTCGAGCTGATGCAGCAGCTCATCGGCGGTTTGCCAGCGATCGGCCGGACGTTTTTCCAGGCAGCGCATGATAACGGCGGCGAAAGCGGACGGTACCGAGGCGCGAAACCGGGTCACCGGCTCGGGCGACTGAGTGACGTGGGCAGCCAGCACCGCTTGGGGAGTCGGTGCTACGAACGGGGGCCGACCGGCCAACATCTCAAAGCCCAGCGCGCCGACAGCATAGATGTCGGC
>DATBKD010000085.1:0-139971 GCA_036556025.1 Gemmatimonadales bacterium | reverse complement strand
CGCCGATCACGTCCATCGACCGGACCGTGAACCTGTGCACCCAGTGTCATTTCCGAAACACGACCCCGAGCTCGAGTTTCTCCAATTCCAACGCTACGGTCACGAAGCGCGGCGCTCACGCCGCCCAGGGCGGGGTCTTCTTCGGCGAGGGCGCGGGGTACATCCCGGCCGGCTTTGTGTACGACACCAACCGGGTCTTCACCAGCCATGCCTCACCCACGACCAATCCGAGGCTGTGCGCCGGGTGTCACGTGAGCCGCTTCACGATCTCGGATTCCAGCGGCAACGTGCAATTCCAGTCGGTGGGCCATCTCTTCCTGCCGATTCCCTGCGTCGATGCACAGGGCATTCCCAACGCGGGCGACTGCGGCTTCACGGTTACCGAGCGCAATTGGTCTTCCTGCACGGCCAGTGGGTGCCACGCCGACGCCAATGTGGCGCAGACCCTCTTTACCAACGAACGGCAGACCATCACTACCCTGATCGATCAGCTTTGGCATGATGACGGTGTGCCGAACGCCGGTGGCGAGCCCTACATCGATCCGGCGACCGACACCGGCTTCCTTCCCACGCTGGTGGGCACCAATCCGACCGATGCGACCGGTCACCTGGCATTCAGTGACACCGACAACTACATCTCACCAGCCGAAGGCGCGCTGTTCAATGCCATGATGCTCGCCGAGAACCTCTATGGCCACAAGGACGGGTCGTTCGGCGTACACAACCCGTTCTTCTACGAGGCGTTGCTCTCCGCCAGCATCCAGTCAGTCCAGGCGACGTACGGATTGCCCGCTGTCTCACCGCAAGTGCAGGCGATCATGCAACGGGCCTTGAACCGTCCCGGCGTGAGGTACACTCCCAGTGCGGCGACCCAGGTGAGCACGCGGTAGCCGGGCCGGTCTTCTCGAGCGCGCAGTGCCATTCCGTCTGGCGGCCGTGGGCCTCGACTCAATTCAGGAGGCTCTGGGCGCCTTCTTTTTGCCCCTGCCGATCCAGGCGCAGGACACTCTCACCGGGAAGTTCGTCGATTCCGTTGTCGTAAGGTCGCCTCTCCCTGGGCCGCTGGTTCCCATTGTCCAGTGGATCTTTCAGCGGCCCGGCTGGGTCATGGCCGGCGGAATCATCCTCGGCGGAATCGTCGGCGTGGTGCTGCTGGTGTGGCTGTGGCGCCGACGCGGGGCCATCTGGGCCTGGCTGGTCGGCCGCAACCGTGCCATCAAGCTGAGCCTGGCCGCCGCAGTCATAGCCGTGCTTGCCGCCGCTGCCGTAAGCGGCCTGACGACCTACAACTTCATGATGCACGACAACCGCTTCTGCCAGGGTTGTCACATCTTCGTGCCCAGCGGCCAGGTGTTTGTGAAGCCGGACACGGGGACCTACCTGCTGGTGAATCGGCTGGAAGGGAAACACGATACCCTCTCCTGCCACGCGTGCCATCCGTTCGAGATTGTC
Organism: Gemmatimonadales bacterium; assembly: GCA_036556025.1. Lineage (GTDB taxonomy): Bacteria > Gemmatimonadota > Gemmatimonadetes > Gemmatimonadales > GWC2-71-9 > CAVVWJ01. The sequence continues at coordinate 138,519 of DATBKD010000085.1, read as the reverse complement.
GCCCAGAGCAAGGAGCTCTTCTACTGGATCGTGGAACGGCCGGACAAGGTGCCGCCCCACGCGAAAGTGCCACGCCGCATTTGCGAGAGCTGTCATGTCTCGGGGGCGGCGAAAAAGACCTGGGAGCGGATCGCCACCACCGCGGGTCACCGCACCCACCTGGAATCCGATTCCTCCGCGCTCAGCAAGGTCGAATGTCTCACCTGTCACGCCCGATCGGCGCACCGCTTCCAGCCGGCTGATACGACCTGCGCGCAGAAGGGCTGCCACCTGACCGACAGCATCCGGATTCGTCTGGGGCGCATGGCGGCGCGGTTCGATCCGGCCAACAAGGAACCCCTGCCCAACGAGGAGCAGCTCTACTGCAACTCCTGCCATCAGTTTACCGCCGAGGCGCAGTTTGTCAGCCATGACTCGGCCACCGGCAAGCTCACGCCTGGCTCACGCCAGTGCTTCGGGTGTCACGAAATGCGCACCCTGCTGGCAACCTTCGACCCGGGAAAGGATCCCCACAGCGGCAGCTGCGGGATGTGCCACAACCCGCACACCGACGCAAAGCCCAAGGACGCCCTCAAGTCCTGCGCTGCTGCCCAGTGCCACGCCGACTGGCGGGATGTCGCGTTCCATGTGGGTGCGGCGCATCGCCAGGTGGCCGAGCGCTGCCAGACCTGCCACGCACCGCACAGTGCCCGAGTGGACGCGAGTGATTGCACCGGGTGCCATGAGGCGGCGCGCAAGGGTAAGGGCAGGCTGCACCCGCCCATCCCGTTCGACACCACCAAGGCGCTGCGACAGACCTCTCTGGAAACCGAGCCACCCAGATCGCACGGGCGGGGCGACGTCCTGCCATCAGTGGATCCTCCCGGGCGGCCGATTACAGCGGCCGCCCTCCCCAGTGACACTTTCTCCCATCCACGCCATCGCAAACTCGCTTGCATCACCTGTCACTCCACCTCGTCGCGGAAGAGCGACTTGACCTTCGAGCCGCCGCGAGGCTGCCAGATCTGTCATCACCAAAGAGCCGCTTCGAGCAAGTGCGCCACCTGCCACGAGCCGGCGGAGCTGGCGCCCCCTGAGGTGGTAACCGTCTCGGTCGCGGTGCCCCGGAAGCCTGCCCGCTCGCGCGAGGTGCCATTTCTCCATGAGAGCCACGCGAAGGTCGCGTGCATCGACTGCCATACCGCCAAGGTGAGCCTCTCGCCCGAGCCGCCAGTGGCCACGTGTGCCGCCTGTCACGATAAGCACCACACCACCGGGGTGGACTGCGCGTCGTGTCACCGGACAGCAGATATCGTGAAGGCGCACGCGCCTCCTCTCGACGCCCATCAGGCCTGCGATGAGTGCCACACTGAGCGCACCATCGCCATGCTGCAGCCGACCCGGTCTTTTTGCCTCGCCTGCCACGATACCGCGACCGATCACTACCGGGACAAGGAGTGCACCGTCTGCCATCTCCAGGCGACGCCTGAATCGTACCGTGCGAGGCTGACCAGCACCGGGAAATGGCCGTGAGATCGCTTTCTCGATGCGCCCTCCTGCTGGGAACTGCCTTGGCCTTGCACTCGGTGGTCGCGGAGGCTCAGGGCTACCGGCTCCGACTGGACGCTGGAGCCCAGCGGGTCAGCTATCGCGGCGCGGCCATCGACAGCATCCTCGCGACTCAGGTGGTCACCGCTCCCACTGGTGGGTTGCAGACACCTGATGGATTCGCGGTCCGCTGTCTCGCCTCGAGCGCCTACTGCTTCTTCTTCCGTCCTGGGCCCGGGATCCACGGAGGCCCGATGGTCTCTTCCGCCGACCTCACGCTCTGGGGGCTGGGTGTCCGAGGGCTGAGCCTGAGAATGAACGGCCGGGTAGGGGTCGACCTGGGGGACAGCGAGGTGTGGCCCGGCACCGAGCCGGCAGTCCAGCTTCTGGAAGCCTACGGCGAGTACGCGCACCGGCTATTCACGGTACGGGGCGGCCGGCAGCTGCTGGTCAACCGGCTTGGCATCGTGGGATTCGACGGCGGACGGGGGATCGCCAAGGCAAGTCGGTTCGGGCTCGAGGCCGAGCTGTATGGGGGGTTGGGCCTGGCCCGGGCAACCGCGATTCCGGTCAGCAACCCGGTCCTGAACCCGCTGGATGACTTTCAGCCTCGAAGCCGTCAGATCCTCGCGGGCGCGGCGTTGGGCTGGAGCCACAGGGTGGCCGACCTCCGGCTGGACTACCAGCGCGAGGTCGACCGTGACACCCGCAACTTCGTCTCCGAACGAGCCGCCTTCTCGCTCGACTTTCGCCCGGTGCAACGCTGGAGTCTTACGGCGGGGGCGGACTACGATCTGGCGAACACCTGGTTCGGCAACGCCGACCTGACGGTTCGGTACACGGCGCCCTGGATCACCGCGATTGGAGGAGTGCGCCAGTACCGGCCGCATTTCGATCTGTGGACCATCTGGGGTGCGTTCAGCCCCGTGCCTTATCACGCGGTCAATGCCGCCGTATGGCTTCGGCCGGCGCCAAGAGTCGAGCTACGCGGAAAATGGGAGCGCTACGCCTTCTCCGAAACCGAAACCGAAACGCCCCTGGCACCGGTAGACGACGACGGCTGGCGCCTGGGTGTCGGAATCACCTATCGCCCAACCTCAGCCTGGTCTCTCGATGGGGGATATCACGAAGAATACGGCCCGGGTGCGTCCTCTCACGGGTTCGAGGGATCGGTCAGCTTTCTTCCCGTCGCGAGACTGTCGCTCACGGCCTACGGCTCCACCCTGGAGCGGCCGCTGGAGTTTCGCTTCCAGGAGGCTTCGGTGGATGGGTTCGGGCTCGACGCGGAGTGGAGTCCCACCGACCAGCTCCGGGTGGCGCTGGGCGTGGCACATTACGCCGAAGACCGCAACCGCCCTGACGCGGCCGCGCTCGACTGGGACCAGACCCGGCTCCACGCCAGGGTGACGCTGCTCCTTCGCAGCGATACCGATGCGGTGCCCCTTCCGCCGGCACTCCGGGTCCGCCCCCGGGCAGGGTCAAGGTGAGAGTCAGAGGGCTGGCCCTCGTAGTCTTCTTGGTGGCGCTGGCGAGCATCACCGGCCGAGCGGTGGCGCGAAGAATGGGAGATCGGTTTGACCACTGGCAGCACCGGGCGCTCTTCCCCAGCTGCGCAGGCTGTCACGCGGGAGTGCAGGATTCCACTCGCTCGCTCTGGCCCGATCCCTCGGCATGCGTGGTGTGTCATGACGGCACTATCGAGAAGAGCGTGGAGTGGAAGCCGCCGGCCGCGCCCCGGCCCAGCAACCTCCGATTTACCCACGGTACTCATGCTCAAGAGGTAATTCGGCAGCACGGTGCCGACTCCACGCTTTCATGCAGCGCTTGCCATGTCGGACGCGGCGCCCCTCGCATGCGAGTTCAGCCGGCAGTGGTGCAGAACTGTCTCGACTGTCACGGAATCCGGACTGCGCACTTCGAGGCTCCGGACTCGGCCTGCGCCAGCTGCCACCTGCCGCTGGCGCGGGCGGTCCGGCTCACTCGCCAGCAGGTGGGGCAGTTCCCCGCGCCCGAGTCGCATCGCGATCCCGCATTCGTCTCGAAAACCCACGGGAAGCTGGCGCAAGCAAAGGGTGCACCGGTGGCCGCCTCCTGCGCCACCTGCCATGCCCGCGACTTCTGCATCGAATGCCATGTCAACGCGCCGGAGGTGCCCGCCATCCAGGCGCTCGCGCCGGATCCGCGGTCCCTGGCTCACGAAGCGAAGCTGGAGGCGCCGCCCGACCACGGGGACCCGGCGTTCATGCGCCGTCACGGCGCGCAAGCCCGCAAGGACGCCGGGAAGTGCGCAGTGTGCCACACCCAGGAGAGTTGCACGACCTGTCACGTCGCCTCGCCGGCCGCGGCGCAGGCACTTCCGGTTGCGGGGCCCGGGCGAGGTCCCGGAGCAACTATCCGGCGCGAACGCCCCGCCTCCCACGGGCTGGATTTTTCCGAGCGACATGCCGAGCCGGCCTCGGCTCGTCCCCAGAGCTGCAACGCCTGCCACACCCGCCCGGAATGCCTCACCTGTCATCGGCCCGAGGCGTCGAAGCCCTCGCCGGGTTATCACCCTGCGGGGTTTCTGGCCAGCCACCCTGCGGCCGCCTACAGCCGGGAGAGCTCGTGCGGCGACTGCCACAACCAGGGGGAGTTCTGCGCCAGCTGCCATGTGAATGCCGGTCTGGTTACTTCCGGAGGCTTGCGCGGGACGGGATACCATGATGCCAAGCAGTTCTTCCTGCTGAACCATGGTCAGGCGGCACGCCAGAGCCTGGAGAGCTGTGTGTCGTGCCATTCCGAGCGGGACTGCTTGACCTGTCACTCCGCGACGGGTGGCCGGCGATTCGATCCTCACGGCCCCGGGTTCGATCCCGGAACACTTCGACGCAAGAATCCTTCGATGTGTACCGCCTGCCACGGGTCGGCGATACCGGAACGCTGAGCAGTCCTACGAAGCCGGCAGCGTGAATCCCACTTGAGGAGCCTCCATGCTGACCGGGTCTGGCGCGGGCCCCCCGGATGCGATAATGTAGATCTCCCATGCCACGGCGCACCGGCGTCTACATCGTTCCGACCCATCGTTGGTACATCGAGCGGACCGTCTGGCTCATCGCTGGTCTGGTTCTTCTCGGGGCGACCGGGCTCGCCGCCTTCTATCAGCCGCTCTGGGCCCTCGGCATCATCGCGGTCGGACTCTCCTCCATCACAGTGGCGCTGAGTGGGTTCTGCGTGGTGGGGAACGTGCTCCGTCTGTTCGGCTTTACGCCGATGCTAGGCGCGACGCGACCGACCCGTAGCAGCCTGTATTTCATGCAGACCGACAGCTGGTATCTCGAACGACGCATCTATCTGGCCGTGGGAATCAACATCTCGATCGCGTCGGTGCTGTCGATCGTGCACAGCCCGTGGTGGCTGGCTTTCACCGGCTTCGTCGGAGGAGCGATGGTGTGGTTCGCCGCCACGGGATTCTGCATCATGGCGAACGGGCTCTATTGGCTCGGGGCCGAGCCGCGCCTGAACCCGGAGGTCAAAGCGGTCTGCCCCACCGGCTCCGCCCCGACGCAGCACGCGGAAGCCTGAGCTCAGGCTGGGCCAGGCTCCCGCAAGGGAGGGGACTCTGCGCCCCGACCGACAATGATCTCTCCCAGCCGCGCGTAGGTCGCCAGCCGGAACTCTTCCAGCACCCGCTCGACCTCTTCCCGTGGTTGGCCGAGCAGACGCAGCAGACTCCCGCCGAGCTGCAGACTCCCTTCCACCACCTCCGGAACCACGTCGGTTGCGCCCGCCAGAGCCAACCGCTCGCACTGGGCCACGTCCCGGGCCCGAACCAGGATCGGAAGCTCCGGGAGCAATCGGCGCAGTACGTGCACCGTCCGACCGGCCGACTCCGGCTGGTCGAGTGTGATCACTGCGACTCGCGCCCGCTCCACGCCAATTGCCCGAAGCACATCTACCCGGCTTGCGTCCCCGTAGAACACCGGTAGCCCACGGTTCCGCGCCTCCGCTACCCGTTCGTGGTCGAGATCGAGGGCGGCATAGGGGACGTGTCGCGACTCGAGCAGCAACGCCAGCGTCTGACCCACTCTTCCGAACCCTGCGATGAGCACGTGATCGCGGAGGTCGCTGCTACCTGCTTCATGCGGCAGCTCCTCGCCGGCGGGCAGCCGACGCGCGAGCGCCCGGCTGGCGGTGATCAGAAGTGGAGTAATCGCCATACTGAGCGCGACGACAAGGATCGCGACCTGTTCGGTCTCCTGGGTGAGCACCTGGCGCTCCCGCGCGAGGCCGAACAGGACGAAACCAAACTCTCCTCCCTGCGCCAGCATGATCCCCACGGAGGCTGCGGCCGACCAGGACAAGCCGAAGCCTCGCGAGACCAAGGCAAGAACTCCCGCCTTGATGGCCAGGAGCATGACCAGGAGCGCGGCCAACAATGGGCCCCGCTCGCCGAGGAGGCCGAGGTTGATGTTCATGCCAACGGTCATGAAGAACAGCGCAAGCAGGATCCCGCGAAACGGCTGAATGTCTCCCTCTACCTGGGGACGGTACTCGGTCTCGGCGATGAGCAGGCCGGCCAGGAATGCTCCGAGAGCCATCGATAGGCCGGCAAGCTGCGTGAGCCAGCCAACGCCGAGCACGAGGAGAAGAGCGATCCCGGTAAAGAGCTCGGGATCCCCTCCCCGCGCGACGGCTCGAAGCAGTGGGCGTAAGGCCAGCCGGCCTGCGGCGAAGATGATCAGGAATGCTGCGGCCGCCTTGAGAAATGCCACCGAGAGCGCCGGGAGAATCCCTGACTCCGGTCGGCCGAGGAGCGGGATCAGCGTGAGCAAGGGAAGAACCGCCAGGTCCTGCAGCAACAGCACCGCGACGGCAATCCGACCGGGAGGACTCCGGGTTTCGCGGCGCTGGGTCAGCATCTGAAACACGACGGCCGTAGAGGAGAGGGCGAGGCCGGCGCCGAGCACCAGCGCGGCACCACTGGGTACCCCCACGGCCCGCGCGGCCAGGCCGACCACCAGCCCAGTGGCCACCAGTTGCGCGCTGCCGAGTCCGAAGACGTAACTCCTGAGATAGGTGATACGCTCGATCGATAGCTCGAGCCCGAGCGAGAAGAGCAGGAAGACCACCCCGAGCTCCCCCATTACCCTGGTCGCACCGATGTCACGGAGCAGACCGAGGCCGTGCGGGCCGATCAGCGCGCCTGCCACGAGATAGCCAAGGACCGCGTTGGCACGGAAGCGGCGGAAGACCGGCACGATCGCGACGGCCGCCATCAGGATAATCAGGACGTCGCGCAGATTGAGGGATTCGGACATCACGAGCCAGGTCGAGAGAATGAAGGACTGCCGATCAATGAGTCGCGGCTCCCAGCGGCACCCGGGACCGGCTCACCATGACCCCGCAAAGCCCTCCGTGTTGCGCCACGTTCACCACCTGTTTCTGCGACGCGCGGGCCAGAATCGCTATGCCATCGTCGCTCGCGGCGAACCCCATCACCATATAGAATGGCTCCCGGTGCACGGCACCGTCGGGCCCCAGCACCGGGAACTCGCGAACGGGGATAGTCACGAGCTGCTGCACCACCCAGCGTTCGGCATCGGCCAGCGCGGCGTCGAGCGCCCCCTCCCATTGTCCCTGGGTGACCGCACACCCCAGTACGATCCCCTCGCCTCCATAGCTGCGGTTCGGCTTCAGGACCAGACGCTCGTAGCCGGCCCGGGCGTACTCCAAGAGGCTACCCAGCCTGCCGTTCGGCAACATGGTCAGACGGTCCGAGAGTATTCTGGTCCATGGAATATGGCGCTGAAAGATCAGGCGCTCCTCGGGACTGAAGTACCTCTGGCAGAGGCGCAGGTCACTGAGGATCTCCCAACAGCTCTTCTGGTCCAGCTCGGCGGCGATGGACGAGATCACCCGATTCTCCCGCAGCAGCACCCGCATCGGCTCGACATCGATGCCTTCCTCCTGTAACTCCAGCAGGTCCGTCACGCTGTAGTCCCTATAGGCGAGGTCAACCAGCTGGTCACCGTACCAGACTCGACCGCGTCGGAGGCTGAGCTCGGATGGATCGGCATGCATGACCGTGAGACCGTGCCGGGCGTGGAGGTATCGGGCAACCGCGGCCTGCTCGTCTGGGCCCTGGCCGGAATACTTGGGCTCTACCAAGCAGAGCTGGTTTCCCGCGCCGATCGCCGCCGCGTGTTCCAGGATCACTTGGGTGAGGAGATCCCGCATGTCCTGACCGATGGTCAGCTCGAGCTCGGGATCGTGGCCCTGGAGAGCAGGCGCCACGATGCCGGCGATGAGGCGCTCGCTGGTCGGAACCATATGGAGACCGCCGATGCCGCTCAGGTTGGGCTCGACAAACTGAAGCGAGTCCTTCCACATCGGACTGGTGAAATCCACCACAGCATCCAATCTGCCGAAGAGTGGATTGTTCTCCTCTTGGCTGGTGCCCCAGCATTCCCGCAGCCAGTGCTCTTCGGCCTCCGGAAGGTACAGAATCTCCGCCACTGCGGGATCATGGAGGTACAGTCCGGGTAACCGCTTGAGGGCGTTCTGCACCACCAGCGTTACGTGGTGGAGATAGGCCAGCTGGTCCGGCAGGACCGTGATGGGGCAAGGAAGGATGCGGACCGGCTCGAGCTCCCCGTCGTGGAGATAGACCAGGTGCTGCTCGAGGGCGGCCTCGCGCAGACGCTCAATGAGCCCGGCCAGCACCGCCTCGGGCAGGCAGTGCAGCGCTCGTTGGACCCGGCTCGCGAGAGCCGATCCACTCAATCCCAGCTCCTCTGCCGGCGTCAGCATCAGCGCTTACTGTGGAGTAGGTTCATAGATCTCAAGCCTACACGCCAGCGGCGAACCATTCGTGAAGGACTGGTGAACCAGTCTTCACCTTGCTGTGAGCCGAACCACGACACGTCGACTTCGCGACAAATTTCACAAGCGTTTCACGCTGGCCTCATGGCCTGAGTGCTACTTTGCACTCGCAACTCAAACCTGGAGGTGTTATGCGAGTTGCACTGCGTAACCCCGTGATGGGGAAGCTGGGCGAGGAGTTCGACCGGGTATTCGATCGGCTGCTCGTCCCCCGGTTCCTGACGGAGCCGCTCCTGCCGCCGTTCCCGTTCGAGACCACGGGTGCGGAGTGGGTCCCGGTAATGGACATGATCGAGACTCCAGCGGAGTATGTGGTTCGTCTCGAGGTCCCCGGCTTCCACAAGGAGAACCTGGACATCAACCTCACCGGAGAGCTGCTGACGATCACCGGCAAGCGGGAGATTGCTCCAGAGGTCGAGGGAGAAGGCTATCTGGTGAAGGAGCGCGCGATCGGGAAGTTCGTACGGACGATCCGCCTGCCGGCGCCTGTAGCCGAGAAGAAGGTGTTCGCTGAGTATCGGGATGGAGTGCTGGTCCTGCGTCTTCCGAAGGAGACCCCAGCGCCTGCCACCAAGATCCTGATCAAGTAAGCCCATCTTCTCACCCCAGTAGCCCGGGTTCACGCCCGGGTTTTGTTTTATTGACCCCAGGCGAGTTCGTGAAGCGCTCTTCATGCTGCATTCAGACCCTCCCTAATCGGTCTCCCGGAGATTTCATCCTATGGCCACCGATCCCCGCGAGGCCCTGCGCGCCTGGTTCCTGGGCCCCCGTGCCGAGAACGCCGAGCTGCTCGAGCGTCTCGTGGTCGAGTCCTTGCGAGATCACGTCTTCTGGCGGCGCAACTACCACCCGGAGGACGGCTTCGCCATCCGGGAAACGGACAAGCGACAGGAGGGCTACGAGCAGACCGTCGCCACCCTGACCCAGGAGCTGATGGGTCTCCTGGCCGAGCTCAAGCGGGACGTTCCGTTCTTCAGCGGCCGGTACAAGGGGCACATGATCGGGGAGCAGACGATCGCCTCGCAGATCGGCTACTTCGCCACCATGCTGTACAATCCGAACAACATCGCGCTCGAGATCTCTCCGGTCACTACTCGTCTGGAGCTGGAAGTCGCCGCCCAGCTCGCCCGGATGATCGGATACGACCCGTCCCGCAGCTGGGGGCACCTCACCTCGGGCGGCACCATCGCCAACTTCGAGGCCCTCTGGCTCGCGAGGGGCGTGCGCTACCTCGCGGTAGCGGCTGCTGGGGCGGTGGCCGAGTTGGGCCTCGAGATGCCGGTCCGGCTTCCCAGCGGCACCACCGCACAACTCGCGGAGCTGCCGCTCTGGCAGCTCCTCAACATCACCAACGAGGCCACCCTCGACGTTTGGGAGCAACTGTGGAAGTCGGCTCAGCGCTCCGAGGTGCAACGCGCGTTCGCGAACCATTCGCTTCCCGCGATCGGGTATCAGGAGTACAGCCGCCGACTAGCGCTGGACTACGGCGACCCCCTTCCGGCCAGTGTCGTGCTGGTGGCGGCCACGGCGCATTACTCCTGGGAGAAGATCGTGCAGTCCCTCGGGATTGGATCCAATCAGCTGGTGTACGTCCCGCTCGACCGTTCTTGTCGCATGGATCCGGATGCCCTCTGGGAGCGAGTGAGCGCACTGGCCCGGCGGCGGCACCCGATCCTAGCTCTGGTCAGCGTCTGCGGGACCACAGAGGAGAGTGCGGTGGATCGGCTCGATCAGGTATTGCAGGTGCGTGCTCGGGCCGAGCAGGAACTGGGCGCCACGTTTCACGTCCATTCCGACGCGTGTTATGGCGGCTATACCGCAGCCGTGACCCGAAGGGCAGATGGGAGCCGGCGCAGTGCCGCCGAGATCAGGCAGACGGTGGGTGATGATTGGCCGACTGATGACTGGGTCCAGGCGGTGGAAGCGCTGGCCCAAGCCGACTCGGTCAGCGTGGATCCTCACAAGATGGGATATGTCCCGTACTCCGCCGGTGCCATCCTGGTGCGGGATGGTCGAACCCGGCATCTGGTCGCGACCGATCCCCCGTACCTCTCCCCGGTCGAGGCCCCCACGACCCAGACCGAGCGCTTTCTAGGGCGGTACATCCTCGAGGGCTCCAAGCCCGGCGCTGCGGCGGCGGCGGTCTGGCTCAGCCACAAAGTGATTCCGCTGGACGAGCGCGGATATGGGTACCTCATCGAGCGCACCGTGTCCGGAGCCCGGCGGTTTCACGCCGCGGTGGCGGCGGCCGACCTATCGCCGTTCTGCGCGGTGATGCTGCCGGTCCCCGATATCAACATCGTCTGCTACCTTCTCAGTCATCCCAGCTTGACCACGCTTCGTGCGGTCAACGACTTCAACGAGCGGGTGTATGCCAGGATGAGCCTGGCACGGAGCGATGGCCAACCCGAGTACATCATCACCCGGACCAGGCTGCGGAGCCCGGCCTATGACGGCGCGATCGACCCGATTCTCGCAGCGCTGGCCGTGATATCGGTCGAGGAATGGAAGGCGAGCGGAGCGGAAGGCCTGGTGGTGCTGCGATCGACGATCATGGACCCGTTCCTGGCAGCGGATCCACCGGCACCGGACCACGTCAGCGGCTTTCTCGCAGCCCTGCGCCGGGCGTGCGCCGAAGCCTTGAGGCAAGGAGCGTGACACATCGTGCGGGTGACGTTTCAGGCCCCAGGATATGAAAGCGATCGGCTGAGCGCATCGATTGCGCGGATTCTCACCGCGAATGCGCTGTGCTCCATGGCCACTCGGACAGCGGGTGGCACGCTACACATCAACACCGCTTTTTTCTGCTTCGGTCGCGATCTGGCGTTTTACTTTCTCTCCCGCCCTGACTCACTGCATTGCCACAATCTCACTCGCGTAGCCCAGATGGCTGTGGCGGTCTTCGATAGCCGGCAACGCTGGGGCGATCCACACGCGGGACTCCAGCTCGTCGGCACTGGGGGCCTGGCGAGTCCGGACGCCGCCCACGAGGCTCACGAGCTGTATGGGGCGCGGTTTCCCCGATACCGCGAGGTGCTGCCCGGGGTGGGGGCGGAGCAGCCGCAGTCGTTCAGGCTTGGGCGGCTCAGGTTCTACCGCTTCGTGCCGGACCGAGTCCAGATCCTCGACGAATGTGAATTCGGGGAGGAGGTATTCATCTCCGCCAGAATCCTGCGATAAACCGTGGCAGGCTGTACCCTTGGGATTCGAAAGACGGCTTCATCCTCCCTTCACGCCCGGCTCAGTGCCCATGGTGCATGTTATTCCCGTCACTCAACCGCGAGGGTGGTATGACAGTCGCCGAACTGATGCAGCGGAATGTGAAGACGGTCGGAAGCGAGGCGACTGTCGCTGACGCGATCGTCTCGCTGGCTGACGGGCATATCTCCGGTATGCCGGTCGTGGATGGCGCCGGGAAAGTCGTCGGCGTCGTATCCACCACCGATGTCCTTACTGCCGAGGCGGAGGTCAATGATTCCGCCGCCCGTCAGGACCTTTTCGAGAACACGTTCGTGCGGGACATCATGACGCCGAGGCCCTTCACCATCGAGCCCGGAGCCGACATTCGTGAGGCAGCACGCCAAATGCTATACGGGGATATCCACCGTCTCTTCGTAGCCGAGGGCGACAAGGTGGTCGGCATCATCTCCACGACGGACATCGTCCGCGCGGTCGCCACCGGCAGACTGTGAGGGGCAGCTATCAGCTAACAGCTGGTCCCTATGCAATCGACCTTCCGGCGAGTCGCCGGAGGGTCGAGTTGTAGGGACCAGCCGTTAGCTCTTGGCCGTTAGCATCTCTAACCATCCTCCCGGTCGCCGCCCTTATCCCTGCTTTCGGTATCGGGATCTCCTCACCCTGCGAGGCCAGCCGGCGCAACCTTGGTACTATCCGCGTGTGTCGTCGTCGCACTAACGTTCGGATTGCCGCAGGCCGTGCGCGGAGAGCCCACCACTGGGAGCGCGACCGTGGCGGCGGCCCCTTCGCGGAGCGATCGCGCCGGGCACGGAGACCTCGGCCGAAGGGTTGGTTCGTCGGTGCAGGGAGGGCAGTTTACGGTAGGATTTCTGAATTTCAGTCTGGAGCCGTTATGAGAGCCCCTTTATCCGCTTTGACCAGCGCCCGTCAACCTCGAGAGGGAAGTGCAATGGGAAGTGTTCTCGAGCCCGAGCTGCTCCAAAGGATGCATGCCTATTGGCAGGCCGCGAATTACCTCTCGGTGGGTCAGATCTACCTCAAGGACAATCCGCTTCTCGACCGGCCGCTGGCCATCGACGACATCAAGCCACGCCTGCTGGGCCACTGGGGCACCACGCCCGGTCTCAATTTCATCTATACCCATTTGAACCGGTTGATCACCGAGCATGACCTGAACATGATGTACGTCATCGGACCTGGTCACGGCGGTCCCGGAATCGTGGCCCATACGTATCTGGAAGGTTCATACACCGAGGTCTATCCCCATATCGAGCAGAATCGGGACGGGATCAAGCGGCTCTTCCGGCAATTCTCCTGGCCCTACGGCGTTCCGAGCCATGTCGCCCCGGAAACCCCGGGCTCCATCCACGAGGGCGGGGAGTTGGGATATTCGCTGCTGCACGCCTACGGGGCGGTCTACGACAATCCTGACTTGATCGTCGCGTGTGTGGTCGGTGATGGCGAGGCCGAGACGGGGCCATGTGCCACCAGTTGGCACTCCAACAAGTTTCTGAATCCGGCGCACGATGGTGCGGTGCTGCCGATCCTGCACCTGAACGGCTACAAGATCGCCAACCCAACGGTGCTGGCGCGGATTCCACGGGAGGAGTTGGAGTCGCTCTTGGTGGGCTACGGCTACGCCCCCTATTACGTAGAAGGGGACGACCCCATAGCCATGCATCAGCAGATGGCGGCCACGCTCGACGCGGTGCTGGTGGAGATCCGGGGTATTCAGCGACGAGCTCGCGAACAGGGCCAAGTCGAGCGGCCTCGATGGCCAGTGCTGATTCTGGTCACCCCCAAGGGCTGGACCGGACCCAAAGTAGTGGACGGGAAGCCGGTGGAAGGGACCTGGCGGTCCCATCAGGTGCCCATCAGCGAGCTTCACGAGAAGCCGGAACACCTGAGGATTCTCGAGGAGTGGATGCGGAGTTACCGACCGGACCGGCTTTTCGACCTCGAGGGAAGACTCAAGCCGGAGCTGGCGGCGCTAGCTCCCAAAGGCTCGCGGCGCATGGGCAGGAATCCGCATGCCAATGGCGGCGTGCTGCTCGAGCCACTCCAGCTGCCCCCATTCCGCAACTATGCCGTCGACGTGAAACACCCCGGACAGCCGGAGACCGAAGCGACCCGTGTTCTGGGCTCCTATTTACGCGACGTCATGAAGCTCAATCTGGCGCAGCGCCATTTCCGGATCTTTGGCCCGGATGAGACCGCTTCCAACCGCCTGGACGCGGTCCTGGAGGCGACCGGGAAGACCTGGGAAGAGGCCACTCTCCCAGTCGATGAGCACCTGGCAACCGATGGCCGGGTCATGGAAGTGCTCAGCGAGCACATGTGCGAAGGCTGGCTCGAGGGATATCTCCTGACCGGCCGGCATGGCTTTTTCTCCTGCTATGAAGCCTTCATCCACATCGTCGACTCCATGTTCAACCAGCACGCCAAGTGGCTGAAGACGACTCGGACGATGTCCTGGCGCAAGCCGCTGGCCTCACTCAATTATCTGCTCACGTCGCACGTCTGGCGTCAGGACCACAACGGGTTCTCCCACCAGGATCCTGGCTTCATCGATCACGTGGCGAACAAGAAAGCCGACATCGTTCGGATCTACCTGCCCCCGGATACCAATACGCTGCTCTCGGTCGCGGATCATTGCCTCCGCAGTAGGCACTACGTGAATCTTATCATCGCGGGGAAACAGCCGGCCCCCAATTGGCTGGACATCGATGACGCGGTGCGTCATTGCACGGCGGGGCTGGGAGTGTGGAACTGGGCCAGTAACGACGGGGGATCCCCCGATGTCGTGATGGCGTGTGCCGGGGACGTTCCGACGCTGGAAACGCTCGCGGCGGTGACGCTGCTTCGGCAGCGCATCCCGGAGCTTCGCATCCGGGTGGTCAATGTGGTAGACCTGATGGCGCTTCAGCCCGCGTCGGAGCATCCGCATGGCCTGTCGGATGAAAACTTCGACGCGCTGTTCACGACCGACAAGCCGGTCATCTTTGCCTTCCACGGGTACCCCACATTGATCCACCGCCTGACCTATCGCAGGCGGAATCACCCCAACATTCACGTTCGCGGGTATCTGGAAGAGGGGACGACCACGACGCCCTTCGATATGGTCGTCCTCAATCGGATGGATCGGTTTCGGCTGGCGCTCGATGTGGTGCTTCGGGTGCCCCGTCTCAGGGACCGGGCCGATCGGGCGACCCAGGATTTCAATGAGGCGATGCAGCGCCACAAGAGCTACGTCTCGGAACATGGGGAGGATCTGCCCGAGGTCAGGAACTGGCGCTGGCCCTAGACCGACACTCCCGCGGACCGTCTAGGCCCAGCTCAGCGCCACGGCGCGAGTGATGTCGGTCGTGGAGATCACGCCGACCGGGCGGCCGTCGCGGGTGACAAACAGGCGATGCACATTCGCGTACAGCATCTGCTGGGCAGCCTCTCTCGCGTCCGTCTCCGGAGTGACGGTGAAGACGTAAGGGGTCATCAGGTTCCGCACCGGAGTCCGCTCGAACAAGACCTCGCGGCCGGCCTCAGTGTCGGCCTCTAACTCGGCCGCTGCCAGGTCCGCCGTCGAAAAGACTCCCACGATTCTCCCTTGTCGGTCAACGACTGGCAAGGCCGACAGGTGGTTATCGGACAGCAGAGCGACGGCCTCAGCCACGCGGTCCTCCATCTTCACCGATGTCACCTCATTCTGCATCAGTTCAGCGACTTTCATGGGGCCCTCCACGGCTCGAACTGGTATGCCAAAGCTGCCTCTCCAGCCTTGAATCCGCGTTGAAGTATCGATGAAGGACCGTTCATTGCGCCGGTGGGCGCAGCTTCACGGTCGATTCAGAGGGAATTCAGGTCGAGATCCACAATATGGAATCGGGTATTCTCAGAGTCAGTTTGTGCCGGAGGTCACATGCCACGCCTGGCTTCGGTCATCATGAGTTTCGCCCTGGTGGCGTTTGCCTGTGACGGCGAAAGCACTGCTCCAGCGACGCTTGATGGCACTTTTGCCCTGGTCGCGGAGAACGGCCAGCCGCTACCCTCGGACCCCAGTGCGCCCAACGGGTGTTGCCTGACGCTGAGCGGCGCGGTCACCTTCACGGCCAGTACCTACGATCTCCATACAACGCACCGCAACAAGAACAACGGCATCACCTTCGACAACTCCGAGCAGGGGACGTATACCAGAGCAGGCAATACCCTGAGCTTCACCCGCACGGGTGGGGGCGGCGAGTTCCCCTACCTGCTCGGGCCGGGCACCGTGTCCGCCGACCAGCAGACAGTGACGCTTCTCTATGGCGACGAGGGACCAGGCTCCAACCAGATTCGAGCCACGTTCCGGCGCTGAGAGGCGCCGGTGGACTCCGCTTCCGTTTACCCATTCTTCGGCGTCGGCTCGGCTACTTTCAGAGTGCCCGATCTTTCTTCCGTAACCAGCCGAGTTCAACCCATGACAGAGGATTTGTCGCGGCCGGCCTGGCACGCCTTCGAGCGAGGGCAGGTCCTCAGCATGCTGAAGAGCGGTGCGGAAGGACTGACCCAGGCTGAGGCTGACGCCCGACTCCGCCAGATCGGGCCCAATGTGTTCGAGCGGACGCCTCCCGCTTCGATCAGGAAGATTCTGGTCCAGCAGTTCCGGAGCGTGGTGGTCGGGCTTCTCATCGTAGCCATACTCATCGCTGTCCTGACCGGCGATGTCCCGGACGCCTTGGCCATCGGCGCGGTTCTGCTGCTCAACGTGAGCATCGGGTTCATCACTGAGCTGCGTGCCCATCGCGCCATGGAGGCCCTGCTCGCCCTGGAGGTCCCTCGCGCATGGGTGGTCCGCGACGGGAGCACGCGCGAGATCGACGCGCGGGAGCTGGTGCCGGGTGACGTGATCCTGGTGGAGGCCGGCCAGTCTGTTCCGGCGGATGCTCGCCTGCTCGAATGCGCTGAGCTCCGCACGACCGAGGCCTCGTTGACTGGGGAATCGCTGCCGGTCGACAAGCGCTCGGATCCGTTGGAGCCGGATGCGCCCCTGCCCGATCGCGCCAACATGCTGTACAAGACGACCGCCCTGGTCGCGGGGCGGGGACGTGCGGTGGTCACGGCGACCGGAATGGCCACGGAAGTGGGAAAGATCGGCAGGCTCACTGCCGCGGTCCGGGAGACGCAGACTCCGCTCGAGCGTCGGCTCGACCTCCTCGGGCATCGCCTGGCCGGCGTCGCCCTCAGCGTGGCGGTTGTGGTCGCGGCCCTGGGCCTGGTGCAGGGGGCGCCGCTGGCGGAACTGCTACAAGCCGCGATCGCCCTGGCGGTAGCGGCCGTACCCGAGGGCCTACCCGTGGTTGGGACGATCGCGATGGCCGTGGGGGTTCGCCGCATGGCCCGCCGCCGTGCCCTGGTGCGCCACCTGCCCGTGGTGGAGACGTTAGGCTCGGCGACGGTGATCTGTACCGACAAGACCGGGACCCTCACCGCGGGCTCGATGACCCTTTCGGTGATCCAACTGTACGACGGGGCGACCCCCATACCGGAGACGTCCTTCGCTCCTTCGCCGGATGTGGCGCTCGCGCTCAGGATCGCCGTCCTAGCCAATCGCGCGGAGCTGGTGGAGAGCCAGGGGGAGTGGAAGCCACAGGGAGATCCCACCGAGGCCGCGGTCCTGGTCGCGGCCCGGAAGGCTGGTCTGGACTACCGCGCCCTCCGTCAGGACTGGCTGGAAATCGGCGAGCTGCCCTTTTCGAGTGAGCGGATGTACATGGCAACCTTTCATCGTACACCCCAGGGTCCAGTCGCCTGCGTCAAGGGCGCACCGGGTCGCCTCGTCCCGTGGAGCACCCGGGCTCTGACCCGCGAGGGCCCTCGCGTGCTGGATGACGCGGGCCGCAATCGCCTGCTCGAGCTCAATCGGGAGCTGGCCGGCCGCGGCCACAGAGTGCTTGCAGTCGCGATGAAGCAGACCGATGGAATCACAGAAGAAGATCTTCGCGGCCTCACCTGGGTGGGGTATCTCGGTCTCAGCGATCCTCCGGCACCGGGCGTCCAGGCGACGATTCGCTCCTTCCAGGAGGCTGGGATTCGCACGGTCATGTTGACGGGGGATCAACAGCTCACGGCTGAGAGCGTCGCGCGGGACCTGGGGTTGCTTGCCTCCGGGGCCGCCGGGTTGGACGGCCGCGAGCTGGATCGATTGTCGGACGACGACCTCTCCCAGGCGGTCGGGCAGACAGTGGTGTACAGCCGCGTGAGCCCGGAGGCCAAGCTGCGGATAGTCAGTGCCTATCAGGCTCGTGAGGACATCGTCGCCATGCTGGGCGATGGAGTCAATGACGCGGCTGCTCTGCGAAAGGCGGATATCGGGGTGGCCATGGGGCTTCGAGGCACCGACCTCGCCAAAGAGGCAGCCGATGTGATCCTGGCCGACGACCGTTTCGCCACCATCGCAGTCGCCGTCGAGCAAGGCAGGATCATCTTCGACAATATTCGCAAGTTCGTCTTCTATCTTTTCAGCTGCAATCTGGCCGAGCTCATTGTGATGCTGGGTGCCGGACTGGTCGGATTTCCGGTTCCCCTCCTTCCGCTCCAGATCCTCTGGCTCAACCTGGTCACCGATACCTTTCCAGCGCTGGTGCTGGCAGTCGAACCCGGTGAACCGGGAGTCATGCAGCAACCACCCCGTGATCCCCGAGCTGCCATTCTGGATGCCGAGCTGATGCGCGCGACGGTGCTCTATGGGGTCCTGATTGCGGCGTGCGCGCTTGGCGCCTTTGCCTGGGGACTGTCCGGCCCGGGCGGCGGAACCCCGCGGGCTTCGACCCTGGCATTTCTGACGCTGGCATTCGCACAAATCTTCCACCTGGGGAACGCGAGGAGCGCCGGTCCGGTGCTCTCGGTGCGGCGAGCACTCAGCAATCCACTCGCACTGGCCGCGGTCGCGCTGGCGCTGGCGCTTCAGCTGTTGGCCGTCGAATACCCGCCAATCGCCGAAGTCCTCAGGGTACGACCACCCGATCCTTGGGATTGGATCGTGGCGATCGCGCTAGGGCTGGTGCCCGCCGTCGCGGGACAGACCGTAAAAGCGGCGCGGGCGATGCATAGGGAACCGTCGCGCCGCGCTGCTGGATCGAGTGGCAGATGAGCACCGGGACATTGCCGCCATGCACAGTTGCATCGGCCACGCTGCCCAGTAAGAACCGTCGTCCGGCGCCGCGCTCCCGGGTCGTGAGGGCGATCAACTGTGCACCACTGCGTCTGGCGGAGCTGAGCACGGCAGCGGCCCGATCGACTCGTTCCACAACCTCGTACTCCGCCCTGATGCCCCGGCGCTCGAGCCGGTCGGTCATGGCGAGCAGATAGCGGTGGGCTTCCCGGCGGCGCCGCGCCGCTGCCTGCTTGGTACCCTGAGGTGAGATGATCCGGACCAGCGACACGCTCACGTCCCCGCGTGCCGCGAGGGCCAGGGCGGGCTCCAGGCTGACTTCCGAGCGCAGCGTTCCGTCCAAAGGGATGAGGATCCGCTGGAAGCCCTGGGGTGGTGCCACGGCGGCGGCCTCACCCTGCGGCCTGATCAGGAGGGTTGGGCAAGGAACGTCGTGCGCCAGATTCAGAGCCACGTCCACTCCGAGGAACCGACGCAACCGGCCGCGACCGCGTGTCGCGCTCACGACCAGATCCACCCGGTGCTCCGCGGCGAACTGCGCCAGGGCAGACGCAACCTCATCGCCGCCGATGACCGCGACTCCGGCCTCGATATCGAAGGTGGAGCCTACTCGCTCGAGCAGACGCTCCAGATAGGCTGTTTCCGCCCTGCGGAGCTCCGCGTCTTTGGCGCTGCCCGGGAGCGGGGCCTTTTCAGGCGGGCCCCAGGGGTGCACCACCACTAGCAGGAGCCGGGCTCCCTGCCGCCGCGCGATCTCGCCGGCGGGAAGCACGGCCTGCTCTGCCATGATCGAGCCATCCAGCGGCACGAGTATCGAGTGAAACACGATGTCCTCCTTCCGGCTGAGCCACCCTGTGATCCTCAGCTCAATCCTGCGGCGTGGCCGCTGATCTGGGCATGAAGGCGGGGTGAAGTCTTCTTCACCGACAGTTCATCGCCTGCTCAGTTACCGCCTGCTACTGTCTCCTCGACGCCCTATCACCAACGAGGGGTTTATGGCTCACAAACAGGTGGTGTTCAGTGCCGGAGCGAGGGAGAAAGTGCTCCGCGGAGCCAGCGCACTCGCCGACGCCGTGCGGGTGACTCTGGGGCCGAAATCCAAGTGCGTGCTCATCGAGCAGAAATGGGGTCGCCCCATCGTGTGTAATGATGGGGTAACCATCGCCAAGCAATTCGATCTCAAGGATCCCGAGGAGAATCTGGGGGCTCAGGTCTTGCGCGAGGCGGCCGAGCGCACCGGAGATGCGGTGGGGGACGGCACGACGACCGCGACTGTTCTGGCGCACGCAATCTTCGCCGAAGGCATCCGCAACATCGCGGCCGGCTCGAGCGCGATCGATCTGAAGCGGGGCTTGGACCGGGGACTCCGAGTAGCGGTTGAAGCGATCCGAGCACTCTCTCGTCCAGTGCAGAGCCATCGGGAGCGGATTCAGGTCGCGACCATATCGGCTCACAACGATTCCCATATCGGCCAGCTCGTGGCCGACGCCTTGGAAAAGGTGGGAGCGGAGGGTGCCGTCACGGTCGAGGAGGCGAAAGGGACCGAGACCGAGGTCGAGGTGGTCGAAGGAATGCAGTTCGACCGGGGCTATCTGTCCCCCTACTTCGTCACCAGTCCCGAGCGTATGGAAGCGGTCCTGGAGAACGCGTATCTGCTGCTGCATGAGAAGCGGATCGCGGTGATGAAGGACCTGCTGCCCGTCCTGGAGAAGGTGGCGAACTCCGGGCGGCCTCTGTTGATCGTCGCCGAAGATGTCGAGGGAGAAGCTCTCGCGACGCTGGTGGTAAACAAAATTCGCTCGGTGCTGAGCTGCGTGGCGGTCAAGGCCCCCGGGTTCGGGGACCGGCGCAAAGCGATGCTCGAGGACATGGCCCTGCTCACCGGCGGCAAGGTGATCGCGGAGGAGTTGGGCCTCAAGCTGGAGGGGTTGACCCTCGACGACCTGGGCCAGGCGAAACGAGTGGTGGTGAGCCGGGAAGACACCACCATCGTGGGCGGTGCGGGCTCGCGCAGCGCGGTCGAGGGCCGGTGTAAGGAGTTGCGCCAGCAGATCAAGGACACCACCAGCGACTACGATCGGGAGAAGCTGGAGGAGCGGCTCGCCAAACTGAGCGGCGGGGTGGCCGTGGTCCGCGTGGGGGCCGCCTCGGAGACGGAAATGAAGAGCCGCAAAGAGGCCTTCGAGGACGCCATTCGGGCGACCAAGGCGGCCATGGCCGAAGGCATCGTGCCTGGCGGTGGCCTAGCCCTGCTTCGGGCCATTGAACGGGTTGCCCAGGAGGAGGCCGCCGCCGATGGGGATGAGCGCACCGGGATCCGAATCCTCAAGCGCGCCCTCGAGGCACCCACCCGGCGGATCGCAGAGAACTCGGCCGCTGACGGTGGAGTGGTGGTAGAGAAGATGCGCGCGGGCACCGGCAACTATGGCTTCGATGCCGCGCGAGGACAGTATGGCGACCTGGTCGAAGCCGGCATCATCGATCCGACGAAGGTCGTGCGTCTCGCGCTGGAGAACGCGGTCTCGGTGGCCAGTGTGCTCCTGCTGACCGAAGCCACGCTCACCGAGATGCCGGAGCCCCGCGAGCGATCGGCGGTGGCCGATGAGTCCGGAGGTGCGCCATGATGTTCCGCGATCGCATAGATGCAGGTCGCCGCCTCGCCCACGCGCTGGGGCGATTTCGGGACCAGCAGCCGATTGTCCTGGGCCTGCCGCGGGGTGGCGTCGTCGTCGCCGGCGAAATCGCGGCCGCTCTCGGTGCTCCGCTCGACGTCCTCGTCGTTCGCAAGCTGGGCGCGCCCGGCGCCGAGGAATTCGCCATCGGCGCGATCGCGCCGGGCGCGACCTTGCTCAATCGCGAGCTCGTGCTCCGGCTGGGGATTTCTCGCGACTACCTGATGCGGATCATCAGCCGGGAGACCGAGGAGCTCCGCCGGCGCGAAGAGGTCTACCGGAACGGCTCGCCGGCACCCGATGTCCGAGGCCGCACGGTCATTCTGGTCGACGATGGACTCGCCACCGGTGCTACGGCCCAAGCCGCGATCGAGTCGCTGCGACGGCAGCAACCCCGGCGCATCGTCTTTGCCGCTCCGGTCTGCTCACCTGAGGGCGCCGAGGCCCTCCGCCAAGTGGCCGACGAAGTCGAGTGCCTCCTCTGTCCGCGCGACCTCCGGGCGGTCGGCGAGTGGTATGAAGACTTCTCCCCGACCAGCGACGCGCAGGTCATTCAGTGCCTCGGCTCCGCCCGATCCATGAGGGTATCGGCATGACGTCCACCATTACCGCGGTACACGAGTGGACCGTCCTGATTCCAGCAGGCGCGGTCCGTCTTTCCGGGACCCTGGCAACGCCCGTACATCCCAGTGGGGCGGTGATTTTCGCCCACGGCAGCGGCAGCGGACGCTTGAGTCCCCGCAACCGGTTTGTGGCCCAACAGCTCAATCTGGCGGGCCTGGCCACCTTGCTCTTCGACCTGCTTACCGAGGGAGAGTCGGCCGACCGTGCCAACGTCTTCGACATCGACCTGTTGGCCAATAGGCTTCTGGCCGCGCAGCAATGGCTCCGGATCCAGCAGGGGATGACGGCGCTGCCGATCGGGTATTTCGGAGCCAGCACCGGCGCGGCGGCCGCGCTCAAGGCGGCCGCCAAGTTGCCGAGCGGGATCGGCGCGGTCGTGTCGCGTGGGGGGAGGCCGGATCTGGCAGGCGAGAACCTCCCTCTGGTGCGCGCCCCGACACTGCTGATAGTAGGAAGCCGGGATACGGCTGTACTCGACCTCAACCGGGATGCCCTCGCTCGACTCACTTGCCCCAAACGGCTCACGGTCGTTCCCGGAGCAACTCACCTCTTTGAGGAGCCGGGTACCCTGGAAGAAGTGGCCACCCTGGCTGCCCGCTGGTTTGTGGCCCATCTGGGCACGGAGCCTCCCCGGGATCGAGGCCGCCCATGACCCCCATCGCGCTCGCGCCCGGGAGGCCTGACCTCGTTGCGTCGCTGCTTCGCGAGGTGGCCGAGCCGTTTACCGATATCGAGCAGGCCGAGCTGGGCCCGCTGCTCGAGCGGATCGGGGATGCCAAGGTGGTGCTGCTGGGCGAGGCCAGCCATGGCACCTCCGAGTTCTACCGGATGCGGGCGCGAATTACACAGGAGCTGATCGTTCACCGAGGATTTACCATCGTGGCTGTCGAAGCCGACTGGCCCGATGCCACCTGGATCGATCGCTATGTTCGGCATGCACCCACGCCACCTTCATCAGACCGTCCGTTCACCCGTTTCCCGACCTGGATGTGGCGGAATCGCGAGGTGCTGGAGTTTGTGGAGTGGATGCGGGAGCACAACCAGTCGATCGCCGACCCGGCGGCACGTGCCGGCTTCTATGGCCTGGATCTCTATAGCCTCTACGGGTCCATCGGCGCGGTGCTCGACTACCTCGATGAGGTGGACCCTTCGGCCGCCCAGATGGCTCGCACCAGATATGGCTGTCTCACGGCCTGGGCTAACGATCCCGCCGCTTACGGCCATGCCGCGGTGACGGAACGATATCGCAGTTGCGAGGGAGAAGTGGTTTCGATGTTGATGGAGCTGTTGAACCGGCGAATGGAGTATGTCTCACGGGACGGAACCCGTTTCTTCGATGCGGCGCAGAATGCGCGGCTCGTCGCCAACGCCGAGCGGTACTACCGGGTGATGTACTACGGCTCGGCGGCGTCGTGGAATCTGCGCGACCAGCACATGTTCGACACGCTGTCCACCGTGTTGGCCTTCCACGGCCCGGAGGCCAAGGCGGTAGTGTGGGAGCACAACTCCCATATCGGAGATGCCGCCGCAACCGAGATGAGCGACCGTGGCGAATACAACGTCGGTCATCTCTGTCGCCGCTACTTCCAGCGTGCGGCGTACCTGGTGGGGTTCGGAACCGATAGCGGCACGGTGGCCGCCGCGACTAACTGGGATGAGCCGATGGAGATCATGAGGGTGCGGCCGGCTCATCCGGAGAGCTACGAGCGGATCTGTCATGAGACCAGGGTGCCCGCGTTCCTCCTGTCGTTGCGATATCCAACACGACCGGAGGTGGTCGATGAATTGGCGTACCCGCGACTCGAGCGGGCGATCGGGGTAGTCTACCGGCCCGATACCGAGTTGCAGAGCCACTATTTCGGTGCCTCTCTCCCAAGGCAATTCGATGAATACGTCTGGCTTGATCGAACGACGGCGGTGACGCCGCTCGGCGGCATGCCCAGCGGCGGCGTGCCGGACACTTATCCGTTCGGCGTATAGTCGCCGCCGCCAGCCCCCGCACGCGAGGAGAGGAAGCGGCCATGTCGACCTACCGGATGGTACCCCTACGCTACTCGAGCAGCCATCTCCCATTCATGAGTGTCTGGCTGTTGCTGCTGCTGGCCGTGCCGTGTCTGCTGCAGGCGCAGGGCATCGAATCGGTTCGCACGGGTGCCCGAGTGAGAGTCTCGCTCGAGGGACCTCACCACCCTCGAGTCACTGGGGCATTGCTCGCCCGGGATGACGACTCCCTGCGGGTTCGTCCCGACACCGGACTGTCGGTCAAAGCAATCGCACTGGAGCACGTGCGAGGCCTGGAAGTGAGCGCCGGGCGAAAGAGCAGCGCCGGGTCGGGCGCGCTGATAGGCTTTCTCGTCGGCGCTCCAGCCGGGGTTATCTCCGGCGCGACCTGTGACTGCGGGAACCGCGCCGGGGCCGTCGTCGTCCTCGGCGCAATCACCGGTGGTTTGGGGGCAGGCTTGGGTGCCATCATCGGCGCAGTCGAGAAACACGACGTGTGGCGGGTCGTTCCGCTGCCAGGGCCCAGGGGTCAAGTCGCTGACGGGATTCAAGTCTCGGCGCGCATGCGGGTGAGGTTAGGACGGTGACCACCGCCGGCGGCGGCCGCTATCGATGGCTGGTCGGGCCGCTGCTCACAGCCATCGCGGCGAGCGCCTGTGCCAGTTGGGAGCCGCAGGGCTTCGTCCCCGGGGTCGTGATCCAAGAAGAGCACCCCAAAGAGGTCCGGGTGGTTCGGGTTGACAGCTCCCGTGTCGTCGTCCGGGCTCCCCGGGTCGAGGGAGATACTCTCCGGGGCCTCGTGGCCCGGACCCCCGCTCTAGTGCCTCTGTCGGACATCGCATACCTGGAGATCCGTCGCGCCAACCGCGGCCCGATGTACGCTGCGGTTGCTTTGGGAAGCGTGGCGGCCATAGTGGGCCTGCTCGCCGCGACGTGGGGCGACTGATTAGCGCGCACCGCGCCGGCCGGCCGGTCGATTCTGGAGACGACGGAGATCAAGGATTTCCTGCTGGGTGGTCGCGTCCTCCGCCGCTTTGTCCCGCCGCACCCCATTCAACATCCGGGGAAACCGAAGCGCATAGCCCGCGGCGTCACCGGTTTTGCCGCAGGTGTGCACCGGTGATCGAGTGACTTCGTCCGCCAGTACCTCCACGACGTACTTCGGTGCCACCCAGACGTCGGGCGTGATTCGGGAATCCACTCGAGCGGGCTTCGAGCGCAACGCCTGCGAATCCAACAACTTCCGCAGCTCCCGCCACTGCTGGTCCGAAGGTCCCGAGCCGATTTTCGCCACGGTGCGAAAGCGATCCTCAGCCGGGTCGTACACCGCACCGAGCAGCGAGCCGATGCCGAGCGCCGCACGGCGGCCCCGGCCGACCAGATACCCAACGAGCACCAGGTCCACCGTGTCTCGCAGCGCTCCCTGGTAGGCGCGCTTCAGCTTGACCCAGGTGTACTTGCGGGCACCGGCCTGATAGGAGGCCGCCGGTTGCTTGGCCACGATGCCCTCGAGCCCTCGCCGGATCATCTCATGGAAGAAGTCCTGGAGCCCGCCCGCGTCGCCCGTGGTGATTGATGGCGTGACCGCGACGAGGGACTTGCTGCTGGACCGCAACAACTCTTTGAGGCGCTGAGATCGCTCCCGCTGGGGCAGCGGTATGTAGTCGCGCCCGCCAGCGAATAACAGGTCGAATGCGAACAGCCGTAGCGGATTGCGCTCGGCTGCTTCGGTGATCCCGGTCTTTCGCTTGCGCGTCATCGTGACCTGAAAGGGGAGAAAACGCTTCGAGCCGGGATCGTAGCCCACGGCCTCGCCCTCGATGATCGCGCGCCGGGTTCGCAGCTGGGTCAGCAGGGCGGCCGCGAGATCGGGGAACATGCCGGTGACATTCTCCAGCCGGCGGCTGAACGCCCATACGCGAGCCCCGTCTCGATGCAGCTGCAGCCGAAAGCCGTCGTACTTGGGCTCCGCCTGCACGGCTCCCAGGCGGTGGAGGATCTCCTCGGCTGAGCGCAGACGCTGCGCCAGCGCGGGTCGCACGGGGATGCCGGGGTGTGGGGTGATTCGCTCGAGCGCGCGCTCGCCGCCGGTGAAGGCCAGGCGCACCACGCTGCCCAGATCACAGCGCACATTGTAGGCGTGCTCCACCGCCGGCTTCCTGCGCCCGTCGCCCAAGGCCGCCACCGCGGTCGCCTCGAGAATGGTCTGATCGCCCACCCCCAGCCGAAGACGTCCCTGGGAAATTCGCACTAGATACTTGGCCTCCACCGGCCCGACCTTCCGGAGCAGAGTCGAGAGCAACGCGATCTTCCGTTCGATCGAGCCGCTTCCTCTGGTGGCAGCAGCCTCCAAGAGTGCCCGATGGGTTTCCCGAACTGAGAGCGAGCGCCCTCGGGCGGTGGCCAGGCTCCGGGCCACGAGGCCGAGATCACCAGTCTCTCGGAATCTCCGCGACACCGTCGCCGAGCTGCTGCCGTAGGCCTCGGCCAGGATCCTGGCCAACAGCTTCGTGCCGACCGCGACCTCGACGGCTTCGTAGGGTGGGCGGAGCTGACCCTGGAGCAGGTTCACCACCGCTTCAATGGATTCCTCATCCACCCCGCCCAACATCCTGGCCACGATCTCCACGATGGACCGCCGGGAGCGCACCGCCTCCACCCGTTCGAGCGCTTTCGCCAGAGTGCGGAGCCGGAAAGGAGATCGGCGGCGCGTCAAGCGACCCGGCGCCGGAGCAGGCTGACGAAGAACATGCTGCCGGCCACTGCGATGATCAGGGGTCCGGTTTCCACATGGAGGTACTGAGCCGCGATAAGACCCAGCGCGGTGGCAAGGGCAGCCACTGAGGTGGCGACGAGGAGCATTCCCTTCAGACTGGTAGCGAGATGCTTCGCGGTCGCCGCCGGAATAATGAGGAGAGAGCCCATGAGCAGGACCCCGAGATAGCGGAGTCCGAGCGCCACGGTCAGGGCGAAGGCGAGAAGAAAGAGGAGGTCCAGGTGGGCGACGTCGATGCCCACGGTCCGGGCGAGATCCGGGGAAACGAGAGCGATCACCAGCCGCTCGCGAGCACGGAGCACAAATCCGATTACCAGGAGGGCACCAGCAAGCCCGAGCAGGGTCTCGAGACGGCCCATACTCTGGGGCGCGCCGAACAGCGCCTCGATCAACTCCTCACCCGAGGTGAGCATGCTACCTACCGCCAGGGCAACCGAGAACACTACCCCGATGATGGTCTCGGTTGGAATTCCGGTCTTGTGCTCGAGGGCCCAGATCAAGACGGTACCGCACAGCAGCGCCGCCAGCCCGCCTGCCACCGGGTGCAGGTGCAGTGCCAGCGCGAGGCCGATGCCGGGAAGTGCCACATGAGAGATGGCATCGGCAGCCAGCGTCATCCGTCGCATCACGGCGAAGCACCCGACCAAGCCTGCCGCGATCGACATCGCGGCGGGCAAGGCCAGATCGCTAACCGGAGATGCCGTCATGGATGTGGAACCGGGTCTCGGTTCCGTACACTTCGCGCAACCGTTCGGGCGTCAGGATGTCCACCGGGGCACCAAAGCAGGTTCGCCAGCGGGACAGGCACAGCACGCTCGTAGCATACCGATAGACCAGGCTCAGCTCGTGCGAGATGAGGAGTAGCGTCAACCTTTGCTCTTTCTGAAGCCGGCGGAGCATGGTGTATATGGCTTCTTCCCCGGGCTCGTCCACCCCGGCGGTCGGCTCATCAAACAGGAGCACTTGGGGACGCCCCAGAAGGGCGAACGCCAGGAGCAGGCGCTGGAATTGGCCCCCAGACAGGGTACCGATCGGCTGCCGCACTGCTTCTTGGCTCAAGTTCACCAGCTCGACGATTCGACCGATTTCCTCCTGCGGGCTCTTGGCAACCGTTGTCTTGGCCCGCAGGAAGTCCGACCCTGTGATCGGCAGGTCCCGCTCGATGTCGAGCTTCTGCGGTACATAGCCGATCGTCACCGAAGGCGCCCAGGCAATGCGGCCGGACAAGGGAAGAGCGCCGATGAGGGCCTTGAAGAGCACGGTTTTGCCGGAGCCGTTGGGCCCGATCACCGCCAGGCATTCGCCCTCGGCCACGCGGAAGCTCAAATCTCGAAGCACCCGATTGGCCCCGAAGACGACCGAGAGGTGGTCCACCTCGAGAACGGTGGTCACCGCCGCCGCAGGCTCCGCAGAAGGACGACAGAGTATGGGGCAGTGTGGTACACCGACGAGGCTAACGTGGTTTCGCGGCCGGGCTCGCAGAAGTCGTCGGGGCTCTCGCAGGCGGTGTCTGCCACGCGGAGCCAATCCCCCGGGTCCCGCTCCTGGATCACGAAGGAAAGCGCTTCCGGGCTGGCATTGATCATCACATACAGGTCGTCATCGGACTGGGAGCCCCCATGAAGGCACCAGGCAAGCGCGAGCGAGCTCTGCTCCAGACTTCTCTCGCGCCCGATACCATACCACCGGACATCGTCCCGCCAGAATCTGCTGCGGGCGATGGTCGGGTGAGCCTTCCGGAAGGCGATGGCCTGGCGCACGAAGCGGTGGAAGTCCGCATTGGCCTCGAGGCGGCTCCAATCCAACCAAAAGGTCTCGTTGTCCTGATTGTAGGGATTACTGTTTCCCCGCTGGGTCTGGAGGAATTCGTCTCCCGCGCGGATCATCGGGGTACCGTTGGCCAAGAGAAGCAGGAGCATGAAATTGCGTGCCCGCCGGCGGCGCAGATGCGCGACCTCAATGGGAAGGCCTTCATCACCTTCCCATCCAGAGTTCCAGCTGAAGTTCTCAACCGGTCCGTCGCGGTTTGCCTCACCATTCGCCCAGTTCCGCTTTTCGTTGTAAGCGACCAGGTCGTACAGCGTGAACCCATCGTGACAAGTCACGTAGTTCACGCTCTGCCAGGGGTGATAGGCGTTCTCCTGGTCATCGGGAAACAGATCATCACTTCCATAGAGTCGGCACATCAGGTCGGCGGTGGCGCCTGCCTCGCCTCGGAGGAACCGGCGGACATCATCGCGAAATCTGCCGTTCCACTGGAGCCAATCGATCCCCGGAAAGGCCCGACCGAGCGCATAGCCCCCAGCCGGATCCCAGGGTTCGGCGATCAGACGAAGCCGAGAGAGTCTCGAATCCGATCCGATCTCACTGATGATGGGTGCCTCGTCCCAACGTAGCGTACCGTCCGCCCCCCGAGCAAAGATCGACGCCAGATCGAACCGGAAGCCGTCGACCTCCATGTCAGTGGCCCAGAACCGCAGACTGTCAAGCACCAGTTTTCGGACAGCGGCATTGCGGGTGTTGAGGGTGTTTCCCGTGCCGGTGAAGTCGAGGTAGGGAGCGGCGGCATTGCCGGAGGCCAGATAGTAAGTGCTGTTGTCGATTCCTTTGAAACTATAAGTCGGCCCGAGGTGGTTTCCCTCGCAGGTATGGTTATAGACCACGTCGAGCACCACCTCGATACCCGCTGCATGGAGCGCCCGGACCATGGCCCGGAACTCCGGTTGGCCTCCCAGGGATTCAGCCGCACGGGCATATCCATGATGAGGCGCGAAGAGGTTCAGCGGCAGGTAACCCCAACAGTCGTTTCCTTGAGGGTCGTATTGAAATACCGGCATGAGCTCCACCACAGTCACACCGATCGACTGAAGGTAGGGGATCTTCTCGATGACGCCCGCGAAGGTGCCCCGAGCCAATTGGTCGACTCCGGAGTTCGGGTTATGGGTGAAGCCGCGCACATGAAGCTCATATATGATCGTGTCAGCCTCGTGTCGCGCCGGCCACGGGGCCTGCTCCGGGCCGGAGGTCCCGTCCTGCAGAAGACACCCCAGCGGCGCCTTGCCCCAGTCAGGTCCGGGTGTGATCGCCGCCTTGCGATCGAAGCCCGTCGGAAAGGCGACCGCGCGGACATAGGGATCAAGGAGGAGCTTGTCCGGGTCGAACGTGTGCCAGGTCGTCTGCCCCGTAGGCCTGGGCCCTCCGATCCGGTAGGCATAGCAGTGTGCATCGCCAATCGCCTCGATGGGGATCCGGCAATGCCAGACACGGCCGGACTTGTTGCGGACGGGGTCGAAATCGTAGGTGAACAGGGGAACGGTCGCAGCCTCATCGCGGAAGATCAGCAGTTGGACGTAGGTCGCGTGCTTGGAGTAGAGCGCGAAGTTGTAGGCTCGCTCCTGGGGCAGCCAGGTGGCACCCAGTGGTGAAGGCGTTCCTTCCTCTCGGCCCCACCGACCAGACCTGTCCGAAACCGTTGCCGTCAGCTCATTGTGAGCCATGCCCTGCCTGGACCTCGTTCTCAGAACCAGTCAGCAACTGGACGCCGCGCAGGCGACCAGGATGCCGACAACGCCAATGCCCAGCGCTGCCACGACAACTTCACTCGTGACGAGGTTGCTCTGTCGGGTTTCGAGCTTGAAGACTTTGGCGAGCGGAATGGCGATGGAGTAGCCGCCCGCTTGGCTGCTTCCATGCAGCGTGTCCCCCGCAATGGTCGGGCGGAGGACGATTACCTGGGCACCACCCGGCTCCGTGATCCGTATCCGATCGGGCTGCTCGGCAGCAAGTACCTGCTCGGGAGCGACCTGCTCTGTGTGCCACGAAGCACACGCCGACAGCTGAGCAACCAGGATCAGAGACCAGCCATGCTGTACCCGTCCTTGCACGATTCCTCCACGGACAACACGCCGACACACAGCGCCAAATTGTTGGTCGGCAGGCGTGAAGTGGATATGAAGACACCATGAGAACGCCGGTGAACTCCGAACCTAAAGAAAAGCTCAAGCACGCTTCGCCGTAGCTTCAGGCTCCGGCGGATAGAATGGCAAACGATTCGGGCCTACCCGATCATCATGCACGGCCCATCACGTTCTCTCCGGAGGACTGACTGTGAGTACGGCCCTGAAGAAGCCGACCATGGGCACGCTCATGGTTCCCCTCGATGGTTCTCCCCTGTCAGAGGCGGCGATCCCGATGGCCGCCGCACTGGCACGCCACGGCAGGGTCACTATCCACCTAGTCTCAGTCCCGCCTCCGGCGCCCTGGGCTCCCCGTATGCCGCCGGATGTCACCGAAGCGCTCGAACGCGACGCCAGCGAGCAGGCGCGGCAGTACCTCGCGAGCAAGGCGGCGGAGATGGGTACCTGCTTCGGTCTCGAAGCTACTCCCGTCGTGCTCGATGGGGCACCGGCCGAAGCGCTAGCCCACTATGCCCGGTCGCACGAGATCGGTCTTATCGTCATGACCACCCACGGCCGAAGCGGACTGGGGCGCCTTTGGCTGGGCAGCGTGGCGGATCGTCTGCTCCGGCGTGCGACGACGCCCATCCTGCTGCTCCGATCGAAGCATCAGCCCCAGCACACGGAGCTGCGCCATGTCCTGGTGGCACTGGATGGCTCCCCGGCCAGCGAGACCGTGCTCGAACGAGCTCTGGCTCTCGTGTCGCTCTATCCCGAGGCGTGCTGCTCGCTGGCCCAGATTATCGAGCCGCCCTCGCCGCAGTTTACCGAACTTGTAGCCTACCCCGAGTTCCTGGACCCCGAGCTGGTCTCACGACAGCAAGCGTCGGCGAAGAAAGACCTGGAGCGGCTCTCTGGCTCTGCCCGGAAACTCGGTATGTCGGTGACCACACACACTCCGGTTTCGCTCACCGTCGGGAGTGCCGTTCTCGAGTTGGCACACGAGCTGGGTTGCGATCTCATTGCCATCGGTACTCATGGAAGGCGAGGCCTCGAGCGGGCGCTGCTCGGCAGCGTCGCCGACAAGGTGATTCGGGGCGCGACTCAGGCCGTGCTCGTGGTCCCTGTAGCCGCTCATCAGGAGTGACGAACTGCTGCCGAGCGGCAGCTGCGGCCTCGAATCAGGTAGCACCGACCCTCGGCACCGAACTCGCCAAACGGCGGCGACTCGCCTCGATCCAGGGCACGGATTGTGGGCCGGCCGATATGGGCGAACACCAGCCGCCTCACCCGGTGTCGCTGCGCCTCCTTGGCCACCGCAAGTACGTCGAGGTGGCCGCCCACCCCCGCACGAAATCGAATCGGCCGGCTCCAGCTCGAGGCCTCGGCGAACACGAGCGTGGCGTTCGCCGCCCATGCGGGAAACTTGAGAAACTCCGGCGCCCATACGACTCGGGCGCGGTTTGCCAGGATCAGATAGGCGAAAGTCGGATGATTGGTGTGCACCACGCGCCTGTGCTGGATGCGGAGCCCAGGTGCCCGAAACGAACCGGCGTACGGCACCAGCCCTCGAGCCTGGGCGCAGTCCCGGATCCGGGGCATGAGTTCGCTGGCTTCGTCGGTCACCAACCAGGCAGCCAGCCGGCCGGCAGGCTCCGCGGCCGGTCCCCCGTCGATCATGACGCGAAGCGCCGAACGCTCCACCAGCAGTCCTGCGGGCGCGAAACGCGGGGACGCCATCGCTCCGATGCCGAGCGTCCAGAGTCGGAGATCGCCAACCCGACGGCGCTTCCTGCCACGGCCAGCGAGGATCTCTACCGGCATACCGGGCTTACGATCCTGGAGAAGGCAGAGTCCTTCGGGGCATGGCCAGTCCAGGGTGCAGGAGGTGAGGGGGGCGGCAGCCTCCGCCGCCCCACAGAGTGTTACTTGATCTGGATCCGGGTCTTTGCGGTGGGCTCGGCCTTCGGCAGCCGGACAGTCATAATACCGTCTTGATAGGTGGCGGCCACCTTCGACTTGTCCACCGCTGCGGGGAGCTGGACGGTACGCACAAACCTTCCAGCCTCACGCTCCCGCCAGAAGTACTCCTCCGTCTTCTCCTCCTTCTCGAAGTCTCGCCGCCCAGAGACCGTGAGGGTCTGCCCCTCGAGATTGATATCCAGATCCTCTTTGGGGATGCCCGGGATCTCCAAGCGGACGATGTACTCCTTCTCGTTCTCCGAGAAATCCAGCGACGGCGCCCACATGGCCTCGAACGCCCGAGGCGGGGGACCGAAGAGGCCCGTGTTCCACATCCGATCGAAGAATCGGTCGAATTCCTCCCGCACAGTGGCGAGCGGGGCCGGTGCTGCCTTGGTGAGCTTCATAGTGCCTCCAAAACCACATCTGAGTGAGGGGTGAGTTGCGGACGACGCGACCGGCTGTTCCGATCGGTCTCGAGCGGCCGGTCCTCCCCTGGCGAACCGGCCACGGCGGTCCTGCGCGCTGTCTGTGCGCTATGCGGTTAGAAACCACCGACCTGATGGCGTCGGCCGCAACGCTTGCGAAGATTGCGCCTTCATCGTGAAGCGGGGATTAAGCGGAGGTGAAATGTGACCGCAGCGCCGAGGCTGCGCGCCTCATGTCCAAGGGCAGCTCGCTCTGCCGCCTCAGTCCTCGGCGGGTGAGAAACTTCCTTCTGGCTTCACGACCGCTTCACTCTCGCGGCATCACATTCAGCTTCCGACCCGCTGGGTGGGGAAACCCGAGTCGTCGGCCCTCAATCGAGTCAGGAGGCTGATATGTCAGTAGGCAGGATCTGCAGCCGGGTAGTCGCGACGGCGTCGGGCAGCGAGACCGTCAGAACAGCCGCGGCCCGGATGGCAGAACATGAGGTCGGAACTCTGGTCGTCGTGGGAACCAGTCACCCCAGACAGGCGATCGGCATCCTCACGGACCGAGATCTTGCCGTTCGTTGCATCGCCGGACGATGGGACCCGGACGCGACGGTAATCTCTGCGGTGATGACGAGTCCGGTTCAAAGTGTGGACGAGCATGTGCCCATAGCGGATGCGGTCGCCATGATGGCGCGGTCTGGGACTCGCCGGCTGGTCGTGACCGGCGAGGACAACAGAGTCGTCGGGCTGCTGAGCCTCGATGACGTTCTCGGAGTCGCGGTGGAGGAAGCCGGCGCAATCGGACAGCTGCTGGAGCAGCAGAAGCCCCGCATTCCGGCGTAGGAAGTGTGCCACCATCTCACGGCCTTCAGAGCTGGACGCGCTTACGCCGTGTAGCTTCGGCACAAAATCTTCATGGAGGAGGCCTATGCTTCCGCACGCCACCCGATATGCCATCAGCACTACCGTCGCCTTGTCGTTCGAGGAAGCCCTGGCCCGGACTCGCGAGGCACTCCAAGCCGAAGGGTTCGGCATTCTCACCGAGATCGACGTCACAGCCATTCTGAGGAAAAAGCTGAACGTCGCGTTCCGGCCCTATATCATCCTCGGCGCCTGCAACCCCTCCCTGGCCTACCCGGCGCTTCAGGCCGAGCTGGACATCGGGCTGCTGCTGCCCTGCAACGTGGTGGTCTACGCGATGGACGATCCAGCCCGCACGGTCATCGCCGCACTCGACCCGATCGAGGCACTGCAGCTCAGCAGCAATCCGGCCGTTCTCCCGATCGCCGAGGAGGTGCGTAGCCGCCTGGAGAGGGTGGTGGCGAGCGTAGGCGGAGAGTGAGCGAACGATGACCCTCCTGATATCAGTAGGCGAGAATAGCGCGCCCCACTGCCGTCGTCTGTCCATGAACGGATTCTCATCCGGTCTTCGATCTTCCTTCGCCGTACCTCAGCTACTCCTTGACGTGGTAGCTGAGGAACTGGACGCGTAAAGAAGAGCAGGAGGCGGATATGGCCAAGATCCTGATTGTCTACGGCACAGCCTATGGACAGACGGAGCGCATTGCCCTGGAGATCGCGCGAGTTCTGAGGAACTCTGAGTATGCTGTGGACGTCGCGAGGGGGGATCGGTTGCCGACCGGTCTGGCCTTGGACGAGTATGACGGCTTCCTGATCGCGGCTTCGGTCCTGTATGGCCGGCACCAGCGTTACATTCAGACATTTGTGCGAGATCACGTGACTCGTCTGAACGCGATGCCTTCCGCCTTTGTGTCGGTCTGCGGAGCGATGGCGGGGTCGGCCCCCGAGGGCGTGGCCATGGCCCAAGGCTATCTGGAAAAGTTCCTTCGCACGACGGGCTGGCTACCCAAAATCGCGGAATCGTTCGCCGGCGAGCTCGCGTATACCCGGTACAGCCCGTGGATCCGCTGGATGATGAAGATGATCAGCCGCCGGACGGGGCGGCCCACGGATACCTCCCGGGATTACGACCTGACCGACTGGGCCCGTGTAGACCAATTTGCCCAGCAGTTCGCAGCTCTGTTTGCGGCGGCACGCCATGGAATTGGTAGGAGCGTCACCGCGAGGTCCGAGGCGCGGAAGTCGGACTTGGACGAGCTCTGTTGAGGGGCCGTCTTTGAGGTGATGTGATCGCTCGACTCCGGAGAGCGCGCCTCAGCCGTGAACGAGGAGGTCGCTAAGCGAGCGGTTCCCGTGTAGCCGCGAGATGGTATCGGCCAGGAGCGGGGCGAGGCTCACCCGCTCCAGCCGGACGCGGGCAGCCGCCGGAGCCGGCACGCTGTCGGTCGTGACGATCCGCCGGATCGGGAGCGGGGCAAGCCGCTCGAGAGCCTCGCCGACAAAGAGCCCATGCGTAGCCGCGACGGTGATCTCCGGCCGGCAGCCGGCGTCAAGCGCCGCCTGGCTGGCCGCCTCGAGCGTGCCTCCGGTGGTGATCATGTCGTCGACCACCAGTGGCGCCCGGTCACGTACCTCTCCTGTTATTCCACGCACCGATACCTCCGCGCCCGAGACCCGGCGCTTGTGCACCAGCGCCACCGGCAGGTTCAGCAGCCTGGCGTAGCGCTCGACCAGCTTGGTGGCTCCGAGGTCGGGCGCGACGAGCACGCCGTTGTCAGGAAGCTCCCTACCCAGGTTTGCGGCTAGAAGGGGGATGGCGGTGAGGTGCTCGAGCGGGACCTGGAACATGCCCTCCAGCGTGGTGGAGTGGAGGTCTACGGCAACCACCCGGTGCAGTCCTCCCGCGGCGAGGACATCGGCAACTACCCGCGCGCCCACCGGCTCTCGCCCCGTGGCACGACGGTCTTGACGGGCATATCCCATGTAAGGCATGACGGCAGTGACCCGAGCAGAACCAGCCCGGCGGCAGGCGTCGGCGAGCAGGAGAAGTTGGAGGACATGCTCCTCCACCGGCGGTCCCGTGGGCTGGACGATGTACACGTCGCATCCCCGCACGCTGGCGTGGACCTCGACGTGCATCTCGCCATCGGGGAAGCGGCTCGCTTCACGCTCGGCGAGCGGCAGATCCAGCTCCCGAGCTACCGCCTCGGCCAGCGCGGGGTTCGCGGTGCCGCTCAACAAGGTCAGGCTCAGAGAAGCCTCCTTACCCCTTGACCACCCCGACCGGCCGCAGCCGCACGACTCGCCGGGCGAGGCCGGCCCGATGCACGACGTCCACTACCCGCTCGACGTCCTTATATGCGGTCGGGGCCTCCTCGGCCAGCTCCCCACTTGATGGGCAACGCACGATGATCCCTCGGCTTTCCAGCTCCCGGCGAACCTCGGCGCCGCTGCGCGCCCGCTTGGCCTCGCCACGGCTCATCACTCTGCCTGCGCCATGGCAGCTGCTCCCGAAGCTCAAGGCGAGCGCCGCGTCCGTGCCGGCCAATACGTAGGAGGCGGTACCCATACTTCCGGGAATAAAGACCGGCTGCCCCACAGACCGGTATCGTTCGGGCGTTTCCGAATGGGTGGGCCCGAACGCTCGTGTAGCGCCCTTCCGATGGACACAAAGGGTAACTCCGCCGTGCTGCTCGAGCTTGGCTATGTTGTGAGCGACATCATACACCAGGCGCAGTCCACCGGCCTGACCAAAAGCTCGCGCGAAGACGGCTCGGGCACTGAGAGTGATCGCCTGCCGGTTGGACCAGGCGAAATTCGCCGCGGCGCACATGGCACCGAAATAAGCCCGCCCCTCCGGCGATGTCAGTGGTGCGCAGGCGAGCTGTCGGTCGGGGAGCTGTATGCCGTACTGCAGCATGACCTGATCCATTCGGCGGACATAGTCGGTACAGACCTGGTGGCCTAGCCCACGCGAGCCGGTGTGGATCAGAATGGCAAGCTGACCCGGGTGGAGGCCATATGCGGCTGCAGCGGCAGGATTGAACACCTCGTCCACCACCTGCACCTCGACAAAGTGGTTGCCCGAGCCGATGGTACCCAATTGGCCATGGCCTCGTTGCTTGGCTTTGTCAGAGACCATCGCGGGGTCTGCAGCGGGGAGCGACCCACTGGCCTCGGTGGATTCAAGATCCTCCGGGAGTGCCCACCCGTGGCCGAGCATGAAACGGCATCCTTCCCGCAGCACCTGATCCAGACCATCAACGCCCAGATCCAGTCGCGGATTCCGACCTGGGCCGGAAGGGATGCTGCGGCTCAGATCGTGGACCACGGCCTCCAGGCGGGGTCTCACGCTTTCCAGGCTCAGATCGGAGGCCAGCAGCCGCACGCCACAGTTGATGTCATACCCCACGCCGCCAGGCGAAATGACGCCGTCTGGTTCTCGAGTGGCGGCAACCCCGCCCACGGGAAAGCCGTATCCCTCATGGGCGTCGGGCATGGCATAGACAAAACCGGTGACGCCGGGGAGTGTGGCGACATTGATGGCTTGAGTGAGCGAGCGGTCCTGGGAGATCTGACTCCACAATTCGTCGTCGGCGTAGATCCGGACTGGAACCCGCATATCAGCCCGGGCGGTAGCCGGAACTTCCCGGAGCACCGGACTCAGCACATGGACCGCATAGCTCGACTCGCTGGTCATACGTCCAAAGTCACCTCTCCCTGCAACCCGCCGGGCACAGCCTCCACCTTGAGCCCGTGCAGCGTCGCGGCCTTCACCACTCCCGGAGCGACCTCCAAAACCACACCCCGAGCCCGGGCCCGTAGGGAGCATTCGTCTGCCTGGGTGACCTCGAATTCCATGCCGAACCAGCGTTCGGTCTCGGCCAGAAAGACCAACTCGTTGAGCCAGTCCGCCAGAAGCGAGGCGCGATCACGGGAGTGTACCTCGATAGTGCGCCAGGGGCTCGGGCAAGGTCGAGGAGTATCGCGGAGCTGAACCTCGGCGAGCGCGCGTCCTGCCTCGGCGAGCAGCCCTGGCAGCGAAGCGGCCCGAACCCGGAGCTGAACCTCCGACTTGTGATCCAGCAGTTCGTGCGACGGCCGGATCTTTCTGTGGGCCACTGCATTCTCCGCCTTACCGGCTGACACCCGTGACAATGCTTGACCGGAATCAGCCCGACAGGCTGAAAGGCGGGTAGCGATCGGTGGTGAGCAGGAAAGCGTACGCTCCCACCCGGAGCCACCAGCGAAATACGCCTACGACGAAATCGAACAAAGCACGTGGATAGCGACCCGTGAACAGGATGGCGAACCAGGCTAGGATGACGCACACGCAGGCGGCGATGACGAGCAGGCTCAGGACAACATAATGCGGAATCGCCAGGATCCACTTGACCAGCGGCAACCACCGATTCAACTGGTGCGCTGACTCAGGATACCAGAGCATAAGGTGGACCGCCTGCTCCTCGTCGGTCGAAGGGTATTCGTCACGCAATAACGCGAGGTATGCGGTGACCCGGGCGCTGAATCGGGTCAGCGCCAGATTCCAGTCGAACCACCAGCGCGGATACTTCTGGCGGAACAGCAGCAACAGGACCGTCGGGAGGAACACAATTCCGCCTCCCGCGAGGCGGTAATGCTCCGGATCACTCCGAACAGCCGGCCCCACGACCAGCGCCAGGACGGCGGCGATTGGAATCACGGCCAGGGGTCGGAAGAAGGTGGTGAGCCGGTTCAATTCCCGGTCGGGATAATCAATTTCAAGCATCGCCGGAAAGGCTGTGCCGAGGTCAGTCACCGGTGGCGATCTCCTCGGCAATGATCAGTGCCAGAAGTTGAAGCACGACACCGAATGCCCAAGCTGCGGCCATCCTGAGCAACAATCCTGGATCCTGGATCAGGGGACCTGCCGGAGTGGAGTCCAAGCGTGACCAAATCACCGAGCCGCCTCGATGGGTTCCGTTGTCGTCGGCGCCGTTACGTGGGTAGGAGTTATCAGGATTGGTATCTGGGCTCCTCGCAGGATCTTGTCTGCCACGCTGCCAAGCAGCAGGCGCTCAGCTCCACGCCATCCGTGTGTGCCGGCGGCGATGCAATCGACCCCGAGGGCCTGAGCGAGATGCAATATCTGATCGGCGATGCCTCGGCCCACGAGCACCTGAGGTGTTACCCGGAATCCCTGCTCCCGCAGCTGGTCACTCAAGCTTGCAAGACGGCTCCGGACCTCGATCTCGCGCCGCTCGCCGAGGTGAGGCTCGAGGTGGGCCGGTCGGGCGGCCAGGCGCGTTACGATGGGGATCGGTGGCTCCACCACCTGGGTGAGGAAGTAGCGACTTCCCTGAATGAGAGAGCCGAGTGCGGTGGCCGACCGGAGTACGGGATCATCGCGCTCGCCATCCAGCGCGACCAGAATCCGCTTGAACTCGGTCGGCTGTGGCAGCTCCTGGGTATGCAACACCAGGACTGGGCAGCTGGCCCAGCGGAGCAGCTCCTCGGAGCTGCTCCCGCTACACCACCGCTTGATTCCGCTCCGTCCATGCGTGGTCATGACGACGAGGTCAACAGAGTGTGCCCGGATGTATTGGGAAAGTGCGGCCACGGTGGGTCCGCCGAGCAGAGCGGTACACACCGGAAATCCATCCACCGCACGGGCGGCGACCGCGAGCCAATCGAGGTATTGCTCGGCTGCCGGTGGCGATGGTTCCGCCGCTACCAGATGCAGGCACGCACCGGCCTTTCTGGCCATGGCAGCGCCCACGGGCAGCGCCTCCTCCGCAATTGGCGACCCGTCCAGCGGCACGACAATGGCTCTGAAACCGGTGGAGGTCATGGCGTCGGCCCCACAGATCCATCAGGCTCATTCTCCGATTCGCTCAGCTCGCTCTCGTCCTGAAGCCCTTGCTGATAGACCAGAGCGCGGAGCGCGGCGGGATCCAGCAGCCGGAGCATCGCCTCGATCTGCCGCAGGGCTTCGCCCTTGCCGCTGGTCTCGAAGGTTCGTTCGAGCTGCTCCAGCAGGATGCGCACCAGGTGCTCGTGCGCGATCGTCTCGGCCTCGGTGGCCTTGGTCCGATGTGGAACCATGTGCTCACCTGAATCGCAGGATGGCAGCCATCCCGTCGACCGCGCCGGCTTCCGGCATATCGGGCACGAACCTGACCTGGATTCGCTGGGCGAGCGCCTCTTCGATGGCCTCATCCACGATATCGCGAACCGGCTTGGGCTTGCCCTCATCCCGGCATTCATTCTGGGATAGCACCAGGCGACCAGTGGTTGAACAACGGTATCCGGCGCCGGTGAGGTCCTCGCGGATGAACAAAGTACGTGCCTGTCCTCGATGCAGTGCCCGCAATGTCTCTCGCGGCCCGTCGGTCGCCCAGCCGGTTCCGTAGGCACCCTCCAGCGCAGTCAACTCCTTTCTCAACTGGCGGCGATCATGGGCCGCTGCTGCATCCAGCGCTGCTGCCTGGACCTCGGCCGAGCTCACCGCGGTCGGATTGAGCTTGATCGTACCCATCACCCGCGCACCCAAAGGCTCAGGTAGGAAGCGCGCCAGCGCTCCCGTCTGGTCGGATGGGCCGGCAAGGACGAGGCCTCGGACCATTCGCCCGTGCAGTAGTTCCTGAAGGTGGGTCACAACGTGGGCGTAGCGCCGGTGCCGCTCCTCCTGCAAACGCCCGTGGTAGTCCCGCTCTCCCCAGCCGGGCGAGCCGTGGCGATCCGAGTGGTACTTCCCTCCCCGGGTGCTCGGCTCCGCCAGTCCGGGGAGTTCCCGGACCTCAGACGCGCTCACTTCGAAGAACCGGGCGTGCGCCCGATCGATGACCGCGGCGAGCATGGGCTCCGATTCCCGCTCGGCCGCCGCCAGCTCCGCGATCCAGGGCGTGTCGTCGAGGATCAGCCTGGTGCGGTGAACCCGGAACAAGGGAACCGTCTCGAAGAGGTGGAGGGCTTCACAGGCAAAGATGGCGAGGCCCCGCGCGTGTGGCAGACCCCGAGGATGGTCGAGGTAGGTGTCAATCCGGGAAAGATCTCGCTCGACTTCCGATCGTTGGTCCTGGTTTAGAGCGGCCCAGATCGGGTCTCGTGCAAGCGTCTGCTTTCGCGTGCGAAACTCGGTGCGATATGCGCTCCGGGTACGATCGCGGGGCTCTAGCCTCAGGTAACAGGAGACGATCCGATAGGAACCGGAAGGGATCTCCGCGAGGCGTTGGAGGAGCGGCAGCAGCTCGGAACGCTGCGGCGGTTGAGCTGGTAGGGGAATGGTCTGTTGAGCCACGGTCGCGGTCTCCTTGGCTGCGTTAGTCAGGCTACGTGGGCAAGATCAACTCAGACGACTGAATTGGTGATGAACGGAGCCCCAAGAAATCTTCACAATGGTCTCAGGGGGGCTTCGTCATCGCTGAATCCTGGATAGGTGAACTCCTTTTCATGGGGCCTTCATCGAGGGCTCAGCGGCGCCATACCAGATTAGGCCGTCGCCCGAGTCGTCTAATCGGCTCTCACGTCCTCGGGCGAGCAGCCGGCCACGACGATGCCAGGCAGACGTGGGGGAGATGGAGGACAGCACAGGAGGGCAGTATGAGGCCAGACAGCGAAATTCACCGTGACGTACTCGCGGAGCTGCGGTGGGATCAGCGTCTGCGGGAGGAGGACATCGCCGTTGCCGTCCGAGAGGGCGTGGTGACCCTTGCCGGGACGGTGGACAACTACGCGCAGCGGTATGCCTGCGAGCGGGCCGTGGAGCGCGTGAGAGGGGTAATGGCGGTCGTAAACGATCTGGAGGTCAAGCTTCCGCTTGGGACGGAGCGGTCCGATTCCGACATCGCCCACGCAGCGGTCAATGCCTTGAAAGCGGACATCGAGGTCCCGGACAACAAGATCAAGCTCAAAGTCTCGAAGGGGTGGGTGACGCTTGAGGGCGACGTCGAGTGGTACTACCAGAAAGGCGCCGCGGAACGGGCGGTGCGCTATCTCGCCGGTGTCAAGGGCGTGACCAACCTCATCACTATGCGCCCCAGCCCGATGCCGG
Source organism: Gemmatimonadales bacterium (assembly GCA_036556025.1). Taxonomy (GTDB): domain Bacteria; phylum Gemmatimonadota; class Gemmatimonadetes; order Gemmatimonadales; family GWC2-71-9; genus CAVVWJ01. The sequence continues at coordinate 96,546 of DATBKD010000085.1, read as the reverse complement.
CCGATATCAAGCATCGGATCAAGGAGGTGTTCAAGCGGCAGGCTGAGCTCGATGCGGAGCACATCACTGTCGAGACGACGGCACACAAGGTCACCTTGGTGGGCTCGGTCGAGTCGCTGGCGGAGAAGCGCGCGGCTGAACGGGCTGCCTGGAATTGCCCTGGCGTATCAATCGTGGATAATCAGCTGCGAGTGACGCTGGCGCCGGTCGCTGTGTTATAGCTTTCTTACCTGTCGTCGCCCCTGAAGCTCCCCCGCGAGGGGGCGACGGCATGGGCCCAGCAGCTTTACCTGTGCAACCGATTCCGGGAGACGAAGGTTTCCCGGCCTCAGCAGCTTAGGGCTCGAATCCCTAGCCAAGCTTGACAATCTCCTCCACCACCGGCGCTAGAGCAGGTGCGCCCTCAACCTGGAGCTCGCAAGGGAGCTCGATCTCCACCCGTAGTCCACCGCGTCGGCCGCGCCTGGCACTGATCCGGCCGTCGTGGAGCTCGACGATAGCGGCCGCGAGCGTCAGCCCCAGTCCCGGACCGGCCTCCCGCCCGCGCGCGCTGTCGGCGCGATAGAATCGCTCGAACAAATGGGGTAACACCTCGTCCGCGACGCCGGGACCTTCGTCCTCCACACTGAGCGTGGCCGTTCCATCGCGGGAACCAACTGCGACATCGATGCCGGTGCCCGGTGAAGTGTAGCGAACGGCATTGTCGAGCAGCTGGTCGAGCACCAGGCCCACGAGCCTGGCATCCATTCGCACCGGGATCGGATCCGAAGGAGGTCCATAGCGGATGGATTCGCTGCCGACCCGGCCTTGGGCCTTGGCAACCGCCTGGGACCCCACCTGGCGTAGATCGTGCGTGGTCAACTCCGCCTTGAGCTCACCGGATTCCAGGCGTCCCAGCAGGCTCAAGGCATCGGCGATGAGGGTAAGCCGATCGATGTCTTCCAGCGTGCTTGCCAGAACCTGGCGATAGCGGTCCGGCTTGCGGTCTCCCCAGAGGGTGACCTCCACGCCGGCGCGCATGGCGGCGATCGGGGTGCGCAGATCGTGGGACAAGTCCCGAATGATTCGGCGGTGCCAGTGTGTGGCCCGGTCCAACCGCTCCAACATCCGGTTCAACACATCGATAAGTCCTCGCAGCTCGAGGACATCGGCGTGCACCGTAATCCGCTGTCCGAGTGTTCCCCCCTGAATGGCTCGTGCCTGGCGAGCGATCGTCTCTACCGGCTTCATGGCAGATGTCGCCAGCCAACCGGCGCCGAGGAGGCTCGCGATCGCCCCGATCAGCGCGGTAACCAGGATCCGATAGAGTACCTTCTGGCTCTCCTGTTGCAGAGGAGTGAGTGAGGCAGTTACCTGGAACGCAGCTGCGGGCCCTCGAGTCGCACCGAGGGTCGGCCCGGTTATCGAGCGGATCTCCTGCTCACGCCACGTATCGGTATGAAAGGTTCGTTGTCCAGCCAAGGCTCGGTGAAGTGAGGTGCTGTCCAGCGGGAGACTCCGGGCGAGAATGGTATTTCCCTGAAGGACCCGGCCAGTACTGTCTCGCACGACGACCAGTCGATTGATGTCCCGAAGGAACTGCGCTTCGGCCGCCGGGCCGTCGTGGAGCATGAGCAAGCTCCCCCGGTCGCCAAGGTCCCGGGCCTGAAGCTCGAACGTAACCTGGAGCGATTGATCCAGCTGCCGGAGGAGCGTATGACGGAGGCCCCGGTAGGCCCATACCCCCACGGCGAGCAGGGCCAGCGCCATTGTCATCGCGTACCTGACCGCCAGGGTTCGCACCAGACTGAACGACTTCATGCGTGCCTCAGGTCGGATCTGGGCTGGTCTGGATGAGTGCGCGGATCCGGTCCAGCAACTCGGCGAAGCGAAACGGCTTGCCCATCAATGCGTTGACCCCTGCCTCCCGAGCAGCTTGCCAGTCCTCGGGAGCATCTCGTGCTGTCAGCATGAGGATTGGGGTCTCTCGCCCTGCCCCGCGCAGCTCCGAGGCGACCTCGATCCCGCTCTTCTTGGGCAGCATATAGTCCAGGAGAATCAGGTCATACTCCAACGTGCCGGCCAGTACCAGCGCCTCGTGACCATCGCACGCTCGATCGACCTCGAACATCTCCTCGCGTAGTCCCACTTCCAGGAAGCCGCCGACCTTGGTGTCGTCTTCCACGACCAGGATGCGCATGAGTACTCTCGGAAGCGAGTGTTGTCGGTGGATTTGTCAGGTTTACCTATGCTCCGCGTAGTGCGCCACGCACTCTAGTTCGCGACCGCGCACGATCCGCTGCCCTCGCAAGACGCCACTGGATTCGGTCACAATGGTGTGCTGACCCAGCTCGCCGTCATCTCCGAAATAGAGCACCACCCAGTCGTGGGTCTTGCCCAGCTCGTGGGCTCGGGGGGTGTTGGAAAACAAGGCTGTGTAGTGTCGCGCTCCGCGCTGAGTGTGCAGCAGCGGCAGCCACGCTCGATGGCGTGGGTTCATGCGCTTCGGTGCAATTGTGGGAAGCTTGTGTGAGGCCGCCAGATCACGGTACTCGCGGTCCACGTCGAGAAGCTCGCTGACGGGCGGCTCCTCCGCGTTGGCCGCTCGCCTGCGACCTCCCCGCGCGAACCTCCCCGCGAGCGCCTGTCGGATTCCGCCCAGGCGCTTCTCACCGACCCCGGGCAGCCGAGCAAGGCGGCCGTCGAACGCGGCCGCTTCCAGCGCCTCCAGCGTCTCGATCCCCAGCTCCTCTCGCAGGCGCCGCGCCAGTATCGGGCCAATGCCTGGGAGGGTACGCAGCTCGGCCAGCGGCTCGCGGGCCCGGTCCAACCGCTCCTGAACCGGCATGCGTCCCGTCAGGACGAAGTCCCGGATCGCCCTGGCGAGGCCCCGCCCAATTCCCGGGAGCCGATCGAGCCCGTCCAGTCCGTAGTCGGCCAAGAGCCGGTCGACGGGTTGTCTCAGCCGCCGGATGACATCGGCTGCGTGCCGATAGGCTCGTACCCGAAAGGGATTTAGTGCCTGATCCTCCAGAATCCGAGCTGTCTCTTGGAATCGCTCCGCCACATTCCGGTTGATTGCCAGCGGATCCGCCGCCGCGTGGACGTGGCTGGGCAACTGGCGTGCAGGGGTCGTAGCGAGCGACATGGCAGAATGATGAGCTTCCTGCTGTGAAGAAATCGTGAGGAGAAGACGAAAGCTGCCGCCCCCGTCTCAGGCGGACTGGCGGGGACGCCCGAGGAGCTCGAGGACCTCCCGGTCCTCGACCTGAGCAAAGTCCTGGTAGTAAAGTCCGATGGCGACCAAGGGCCTGGGCTCTACCAGGCAAACCACTTCGTCCGCCTGCCGGCGGAGCGCGTCGACCGCTTCGGCGGAGCCGACTGGGACCGCCACAATCAGCCTCCCAGGTCCCTGGGCGCGAACAGCCCGGGCAGCGGCCTGCATGGTAGCTCCGGTGGCGAGACCGTCGTCCACCAGGATGACGGTCCTGCCTTTCAGCTCCACACCATTGCCTTTGCGGAACCGCTGCTCCCGCCGTCTGGCCTCCTCGACCTGCTGGTTGGTGACCTCTCGCAGGTATTGGTCGCTCACCCCGAGGGCGCTGACGACATCCTCATTGAGAAACCGGGAACCATCGGCCGTTACTGCGCCGATGGCGAGCTCCTCATGCCAGGGAGCCCCCAGCTTCCTGGCCACGATCACATCGAGCTCACCGTCCAGTCGTCGCGCCACCTCTGCCGCGACCGGGACGCCTCCTCTGGGGATACCCAGGACCACTGGGTGCTCCTTGCGAAACCGGTCCAACTGCTCAGCCAATCGAGCTCCGGCCTGCACCCGGTCCCGGTAGAGTACCTGGCCGGTACGGGCCGGCGCCGTGGACGCTCTCATCGACCGATCCTCCGTTTGACCATTCGGCGCCGGCTTCCCGGGGCGACGGTGCTAGCCTGTGGACCCTTCTCCCCGGGCTCCTCGGCGAACCGAACCTCCATCCCCTCTTCGAGGCGCTCGAACCCGCCGTCCAGGACGGCGCTTTTGTCGAAGTAGATCTCTCGTCCGTCCTCCGTCGTGATTGTGCCGAAGCCCTCCCAGCGTGCCATTCGGGTCACGATGCCGCGGTCGGCCGCTCGATTGCTCGTCTTGCTGCCTCGTATCCGCCGGCTCTGATCCTGGAGCTGCCGCGCGGCAGCGTTGAATGCACGCTGCACCGCGTCCAGCAACTGCTCGTGTGTGTGACGGTTGGTTACCAACTGCTGGCCCGGGACCGATAGGTAGATCCGGGCGCTGTACCGTTTGCCGGTGTGCCCCCGCCCCCGGGGTACCTCGACCAGGACCCGGCAACTGACGATCCGGTTCCAGAAACGATCAAGCTTCGCGGCAGCCCGGCGGATCGCCTGCTCCTCGGCCGGAGACAGCTCTACGTTGTTGGTGGTGATGTGAAGGGGCAGTTCCATGATGCTCCTCGATTTCGTGCTCCGCCGAAGTCACCTGCTGTCAGCTCCAGCTCAGAACATGAGAGCCAGGGACTGAGGAGAAGATGAATCCGGAGTGAAGAATCCCCCTCACGCGCGCCAGCTCGGCCAATCATGAAGAAAGTCTCACGGCATCTTCGTGCTGAGTTCCTGCCCCCGGCTTCAGGTTACCTCAGGACTGAACCACAAGATTCTCGGGGCCACTGCTGAAAAAGAGAACGAGGCAACCATGTTCGAATCACCCCTGCAGCGCTGGATTCTGCTTTGGCAGGCCCAACTGGTTCGACAGGCCAGGTAGGACTGCGGCCGCCGAACACCAGGGCCAACGGCCGGCGGCTCGCCGGCCCACCGCTCCAGACAGTCTGAACCATGAGTTCACCTGAGTTCCCTCCCGAGCTCCAATCGGTGCTCGATGCCTCGACAGATGGCGTTCTGGTGATCGACCGCACCGGCGTGATCGTTGCCCTGAATCATCGGGCCGGGGAACTCTTCGGTGCGACTGCCCAGGAACTCCGGGGTCGCTCGGTCGAAAGCCTGGTTCCCCACCGGCTTCGAAAAGGGCACGCCGCTGCCCGCTCGTCGTACACCGCTGCCCCCAGCGTCCGTCCCATGAGCGCCCGTACGGGACTCATGGGCCTCCGCGCAGACGGATCCGAGTTCCCGGTGGAGATCGCGCTTACGCCGGTGCTCGGCTCACCCGACGGTCTGACTATGGCGGTGGTGCACGATATCAGTTCGCGCGTCGATCTCGAAGCCGAGCTGGCCCGTTCTGAACACGTGGCGAGCGCGCTCGACGCCCTACCGGAGGCCATCATCGCAACCGATCTCGCAGGCAAGGTCCAGTTCTTGAACCGTGCCGCCGAGCAGCTGATAGGTCGGGATCGCAAAGAAGCGCAGGGCCGGGCGGTGAGCGAAGCCTTCCCTCTGGCCGGAGAGTCAGGAGAGCGACCACTGGAGCGGTTGGTCAGTCAGTGTTTGACGAGCGGCGCGCCCGCAGGACCCTGTGAGTCCCTCTTGTCCGAATCACGTGGTGACAGGACTCGCACTTTCGATATCTCCGCCACACCGATTCACAACCCGTCGGGCGTCGTCACCGGGGTGGCACTTCTGGCCCGCGACGTGACCCAGGACCGTCTCATCGCTCGGGAGCTGACTCATCAGGCCACCCACGACTCCCTCACCGGGCTCGTGAATCGCTCGGAGTTCGAGCGTCGTCTCACCCGGGCGCTCTCGACGTCCGGCGATGAGCGGGTGGAGCACGTGCTCTGCTTCCTTGACCTGGATGGCTTCAAGCGGGTGAATGACTCCTGTGGCCATCTCGCTGGGGACCAGCTTCTTTGCGAGCTGAGCGGCATCCTCCGGGAGCGGATGCGCTCTCGCGACACCCTGGCGCGACTCGGCGGCGACGAGTTCGGCATCCTGCTGGAGCATTGCAGGCTTCCGCGGGCGCTGGGCATTCTCGAGGGGATCCGACTGGCGATCGCGGCCCACCGATTTGTGTGTGGGGGTGAGACGTATAGCGTGGCGGTTAGCGTCGGGGTCGCTCCGATTCGACCGCGCTGCGGCAGTGCTGCTGAGGTGCTGGGCGCGGCAGACACGGCATGCTACCTTGCCAAGCGGGGCGGGGGAAACCGCATTCAGGTGCACGATTCCCGGAGCTTGGCCGCGGCGCCCTGAGGCGCGGTGGATGAGGTGCCTCAACCATCCCCAATGCAGTCCTTAGAGGTCCTGTCCCTCATGTTGCCGGCCTACTCGGCGAACATGGCGGCACCTGGCTTCGTCCTCGGCATTCCTTACTGACGTCGTATCGGCATCCTGAGACGATAGCGCCCAAGCGGAGCAGGCGGCGTCTGGCTCGACGAGAGCAGGGCCGCCGAAGCAGCGGCGGCCCTCGCCAACGTGAGCGCTACCGCCGCCATGCGCGCTTCTCGCGGAAGAATGAGGCCGCCCGGCTTACCGTCCGGGCGGGGTCAGCAGGCTCGCGAGAATGCCGGCATGGTCAGAGGCCCAGATCGGGTGCAGAGGCCCCTCCGTTCGCTCGGAGGGTTGGTCGCCGAAGAGACTGATCTGGCCCTGCAAACCAGGAGCGCCGCGGCCGAATCCGCGGGCAAAGACGAAATCGATATGCTCGTCGAACCGGGCAATCTTGTCGCCCAGGTTGTCGTCGTGACAACAGGTATTGCCGGTTACCCCCGGACGGAGTGCCCGCCATACATCCATCAGTCCCGCGCCGGTGAGTACTTGGTACATGGGGGATCCCGGCTCGTCATTCAAGTCGCCCATGATGACGGCGGGCACGTCGCTCGGAAGCGTGCTCACCAGCTCAGTGACCTGCGCCGCGCGGAGTAGCGAGAGACTTATGTCACCCAGATTGGACTCTGGATGGGTGCTCACGAATAACACCCGCTTGCCAGACACATCGGCATCCGCGACCGACCAGCCTTGCCGGAGCGTCACTCCCGGCGCGACTTCGCCGATGTTGGTGGTGAAGACATGATGCGAGGCGCTGTTGATGGTCACCTGGTCGGCGTCGATGAGCAGCGCATCGCCCTGGCTGTAGCTGACACCGGGGATCGGATCGAGGCTGTAGTTGGTACCCGCGCCGGCCTCGACGTAGTGCAGGCCACGAGCCGCGAGCTCAGCGCTAAGTATCGGAAGGAAATCGAGCTGAATGTCCGTTCCTGCGATCGCCGCTGCGATGTTGAAGGTCGAGACCTCCTGCAGCGCCACCGCCTGCGGGCGCTTGCGCGCTATTTCATCTGCCAGGAGAGCGGCCCGGGCCGGGTAGTCCGTCTCGCTCAGCGTCTGTAGTGCGAACTGGAGCGCAGGAGCATCGTCGTTGGGGTTCGGGCTCGCCAGCGCGGCCACCACGAGGTCGAGATTGGTGCCGGGATACATGTTCTGGGTCAATACCGTAATGCGGCTGACAGAATGCGCGGCGGTAGATAGTCCGCCTATATCGCCTGCCGGCTCGGGAGCGGTACCATCGGTGCAGGCCAGGGCAAGGGCCAGCGAAAGGCCCGCGATCCAGCTCGTGCGCATATGCCACCTCCATTTTCTCGGGTTGCTCGATGGTCGCAGATCCCCGGTGACTGGAACGTGAAGTCGCTATGAGGCGGTCTTCATAGGTCTTGGGCGCCGCACGTTACCGGTGCCGACGTGGAGCCTTCTGAGCGGCGAACTCGTGAAGAGGAGTTCGGGCCGGCTTCAGGTTTCTTCAGTACCGCCGCGTAGACTCGAGAGTACGTATGTGGCGGAACCAAGTTCTCACGCTCACAGTAGAAGCGATGGCTCACCCGCCCTCTGCACGTTTGTGCCCCCGGGGAGTTCCGCTCACCGACTCGATGGCGTTCGCAGCCGACAACAAGGTGCGGTGGCTGGCCTATGTGGAGGGCTACCCCCGCACCCTGCCTCGGCGGCTCTTGCGCCAGACGTTGCTCCCAGGTCGCCGCTTGCGATTCGACTCTGCAGTGGAGTCCCGCGTGATCGAGCCGCTTCCGGCGGGCTCCCCCTTCCCGAGCGACACGCGTCTCCGAGACCTGCTCGGGCGGGCGCAGCGGCTCGCACGCGCCTTGTGGACTCGATCAAGACGGTGCTGACAATTTGGCCCCCCACGATCGCGGATCGCCGGCAACTCAGTGAGGGTTGCCACACCTGCGGTGTGAGCGCGGGTGGCATGAGCGTAGCACTACCGTCTCGGCTGGGAGCTCGCGGCCGCCGAGATGCGCGAGACCACGATCCCGAACAGCAGCAGGCTCGCCAGAAACTCGACGACCTTGCAGAACCGGGCGAGCGGACTGATGGGGACGAAGACTCCGGCATCGTTCCCCGAGAAAGCGACGCCGGTGTCATACAGGAAATCCACGATCCGAGGCTGCACGAAACTGGCCGGATCGGCCAAGCGCCGGCCGAGCACCGCCAGTTCGGTCCGCAGGCGCGCCTGCTCGCTCGCCACCCCCCTTCGTAGCTCCGCCGTCGTCAACGTCCGGCGCTCGCGTTCGGGAGCGCTGATCGGAATTTCCACGGGAGCCAGGCCCGGCGCGGGCACCACCACCAGTTGCCACCGGCACTCATCCGTTGGCAGCTGCTCCTCGCAGCGCTCGGTCAGCTGAACTGACGCGCCCTGACCAAGGTCGTACACCGAGTCGAGCGCGAGCGAACGCAGCCCGCCCGAGCTCAGTACACCCGCTGCCCGGTTGAGGTCGGCCAGCCTCGCGGCCGCTCTGGACGAGTCGCGGGCCCAGCCCGCTCGGTAGTGCGGGGCAGCCAGCCTCGCATAGTCCACGTCGACATAGAAGGCATTGGGCGCGAAGCTGAAGGCGACGTACTGCACCGCAGCGAAGGCGCCCGCGAACATGGCCCAGCCCATCGTAACGAGCACGATTTCCGCCGGGAACCACTCGGCCTCGAGATTCCGCCACCAGTCGGACAGCGCCTTCACTCCCCCGTACGTGCCGAGCACGATGAGGACGGGGCCGAGAAGAAGCGCGCCGTGATCGACCGCCACGACCAGGCCGATCGTCACGGCGAGCGTGAGGGCCGATCGCCACATGGCGATGCGGAGGGCAGGGCGACCGGCGGAGTCGGCGGTGCTCACGGCATGAACGTTTCTTCAGGAGAGGTTCAACACCGCTTCAGCGTGGACGCGGCATCGTATGCATACCAGGTTCTCTCTGCAATCGGGGACGCGTCACATGGCCACTCGATCCGACAATCCGGCACCGCTCGCGGCTATCGAGCCGCTCGAGGTGAACCTCGGCGGGGCACCCCTTCCGCAGCCGATCACCGGGGATCACGACGACAAGAGGGCGCGCAAGCAACGTAAGCGCGAGCTAAAGCTACGGCACGATGCGGAGCGCCCGCCAGACAGCTTCGAGCGATGGCGCATACTGTCGGAGCTGGTGAACGAGGGGCGTCAGGTGGTAGACCTGGCCGATCACAAGGCGCGTTACGCGCTCGTGATCATGGGCATCCTGAACGCCGGGGTGTTCTTCCTGATGTCGCGCGCCCACCTGTTCGGCAGCATGCCGCCTGCCGTTAAGCCATGGATGATCGGATTCCTGGTGGTCTACGCGGGGTTGACTTTCCTGTTCGTGTATCATGCGGTGGACTGCCTGCGGCCGCGGCAGTTGCACTACGCCGAGAACGTGGGGGGCACTCCCGGCCGACGCGAGATCCATGGTCCGCACGGCCTGCTGTACTGGGAGGCTATCGCCGGGTACGATCTGGAGTCCTATCAGCGCGCCTGGAGCCTCGCGCGCATGGACCAGATCAACGCCGAGGTCGTTGTGATCGCGCATCACCTCTCCCAGCTGATCCGGTCCAAGTACGTGGCGCTCGGCCGCCTCTACGCGGGATTGGCCGCGCTCATCGCCCTGGCGGGCGTGCTGCTCGCCGTCTTTACGCTGTTCGGCGCCCTCCTGTAGGAGCATCCTGGTGAGAGTCCCGCTCGCGCTGCCGGACCTGTTAGTGGACGAGGGCGCACGCCGTCTGGCGCTCACCTACCTCGAGGACGCAGTGGCTGCGCGGATCCGGGTGAGGAGTGCCGCCGATCGTGAGGCCCTGCACGACTATCGGGTTGCGGTGCGTCATCTCCGGAGCTGCGTCCGCGCCTACCGCCGGGAGCTCCGGTCGAGCATCGGAAGAAAGACCAGGCGGCAGCTCCGCTGCCTCGCCCGGGCGACCAACCGTCCGCGCGACCTGGAGGTGCATCTCGCCTGGCTGGAGCAGCGTCGCGCGGCCGCCGGCGAGGGCGAGCGGCCGGGGATAGACTGGCTGGCAGCACGGATGCGGACCAGCCGCGAGCGCTCGGCCGCGGAGATGTTAGCCCTGGACACCCGGCTTTTCCCTCGCGTCCAGAACCGGCTGGAATCACGCCTGCCCCGGTTCCGCGCGACGCTCGAGCTGGACGAAACCTCCAACCGGCGGACCATGGCCGCCGTGACCACGAGGCTGGTGCGCGGAGCCGCCGCCCGCCTGGAGCATCGCCTCGCCGGAGTGACTGGCTACACGGATCTCGACGCCCTCCACCGCGCCCGCATCGCCGCCAAGCGCCTGCGCTATCTCCTCGAGCCCTTCGCGACCTTCCTGCCGTCGTGCGAGCTGGTCATCACCCGTCTCAAGGAGCTGCAGGGGGACTTGGGCGACGTGCATGACGCCCAGGTGTTCGACACCGAGCTATGCGCGACACTGGCGGAGGCAGGGTCGGTCGCTCCCTGTGACGCGGCGTTGCTCCGCGCCCTCAAGGGGTTGCGCGTTGCGCGGGACGCATGCGGGAAGCAGGCGTTCGAGCGAACCCGGTCGGGCTGGCTCGGCCAGTCGGCGGTATCCTTCTTCGATTCGGTCGCGGGCATCTCGGAGGCGATCGCGAGCCTGGCGCATCGCGAACGCGAGGTCGAGCGAAAGTTCCTGCTGCGCCGGCTGCCACCGATAGACGGGAGCGCTCCCGTAGTCGAGATCGAGCAAGGCTACTTGCCCGGCGAGCGCCTGGTCGAGCGGCTGCGTCGGGTGCAGTCGGGCGATGGCGTGCAGCTGGTGCGCACGCTCAAGACCGGCGCCGGACTCACCCGCCTGGAGATCGAGGAGCCGGTCGCGCCTGAGCTGTTCGAGCGACTCTGGCCGCTCACCGAGGGCCGCCGGGTGCACAAGCGACGCTACCGCATTCCTGATGGGGAGCTCACCTGGGAGATCGACGAGTTTCTCGACCGTGATCTCGTGCTCGCCGAAGTCGAGCTCGGCGGACGGCCGCGCGACGTGAGCCTGCCCGCATGGCTCGAGCCGCACGTGGAACGCGAGGTCACCGAGGACCAGGCGTACACCAATCTTCACCTGGCGCTGACGGGCGCAGCGTGATCTCGTGTGGTGTCGCTACTCGTTGAGCCGTAAGCCCCGGCCCTGTCCCTTCATTGCTGGCCTCACCGTCGCTTATGCGTACCGCTCGCCCCGAAGCGCCTGGCGGAGCTCGGGATGCGACCGCCAGAGATACCCAGCCATCGCCAGCGCGCCGGCGAAACCGGCCAGTGTCGCGGGCCAGAGCGATAGACACTCGTGCGCCCGGCCCAATAGGCCGAGCGCGGCGGCTGAGATGTGCCAGGCCACGAAGATGAATAGGCACAGCGCACCGAACCAGAGGATCGGCCGCTCCTGGCTGCCCTGGACTAGCCAGGAGGCCAGCAAGCCGAACAGGACGAGCGTGCTCAGATGAACGCTCGCGTAGGCCAGCAGGATGGTCGCACTGGGCGTGACCTGGCAACCTTCTCGACCGCTCTCCAGCAACACGCTGCCCACCAACGTTGGCGTGTAGAGGACCCACCGGCCTGCGAAAAGGTCCGAGAAGACGAGGACGCACGCGATGGCGAGGTGTGCCAGGACTCCGGCAACCAGGCCCTCCGCGATAATGTTCGCTCTCCTGACTTGCATGGCAGCCTCCACCGTTGTCGGTATGGCTACTAGGTTAGCCCGGCAAATGTGAAGAGCTTGAGGGTGGCGTATGAGGGTCCCTTCATAGCGTCGGCCAACCACATCTGGTCGTTGAGCCCAGCAGGCGGCCCCGTAATGGTTCGGATTGATTGGCGCGGGTTGCAGTTCGCTATGGAGTAGGCCAACCGGCTGAGGCATGGTATAGCGATGATGCTGGATCAGCGTGTCTTCGAGCGGTGGATGGCTGGGCTGGCCATGCCAGGAGTCGGCTTCGCCCTCAATGAACCCGTGGTGATCACCGCCGGTCCTCTCACCGGCAGCATCGGAACTGTGGTCTCGCTGGTCGCATTGGACCCGGAGCCCGTCTATACCGTTGAGCTCGGCCCTGGGCGAGGGGATGTGCACCTCCCGGGTTCGGCACTGACCAGCGCTTAGAGGCACGCGCATTGACGTAGCGCCGCTGTCCTTCCTGTGGGCGCATTCCAACGAATCGTGGCCCACACGCGTCGAGAATCGTGCGCCCGACGCGCACAGGGGCTGAACGACTACCGTCCAGTGCGGCAGACGGGCAAGGCGACTCATTCCCCATCGCCGCATGGCTCTCGTCACCGCCGCGGCCTTACCTTAGACCACCCATGACCGACGACGTGCTCACCAGCGGGAGTGTGATTCTCTACCGCCTCTGGGATCTGGGGGACCAGATCGACCTGCCCACGGCGGACCGTCTGTTCGCCGACGCCGCGCCCAGCCGTCGGCGGCCCGGACGTTTGGAAGCGCGCGCGCTCAGCATCCCCACGCCACCTCTGGTGGTCTCGCTAGGCGGGCGGCGGCTCACCCTGGGCCGGGAGGAATGTGAGGTCGAATCTCGCGCCACGCTCTTCGACTTCGGCGTCGTGTCGCTCCGGCTGCACATTACGCCGTCGGCGCAGCTCCCCTGGTCGCGCTTGGCGGGCCTCGTCGCGTCGCTCCAAGGACAGGCCGAGCTGCAGGTGCTGGTGGCCGAGCAGCGCGACCGCCTGTTCCAGCGACTCCAGCCCGCCGTACCTGCGCTCCACCCGGCCGAGGTGGCTGAGGACTACACGGTGGTCCGGTTGCAGCGGCTCCACGACGCGGCCGGCGCGCCGTGCGATCCGCGCGTTCTGGATGAGCGTCTTCTAGGTGAGCTCCTCCTGCCGGGCGGCGCTGATCTGGACCCACCCACCCGCGCCTCGCTCCTCGCCCACCGATCCAGCTACACCACTCGCGATCTGACCGTGCTGGGCTGGGATGCGGCGCTCGTGGTGGAGCCGGATCCGGCCGACACCGACGTGGAGCAGCTCCTGGAGTTCGCCAACGCCCAGCTCCTGGAGCTGCGGGTCTATGACACCAGGCTGGGGCGGGAGCTGCGGGAGATGGGCACACGAATTACCGCCGCGCGCCGTGCTGCCGTGGGTGTGTTCACGGGCTCGTACCGGACCCTCCTGATCGATCTGCTCACGGTGGTGGCCGCGGTATCCGAGCTGGTCGAGCGCGCGGAGAATGCGTTCAAGGTCACCGATGACGTGTACCTCGGGCGAGTCTACACCGATGCCATGCGCCTCTTCCGCGCCGAGGTCTGGCGCGCCGACGTGGCACGCAAGCTGGACACGCTCCGAGGGACCTACACCATGCTGCACGATGAGACCCAGACCACTCGCGCCCACCTGCTGGAGATGGCGATCATCCTGCTCTTTGTCATCGATATCGTCTTGGCCCTGCTTCGGCGTTGAGGCGGCGCGCAACGACGGCCCTCCAGCCGGTGCTCGGATCGCCGAATCGGTACCTGATAAAGCGGAGAATCTCTAACTGCCCAGGTAGTGCGACTCGATCGCCTCGAGCAGGAGCCGCCGCCTTTCCTCCGGGGGCTCGCCCCGTTGCGGCTCAGGCGCTCCTCGATACTCCGGATCCGCTCCGCCAGCTCATGGTCCCGGATGACCTGCTCGGTCCAGCGGCTGAGGTCCCGGTTTCCCGCATGGTGGCGCAGAACGTCGACGTCGGCGTGCGATCTTGTGATGGAAATCCCCCATGCTCGCCGCCACCGCCCCGGTCAGGCGGTTCCGTGTCCGGAAGAAGAATCGCTGATGGAGGGGAAGCTCGGCCGAGTGGTACTTGTGCCAGTGGCGCAGGTGGGGGCAGGGGGAAGCCGGCGTCGCGCAGCGCGGCTGCTCCTTCCCGGTGCAAACCGGGAAACCGCACGGTGTAGTCCATGGCCGCGAGGGTCTCCGGACTCGGCCGATCGGGTCGCCAGGTGACCGCGCAGACAGCGTCGCGGCCCGGCGCTAGTCCGAGCACGCCCGAGAGGGCCAGTACGAGGTGCGCCTCGTCAAGAATGATCCAATGCGGCGTGCCTTACCGGCGTCGGTTCTCGGCAAGCAGCTCGAGGACGTGCCGGGTCTCGAGCCCGCGAGTGTCCATGGCGCGCTGCGAGAGGTCCACGACGAGGCTGCCGAGCCGGAGCAACTGATCCAGTGGTGGCATGGGGAGCGCTTCGCCGACCACGACCAGCCCGCGGAGCGCCTCCAGTCCAACGTGGTCCCCGTCAGGATCGATCACACAGACGCTGTAGCCCGTCCTCACGAGCCGCTCCGCCAGCCGCCCCGCATCGGCATCAGCTCGCCGCCAGGATTGCGAATCCCGTAGCCGCCGTGCCGGGTGATGTGGATCAGCCACTCGTAGCTTTCCGTCACCCAGCTTCCAGCGACCCTTACGAAAACCGGCCCGTCGTATGTGCCCACGCCCTCTCACCGTGGCAGGAATAGCAGCGGCGGCCCAGTGTGAAAATCTGGGCGATGGTGCTCGAGGAGCAGAGGGTCCGCCGGATACGGACTAGGGAGGGATCATCCAGCGCTGAGGCTGAGCCTAGCTGACGGCCGTGGCTCTCCGTTCCTGCCTACAACAGCACGTCTTCCAGCGGCCTTCTCGGCGTGTGATGGGCATCCTGCCGAGAGGAAAACCCGACTCTGAACAGATGCTGCGGAGTCCACCCGGCAGATGGCAGCAGCTCCCCCACGGCCGCCCTCAGTTCTCGACGCCGCATGGTCTGGCTCATCGGGTGAATGCTGACTCCGATGCCCGTTGCCGTGAGCCAAAGCCGCTCGAACAGCTGGCCCGTTCGCACGTGAGCGAGATGGCCGTCCCCCGCGGCGCAGATGAGGCCGAGCAGCGCGGCGCTTTCGATCATCTCATGGTCCTGCCGGGCGACTGGCTCGCCCAGGTCGACTCGAGACACTGCCAGCCCGCCCAGCCGCGCCACCAACGGCGACTGACCGAACACCCCCTGCCCGATCCAATACCCCAACTCACTGCGGAACGCTGGATCGGCGAACTCGACGCGGTCGGCCTCCAGGGTGAGCGCATCAATCCAACGGCGGAAATGGCGGTCATCGGTCAGATGGACCTGGAGATCCGCTTCCACGCAGCAACCCATCAGCCGCAGCCGGAGCTCCTCCGGCACCGCGACCGGTCGGAAAGCGCTGTTGTCGTTATGCCGCTGGAGGATCGCGTTCAGGGTAGCGCCGGCACGAGCGTCCGACGGCACCCCGCCGGGAGCGAAGCTTACGCTCGCTGCCAACTCCTGCTGTGTCGGTTCGGGGAAGTAGGAGACGGCATGCCCAAAGCCGAAATGCTCGGCTGCGACGAGCAGGTTCTCAAGAGCGCAACCCAGGCTGATGTAGAGCTCGCGCCGGTTGGGGTCCCCAATTGGCTGGGAGCGTCTCACATCAGCGAGGAGATGTATCCTGTTGTCCTGTACTGCGAACGCCCAGGGCTGGCTGTTCTTGGTCGAGGGAGCGAGGATCGCGTAGCGGAGCAGGAAACCGAGCTGGGCCTCGATGGATGAGGCGTGAGGAAAGTCCTGCTCGGAAACGTCCCACACCTTCTTGGTTAGTACCAGCATAGCTCACCTCCAAACCGTCTTTCGCTCACGGCGCGCGAGCCGGTCGGTTTGGCCCGACCGCTTCACCAAGCTACCAACCCCTTTGTGAAGGCAAGATGAAGCCAGCGTGCGAGAAAGCTCACCGAGTGCCCTGGCTCGAGCGGATCCCATTGCAGTTTCCCGGAGTGTCACAAGAGCTTCAGCTCGCGGGCCTCCGCGACGCCGAAAACTCGTCTCTGACGCTACCAGGAGGACTACGAGCTGACCGGGCTGGTTCGTTCTTATGCCTTTCAGGGTGCATAGAGGAAATTGGACGCCGTGTCTTCCTGCCATCGCTGTTCAGGTAGTAGCTCCATACGTGTTCGATGCCGGGCGCTACTGGTGGCGACGTGCAGCCTTCTCGAGTGGTGAACGGGTGAAGAGGGATTCGCGCCGGCTTCAGGGTTTCTTCAGTACCGCCGCGTAGACTAACAGAGTACGCATGTGGCAGAATCAAGCTCTCATTCTCACGACACCGATGATGACTGACCCGCTGTCTGTGCGCTTACGCCCACGGGGTATTCCGCTCACCGAGTCGATGGCGTTCGCAGCCGATGACAGGGTGCAGTGGCTGGCCTACGTGGAAGGCTACCCGCGCACTCCGCCCCGGCGACTACTGCGCCAGACGATGCTCCCAGGTCGCCGCTTGCGTTTCGATTCTGCAGTGGAGTCCCGTGTCATCGAGCCGGTTCCGGCAGGCTCACCCTTCCTGAGCGACACCCGTCTCCGAGACCTGCTCGGGCGAGCGCAGCCATTCCCTCCGCCCGCAATGCGAGCCGAGCTCCCTCCGGCCCGATTGACTGTCGATCTGTCCGGGCTCACTCGGAGTCTCAGACGGGCCGGTGCGGCGGCTCGTGTGCGCCTGGGCCAGTGGATAAAGACGCCGGGGAATTGGCGATCGCGCATGCTGGGCATCCGGCAACGGACCCGTCGGAGGGCCGAGTCGGCAGTCAGGTCGGCCCGGCGGCTGTGCCAACCCAGGTTCGGCTGAATCAGCTGACGGTCACGGAACGACCATGGCACCGATGCGACGCGCACTCCAGATCATTCTCGGCCTCTCCCTCCTCGGCGTGGCCTTCTCCGGTACGCTGACCTATCGAGAGCTCTGCGGTAACCCGACCGGCTGCACCGTCGTTGGGGGACCCGGCACCCTGCTTGGTCTGCCGGTGTGCGTGTACGGTCTGGTCATGTATTTCCTGGTAGCGGGAACCGCAGCGGCCGGGTTGTGGGCAGGGCGAGCCGCTCCTAGGAGCACGGGTCCGACGAGCTCAGGAATTCCGACATCTTCGCCGACTCGGACCTAGCTGTGCCGACGCAAGACATTCTCGTGGCGCTCGACGGATCGGCCGTCGCAGAAGGTGCGCTCACAGAGGCGGCAGAACTGGCAAAGGCGCTCCATGCGAGCGTTACGTTCCTGCGGGTAATCCCGCCCGTCGATGCCGTCATCGAAGTCGGGGCAATGATGATCCCGATTGACGAGATCTGGGCTGCCGAGCGTGATCAGGCGCTCAGGTACCTGAACGAGATCGCGCAGCGGCCAGGGTGGCGAGGTGTCAGTACGACGGCAGTCGTGGAGATGGGCAGCCCGGCTGAGACCATCCTCGACATCGCGCGCAAGCTGGGCGTACGTCGGATCGTAATGACCACGCACGGGCGAACCGGCCTGAGGCGCTGGCTGCTCGGCAGTGTCGCCGAGAAGGTCCTTCGCGCGGCGGATCGAACCGTGGTACTGGTGAGGGGTGCGGCCGCCGAAGGCGGAAGCTAGCGGCTCTTCGGGGCAGCTCGTTTCAATCGTCGATCAACTGGTACGCCGAGGTCCAAAAGTCGAGAGCCAACGGGGAGAGAGCCAGCCGATCCGGACGGCGCTGCGTCATGAAGACGCCAACCAAGTTCTCCTTCGGGTCCACGTGCCACGATGTGCCGAAGGCACCATCCCAGCCGAACCGCCCCGGCACAACCGCAAGGTCGGTGCGCGCAGTGACGACCCCCAGGCCGAGCCCCCAGCCATAACTCTCCCAGAAGTTCTGGAAGAACGGTGAAACCGCCTTCTGTTCGGGCGTGAGGTGGTCCATGGTCATCAGCTCGATCGATGGCCGGGAAAGAATGCGCTCACTATGCTCGGGGCCGTTCCCTAACATCATCTGTCCGAAAGCCAGCAGGTCGTCCACCGTCGAGACCAGCCCTCCGGCGCCTGATTCGAAGACGGGTGGCCGAGCGGCGTAACCGCCCCGTGCCTCCTCAAGAAGGACGAGTTTGCCGGTGACCAGATCGGTCCCATAGCAGGGCGGGAGCCGATCGAGCTTCGCCTCCGGGACATAGAAACCGGTGTCCGTCATCCCGAGTGGCTCGAACATACGCTCCTGAAGGAAAGTGCCCAGTGACTTGCCGGACACGCGGGCGATCAGCACACCCAGAATCTCTGCACTCATATGATACAGCCATCGCTCGCCTGGCTGACACGCGAGCGGGAGCCCGCCTAACCGCTTCATGAACTCGTCGGGTGTTCCGCCGAAGGGCCATTGGCTCAGGGGGAGTCTCGCCTCTGCCAGCGCCTTCTGCAGTGGACACAGCGGCGAGAGGAAGAACACCTCACCGTAGCCCGATCGAAACGTGAGGAGGTCGCGCAGCGTGATCGGGCGCTTCGCGGGCACCGTGTCGTCGAGTGGGCTCTCGATGCTCCGTAAGACCCTGCGGTCCGTGAGCTCCGGTAGCCAGTGGTCGACCGGATCATCCAGTCTGAGCTTGCATTCCTCCACCAGGATCA
This sequence comes from Gemmatimonadales bacterium, assembly GCA_036556025.1. GTDB lineage: Bacteria > Gemmatimonadota > Gemmatimonadetes > Gemmatimonadales > GWC2-71-9 > CAVVWJ01. The sequence goes on along the minus strand of DATBKD010000085.1, from coordinate 77,983 downwards.
TGGCGCCGACCGCCGTGATCGGCTTGGTCGTGGACGCGAGCCGGAAGATCGTGTCTCGCCGGATCGGCACATCGCTGCCGAAGGCCATGCTGCCAATCGCCTCTACGTGCTCTCGCCCGCCTTGGTGCACCAGCGCGACCAGCCCGGGGACCTGGCCACTCTCGACGTGACGTCGTAGGGCGGCCTGCATCCGGGCGAGCCGCATGCTGGAGAAGCCCCGGCGCTTGGTCCCGGATGTCCGCTCAGGTGCCGTCCTGTGGGTCTGTAGATGAAAGGAATGGCCGGGCATCGCGCGATCCTGGTTGAGTCAGATGGGGTGTGGCCCTCGCGAGCTTTGCGAAGGCTTGCTGAGACAGTGCCGGGGAAGGGGGGAAAGGGATGTGAATGGAGCGTTAGGATTTCTTCACGAAGATCACGTCGATTGGCTTGGTCCTTCCTCAGAAAAAAGGGTCATGGCCGGCAAGGCACCAAGAGGTGGTGATGGCGCCGTTTGAGTCACCCTCACACGCGCATCGACGATGGCCACACCTTGCGGCTGCACCACGATCGGATTCAGGTCCAGCTCCGCGATTCCCGGCAGATCGTCGACCATCGCGCTCACTCGGAGAATCGCTTCCAGCAATGCGGGTACGTCGTACACCGGACCGCCCCGGTAGCCGGTGAGGAGCGGATACGTCTTGAGCTCGCGAGTCATCTCTTCAGCGTCTCGCTGCGAGAGCGGCGCCAGTCGAACCGAGACGTCCTTCATCAACTCTACCAGCACCCCTCCGGCACCGCAGGCCACGATCGGACCAAACTGCCGATCGTGCACCACGCCCACGATCATTTCAAGGCCCGCCGACGCCATGCGTTGGATCAGAAAGCCGGTCGGCACACTTCCTGATGAGCGCAGGCGCTCCGACATCTCTTGAGCGGCAGCCAGAACCTCCTCCGGTCTTAGCTTCAGGCGGACCGCGCCGGCCTCGGTCTTGTGCACCAGTCCCGGCACCAGCCCCTTGAGCGCTAGTTCTCCGCCCAGAGCCGCCGCCTCGCGGCCTGCCTGCTCGGGTGACGAGGCCACGCGCTGCTCGAGCGAGCGCAGGCCATAGCACCCGAGGAGCCTTTGCGTCTCGTCCGGGGTAAGCCACCCCGCTCCTCGACCGAGCGCGGCGGCTACAATTGCCGCCGCCTCGTCCCGCCGCAGATCATCAAAGTGCGCCGGTGGCAGCGGCGGGCGGGCCAGCCATTCGCCGTAGCGAGCGACTCTCGCGAGCGCTATTGCGGCGTCTTCCGGAAAGGCATAAGACGGGATTCCCCCATCAGCCTCGAGCTCGGCCGGTATCCCGTGAGATTGCATGAAAACCGTGAGCACGGGCTTTTCACTTATCAGCCCCCGTGCGCCATCGACTATAGCTCGGGCCGCGTCTTCCGGCCTCGTGACCAGGGGCGGGATGAAGATGACCACGAGCGCGTCCACGCTCGGGTCCTGTCCCAGGATTCGGATCGCCTCCCGGTACTGATCGGCGGGAGCGGACGCGAGCATGTCCACCGGGTTGACCACGCTCGCCTCGGCCGGGAGCAATTGGCGCAAGGCCGCCTGGGTCTCATCGGCGAGCGGCGGGACTTCGAGCCCCTCGGCCACACAGGCGTCGGCGCAAAGGATCCCTGGCCCACCGGCATTGGTGAGAATCGCGACTCGGCGCCCTTTCGGCGGGGGCTGTTTCGCCAGCAGTACCGCAACATCGAACATCTCACCTAGGGTGTCGGTACGGATCACACCGGCCTGGTGAAACAATGCATCCACCGTCACATCGGATGCCGCAAGAAGCACCCCGGTGTGCGACCCGGCGGCCCGGGCTCCGGCCGGAGTGCGTCCGCTCTTCACCGCCACGATTGGCTTGGTCCGGGCGACGCGGCGAGCAATGCGGGAGAACTTTCGCGGGTTCCCGAAGGATTCCAGGTAGAGCAGAATCGCGTCCGTGTTCAGGTCCTGCTCCCAGTAGCGGATCAGGTCGTTGGTGGAGATGTCAGCCTTGTTCCCCACTGACGCGAAGGTCGAAAGCCCCAGTCCGAGCTCACCCGCGTAATCCATGATCGTGAGCCCGAGTGCGCCGCTCTGGGACATGAGCGCGACCCGACCTCGGGGTGGCAGCTGGGGTGCAAAAGTGGCATTGAGTCGGACCTCGGGATCGGTATTGAGGACACCCATGCAATTCGGACCCATCAGCCGCATCCCAGTCGCCCGGCAGATGCGCAGAAGCTCATGTTGCCTGGTACGACCCTCAGCTCCCATCTCCGCGAAGCCTGCGGAGATCACCACCAGGCCCCGAACACCTTTGCGCCCGCACGCCTCCGCCACCTCCAGCACCCGCGCTGCCGGGACGACGATCACAGCGAGATCCACGGGTCCGGGGATCTCCTCGACACTGGAGTACGCCGCCACGCTCTGTACCATTTGTGCCTTCGGATTTACCGGGAGGACTCGCCCCTGAAACTGGTAGCGCAGCAGATTGTGCAGGACCTCGCCGCCGATAGTGGACCGCTTACGCGAGGCACCGATCACCGCAACGGAACGAGGGTAGAAGAAGCCTCGCACCGCGTTCACCGCCGCGGTCCACTCACGCCGCTCGAAGAGCTCGAGAGCTTCATTGGTCAACTCGGTCGGAAACTCGACCTGGATCTCTCCCGGCGCTGTGCGAGTGCGAGTGGGGAAGCCCGAGTCCCGAAACACGGTTAACATCTGATAGTTGGCTGGAAGGACGAATGCCTCGAAGAGGCGAATACCTCTGGAGGACGCGATCTGAGCCAGCTCGCCCAGGAGAAGGGTGCCGAGTCCTTGTTCCCGCAGCTCGTCCGCCACGGCGAAGGCGACCTCGGCGCGATCGGCGGTCATCAGGGCATACACGGCGTGCCCGACGATGCGCTGCTCCCTTCCCAGTGTGGCCACCAGTGCGACGGTGTTGACGCCATCCGCCTTGCAGAAGCGGGCTGCTTCCCGATCGAGGAAGTCGTCGCTTACGCTCGCGAAAAAACGGAAGCCGCGGGATCTATCCGAGAGACCTCGGAGGAAGGCGGCCAGGCGCATCTCGTCCTCTGGACGGATCCCTCGGATTCGGACGCTGGAGCCGCCCCGCAGGACCACGTCCGCCTCGTAGTCGAGCGGGGATGAGCCGGCAACAGTGCTGACCGGCAGGCTCGACGCTGCGGTAGATGGAGACAGGCTCGAGTCTTCTGGTAATGATGGCAACCTTGGATCGACCTCTACCCGAGTGGTTCGAAGGTCCAGTCCTGCGACGTGTAGGCGGCCCCGCCTCCCCACCGGCGATTGATCCTGTGGTTCTCAGCCTGCGGACCGAGCGGTGATGCCGGAGTGCCGGTGAAAGACGCGAAAGGCGAAAACGCTGAGCAGCACTCCGGCCAGCCCCAGTGTCAGGAGGGGCACCAGTCGGCGCTGCAGAAAGCTGACCCCGAGATAGACTGCACCTACCGCGTACGGTATCTCGGCTACCGCAAGTGCTGCCACGAAGGCGGGAAACGGGCATCGAATCAGCCCGAAGGCGTAGCCCGCGATATCGGAGGGCACCGCGAGCTGAAGGAGGACGATACCCACGAGCCCGCGGCCGGAACGCGCCCGTTTCTCATAGTGAGCTAGACTGTCGCGTGAGACTAGCCGCTCGACGACGGGTCGGCCCAGGTAGCGGCCGATGGCGTACGTGAACAGCCCGCCGGCGAACCATCCACTCCAGAGCAGCGCCACGCAGGTCGCCGGACCCCAAGCGTAGATCGCAACCGGGATGAGAAGGGCGCTCGAAAAGAACGCCAGCATGGCGGAGAGGGCGGCCAGCAGCACAAACGCCGCCATGCCCCAAGCCGGCCGCTGATGAATCAATCGCTCCGTCGCCGCGAACAGCCCCAAAAGCTGGTCGTGGACCGGGCGAGCGAGAAGCAATGCCGTCGCGAGAGCAAGGATGACCAGCAAGACCAGAAGTCGACGATTGCGCCACGGTGTCGGCGATTCTACCGAAGTCAGCAGGAGGGCGTTGGACGACTTGGCGCAGTTGGAAATGAGAGACTCATAGAGGAGGGAGAGTCCGCCCGAGCCGGGGCGAGGGGTAGTAGGCGTAGACGACGGTTCCTCCTTGGACCAGCGGGATGAGGCGCTCGGCCGCCTCCGGGCTGAGTGCAGGACATCCCTGGCTTCGCCCGAGCCGGCCCAACTTCGGGATGACGCTCGCGGCGACGTAATCGGCACCGTGAATCACGATGCCGCGCGCCTCAGCCTGATCGTTGAGCCCTCGGTCCAGGCCTCGCAGGCGGAGCGAGAGACCATGGCTGCCGCGGTAGATGCTTCCCGTGACATAGGTGCCCAGACTGGACTTCAAACTGCCGGCTTGGTTGGAGAAGTATTGGGCGACGTCCCCCCCGCTCTTGCGACCATGAGCTACCAGCTCGCGAGCCAGGACGCTGTCGTGAGCGAGATCCAGCACCCACAGTCGAGGAACCCGAGAAGGGAGGCTGTAGTCGATTACGGTCAGCAGAGGGCGCCGGGTGACTCCCTCGGCGACGGCTCGAGCATGGGCCTGCAGGGCGAGGCGTAAGACATTGAGTCGAAGTCCGGCGCGCTCCGCAGCTCGCTTGAGCGACGGAACGACTCCGGGATCATGGTCGGCCGGCGGGGATGCAGCGAGTAGCAGGCGAGTCATGGCGAGCAGCAGCAGCACTCCACAGCAACGAGAACGCCAGCTTGACATGGACCGCGCGCCCCCCGTTCGGCTGCATTGATTGGGATAAGAGAGGACACGATAGGTAATCAGGCCGGACCCCTGGGCGCAACTTGGAGCTCAGGCTGCCAACGGTCCCGATCTCAGCGCCTGGTCCAGACGATAATCATGACCGTAGATGTCGTGATAGAAGACCACGCTGCCATCGGGCATGACTACCGCGGTCGTATAGAAGAGGATGACCGGCATGGGGTGGTTGAGCAGCACCCGGCTGCTCCCGCTGGCTTTCACCGCCGCCTCGATGCGAGCGCGACTCCATACTGGTTGATCGCGAAGAACCCACTCCGCCAGATCCAGCGGGTGCTCCACTCGGATGCAGCCGTGACTGAAATCCCGCCTGGCCTGAGCAAACAGGTGAACATCGGGAGTGCCGTGGAGGTAGACATCGGCAGCGTTGGGAAAGACAAACTTGACCGAGCCCATGGGATTGCGGGACGAGGGGCGCTGTCGAAGGCGGATTTCGCCAACGGCGAGCTGACGCAGAAGCTCCGGTGTCGCCACGTCGCCCAACACCCGGTCACCCGAGCCGACCAGCTCCATGTCGTGGTTCCGCAGGTAGGCCGGGTTCCGGCGCACCAGTGGAAGGATCTCGGCCAGCACGATGCTTCGAGGGACATACCAGTACGGCCGGAAGACCAGGTAGCGAAGCTGTTCGGCCAGCACGGGCGTGAGGGTACCGAAGGATTTCCCGACGACGGCTTTCATCCTGAGCGATGGTGCACCCGCCCCGCCGGTGGAGTCGAACCCGAACAGCTCAAACGCCGGTAGGTTTACGACCAGAAAGGGCTTGCGTGGAATGGGCGGCAGCCAGCGCAACCGCTCGAGCGCGAGTTGGATCTGCCGCACCCGCTTCGTCAGAGGGACATTGAGCTCGGCAAAAGTATCCGGCCCGAGCACTCCATCGGCCGGCAGGCCATGGCGGCCTTGAAAGCGCGCCACAGCGTCTACCAGGGGACCGCTGTAGCGAGTGTCCGCGGTGTCAATCGCCCAGTCGGCCGGCAGGTCGCCGAGTGCGGCGAGTCGATGACGCAACCTGGGAAGGCCGCGGTAGAACTGTCCAGGCTTCACGGAGGCGATCGGAAGTTTGGACTGAAGCGACGTGTCGCTGGCGAGCGCACGGTAACGAGCCAGCGCCTGCTGCAGCTTGCGGTACTGCGCAAAATGCGGAGCGGCGGCATCTATCAATCGAGATATGGAGTCTCCCGAGATCGCACTGGCCAGGTCCGCGGCGAGGTCACTCCGAACGCCGGGGATGCTCCGGCTCAGAGGCCTGGGGTGCAGCCGGCCGGACCGCAGATCGTCGACATACCGCATGAGACTCACGCTCAAGAGCAGATCGAATCGGACCTGGTCCCCCGGTTGGAGAGCCCCACTGCTGAGGCGACGGGCCAGGCTGTCCAGCGTCTTGGCGTCGTAATCGCGGGGCTCCAGTCCGTGCTCGTCGGCCGCGGCCAATCGCAGAAGGGCCGCGCGTGCAGGGCGAGAAGGTCGCGACTGCTCGAGCCAGAGCAGCGCCCAGTGCTGCGAGGCATAGAGTCGCTCGAGATCGTCAACGTAGCGGGAGATATCAGGCCAACGGACCCAGGAGAGCTGGGTGTTGCTGATGAGATTCCGTAGCTTCGATTCGGTCGAGTCCTGCGCCAACCCGGGCCGAGCCCAGCTGATCCAGAGGATCAAGGTGAAAGTCGCCAGGGCGGCCGGGTGCCGTCTCGACATCGCCCCTCTCAACTGTTCGTCCTACGCTTGGAGGCAGGAGGTGGTTGAGGTGGGTGGCTGATGGACCACACGTACGCCGCGACCGCCTTCACGTCCTCATCGTTCATCTGGCTCCAGCCGCGAATAGGCATGGGCTCACCGGTGGCCGAGCGCGATGCCGGCACACCATGCTTGACCTGCGCGATGAGCGACTCGTAGGTGCCCGGGCCGTGCAGCCACAGCGCCCCAGTCAATGCGGGACCGTACTCAGTACCGCGGCCACCCTGGCCATGGCAGGCGCTGCAGTTGGCCGAACCGTGGAACAAGGCCTTGCCCCAGGCGATCGCCGAGTCAGTAACTTCGGGTGGCCGGGCAGGTGTGGGCGTCTGGGCTTGCACCGGCGGGGCGAGCACCGCAAGGACCACTGGCAGGGAAAGCCGGGTAGAGCATTTGCCTCTCATAGTCCCCTCCGGATTTGGGTGACAATTCTGGAGAGGAGGGTAGGAGTCTGGTTGTGAAGGGGTGATGAAGCCGGGAGGAAATGAACTTGTGACAGGTGCCGTCTTGCTCGGCCCTAGCCGCTCACTTACGAACCTTCACGGAGGCTTCCCCAACGGTGCTCGCAATCGCGGCAGTGCCAATGGGGTGACGTGTGAAGCTCGCGCATGCCGCCGAGGACAGCACGGCCCGCGGCATAATCAGCCTTGGCTTTCTCGGAGGGCAAGCCGTAGACGATAGAGGCAATGCGCTGGGAGCCACAGGCGGGGCACACGGGGTGGTGTTCGCTCACCTGGTCGGCGGATGAACCGCCACCGCCGGCCTGCAATCCGAGGCGTCGGGTCCGAATGGTACGAGCGGCCGCCACGAGATCGGCCTTGGTCGAGTTGGCCTGTTCGGCCTCGGCTCGCAACCCGCGTGCCTCACTGGTCGCACGTTCCGCCCGAATACCGAGAGCCGCGGATGCCTCCATCGTCTCTCGCACCAAGGCCAGCAATTGAGCCCCGGTGAATGGCTTCGAGATTACTCGAACTTTGGGCTCTGGCTTCTCTTCGCGGTCGGAATCGACGGAGGACAACGCGAGAACCGGGACGTCAGGACGGTGCTCCGCCAGCACGTGGATGATGTCCCACCCGCTCAGGTCTGGCAGATTGAGGTCGGTGAGGACCAGCTCAAAGGAAAGCGAGTACTCCTGGATGAGTCGCAGTCCATCTTCACCCAGGGTTGCCTCGGAGACCGTGTAGCCGTCGGACTCCAGCCACCGGCGCACAACGTGACGTACGCCCGGCTCATCGTCGATAAGGAGGGCTCGCCGGCCAGGCGCATCCTGAGTAGTGGTAGAGCCGAAGGGCTCGGTCATGGACCGAGTAGGTATCGCGTACTCCGCTAGTTGGGCCGTTGAGGATCCTTTAAAAACCATAGTCAATCCAGTCGAGCCTCGCCAGACCACTGAATCAGAGCTGGTCCACGTCGTCGAGCTCTAAGCATATGAGCGAAAAGGACATCGTGAACGGGATATCGCCTCCGCCTCTCGGCCTGACGACCGAGGAAGCCAGCAGCCGGCTTGCGGTCCACGGTGCAAACGAGATCGCTATGGCTACTGGCCGGGAGTGGGTTCGCATCCTCCTGGCTCAATTTGCCAGCCCGCTGGTCCTGATTCTCCTCGGTGCCGCGGCGGTTTCCTACCTCCTCGGCGAACACGTGGATGCGGTGGTCATCGTCGCCATTGTGGTCTCGAATGCCCTGCTCGGCTTCATCCAGGAGTACGGTGCTCAGCGATCCCTCAGGGCCCTGCGGCGATTCGTCACCCGAACGGCCAGGGTGAAGCGCGACGGCAAGAGAGTGGAGCTCCCGGTTGCCCAGCTGGTCCCGGGCGATCTGGTGGAGCTGGAGGTGGGGGACCTGGTTCCGGCCGACCTGGCGCTCTACACCGCCGACGACCTGAGCCTGGACGAATCGACCCTCACCGGCGAGTCCGCGCCGGTCGTCAAGGCCAAGGGAGACGCGGCACAAATGGGCACCGCTGTGGTGAGCGGGTATGGCACCGGCACAGTAACAGCGACTGGTCACTCTACCGTGCTCGGCCGCACTGCCGCGCTGCTTACCCAAAAGCCTGAAGCAACCGACTTCGAGCAGGGTATCCGGAGGTTCAGCGATTTCCTGGTGCGGATCATTCTGCTGCTTACTGCCTTCGTGTTCCTGGCCAATGCGGGGCTGGGGAAGGGATGGTTCGAGTCGTTTCTTTTCGCGGTGGCCCTGGCGGTGGGAATCACGCCCGAGGTGCTCCCCGCCATCATTACCATCGCGCTGGCAAGGGGGGCTCGCCGTATGGGCCGCGACGAGGTGGTGGTGAAGCGGCTCATGTCGGTTGAAGACCTGGGCAACGTCGACATCCTTTGCTGTGACAAGACCGGCACCCTCACCGAGGGGGTCTTCTCGCTCGATGGGTTCGTCGACATCGACGGCAACCCCGACGAGGGCGTGCTCATCTGCGGCGCGTTGGCGGGTGCTGCGGGCCAAGGCATCCCGGAAGAAGGCGCGGCCAACCCCACCGACCGGGCCACCTGGGCCAGCGAATCCCTAGGGCGCTGTCGCGAGCAGCTGGGAGCCTACCGGATCCTCGATCGGAATGCCTTTGACTTTCGGCGCCGACGGTCCAGTTCGCTGGTGACCAACGGTCAGCAGACCACGCTGCTGGTGAAGGGCGCTCCGGAGTCGGTCTTGGATGTCTGCACGACCGCCAACGGCAGCGGCAGTAGCGAGGTGATCGGCCCAGAGGTTCGCCGCCGCATCGAGGAAATGGTGGCCCAGTACGAGAAGGCCGGCCGCCGAGTCCTGGCGGTCGCCGAGCGGCCATTCGACGGAAAGGAAACGACCGAATCGGATGAGGCGGGCCTCACGCTGAGGGGACTTCTCCTCTATCATGATCCGCCCAAACCGGAGGCCGGCGAAGCGCTGGCCCAGCTCGATCGGCTCGGCGTAGGCATCAGGATCCTCACCGGCGACAGCGCGACAGTCGCCCGGGAGATCTGCCGAGAGGTGGGACTGACGCTGGTCGAGCATCGGATCGTAACCGGGGACGAGCTGGCGGCAGCATCGGACTCGGAGCTGCGGAAGCTGGCGCTGACCTATACCGTCTTCGCCCGGGTTTCCCCGGAACAGAAGCATCGCCTGGTGGGGGCGCTTCGGGAGGCTGGGCACGTCGTCGGCTTTCTGGGTGACGGGGTAAACGACGCTCCGGCTCTGCGTGCCGCCGACATTGGGATTTCGGTGGACTCGGGGACGGACGTGGCCAAAGAAGCAGCGGATGTCGTGCTGCTTCGGAAGAGTCTGGCGGTGCTGGCCCGCGGCATTATCGAGGGGCGCAAGACCTTCGCCAACATCACCAAGTACATCCTGAATACGGTCAGTGCCAACTTCGGCAACATGATCACCGTGGCCGCGTCGTCGCTCTTCCTCCGGTTCATCCCGTTGCTGCCGTCGCAGATACTGCTCAACAATTTTCTGAGCGACTTTCCCATGATCATGGTAGCTGGCGATCGAGTCGACCGCGAAATGCTGCAGCGGCCGCGGCGGTGGCAGATCGGCGCCATCGGGCGATTCATGGTGGTCTTTGGTTTGCTGAGCGTGGCCTTCGACCTCATCCTCATTGTCGGCCTGCTCCGGCTATGGCGGGCCGAGGCTCCGCTGTTTCGAACCGCCTGGTTTGTCGAATCGGCCTGCTCCGAGATGATCGTCACCTTCGCCATTCGAACCCGGCTGCCTGCCTTCCGCAGCCTGCCGAGTCGCGGGCTGCTGCTCTGCTCGACGATCGCCCTGATGGTTGCCGTGGGATTGCCCTATACCTCCCTCGGTCAGGATCTATTCCTGCTGGTTCCACTTCCGCGGGGGATGCTCCTCTTCGTATTCGGCATTCTGGTGCTGTACTTTCTTACCGCTGAGGTGCTCAAGCGGCCCTTTTTCCGCCACTTCGAGCTCTGAAGCCAAGCTCAAGTCGCGCTGCTGCGGGCCTCCGCCCATACTGAAGGATGGCCGGGATGCCACCTGCACCTGCCGCTATCCAAAGAACCCTTCACCCTGCTCTCATGGCCTCTTCAGCGCCCCTCAGCAGAATTGGTTCTTGGTTCGGAGGTTTACGCGCCGGTGATCCAAGGCGCTCGAGCATGCAACGACTGGAGGGCATATGTTGGGGCGAATCATGGTTCCACTGGACGGCTCGGCCTTCGCCGAGACGGCTTTGCCGACGGCGACTCTCCTGGCCCGCCGTTATGGCTCGGGAATCTACCTGGTGCGGGTGCACGACCCGCAGTTGCCGGTCACACCAGAAGGCGCCGCCGTGTACGACGTCGCCATCGATCGGGAGCTCGAGCAGGAGGGCCGGCGGTATCTCGATCTCGTGCTGGGTCGGATCGAGGCCAGTGAGCGGTGGCGGACGGTCACGGCCTACTTACGTGGACCGGTGACCGAGACTCTGAGCAGTTACGCACGGGAGCAGGACATCGACCTGGCGGTCATGACGACGCATGCGAGGGCGGGCGTGAGCCGCGCCTGGCTGGGCAGCGTGGCCGATGGGCTGGTGCGAAACTCGGTCGCGCCGGTGCTCCTGGTCCCCCCGAAACGCGAGGCGCCGGCTGCGCCGGCCCCTGCACCGGTGTTCCGGCGCGTGCTGCTGCCGCTGGATGGGGGTGCCGCCGAGGACCGGATGATCGAGCATGCGATCACGGTCGCGGGCACGACCGAAGTCGAGTACACACTGCTTCGGGTGGTCACGAGCGGCGCACCCTCGGTCCGCCCGCCGCGCCCGCGACGGGGCAAGGACCCTGGATCTCGGATGCAGCGCAACACTGTGGAGGTGGCGCTCAACGTGAAGGCCGATGAGATTCGCGCGCGCGGAGTCCAGGTGCGGTCGGAGGTCGTGGTGAACAACGACGCTGCCGAGGGCATCCTGGCCTACGCTGCGGCGAACGAGTTCGACCTGGTGGCGATGGCCACTCGCAGCCGCGGAGGTCTCGAGCGAATGCTGCTCGGCAGCGTCGCGGATCGGGTTCTCCGCAAGACCGAGACGGCCCTGCTGCTTTGGAATCCGGGGCAGACGTTGGGACCCGAGCTCGCGGAGACGCCGGCCATCCTGGCGGCGACACCGGCGCCGGCTCGGCCGTGAGGATCGCCGAAGGCGGCGTGCGCTGCTTCCGTGCTGTGCCAGGTGCTACCCCAAGCGCGACCGCAGTCTCCGTGCACGAGCCTGCTCGGCAGCACTTCCCTGCTTAAGGGCACGTTCCACCTCTCGCCGGACCGTGCTCATGAGCGCTGGATCGAGGGCGGCCAAGACGGCCAGCCCCTCGAGCGCGCAGACGCGCACGATCGCGCTCTCATCCTGGCGATAGCGACGCAGCAGTGTTAGCAGGGTAGTCCGTTGAATGCCGCGCAGCCTGAGTCGGGGTAAGATCTGAGCCAAGTGCCAGCGGGTTTCCTGCTCCGTGGTCGCTTGCGCCAGCTCGAGCAACTCACGCCGTACCGGCCGAAACCACTCGGCGTGCTCCCGCGATACCTTCTCGAGAGCATCGCCGGACCGCATGCGGACCAGCGGATCAGGATGCCATAGACCCGCCAGCAGCTCCGGGAACCGCTCTGGGCCTCTGAGTACGGCCTGGGCCACCGCGTTCGAGCGTCCAATCGAGCGGTGGTCACCCCCACGAAGCTGGTCCAGGAGCGAGCTGGGGAGGCGGTTCACGGGCTTCGCCATCCGCTGACCATACAGCCTGGTGGTGGAGCGGCACGCATCCGAGCCGATTGCCGTGACTCAGCCGAGCTGATGGTGAGCCGCAGTCGTCCGGGCTTCAATAGTGAGGCGGCAGTTGGAAAGTAGTTTCCGCACCATGGATCACGGCGGCGGTGTGCATGATGATATGGGCGACCAGGGCAGCAACTGGACTGGCCGTCAGCAAGTAGGCCATAGTCATTATGGTGTTGCCGATCAACGGCTGGATCAGCGCAGGTCCCTGGAATTCGGCATATCCCAGATGGTACGCGGCAGTCACGAGGAGGCTTGCGGCCAGCGCGAGAAGGGCCCGCCGAGCTTGGAACAACCAGCCCTCGGGTTTCGCCCCCATGGCTTGGTACACAATCAGAACCGGGGCCACATTGAGGAGCAACCCGTCGATCGCCCCATAGACCACACCCAGCCACACTAGCGCCAGGGCGAGATGACCGCCCTCAGGCGTGCCAGAGGCCGGCTGTGCCGCTACTCCGCGTATCAGGATTGCCCCAACCGCAATCCCTCCCACCAGTCCTCTAGTCCAGTGCCTGCGAAAGACCTTCCGCATGTCATGATCGCCCCTCTTGACATAGGCCAAAAGGAAAATCACGACCATCACCGCGTAGGGCAGAACAAACAGCGCTCGGTCCCAATGGAGCAAACCGGAAAAGACCGCGGACGCGGCATACCCGACGCCGCCGGCGAGCGCGATCCAGACTGAGGCTCGCAGGGTGGGTGTCAACGCCAAAGCAGCAACCCCGCCAGCGTGGCCCCAGCCAATATGGTCAGCCCGGCCCCGGCTCGGGACCGGAAGCCGCCGGAGCCGATGATGAGAACCAGCGTCAACTTCAGCGCGGTATTCGAAAGCAGCCCGATCGCGATGGCGCGCGCCGCGAGCGCCGCATCTCCGCCGGTGTTCCCCAATCGTGACATGGAGTAGGTGAGGGCGTCCATATCGGTGAGGCCCAGCAACGCGGCCGACCCGAGAACGCCACTCGCACCCCAGAGCCGCTCTGCAGCGGGTACGGCGAGCAGCACCAGAGCGAAGGCCAGCGTCAGCTGAATAGCGGAGCCGAGCCGCAGTGGGTTCTGGTCCACCGGTGCGCTCGCCGCATAGCCCTGAGATGGCTTGAGCAAGCTGTAAACGACGAGTGCGCCCCCGATGATCAGCGGCGCGAGGAGATACGGTAGCAGATGCCCCGCTACCGGGGGGCTCAGGGCCAGCGACACCGCCAGGACCCGAGGCAGGAGCACCGTGCATGCTCCTATGACACCGAGCGCAAGCCCCTTGTCATACTGAGAACTCGAACGGCTCTCGCGAGAAAAGCCGAGAGTGACTGCGGTTGAGGAAACCAGCCCACCGAGGACACCGGCGATGCCGTAACCTTGCTCAGCGCCGACCGCCCGTCGCGCCAAATACCCGAGAAAGTTGAGACCCGAGAAAATCAGGACGACGATCCACAGCTCTCGCGGACGGATGGCATCATAGGGCCCATATGGGCCGACCGGTAGGAGCGGCAGTACCACCACCGCGAGAACCGCGAAGTGCAGCGCCGCCCGGAGCTCCGTCTCTCCGATCTTCGTGACGAATCCCCGGATGCGGCTCTTTTCCGCCAGAGCCAGCACTGCGACGGCCGCCACTCCGGCCGCTACGCTTGCGTGTCCCATGCTGGAAAGGGTTCCAGTGGCGAGTACCAGCAAGGCGGCTGCCTCGGTGGTGCCATCGCGGTCGCCCGTTTGCTGCGAGGCCACAACGTAGGCAGCCGCGGTCAGGAGCGCGGATCCACCCAGGAGGACTACGGCCAGGGCCGGCCGATCTTGTACGGACAGCCAGCCGGCCATTCCGCCAATCAGGCCGAGCAGGAAGAACGTGCGGACACCGGCAAACCGTGCCCGAGGTCCGGAGGCGTGCCCGGACCACTCTCGTTCGATGCCGATGGCAAGCCCGATGAGACCCGCGACGGCCAGGCGGAGGGCCGCCTCGAGATCGGCAGAGCCACTCACCGCGCCGCCGAGAGCTCCGGCACGATCTCCTTGGGTATCTGCCCGGCCAGCCGGGTTGCCACCGTCGCCAGCGAATCCGGATTGAGCGAGATGGAATCGATCCCGATCTGCGCCAGGAACTCGGCGAACTCGGGATAATCGCTGGGAGCCTGACCGCAGATCCCCACCTTGCGCGCCTTTCGGTGCGCCGCTTCGACGACCATCTTGATCAGCCGCTTGACCCCGGGGTCACGCTCATCGAAAAGATGGGTCAGGAGCTCCGAGTCTCGGTCCACTCCCAGGGCAAGCTGGGTGAGGTCGTTCGAGCCGATGGAGAAGCCATCGAACAGGTCGGCGAACTCCTCGGCCAGGATGACGTTGTTGGGGATCTCGCACATCACATAGACCTCGAGCTCTGCGACCCCGCGTCGTAGCCCGTTCCGCTCCAGCTCGGCCAGGACCTGATGGGCCTCAATCAGCGTGCGGCAGAAGGGAATCATCAGCTTCAGGTTCTTGAGGCCCATCTCCTCCCGCACCCGTCGCATCGCGGCGCACTCCAGTGCGAACCCCTCCCGGTATCGCTCGTCGTAGTAGCGGGAGGCTCCCCGAAACCCGATCATGGGGTTAGCCTCCGTGGGCTCGAACACCGCTCCACCGAGTAGCCCCGCGTATTCGTTGCTCTTGAAGTCAGAAAAGCGAACGATCACCGGACGGGGGTAAAACGCGGCGGCGATCTGGGCCACGCCCGAAGCGAGTCGCTCTACGAAGAAGTCGGCAGGCGAGGCCGCTTCTCCCACGCGATCCCGGACAGCCGTCCGGACCGCCGGATCGGTGAGCCGCTCGGGGTGAAGCAGCGCCATCGGATGAACGCCGATCCAATTGGATACCACGAATTCGATCCGCACCAGTCCGACACCAGCGCTTGGGAGTTGGGCGAGCTGAAATGCGCGTTCCGGGTTTGCCAGATTGAGCATCAGGGGCACCGACGGTGTCGGCAGGGTGGTGACATCGATCTCGGTACGATCGAACTGAACCCGGCCATCATAGACCCTACCATCATCCCCCTCCGCGCAGGAGACGGTGACCTCCTGGCCATCCTGAAGGATGCGGGTTGCCTCGCTAGTTCCGACCACACAGGGAATCCCCAACTCTCGTGAGACGATGGCCGCGTGACAGGTGCGCCCGCCCTCGTCGGTCACCACTGCCGCAACTCGCTTCAAGACCGGTTCCCAATCGGGGTCGGTCATCGGACTCACCAGTATCTCACCATCCCGCACCTCGGGCAGGTCTCTGGCGGAGAGCACCACCCGCACTGGCCCCGTGGCCACCTTATTGCCGACGCTGCGACCGGTCAGGATCACTCTGCCGGGACCGCGGCGCCGAAACATTTCCAACGTGGGCCTCACGATTTGCGAGTGGACGGTTTCGGGCCGGGCCTGGAGAATGTACAGCTCGCCGGTGCGCCCGTCGCGAGCCCACTCCAGATCCATCGGCGTGGGACGGCCGGCTCGTTTGGAGTAGTGCTCCTCCACGGCCACCGACCAGCGAGCCAGGGTCAGCACTTCATCGTCGCTCAGCACCGGGCGACGGCGATCTGCTGCGGGAACCCGAATCTCCGTGAGGGCGGCAGAGCCGTTGCGGCCATAGATGAGCTTCACCGTCTTCTCGGCGATCTCGCGCCGGATGATCGGGCGAAAGCCGGCCCGAAGGGTGGGCTTGTGCACCCAGAACTCATCGGGCCGGACTCGCCCCTGGACCAGCGTCTCGCCCAGGCCCCACGCGCCGGTCAACAGCACCACGTCGCGAAAGCCAGTCTCGGTATCCAGGGTGAAGATGACGCCGGCCGACCCCAGATCACTCCGGACCATCTTCTGAACTCCGACCGACAGCGCCACATCGCGGTGACGGAAGCCATGTTGAGCCCGGTAGATGATCGCCCGGTCGGTGAAGAGTGAGGCCATGCAGCCGCGAACGGCAGTGTCGAGAGCGGCACTGCCGCGGACGTTGAGGAAGGTCTCCTGCTGTCCGGCAAAGGATGCGCTTGGCAGGTCTTCAGCCGTTGCGCTGGAGCGGACGGCCACGTCAGTGGCGTCCTCTCCTGAGGCGGCAGACAGCGCCTGGTACGCTTCCCGGAGCTCATCCCTCAGCACCTTGGGGAGCGGGGCCGCCGCTATCCGCTGGCGAATGTCGTGGGCGGTGCGCGCCAGCGCCTCGATATCGGCTAGATCGATTCCGTCGAGCTCGGCATAGATGGCCTGGTCCAGTCCGGCCTCGGCCAGGTGGAGGCGGAACGCCGCGGCGGTGAGGGCGAATCCATCGGGCACCCGGATGCCCGCTGGGCTGAGGGCGCGGATCAACTCGCCCAGCGAAGCGTTCTTCCCGCCGACCGAGCCGAGGGCGTCGAGCGTGATCTCCCGGAATGGAATGATGTACTGCATGGCGACTCAGTGGGACACTTCAGGGTCATCCTGCACGGCATTTAACCCGAGACCGAACCAGGCAGCGGCAACCGCGGGGGCAATCTCGGTATACTTGCGCTGAGACGAAACGGGCGGCCGGACTTGTAGATCGTTGGCCAGTACGTGCAGACTCGTAACCCGTTTGGCCGCCCGCTCGGCTGCGAGCTTGTGAGCATGGGTTCGAACGTTCCCGGTCAGGGTAATGACGCTGTCCGCAGTCGCGACCTCGATTTGTGAGGCATCGAGGTTTGGATCCCAGGTCAGCTCCTTCATCACCTTGGATTGGAGCGTGAGTTCGATCTCCATAGACTCTCCTCCGTTGCTGAGCTTTGGCCGAAGATAGAAGCCCTGGAATGAAGGAGTCGTGAAGACCAGTGGAATCCGACTTTAGGTAATCGCGGGAGACCCAATGCGGGTGCTGGTCATTAACTGCGGAAGCGCGTCGCTCAAGTACAAGCTCTTCGAGGGGAGCGGTGCCGAGCTTACCCGTCTGGCTGCCGCGGCAGAAGACCTGACCCAGGGCTATCGTAACGCCGTAGAGCGTGGACTTCGCGCGCTTCCCGCTCGACCCGATGTCATCGCCCACCGCGTCGTCCACGGTGGGGGCCGCCTGCCTGATTTGGTCAGAATCGATCAGTCCGTGCTGCGGATCCTGCGGGAGGTGACCCCATTGGCACCGCTGCACAACGGGCCTGCACTCCACGGCATCGAAGCCACCTTGGATGCGGGGGTCCCGCTCGTTGCGGCGCTGGACTCGGCGTTCCACGACACGCTTCCACCCCATGCCTGGCGCTATGCCATCCCTGAATTTGCCGGCATTCGCCGATATGGCTTTCATGGATGGTCTCACCGGTACGTCACCGAGCAATACGCGAAACTGACCGGGTCGTCCGAGCCTACTATCATCACCCTTCACCTTGGAGGTGGCTGCTCTGCGGCTGCGGTCTTGCGTGGACACTCGGTGGACACTTCCATGGGGTATTCGCCCTTGGAGGGACTGGTGATGGGAACCCGGGCCGGCGATCTGGACTCCGGGATCCTGACCCATCTGCTACACCAGGGAATGTCGCTGCGACAACTGGAGGAGCTGCTGAACCACGGATCGGGCATGAAGGCCTTGACCGGCACCTCCGACATGCGCGAAATCCTGCGGCGCGACGATCCCGCCACCCGGCAGGCGCTCGACATCTTTTGCTACAGGATCCAGAAGTACATCGGGGCCTACCTTGCGGTTCTGGAGGAAGCGGAGGCCATTGTCTTCACTGGAGGGATCGGGGAGAATGCGCCGGAGATCCGACGGCGAGTCTGCGAGCGGCTCGAGTGGGCCGGTCTCACATTCGATCCGCACCGGAACAGCCGGAACGAGCTGCGCATTTCATCCGATGAGTCAAAACTCGGAGCCTTCGCGATCCCGACGGACGAGGAGTGGCTCATCGCCCGAGAGACGATCAAGCTGGTATCAAATGTTCCCTCACCATCGTGATCCTCTTTACCGCCTTCCCGCCCTTACCACTTTACCGCCTTTACCGCCTTTCCGGGATCAACACCGCCGCGCCACGCAGCCGTCCGGACCGAAGCCGTTCGAGCCCCTCGTTGGCTGCTTCCAGCGGCAGCGGCTCGGCAGACACGCGGAGTGGGACCTGACCGGCAACTCGCAGGAACTCGACCCCGTCAGCCCGGGTGAGATTCGCCACCGAACGGACCACTCGCTCGCCCCAGAGGATCTGATAGTCAAACGAGGGAATCGGGCTCATGTGAATGCCGGCGCACACCACGGTGCCTCCCTTCACTACGGCCCGTAGCGCCGTCGGGACGAGTGCCCCCACTGGCGCGAAGATGATCGCGGCATCCAATGGCTCAGGCGGCGCCTCGCTCGACGCTCCGGTCCACTCGGCGCCCAGCTCTCGGGCAAATGCTTGGCCTTCCCCATCACCTTCGCGAGTGAAGGCGAAGAGTCGACGGCCCTGGTGCCGGGCGACCTGCGCGATCAGGTGGGCGGCCGCCCCGAACCCATAGATGCCAAGCCGCTCGGCGTCCCCCGCAGCAACCAGGGATCGGTACCCGATGAGCCCGGCACAGAGAAGCGGCGCCGCCTCGATATCCGAGTAGCCGGCTGGGAGAGGGAAGCAGAACCGCTCGTCGGCCACCGTGTACTCCGCGTAGCCTCCGTCGAGCTGATATCCGGTAAAGCGAACCCGATCGCAGAGATTTTCCCGGCCGGTCCGGCAATAGCGGCACTCTCCACAAGTCCATCCCAACCACGGTACGCCGACGCGCTCCCCCACTGCGAACCGATCCACGCCGTCCCCTCGGGCAGCCACCGTGCCTACGATTTCATGACCCAGGACCAGCGGCAGCTTGGGCTGGGGAAGATCACCGTCGACTACGTGCAGATCGGTACGGCAGATGCCGCAGGCGTGCACTCGGAGCAGGAGTTGGCCAGGCCCAGGCCGGGGGTCCGGCAGAGTCCGAAGCCGGAGAGATTGTCCTTGGGCTTCGAGCTGCATCGCGCGCATGCACGAAATCTGGCACCATGCAGGGGATAAGGCATCGGCACCCTTCCGAAGCGGGGCGAGGTGGACCCGACGGTCCCCTAAGGTCTTTTCCCCTCGGCTTCATCGAATCTTCATCCCGGCTCAACTAGCCTGGAGTAACCTCTTCTGGGACTTGGGTCATGAGCGCAGCGATACCACTTGCAATCGAGCCTAGAGCAGATGACACCCTTGACGTCATCCTCTCGCCCATTCACGATCGCTGGATCGAGCAGATCGGCACGTTGCTCGCCCCAGCCATGGTGCCGCAGGCCCCCTTCTGGGAGCGGTGGGGTGCCGTCCGCTACCTCATCGATCAGTTCGAGGGCCGCTTTCGGATGGAATGTGCGCTGATGGACAGCCTGGCTAGCTGGCTGAGCCGCTCGGAGTTTGTCCGTCTCAGCACCATTCGCGCAGTCCTGGAGCGTACTCGTGTCGACCTGATCGCCTTGGGCCGGCGGCGTGGCACCGCAATGGTGGTCGCGGCGTTCGCTCGGGAGATTCTCGAACAGGCGCAGTTGTGGTGTGCGGAGCTCGAGTTTGCCACCCGCAATCTCCACCGCTCTGAGCTGAGTCCGGAGAGCGAGCGATTGATCAAGCACCTGGAGTTGGCGGCGTCGCTGGACCGCTGATGCCCGACCTGCTCGAGCACTCGCAGGCTGAGCGGAATCCGGTAGCCACCACCCATCATGCTCGGCGACTCGGGATCGAGACCGGCCATGAGGCTGTAGTGTACCTGCACCGAGACTCGCTCGTTGTCCGCTCCGAGGGCTTCGAGTCGGAAACTCGCATTCAGGTCCGGGTAGGCGACCGCACCATTCTCGCGACCCTGGGCGTCGTGAGCGGATCCCTTCTCGCCGTAGACGAGGCCGGCTTCTCCGAGGCTGCCTGGAATCGGCTTCGGCCCAGCGACGACGAGGTGGTCCACTTCGCCCATCAGCTCCCGCTGGACTCGCTGCGCTACGTGCGCGCCAAGGTTTACGGTCAGCGGCTGAATGGCGATGCGCTCGCCGCCATCATACGTGACGTCTCTCAGGGCCAGTATTCCGACATCCAGCTTGCCTCGTTCCTGACGGCCTGCGCCGATGGCCGCCTTGATCTGGACGAGATGGTGGACCTTACCCTTGCCATGGTCGAGTCTGGCGAGCGACTCCGTTGGCCTCAGCCGATCGTGGTCGACAAGCACAGCGTAGGTGGAATTCCCGGCAATCGGACCTCGCTCATCGTGGTCCCGATCGTCGCCGCAGCAGGCCTGTTGATGCCCAAGACGTCCTCCCGCGCGATCACTTCGCCGGCCGGCACTGCGGATACCATGGAGACGCTTGCCCCCGTCAACCTCGATCTTCCGGCTATGCGGCGGGTGGTGGAGCAGGAAGGAGCCTGCCTGGTGTGGGGCGGCAGGGCCCGGTTGAGCCCGGCGGACGACGTCTTGATCCGGGTCGAGCGCTCCCTCGACCTCGACTCCCCGGGGCAACTGGTGGCTTCGGTGCTCTCCAAGAAAGCGGCAGCAGGGGCCACGCACGTGGTGATTGACATTCCGGTCGGTCCGACGGCGAAGCTTCGCAGCCCGGCCGATGCCGAGCGCCTCTCGACTCAGCTGCGCGAGGTTGGGGGCGCTGTCGGACTTCAGGTCCTGCCGGTCCTCACCCAGGGCGCCCAGCCCATTGGGCGGGGGATCGGCCCAGCGCTCGAAGCGCGAGATGCGCTCGCCGTACTCCAAGGGGATCCCAGCGCACCATGCGATCTCCGAGATCGGGCGGTGCTTCTGGCCGGGTCCGCGCTCGAGCTGGCGTCAGCAGTGCCGAGCGGAAAGGGAAACGAGCTCGCTCGGACCATCCTGAACGACGGCCGGGCGTGGCGCAAGTTCCAGGCGATCTGCCAAGCACAGGGAGGAATGCGGACGCCGCCCCGGGCCAAACTCACCCGCTCCGTTCTCGCCGGACGCTCAGGCCGGGTCAAACTGATCGATAACCGTCGACTGGCCCGGGTGGCAAAGCTCGCCGGTGCTCCCCATGATCCAGCCGCCGGTCTGGAGCTGCACGTCCGCCTCGGCGATCGGGTCTCCGAGGGGCAGCCGATCTATACCGTTCATGCCATGACGATCGGCGAACTGGAGTACGCCACGGACTATGTCCAATCCACTGCCGAGATCTTCGAAGTGGAAGCGGACGGATGAAGCCGACTCTGCTGGCTCTGCCCGGTAACGAGGCTCTTGCCTCGCGCCTCACCCTCGACCTGAGGATCAGCCTAGGCGAGATCGAGACGCATCGTTTCCCCGATGGAGAAGCCTATGTCCGGATCGTAAGCCCGGTGTCCGGTCGTCCGGTGTTGATCGCGGCGCCACTGCATCATCCCGACAAGGTGATTCTCCCCCTGGTCCTGCTCGCTAAGACTGCCAGAGAGCTCGGTGCCACCTCCGTCGGCCTGGTCGCGCTCTACCTCCCCTACCTGCGCCAGGATCGGCGTTTCCGGAGTGGAGAGGCACTGAGCGCGCGGCACTTCGCCAGTCTCCTGTCCGACACTGTGGACTGGATCGTGACCGTCAATCCCCATCTCCATCGATTCCACGACCTGCAGGAGATCTATCGGATTCCCACGGAGGTGGTCAGCGCCGCACCGAGGCTGGCGCGGTGGATCCGAGAGCAGGTCGTCGCGCCGCTGCTGGTGGGCCCCGACGAGGAGAGCCGCCAGTGGATAGCCCCGATCGCGGCAGAATCGGGCTGTCCCGCCGTAACCCTGCGCAAGCGGCGGCTGGGCGACCTGCGGGTTGAGATCGAGCTGCCTCAGCTGAGCCAATATCGAGGCCGTACTCCGGTGCTGGTCGACGATATCGTCTCAACCGGCCGGACCATGATCGAGACGGTGGGAGCGCTGGCCCGAGCCGGGTTCAAGCGATGCTCCTGCGTGGCCGTCCACGGTATCTTCGCGCAAGACGCGTACGCCCGCATCCTCGCGGCGGGCATCCACCAGATCGCGACCTGCAATACTGTGCCCCACCCATCCAACGCCATCGACATTCATGACCTGGTTGCCGAGGCTGCCGGTCGGCAGCTCTCCGGCACTGGTGCCCACCTCGCGGTGGGATCGTGGTAATTGAGGCCCGTTGCTCAGCCCTGGTGCTCCTGGCCGGATCGATATCATGCGCTGGCCCAACCACGCAGGCGCCGGTCTCGCCGGTGGCCATCGAAGGAACATCGCGCGACATTCGGCGCATCGCCGGAACCTGGCAGGGTGCGTTCGAGAACCCGAGAGTAAACCGCACCGGGACCCTCGTCTTCCTACTCCCAGTCGACCGCGACACCGCTCAAGCCAGCGTCACCTTTGCCGGACCCGCTGTCCCGTTTTCCTGTGCCGACTTCACTCATCCCGAGCAACCGCCTCCGAGGCCGGTCGTGCTCCGCATCGGCCGGCTGGCGATCGCGGATGGTAGTGTGGCGGGGTGGCTTGAGCCTTACCAGGACAGCGAGCGCGCCTGCTCGGTCGACACCTGGTTCCAGGGCCGCCTCAGGGGCGACACCCTACGCGGCACCTTTTTCTCTCATCCGACAGCGACCGACACCGTCTTGGCTGGATCCTGGTGGGCGGCCCGGATCCAGTGAGCCCGCCTGATCACGGTCGCCGCCCCGAGTCGGCCGCGCTGGAATCTGGCGGCGCGTTGCCCCTCATGTTTCCCATCATGCTGCGTCGCTGCATCATCGCTCGCATGTGCTCCTGCATTGCCCGCCGTTGAGCCACCAGCTCGTTGATGACCTCGGCCATGGCGGCGACCTTCATATTGCCACTCGCCCTGTTCATCCGAGCCACCAGCGTGTCAAGGCGCAGGTTCATGGAGTCCATCATCCCCATTTCCCGTTGAGCCACGGCCGTGTCGGACATCATCCTCCTGCCTCGGTTGGGCGGCCCCGGCTGCTGCGCGGAAAGCGCCCCTGGTCCCAGCGAAAGGCCAACCAGCAGGAGTCCGATCTGCACTCTGTTCATAAGGCCTCACGATTCCCTGAATGTGAAGTTCGTCACGCAGGGTCGAACGCTGCGCTCGCGACCTGGGGTGTCAACTGCTGATGCGGAGGAAGGCTGGCCCGCAACGCGTTCAGGATCACGAGGACGTCGATTCCCTCTTGGAGCAGGGCCCCGAGAACCGGCGGGACGAACCCAAAGGAAGCGAACATCATCGCTGCCATACTGAGTCCCAGCCCCGCCACGATGCTCTGCCGCGCCAGACGGAGTGTCCGGCGACTGATCGCGATCGCCTCTCCCACTCGGGTTGGATCGTCCGTCAGGATCACGGCGTCCGCCGCCTCCGCGCTGATGCCGCCGCCG
The DNA here is from genome assembly GCA_036556025.1 of Gemmatimonadales bacterium. GTDB lineage: Bacteria > Gemmatimonadota > Gemmatimonadetes > Gemmatimonadales > GWC2-71-9 > CAVVWJ01. Next base: position 54,486 of record DATBKD010000085.1, on the reverse strand, counting down.
CTGCCGGCGAGCGCGATGCCGACGGTCGCGGCACTGAGAGCCGGAGCGTCGTTGGTGCCGTCGCCCACCATCAAGACCCGACTGCCGACCTTCACCAGGCGCTGCACGAAGGCGACTTTCTCCTCCGGCAAGAGCCCCCCGTGCGCCTCCTCGATTCCCACGGCCTGTGCCACCGCTGAGGCATTCGCCGGGTCGTCACCCGAGAGCAGTACCAGATGACGCACGCCCAGCCCGCGCAGCCCCTTCAGGAACTCGGGAAGCTTAGGCCGGATCCGATCCGCATACTCTACCATGCCGGCGGCCTTGCCATCCACCGCAACGTACGCGCGAAGGCCCGGTCCAGAGACCCTTTCCCGCAGGCGGTACAGCTCCGGCTCGGAGAGCGGATAGCGCCTCACTATGAACGACCACCCTCCCACCGCCACCTGGCGACCCTCCACTCTCCCCTCCACGCCTTCTCCCGGCCATTCCCTGATCTCCTGTCCCTCAGGAATGACGATGCCGCGCTGTTCTGCTCCTTCTATCAGGGTGCGGGCCAGCAGGTGACCCGACCCATGTTCCACTCCCCCTGCCAGTCGGAGCAACTCGGCTGGTTGGCAGGTGGAGGCCGCGAGAACCTGAGCCACCTCCGGCCGGCCGATGGTCAGCGTCCCGGTCTTATCGAAGATGGCGGTGGTTACCTGACCGAGTTGCTCCAAGGCGGTTCCGTGCCGGAAGATGATGCCATGACGGGCCGCGCGATTGAGGCCACCGACTACGGCCACCGGGGCTGCGAGGATCAGGGGGCATGGAGTAGCAACGACCAGCACCGAGAGCACTCGAAGCGGGTCGCTCGAGAGGAGATAGACGATGGCGCAGACCCCGAGCGTAAACGGGGTAAACCAGACGGCATAGCGGTCGGCGAGGCGCTGGAGAGGAGACTTGCTGGCCTGCGCCGTTCGGACCAGCTCTACGATCTTGGAATACTGGCTCTCGCTGGCGGGCGCAGTAGCCCGGAGGGTCAGTGGCCCCTCCAGGTTGAGGCTGCCGCTCATCAGACGTATTCCCGGCTCGGCCGTCACCGGGACCGGCTCGCCAGTGAGTCTCGATGCATCCACATGAGAGCGCCCGCTCACCACCACGGTATCACAGGGGAGCAGCTCGCCGGGACGGAGCAGCAGCTCGTCGCCCACCCGCACCATCTCGGCGCTCACGTCTTCCACCTCGCCCGCCACCAGACGATGAGCCAGTCGTGGGGCGGCGGCCTCCAGGTCACGCACCGCTTCGGATGCCCGGCCTTCGGCGTAGCGCTCCAGCGCCTCTCCTCCGGTCTGCATCAGGACGACGATGAGCCCTGCCAGCGGCTGCTGCAGCAGAAGAGCAGTGACAATGGCGAGCATGGCGACCAGGTCGGCGGCGAAGCGGCGGGCGAGGATGCCGCGGAGGGTGCGTATGACGACGGGGAGGCCGGTGAGCACCAGGCCCGCCGACCAGATGAGTCGGGCGTGCTCGGCTTCGCCACCGAGCGCGAAGATGAGGCCGGTGAGGATGAAACAGAAAGCGGCGCCTGGCAGTAGCCCGGCGCCACGCAGGTTCAGGCTGTGTACGAAACCTCGGCCGAATCGCCGCCCCGACGCAGGCTGAAGCCCACGCCCCGGACGGTTGCCAGCAGCGGCTCCCCCGCCGTCTGGCTCAGCTTGCGCCGGAGATTCCCGACGTGAACGTCGACCACATTGCTCTCCGGATCGAAGTGCATGTCCCATACCTTCTCCAGGAGAGTGGTGCGACGGACGACCTCCTCAGGGTGCAGCAGGAAGTACTCGAGGAGCTGGAACTCCTTGGGGGTGAGGTCGAGCCGCTTGTCATTGATCTGTGCGACATGGCGCAACCGGTCGAGGGTGATCGGACCGTAGCGCAGGACCTCGAGCCGCTCCGCCCCACCGCGGCGATGCAGTGCCCGAACCCGGGCCAGAAGCTCCTCGAACTGGAACGGCTTCGAGAGATAGTCGTCGGCCCCGGCGTCGAGGCCCCGCACCACGTCTTCCACCGCATCCCGAGATGTCAGCATCAGGATCGGGGTGTTCCGCCCCTCTCTCCGCAGCTCGGTGGCCACCTGGAAGCCGTTCTTCTTGGGCAGGACGACATCCAGCAGAATGACATCGTATTCATACACATGCGCCAACATCGTGGCCTCGTCACCGTCAGGGGCGACGTCTACCACGAATCCTTCTTCCTTCAGGCCCTGCTCGATGAATCCCGCGACCTTCCGGTCGTCTTCCACGACGAGAATTTTCATAGGGTCGAATCTAGAGGGCTGGGTTTGAACTCTCCTGCAAGCCAACGTGAAGATGTCTTCACGTAGCCTTGGACACCGGCAGTTCCAGAATGAAGCAGCCGCCGAGCGTTCCTGACTCCGCCCGAAGCTCCCCACCCAGCAGCCGGGCCAGCCGCCGGGAGAGAGGCAGCCCCAGACCGACGCCCGCGCCGTCCTCCCGGGGTTTAGTGACATAGATATCGAAGATTCGCTCGGTTTCACCCTCGGGTATTCCGCTGCCGTCGTCCTCCACTAGAAAGGTCACAACTCCCTGCCCGGTCTTGATATGCAGGCGTACGCCTTTCCCATCCGGGGTATGTGTAATCGCGTTCCCCAAGAGGTTGACCAGGATCTGCTCCACCCGGCTGGCGTCCGTATCACAGCTCGGAAGATCGGGTGCCATGTCGAGACTCACGGTGACGCGCTTTGCTTCGGCGGCGGGAGTGACCCGACCCACCGCGCGACGTGCGATCGATCCCGGCTCGACCGCGCGGATAACCGGCCGCAGGCGATCCTCATCCAACCGGCTGAGATCGAGCAAATCGTTGATCAGCCCAATCGCCTGCTTGGCCGAGTCGAGTACCTCGAAGGCCGCCTTGGGTACCGTCGCCGGATCCTTCTTGCGGACCAGCATCTCTGACCACCCGTAGACCGCCGCGAGCGCATTGCGCAGCTCGTGATTCACCATGGCGAAGAAACGTTCGCGGGCTCGATGCAGGCCCTGGACCTCCTCCAGCAGCCGCGCGCTCTCCTCGTGGAGTCGGGCGTTCTCCACCGCAGCCGCGGTAGTGGCCGCGAGAATCACGGCGACGCTCTCATCCAGGTCGGTGAAGACGTCCCCACCCACCTTCTCGGTGAGATACAGGTTGCCGAACACACCGCGCTTGCCGACGATCGGAACCCCCAGGAAGGAGTGCATCGGGGGGTGGTGTGGAGGAAACCCATAGGAGTCCGGGTGCCGGCCGAGATCCGGAAGTCGAATCGGCTTGGCTTCGCGGATCACCAGCCCCAGGATACCGTGCCCCCGTGGGGGAGGGCCGATCTTGGCTCGAAGCTCATCGTCGATGCCGTAGGTGGTGAAGCTCTCCAGCATCCTGCCGTCGGGAGCCAATACGCCGATAGCGGCATAATGGGCCCCGATTACCTCGGCGGCGACCTCGACCACTCGATGGAGGACACCCTCCAGAGAGATTTCCGTGATCAACGAGGTGGCGGCGATGACCAGCCGCTCCAGCCGCTCGACTGGCGGGAGAGGGTAAACAGCCGATGTGTCGGGCATGCCCAATATTACGGCGCAGCCGCCGTCCGACCAACTCCCTCGAAGTATTCGTGGCCTCTTCATCCTCCCTTCATCCTGGGGCTGCTAGCATGCGACGTAACCAGGAGAGGTCATGGAGCTACATCATATTCTGGCCGCCACGGACGAATCCGATGCAGGCCGTCAGGCCGTCCGCACAGCCATTGATCTGATGACGCGCACCCCGGCAAAGGTGACCGCGATGAGGGTGGTCTCGGCCGAGGCTATGGCAGTATTGTCTGCGGCTGGCGAGGGGGATGGGCCGCCGGGGTTCGGAGTGGACTTCGACTCGCTGGAGCTCGGCCGACTACGCCGCTGGCTCGAGGCCGATGTTGTTCCGCCGGGCCAGATGGATCTGATCGAGACGGATATCACATTCGGATTGCCGGGGATCGAAATCTGCCGGTACGCTGAGCGGAACAATGCCGATCTGGTCGTCCTCGGCCGGAAGCACCGGTCCCAGTTCTCCCGCCTGCTGCTTGGCGATACCGCGGATGCGGTGGCACGGCGCAGCAGGGTTCCCTGTCTCTTCGTCCCTCCTGGCCGGGGTGAGCCGAGAACCGCGGTGGTCGCGCTCGATGGAACCGAGCGGGGCCTGGCTGTGCTCCGGGAAGCCTGTGGGTTTGTTCGCAGCATCGGCGGCGGCCTGCGGGTCGTCACGGTGGAGCGCACACCCCTGGGCGAACCGGCGCGCCTTTCCGGCTCTCTTCCGCTGGCACGGAGTGCCTGGCTGCAAGGGCGGGTGAACCAGATACTGGCCGACGAGCGGCTTCCCCTCGGCTCGGTTACGGTCCGTCGAGGGGAGATCGTGCCGGAAATTCTCTCGACCGTCAGCGAGCTCGACGTGGACCTGCTGGTGATCGGGTACCATCGGGGAGGCCCGCCGGGCGTGTTGGAGGCCGGAAGCACTGCCCGACATCTGGCCCACACGGCCCCATGCGCCGTGCTGACGATACCGCTATGACGAAGGGTGAACCGTGAACTGTGAAACCGTGAACTGTGGAACCGTGAACCGTGAAGCCGCAGCTAAGACCTGGGGCCTCGTTCCTCTTCACGTTTCACTGTTCGCCGTTCACGCAGTTCACCTGGGAGGATCTATGACTCGCAACGTCACCACAATTGATCGGGCGTTCCGATTGATCATCGGCATCCTGATCCTGGGACTCTACGGCGCACTGGACGCTCCGTGGCGCTACCTGACCCTTGTCGGACTGATCCCGCTGGGCAGCGCGCTCACCGGCTTTTGCCCGGTATACGCCTGGTTCGGTTGGAATCGCACAGCACATCAGGGGAGCTCAAACCATGCCGACTAACGCCACGACATTTCGGTCCATCCTGGTGCCACTCGATGGTTCCTCTACGGCTGAGCGGGCCGTGCCGCTCGCCATCGCAGTGGCTCAACGGACCCGGTCGAAGATCCGCCTCGCGCTGGTCCACCAGACGCTGATCGCGCCGGTTTATTCCGGTACCGAGCGACTCTATACCTCGATCGAATTGTCGGTCCGAAAATCAGAGAAGGAATACCTGCGAGGCTGGACCGATCAGATCCGCGAACGCAGCGGGCGCCCCGTGACTGCCGTGACGCTCACTGGGTCCATTGCGCCGGCGCTGGAGGAATACGTTCGGAACACCAGCGTTGATCTCGTTGTCATGACCACCCACGGGCGGGGACTCCTGCGCCGCGCCTGGCTGGGGAGCGTCGCCGACCACATGGTGCGCTCGTTGGAAATCCCAGTGTTGCTGGTGCGGTCGACGGAGGCCCAGCCGGCGGAGACGCCGACGGCGCAGCTGGGGAATATCCTCGTGCCGTTGGACGGATCACCCCTTGCTGAAGCAGCCCTGGAACCGGCGATGGCCCTCGCCCGCGCCTGCGATGTTGAGATCGACCTGGTCCAGGTGATCGAGCCACTGGTCTTCCCGACTGACTCCCAGATGCTGCCCGCGGTGGGGTACGACGAGAAGTTGACGATGATACGCCGCGACGCTGCCAATGACTACCTCAACGACATAGCCGAGCGGGTCCGGGCCGACGGGATCAAGGCCTCCTCAGCCGCGGTTCTCGGCGTCACGGTTGCGGAAGCGCTGCTCGAGCTGGCCGGCCCGGAGCGCTATGGGATCATTGCAATCGCCACCCACGGGCGAGGCGGACTCCGTCGCCTGGCGCTCGGGAGCGTGGCGGACAAGCTGATACGAGCAGCCGACATTCCGGTGTTGGTCTGCCACCCCTCGGGGAGCCGCAAGCGCCCGTCGGGGCGGGCTCGCTCGGTGAGCTCGGCTCAGACCCGACGCCCGGGAAAGATCGTCGTATGAGCCTGGTCCACCTCCATCTCGCGCTGACCCATTTGCCGGTTCTGGGGGTCCTGTTCGGAACCTTGCTTCTGGCAGTCGGGGTCGTCCGGAACAACGATGTGCTCCGGCGGACCGCCCTGGTCGTGTTCCTGGCGACCGGCGTGCTGGCAGGAGCGACGTACTTCACTGGAGAGCCGGCGGAGGAAGCCGTGGAGCACCTCCCGGGCGTCAGTGAAGCCGTCATTGAATCACACGAGGGCGCCGCACTCATTGCAACTCTGGCAGCGGTGGCTCTGGCGGCGATCTCCACCGCGGGACTGATTCGTTACCGCAAGGGCAAAGCGATCCCCACCGGGTTCGCCACCATCGCTCTCCTGGTCGGCATGGCGGTGACGGCAACAATGGCCTGGACGGCGAACCTCGGCGGTCAGATCAGGCACGAGGAAATTCGGCCCGCACTGCAGTTCGAGGGTGCTTCGTCAGGTCGATGATTGAGAGTGAGGTCCGTATGAACCGAGTGCTGACGCGGTCACTGCGAGTCCTCGGCGGGGGCACCGCCGCCGCTGCCCTGCTGGGCCTGACCTATATCGCGGGGACCTGGTACCGCTATGGCCGAACCAGGGGTAATCGCCAAACCGATCCCTTGCTGGATCGCTTTCTGCCGATCTACGAGGTAGGCGAGCGCCATCAAACCATTGTCCGTGCACCAGCTTCCATCACCTACGAGGCTGCCAGAGAACTGGACCTCCAGGAATCAGGTCTCATCCGGGCGATCTTCGCCGGACGGGAGCTGCTCATGCGGGCGAAGCCGGCTCGGCCACAGACCGCCGGTCCCTTCCTGCAGCAAGTCCTTGCGCTCGGCTGGGGCATTCTCGCGGACGAGCCAGGCCATGAGCTGGTCCTTGGTGCGGTGACCCAGCCGTGGAAAGCCAATGTGAGCTTCCGAAGCCTGCCCCCCGAGGAGTTCACTGCCTTTCACGAGCCAGGATATGCCAAGATCGCGTGGACGCTGGCTGTGGAGCCGGTGGAAGGAGGAAGTTCTGTCTTCAGAACGGAGACCAGGGTCGCCACCACAGACCCGAGCTCACGTGCCCGCTTCCGGCGCTACTGGTCGGTCTTCTCGCCGGGAATCCTGCTTATTCGGTGGGAAACCCTGCGGCTGGTGAAGCGCAACGCGGAGCGTCGGGCGGACCGGCAAGCGCTCCAGCTCTCTTCCGAGGAAGTGAGCGGCGACTTGCACATCATCGAGCAGCGGCAGCCGGCTCCGCGGTAGCGCCCACTTCGGGCACCCCCGTATCACACTGGCCTTGTCTCAAGGCCGCCCTGGCGCGCTCCGCCAGCCGGGCATACCCCGCGCGAATGTCGTCCAGCTCGCGTTCCTCGAGCTCTTCCAGGTCCAGCAAGGCGTTGTGAGCCCCCGCGGTGGCGCGCAGCAGCTCGTCGAGCTTCACCTGCACTGCTTCTGCATCTCGATTCTGGGTGTTCTGAATGAGGAAGACCATCAGGAAGGTGACGATCGTGGTGCCGGTGTTGATGACCAGCTGCCAGCTGTCGCTGAAGCCGAACAGCGGACCCGTCGTCAGCCAGACCACCACGACGATGACCGCAATCGCAAAGGCTGATGGTCTGCCCACCAGCCTGGATGTCCCCTTGGCGAAGCGAGTGAAGTGGGAGCTGGACATGGTCGTCAAACGCCGGTCATAAGCTCGTCACCAGCGAGACCGGAAGCTCGCTCCAGGTCGGCGCGGTTTCGATATCAAGCGAGGCAAGGTTCTGACGCACCTGGGCCGGGACATCATCCCAGCGCAGTGGGCCTACCAGCTCCTCCACCGCCGCGAACCAGTACTCCACTGCCCTGAGCAGCTTCGCGGTGATGACCGCAAACTCTGCCCCATGATGGCAGAGTCCCACCGACTGACACAGTTGCCAGCGCAGCATGGAAACGAGCTCCCCGGCAACCCAGAGGTGGTTGACGTGAGCCGGCCCGATCGTCGGACCCAGGCTCTCGATGGTGCTCCGCTCCCGGTCGAATTGACCTGAGAACACCGTATCCACGTGGCGAATGGCACGCCAGCGCGGCCAGATACCGGCGTCTGTCGCGTTGGATTCTCCGAACGTGGCCCGCAGCTCCGCGAGCCATTGCCGGTGCATTCGCTGCAGGCGCTGGCCCAGCCGCCCATCGGAACGGGCTGGCCGCGTGGCTGGGGTGGTGTGAACGACTGTCATCTCGGCTCTCCTTGCAGACGAATGCCTGGTTCAGTGTCGCTGCAAGACAGCCTAGTCCGGCCGCGGTGAAGAAAGCATGAAGCCTGGGCGAAAGCTCGTTCCAAGGGCTATGAAGAAGGTTTCACGCGCGCTTCATCAGCGCTCGCGGCCTGGGAGGCGAGGTTGGTCCACACACCCGTGCTCCAGGAGATGAACCATGTCGCGCAGTCTGAAGACCCTCGCATTCCTCACCGGCGCCACCATCGCAATGGTTGGCTGCAACCGCGCAGACGCCAGCCGGCTCGGCGAAGCCGCCGATGCGGCGGCCAAGGTCTACGTGGCCCCGGGCAAGTACGACGAGTTCTACGCCTTCATGTCGGGCGGGTTCGACGGGCAGGTCGGTGTCTACGGTCTTCCGTCCGGCCGGCTGCTCAAGCACGTCCCCGTCTTCTCCCAGAACCCGGAGAACGGCTGGGGCTACAGCGAGCAGACCAAGGCCATGATGAACACGAGCTACGGCATGGTGCCCTGGGACGACGCCCACCACCCGCAGCTCTCGCAGACGGGCGGCGTGCCCGACGGCCGCTGGCTCTTCATCAACGGCAACAACACCCCCCGTATCGCCCGGCTGGACCTGACCCGGTTCGAGACCGAGGAGATCCTCGAGATCCCGAACTCGAGCGGCAACCACTCCTCGCCCTTCGTCACCCAGAACAATGAGTACGTCGTGGCTGGTACCCGGTTCAGCGTGCCGGTGCCGCAGCGGGACGTCTCGATCGAAGACTACAAGCAGGCGTTCAGCGGCGTGCTGACCTTCGCCCGGGTGGACAGTGTGACCGGTCACATGGCGATCGCCTTCCAGATCCGGCTCCCCGCCTTCGACTACGACCTGTCGCACGCGGGCAAGGGGCCGTCCCATGGATGGTCATTCTTCACCAGCTACAACAGCGAGGAAGGGAACACCATGCTCGAGGTGAACGCCTCGCAGAAGGACAAGGACTACATCGCGGCCATCAACTGGAAGCAGGCCGAGCAGTGTGTGGCGCAGGGGAAAGCGACCACCGAGCCGGCGCGCTACGCTCATAACCTGATCGGCGAGGACGGGATCGCGCGCACCGAGTGGGGCACCAGCGTCAAGATGCTCACGCCGGCTGCCTGCCCCGGTCTGGCCTATTACCTCCCAACCCCGAAGAGCCCGCACGGCGTCGATGTCGATCCCACCGGTGAATTCATCGTAGCCGGGGGCAAGCTGGCGACCGTCATCCCGGTGCACAGCTTCACCAAGATGCAGAAGGCCATCGCCGACCGCGCCTTTGCCGGCGAGGAACACGGCATCCCGGTGCTCAAGTACGAGGCCACGGTGGCGGGCGAGGTGCAGAATCCTGGGCTGGGTCCGCTGCATACCGAGTTCGACGGCAAGGGATTCGCCTACACCTCGATGTTCCTGAGCTCCGAGATCGTGAAGTGGAGCCTCAAGGACTTCAAGGTGGTGGACCGCGCGCCCACGTACTACTCGGTCGGTCACCTCATGATCCCGGGCGGCGACAGCCGCAAGCCCTGGGGCAAGTACGTCGTGGCGCTCGACAAGATCACCAAGGATCGCTACCTGCCGACCGGTCCCGAGCTGGCGCAGTCGGCACAGCTCTACGACATCAGCGGCGACCGCATGAAGCTGCTGCTGGACTTTCCGACCATCGGTGAGCCGCACTACGCGCAGGCGCTGCCGGCGTCCCTCATCCAGGAGCGGCAGCTCAAGATGTACAACCTCGCAACCAACCACGACCCGTGGGCCGCCAAGAACGAGAAGGTCACCCGGATGGAGCGGAAGGGTAACGTGGTCCACGTGGTGATGACGTCGGTGCGGAGCCACTTCAAGCCCGACAAGATCGAAGGCATCCGGGTCGGCGACTCGGTCTACTTCCACGTGACCAATCTGGAGCAGGACTGGGACGTGCCTCATGGCTTCGCGGTGCTGGGTGCCAATAACTCCGAGCTGCTGCTGATGCCGGGCCAGACCCGCACCCTGGCATGGGTGCCCAAGCAGGTTGGCGTGTTCCCCTTCTACTGCACCGATTTCTGCTCGGCGCTGCACCAGGAGATGCAAGGCTACATCCGGGTCTCGCCCAAGGATTCGAAGATGGCGCTCAAATGGAACAGCGCCAGCTACGACTCCCTGGCGCATGGGCATGAGGCGGAGGAGCACGACGAGCACAACCAGCACGGGAGCAAGTGACCATGACCCGCACCTCACGCATCATCGTGGCGTTGGCCTCGCTCCTCCTGCTGGCGGTGTACCTGGCTCCGCTCTGGCGGATCGAGCTGATCGCCCCGCAGTACCCGGAAGGCCTGGGACTCCGGATCTGGGTGGACCGGATCACCGGGCTCAAGCCCAACGATCTCAACAGCATCAACGGGCTGAATCACTACATCGGCATGCGGCCGATCGATCCCGACGCTTTTCCCGAGCTGCGGTTCATGCCGCGGCTCGTGGCGGCGGCGGTCGTGGCGGGCTTGCTCGTGGCACTCGTGGGTCGACGCCGGCTGCTCTACGCCTGGGCCGGGCTGTTCACCCTCGGTGCCGTTGCCGGGCTCGGTGACTTCTGGAAGTGGGGTTACCAGTACGGGCACCGACTGGACCCTCACGCCGCCATCAAGGTGCCCGGGATGAGCTATCAGCCCCCCATCATCGGCGGCAAGCAACTGCTCAACTTCCACGCGACCTCCTGGCCCGACATCGGCGGCTGGGCCGCGATCGCCGCGCTCGGATTGGTGCTCACGGCTGCGATCCTCGAATGGCGCCGCGCCCGAGTCCCAACCAGGCGCTCGGTCAGGGTCGCCGAGCCGCTCCGCGTCCTGGCATGACTCTTCTTCTGGCCTTCCTGCTTGGTCTCACCAGCCAAGACAGTGTTCGTCGCATTGTCGTGGCGCCCGGCGGTGAAGTGACGACCGTCGGCGAGGCGCTCCGCCTGGCGCATGCCGGCGACACCGTGGTAGTCACCAGCGGCGTCTATCAGGAGCCGAGCCTCGAGGTCACCGTCCCCCTGACGATCCTGGGCCAGGGCGAGGCCGTGCTGGATGGCAATGGCACTCATGAGGTGCTGAGGCTGCGAGCCGATGGCATTACGGTGCGCGGGCTCACGATCCGAAACGTGGGCGCGAGCTTCACGGAGGATCGCGCGGGCATCCGGCTCGACCGGGTGCGCGGCTGCGTCATCGCCGGCAATCGGCTGATCGGCACCTTCTTCGGCATCTACGCCGCTCGGGCCTCGGACTGCGTGATCACCGGCAACCTGCTCGAGGGCCGTGGCACCCGGCAGACCGCCGCGGGCAACGGGATTCACCTCTTCTCGTCCAGGGGCTTCACGGTCAACGGGAACCGGATCCGGGGTCACCGCGACGGCATTTACCTCGAGTTCTCCGGCCATACGAGGATCTTGGACAACGACAGCCGAGCCAACCTGCGGTACGGTCTGCACTTCATGTACTCGGACAGTTGCGAGTACCGGCACAACATCTTCGCCGGCACCGGGGCAGGGGTGGCGGTGATGTACAGCCGTCGAGTGACGATGGCCGACAACCGGTTCGAGAACAACTGGGGGCCGGCCTCCTATGGACTCCTGCTCAAGGAGATCAAGGACAGCCGGATCGTCGGCAATGTGATGGCGCGGAACACGGTCGGGCTCTTTGCCGAAGGGGTGGACCGGAGCGCCATCGAGGGCAATCAGTTTCTGCGGAACGGGTGGGCCATCCGCCTCATGGCCGATGCGACCGACAACAGCTTCCGGCGGAACCGCTTCGAGGGAAACACGTTCGACGTGGCCACCAACAGCCGCGCCAGCAGCCCGAGCACCTTCACCGAGAATTTCTGGGATAGTTACGCCGGGTACGATCTGGACCACGACGGCTTCGGCGATGTGCCGTTCCGCCCGGTGCGACTCTTCTCCGTGCTGGTCGATCAGAATGAGCCTCTCCTCATCCTGTTGCGAAGCTTTCTGCTCGATCTGCTCGAGGCCGCGGAGCGGGTCGCCCCGGTGCTCACGCCCGAGACCCTCGCCGACCCCAAGCCGCTCATGCGATGGAGACAGTCATGACCGAGCTCGCGCCGCCGTACCCCATCGCGCTGCCGTGCACCGTGATCGAGGCGGCCGGCATCAGCAAGCACTACGGCCGAACGCCGGTGCTTCGGCGGATCGACCTGACCGTGAAGGCGGGACGAGTGACGGCCATCCTGGGACCGAACGGCGCCGGAAAGTCGACCCTCATCCGGCTGCTGCTGGGGCTGGCCCGCCCGGACGAAGGCTCGGTCACGGTGGCGGGACAGACGGCCGGAAGCGATCCCTCATACCGAGCCGGCATCGGCTATATGCCCCAGCACCCGCGGTTCCCCGAGAACCTGACCGGCCGCGAGGTGGTACGGCTGCTCCGGGAGCTCCGGGGGCATGCTGTCCCGGAGGACGACGAGCTCTTCGACGCGTTCGCCCTGGGGCCCCAGCTCGACAAGCCGGTGCGCTCATTGTCCGGCGGCACCCGGCAGAAGCTGAACGCGGCCGTTGCCTTCATGTTCCGACCGAACATTCTGATCCTCGACGAGCCGACCGCAGGGCTGGACCCAGTGGCGAGCCGCGTGCTCAAGGCCCGAATCCTGAGCGCCCGCCAGGCCGGCATCACCATCCTTCTGGTCTCCCACGTGCTGAGCGAGCTGGAGGACCTGGCGGATGACGTGGTCTTCCTGCTCGACGGCGCGGTAGAGTTTCAGGGGTCGCTCCGGCGGCTCAAGGAAATCACCGGAGAGAATCGGCTGGAGCAGGCCGTCGCCCGATTGATGCAACGGAAGGCCTCATGACCGCGATTACGGTGTTTCGGTACGAGCTGCAGGACCTGCGCCGAAGCCGCTGGGTTATGGGCTACGCGCTCTGCCTGCTGCTACTGACGGAGGCGCTCCTTCGGTTTGGTGGCGGAGGGCCACGGGCAGTGTTGAGCTTGCTGAACGTCGCTCTGGCGGTGGTCCCGCTGGTCAGCATCGTGTTCGGGACGATGTACCTCTACGGGTCCCGCAACTTCATCCAGTTGCTGCTGGCTCAGCCGGTGGGACGGGGATCGCTGTTCGCCGGACTGTACGCCGGACTCGCCGTTCCGCTCGCCGCGGGGTTTCTGCTCGGCGTAGGGCTGCCGTTTGCTTGGGATGGAGCAGGTGAGGGCCCCCTGGCGGGTCCGCTGCTCATGCTCCTCGGTGCCGGCACCCTCTTGACGCTGGTCTTCACCGCGGTCGCGCTGCTTGTGTCCCTGCTGGTCGACGACCGGGCCAAGGGGCTCGGCCTCGCGATTCTGCTCTGGCTCACGGCCACCGCGCTGTACGACGCCCTGATCGTCCTCCTGGCCACCAGCTTCTCGGATTATCCACTCGAGCTGCCGCTTATCGGCCTTACGATCCTCAACCCGATCGATCTCGGGCGGGTGCTGCTGCTGCTCCGGCTGGACACGGCAGCCCTGATGGGCTACACCGGTGCGGTGTTCGAGCGCTTCTTCGGCAGCCTGCTCGGCACGGGGCTGACGGTCGCGGCGCTGCTTCTTTGGTGTGCCGGGCCGCTGGCCGCGGCCTATCTCCGGTTCTGCCGCAAGGACTTCTGAGGGCGGCAATCATACTTCTTCGTGCTCTGGTCATCTGGTTCGCGATCCTGCTACTCGCCAGCCTGAACGGCGCGGTGCGAGACCTGATCGTGGCTCCCCGCATCGGAGACACCATTGCTCGCGCCCTGAGCACGGTGATTCTCTGCGCGCTGGTGGTGCTGGTGACATGGCTCTCGATCCGCTGGATCGGGCCGCGACGTCCTCAGCAGGCGCTCGGCGTGGGTTTCTTCTGGCTGGTGCTGACGCTGCTGTTCGAGTTCGGGGCGGGGAGGCTCTCAGGAAAGTCGTGGTCGACGTTGTTGGCGGATTACGATGTGTTCCAAGGGCGCATCTGGGTTCTGGTACCGGTGGTCACGCTCCTCGCGCCCCTGTGGGCCGCGCGGGTGCGGGGCTTTGGGCTCGGTCAGAAGTAAGAAGTGAGAAGAAGTGAGAGGTAAGAAGAAGTGAGAACTCCTCACTTCTTACTTCTTACTTCTCACTTCTCACTTCTTCTTACTTCTCACTTCTCACTTTCAGCTCCCCAGAGCAACGACCAACGACTCCAGACGGAGCGGTGGGGCGGGGCTCGGCATCGCCAACGCCGCCACCGCGCCGATCACGGTCACGACCGGTGCCTCCAGCCCGTCGCGGTCGGCGGCCTCCGCGATGGTGCCGAGCGTGGCGAGCGTGACCCGCTGCTCCACGGTGGTCGCCGACTGAATGCACGCCGCTGGTGTTGCCGGGTCCCGTCCGGCCAGCATCAGCTGCCGGGTGATGCCCGCGAGCCGCTCCCGACCCATCAGCAACACCAGGGTGTCGACTGCGGCGAATGCCCCGATCCCGGCGCTATCACCCCCCTCGGCGCCCGCCCGGTGTCCGGTGATCACGGCAAACGAGCCCGCCACCCCACGTGCGGTCACCGGAATCCCGGCCGCGGCCGGCCCGGCGATCGCGCTGGACACACCGGGGATGACCTCACAGCGAACGCCAGCCGCTCTGCAGGCGGCCAGCTCCTCACTGCCGCGGCCAAAGACGAAGGGATCCCCGCCCTTGAGGCGGACCACCGTCCGGCCCTCGCGAGCGGCATCGACCAGCAGCTGATTGATGGCATCCTGCGAGAGCGCCGCATGCCCTTGACCCTTGCCGACGTCCACCAGCTCGGCGCCGGGAGCAGCTTCCAACAGCAGCTCGGGCCCGATCAGCCGGTCGTGCACCACGACCTCCGCCTCTCGCAGCAGCCCGAGGCCCCGGGACGTGATCAGCCCGGGATCGCCTGGGCCAGCGCCCACCAGATACACGGTTCCCGCGGCCTTGGTGCCCTGGCGGCCGCCGCGACGGCGCACCTTGGGAGGAGGCGGCGGATGCCGGCGGGCCAGATCGATCACCAACTCGACCAGTCCCGGATAGCTGCCCACCGCGTCGTCCAGCAGCACCCGAGAGCCTGACTCCCGCGTTCCCGGCCCGGAGAGGCCCAGCGCCTGTGGAAGGTCCGACAGCACGTGGGTTCCGCCGCCGATCAAGAACGGGATAACCAGTGCCACCGGCCGCCTTACCCGCTCGAGCACCTGGGCGACCGGCGGATCGTCGTCGAGAAAGCCCGCGAGGATCTGGCCCGCCACCCGGCGCAGCCCCAGGGTCTCCGCCAGGTGCAGGGTCGCCGTGCGGCTCTCGGCATGCCGAGCCGTACCGTGGCCGACCAAGACCAACGACACCTCGTCCCGGGTGATCCCCTCGTGTCGGAACAGCTCGGTGACCCGCCGCGCGACCAGCGCGGCGATCCCGGGATGAGTGCCCAGCGCCGGGGTCTGCCGCAAGCGGATCTCGGAGTACCGACGATTCCGCGCCAGACCGGCGGGAAGCACCGTCTCGGTGTAGTGTCCCGAGCTGGTCAGGAACGGCACCACCGTGATCTCCTCAGCGGTGACCTCGTCCAGCACGCTCTCGAAGCCCGGCTCTCCCTGATGGAAGGCGACGGCCACCTCGTCGAACAGCCGCCGCCGGCGGATCTCTTCGGCGTACCGCCGAACCAGCGCGTTCGCCGCGGGATCGCGGCGGGAGCCGTGCGCCGCGAGCACCAGCGCCCTCATCGAGCGACCTCTTGCGGCAACAGCTCAAACGTCGGCAGCTCACGTCCGCTCACGGTGGTGCGCTTGGCCCGAAGGCCCATGAGGCGCTGATAGAAATCGCCCAGCCCTTCACCCTCGCTTCGCTCCGCCGCCCAGCGTTGCAGCAGCGGCCGGACGCTCTCGAGCAGCCGGTCCAGCGGCACCTCGGACCGCCAGAGGTCCACCAGCCGGTCGCCGGCGAGCCCGCCGCCGACGTACACGTTGTAGAGCCCGAGCGAGCGGCCGACGAAGGCGAGATCAGCGGTGTAGGGGCGGGCGCAACCGTTGGGGCAGCCGGTCATCCGAATGGTGAGCGGCGCGTCGCGCAGGCCGAGCGACTCGAGCTCCGCCTCGAACCGATCCAGGATTTCGGGGATGGCTCGCTCGGATTCCGCCAGGGCGAGGCCGCACGTGGGCAGAGCGGGGCAGGCCAGTGAAAAGCGTCGAGCCGCGGAGAGCTTATTGGGCAGAGCGACGCCATGCGTCTGGAGGATGCCCTCTACGGTATCGAGCGCCGCGAGGTCCAGATCGGTGAGCAGCAAGTTCTGCTGGCCGGTGAGCTGAATGCCGGGTCTCAGTTGACTCACGATCTGGTGCAGGGCGGTCTTGAGCTGGTGGCCATCGGTGTCCACGATCCGCCCGCTCTGGATGAACACGCCGTAGAACCAGCGGCTATCGCTCTGGCGGTGTCGTCCCAGATGATCGTGGAAGGGAAGGGATGGCAGCTCCACCGCGGGACCGAGCGCAAACGACGCCCGGTGCTGGAATTCCTCCCGGAAGCGCAGCGTGCCCCACTCGGCCAGCAGATACTTGAGCCGCGCGTGGCGGCGGTCGCTCCGGTTTCCGTGATCGCGGAAGATGGCGGCGACGATGCGCACTGCCTCGACCCCGTGCTCCATCGGCACAAAGCCCAACGGCTCGGCCAGGCGAGCGGTCGTGTCGCCCTTGTTGTGCGTCATGCCCAGCCCGCCGCCGACCAGCAGATTGAACCCGCGGACCCGGCCGCCCTCCACGATGGCAAGGAGTCCTACATCGTGGGACCAGATGTCCACGCAGTTATCGGTCGAGAGTCCGACGGCGATCTTGAACTTCCGCGGCAGGTACTGGTCGCCGTAGAACGGCTCTTCTGTCTCGGTCGAGACCTGCTTCTCCCCGTCCAGCCAGATCTCATGGTACGCCTTGGTCCCCGGCCGCAGCTCTGCAGCGATCGCCTCGGCGATCCGGCGCACGGCCGCGTGATCCGCGTCGCCCAGGGGCGCGGCGCAGCCCATGACGTTGCGCCGCACGTCTCCGCACGCGGCGAGGGTGGTGAGGAGTCGGTGGTTCACCCCGGCGATAGTGGACTTGAGGTGACGCTTGAGCACGCCATGGAACTGGAAGCCCTGGCGTGTCGTGACTCGGAGGGTGCCGTTCCCGTGGTGATCGGCGATGTCCTCGAGGCCGAGATATTGCTCCGCCGTGATCACGCCCGCGGGAATCCCGACCCTGACCATGAAGGCGTAGGCCTTCTCCGCGCCCGCCGCTTCGCGTGCCCGCCGGTAGTCGCGGGAGTCCTGTTGATAGGTCCCGTGGAACTTGAGCAGGGTCGCGTCGTCGGACCCGAAGTGGCTGGCGTCGGAGGCCAGCGCCTCGGCGATCGTGCCGCGGAGGTGGCGACTCGATTGCTTGGCGAGCTCGACTTTGGATTCCGGCTTCTCGGTCATGAAGGTCCTTCGCTTCGCTCAGGATGACGAAACGTCCGGGCTCGCAACGCGGGCCGGCTCCAGCTGCGATCCGCGACCCGTGACCCACGGCTCCCCGTGCAATCCGCACTCGGTCTTCTCGGTTCCGGCCCAACGCCCCGCCCGGGAGTAAGTGTCCGGCCTGGAGCCGGGGACGGCCATCGTGCAGTGAGTGCATCCGATCGTGGGGTAGCCCCGCTCGTGCAGCTCGTTGTAGGGCACGTCGTGACGCTGGACGTAGTCCCACACCCTGGCCCGGTCCCAGCCTGCGAGCGGACTCACCTTGAGCAGCTGATATCTCCAGTCCCATTCGACAGCCTTGATCGAGGCGCGGGCAGGGGACTGGCTCCGCATGAGGGCGGTGACCCACACATCCACACCCTGGAGCGCCCGGCGCATGGGCTCGACCTTGCGCAGCCGGCAGCAGGCGTCGGGGTTCCGGCGCCAGAGCTCGGGGCCGTGGCTGATCTCCTGCTGCTCCGGGGTGAGAGTCGTCCCTCGGTTCTCGAACCGGAGATGGGGATACCGCGCGACCAACCGGTCGCGCAGCGCGAGGGTCTCGGGGAAGAGGAACATGGTGTCCAGGTAGACCACCGGGACGGAGCGGCCGTGGCGGGCGACCATGTCGATCAGGGCGCACCCTTCCATCCCGAACGAGGTAGTCACCACCAGCTCGCGCCCCGCGAAGCGATCGAGCACCCAGCTCACGATCGCCTCGGGGGACGAATTCTCGTCCACCGCTGACCTCTGTATCGCCTCAACTGCCGTCATCCCAGCTCCATTCCAGGTCCCGGAAAAACGAAAAGCCCGCAGGACGGAACCTGCGGGCTTGAGGGATCACAAAAGACTACGCGCGAGCCGTTAGGTCGTCCGATCGGGGCGAGTGGGGGACATACAACAACAGATCGCGGCGCAAAGGCTCATGGTCGTACGGTAGCGCGCGCCGGAAAGCTTGTCAACCGGCGACAAGAATGTCGTTCCCCCGGAAGTGCCGAATGGGGTTACCGGTCCCCATATCGAAACGTCGTGAGCACCGCCCGGCCGTCGTGGTAGGTGATGCGGTACACCAGGTCATAGACGCTCCCCTTCCACTTGGGCGGCTGAGGGCGGACGCCGAGGGCCTTGGCCAGTTGCGGGATCTCCTCGTGGTTCCAGCAGATGAGCACTGTCTTCCCGGCGTAGCCCGGGTCAAGCAGTATCCGCTTCGCCAGCGCGGCAAAGTCCTCGGAGAGAAAGGGCGTCAGCACCGGCAGCTGGAGCCGCCGGGCCAGCGGCGCCACCGTCTCCTGGGTGCGTTGGCCGTTGCCATGCTTGGTGGTTCGGGTGGCGAAGATCGCGACCGGCAAGCCGAATCGGGTCATTGCCGAATCGGTGGTGATGAAGGCGACCAGCCCTTCGGCGCGCTCCACGCCGGCCGGCGAAAGATGCGGGTTGTGCGGATCGTCCGGTTCGTCGGCGTGGCGAAGGAGGATGATCTGGGCTGGTTGCGGGCTTGGCGACAGGCTGGATGTCGCCGCCAGCAAGCCGACGAGCAACGCGATCGCGGCGGAGCTCTTCAGTGGGTGAAGACCCTCGTCCGGCTGAGAAACTCCGCCAGCGACTCCGCCACCGGCTCCACCCCGGTGGGGCCGTGAGACGGGCCCATCACGTAGACCGGTCCGTCGCCGTATGGCGTGGCATCGGGGATATAGAAGTAGGGATCGCCGTGCTCGTCGTCCGCGAATGCGATGGCTCCGGCGGGGAGGGCCTGCCCCTCGGGGTGGAGCGCTTGCTCATCCAGGGGATAGAACAGATCGATCCACGCGCGTTCGGTTCCGTCCGGGCGCGTCAGGTAGAAGTGTCCCTGAAGCAGCGCGCTCGGCTCGCGGTAGAGCTCCCTCAGAATGCCGGGCACCGGACGGCCCAGGGCGGCGGCGACAGGCTCCCACTGGGGCTGCAGCAGTCGTTTGCGAAACGGCGAGGTCGTCCCGGGGGGTGGTTCGTAGAAGCCGCTCATGAGGGTAGCCCGTCGGCTGAGGCTTGGGATAAGCTGCAGGCTTATTCGACCACCGGCAAGTCGACCCGGAACTCGGTCTTTCCGGGCCGGGACTCCACCTCGATCGAGCCCTCGTTCCGATCCACCAGCCGCCGGACGATATCCAGTCCCAACCCGGTCCCTTTGCCGACGGGCTTGGTGGTAAAGAACGGATCGAAGATCCGGCTCTTCACCTCAGCCGGTATTCCCGGCCCGTCGTCGGTCACTCGGACCACGACGTTCTTCCCTTCGACGCGTGCGGTTACCGTCACCCTGCCGCCGTCGGATACCGCATCCACCGCGTTGTCCACCAGGTTGGCCCACACCTGATTCAGCTCGCCGCCCAGGCCGCGGGCTCGGGGCAGATCCGCCGGGGCATCCACGGTCAAGGAGACCGATTTCGCCTTGGCCTTCGCCGCCAGCACGGACAGGGTATCGGAGAGTCCCTTGGCGACGTCCACCTCCTCCGGGGACGCCGCGCGGTCCATATAGGTGAAGCCCTTGACCGCGCTCACCAGCTCGTGCACCCGCGAGGCGGCCCGCTCGATGTCGCGCGCCAACCCTCGAACCGTGCAACCGGCCGCCACCCAGCGGAGCGCGGCGCGAAGCTGGTCGCCGCTGATCGCGGCAGCGAGCTCGTCCAGCATCGCGCTCGTCACGTCGGTCTCGGCGAGCGGCGCGGCGAGGGCATCGTCCATATCGTGGTCCAGCAGCCAGTCGGCCAGCGCCTCCTCGCGATCGGCCCGTTCCAGCGGCGAGAGCACGCTGGTGACCGGTGTGGTGCCGCAGACCGTGCGGACCCGTTCGACCATCGCGAGCGCATGGTCATCGAGCGCTGCCGCCCCGAACGCCCGGGCCGCCGCGTCGGACTCGGTCAGGGCGTCGGCCATGAGCTGGGCACTGCGCGCGGCCGCCGAGGCGGGGTTGTTCAGCTCGTGGGCCAGTCCCGCCGCGAGCTTTCCGAGCGACGCCATCTTTTCCACTTGCAGGTCGCTGACCTTGAACGCCCGGGCCCGGTCCACCATGGCATGCACCAGCGCCGCCGTGAGTTGAGGACACTGGATGGGAAGCGCTGGCAGGTGTTCGCTGGCGACGCGGAGCAACTCCGTGGGCTCCTGGATCACGGAGTTTCCCGGCGCGGTGGTGAGGCGGGAGTAGGGGAGCAGTCCGGTGGCGTCCCCGTCGCGCCAGTCGATCGCCTTGCGCCAGGTGCCGCCCTGATCGGTCAAGTGCGACACGTGGCCCCTGAGGATGATGTACATGGCTTCCACCGGCTCGCCCTTTCGTGCGACCAGGACGCCCGGCTCGTAGCTCTCCAGGGTACCGTGCGCGATCAGCCACTCCAGCTCCGCGCGGGGCACCTTCCCGAGGGCGCGGTGCGCGGTGAGGCGGGTCAGGATGTCGCTCGCTTCGGCCTCCGTAGGGGTCTTCGCCAGTGGCTCGCTCATCGCCTACACCTTGTGCAGGTATTGGTGGATCATGCTCACCGTCGCCGACCCCTCGCCGACGGCTGCCGCGACGCGCTTGCCGGAGCCATGCCGGGCATCGCCGGCACAGAAGATTCCCGGCACGTTGGTCTCGAAAAGATATGGATCCCGCGGGGCCGTCCATCCCGGGGGACGCTCGCCGTCGACCATCACCTCGGGCCCGGTGAACACAAAGCCCTGCGGGTCCCGCATCACGAGGTCTCCGCACAATGCGGTTCGAGGCGCGGTCCCGATGAAGATGAACATGGCAGAAGCGGGCAGATCACGCCGCGCTCCGGTCACGTTGTCCACGACCGTCACCGCTTCGAGACGCCCATTTCCCCGCGCCGCCGTCACGCTGGTATTCAGCATCACTTCCACGTTTCGGGTCTCCCCGATCCGGTCGAGCAGATACCGGGACATGGTTGCGCCGAGGCTGGGTCCGCGCACCAGCATGGTGACCTTGCGGGCGTACACGGAGAAGAACATGGCGCCCTGGCCGGCCGAGTTGGCGCCGCCCACGACGATCACGTCCTGACCGCGATAGGTCGCCGCCTCGGTGAGCGCCGCTCCATAGTACACCCCGGCTCCCAGCAGGCCCTCGCAGCCCGCGGCCTCGAGCCGGCGCACCTCCATCCCCGGCGCGATGAGGATCGCGTAGGCGGTGAGCTCCGACCCGTCAGAGAGGACCACCTTTCGGTAGGGGTCCTCGCGTTTGATCTCGACCGCCTCCTGGGCGGTGATGATCTCCGCGCCAAAGCGCCGGGCCTGCGTCGCCGCGCGCCGTGCCAGCTCGGCGCCACTCACGCCGCTGGGAAAGCCGAGATAGTTCTCGATTTTCGAGCTGGTGCCCGCCTGCCCGCCCGGAGCACTGCGCTCGATCAGGATGGTGCGCAGCCCTTCGGACGCGCCGTACACCGCGGCCGCGAGCCCGGCCGGCCCCCCGCCCACCACGATCAGATCGTAGAATGGTTGCCGCGCCCGAGTCTGCAAGCCGACCTTCTCGGCCAACTCTCGCGGGGAAGGTTGGACCAGGATGGTTCCGTCGGGGAAGAACACCATCGGCAGCCGGACGGCCCCACCGCTGGCGCCCGACAGGAGCTCCCGCACGGTCGCCTCGTCGTCCATGTCGAGCCACTGGTAGGGCACCTGGTTCGAGGCCAGAAAATCCTTGACCTCGAAGCACGCGTGTGAGAGCGCCGTGCCCGCCACCCGGATGCCATCGAAACTCGGCCGGGCGCGGGCAAACCACTCCGAGAGCAGGTCCTCGAGGACCGGATAGAGCCGCACGCTGGGCGGCTCCCATGGCTTCAACAAGTAGTGGTCGAGCCCGATTCGGTTGATTGCAGTGATGGCGGTCTCGGTGTCGGCATACGCGGTCAGCAGCACCCGCCGGGCGTCGGGGCAGATCTTGATCGCCTCCAGCAAAAACTGGGTGCCGGTCATCTGCGGCATGCGCTCGTCCACCAGAAAAAGCGCGATCTGGTCGCCGCGCTGCAGCAGCTGGCGAACCACGTCCAGCGCCTGGGCGCCGGACGAGGCCTTGACCACCCGATAGTCGGTCCGGAAGTGGTGCCGGAGGTCGCGCTCGATGGCGTTCAGCACTTCGGGGTCGTCGTCGACGGCCAGCAGAACGGGCTTGCTCATGGGATGGATGATATTGCTATCGTGAGGCTGCCTCCACCGTGTTGTGCAACGCCGTGATCTCCCAGCCGGTTTGCTCCTTCGTCAGCACCAGGGTAAGACGTGCTGCATGACGTCCGGCCAGAGGGCCCTGGGGAGCGTCCAGGGTCGAGTGGACATGGACCAGGGCCACGTCGGGGCGTAGCAGCCGGGCAGCCTCTATCGTCAACCGGTTCGTGCTTCCGGCGTAAATGGTTCGGAAGATCGCGGCGTGGCCGGCGCCGATGGCCGGCTTCCCCCGGAAGTGCTCGCCCCGGATGGTGACGAAGTCGGCGTCTTCGGCAAAGGGCGCGGCGAACGCCTGTCCGTCTCCGGCGTTCCAGGCTGTCTCCAGCAGGCGCACGATGTGCTCCAGGGCGGCTCGGTCGGCCGGTGAGAAAGGTGACGTCATTAGGTCCAATGCGGACTGCTTCGCCGGGAGTGCACCGGCCTACCTGACGGCGCGATCGAGGCCATGGGGTTCAAGATGCATCCCGGATCCGGCGGGGCAAGCCGCGGTGGGCACCTAAAGGACCCGAGTTCCGTAGGTAGGCAGTACCTTTGTCGGGACTCGCTGACACCTAGAATCGGAACTGCCATGCTTTGCCTCCGCTCGCTTACGCTGCTCGCTGCCGGTACCGCCCTTGCCGCGGCCGGTCCCGTTTCGGCCCAGGCCAACCAGGTCCGGCCGGTCCAGGGCCTCGACGTGGCCGGCATGGACCGGAGCGTCCAGCCGGGCGACAGCTTCTTCCAGTACGCCAACGGCACCTGGCTCAAACAGACCGAGATCCCGGCTGACCGGAGCTCCTGGAGCTCGGATGCGATCCTGGGTGAGCTGACGGACCGGCGAACCGCCGATCTCATCCAGGAAGTGGCCAGGGCCCAGGCTCCTGCCGGGTCGGACCGCGAGAAGATCCGGGACTTCTACGCCAGCTTCCTGGATACGGTGGCCATCGAGCGGGAGGGTCTCGCGCCGCTCAAACCCGCGCTCGACTCGATCAACGCCCTCGGCGACCGCACTGCCCTGTCCCGGTATCTCGGCACGACGCTCCGGGCCGACGTAGACCTCTTCAACGCCACCAACCTCTACACCCCGAACCTCCTGGGCCTCTGGGTGGCGCAGGACCTGGACGACCCGGCCCACTACTCGCCTTTCCTGGTGCAGGGCGGGCTCGAGATGCCTGACCGGAGCTACTACCTCGATTCGTCCTCAGCCATCGCGGACGTGCGCAAGCAGTATCAGCCGCACGTGGCGTCGCTGCTTAAGCTAGCCGGCATGCCGGACGCCGAGGCCGCGGCCGTGGTCCAACTCGAGACCCACATGGCCCGGGTGCACCTGAGCCGCGAGGCGAGCGAAGACGTGCAGAAGGGCAACAATCACTGGGCCCGGGCCGACTTCGCGGCCAGGGCGCCGGGGCTCGACTGGGACGCCTACTTCTCCGGCGCCGGGCTCGACAAGGTGCCTCGTTTCGTCGTATGGCAGCCGAGCGCGGTTATAGGGCTCTCCGCGCTGGTCGCGAGGGCGCCGCTCGACACCTGGAAAGCATGGCTTGCGTTCCACGCGATTCAGAATCACCAAGCCGTGCTACCAGCGGCGTTCGGCAACAAGACCTTCGCGTTCTTCGGCGCGACGATGAACGGTGCCAAGCAGCAGCGCGAGAGGTGGAAGCGCGCCATCGCGGCTACCAACGACGCGCTGGGCGACGCCGTGGGCCGGCTCTACGTGGCGCGTTACTTCCCCCCGGCGGAGAAGGCACGGGCCGAGGCCATGGTCGCCAACATCATGGCCGCCTTCCGCGACCGGATCGACCGGTTGGAATGGATGGCGCCGGCCACCAAGCAGGAGGCCAAGGCCAAGCTCGCCGTCCTCAAGGTGGGTGTCGGCTACCCCGACCATTGGACCGACTACTCGGCGCTCGAGGTGAAGGCGGGCGACGCGTTCGGCAACGCCGACCGCGCCGAGCTGTGGCAGCTGCACCAGGCGCTGGCCAAGCTGGACCAGCCGGTGGACCGGTCGGAGTGGGTGATGACGCCGCAGACGGTGAACGCGGTCAACCTGCCGGCGATGAACGCGATGAACTTCCCGGCGGCGATCCTGCAGCCTCCGTACTTCGATCCCCACCGTCCGTCGGCGCTGGACTACGGTGCCATGGGGGCGACCATCGGCCACGAGGTGAGCCACAGCTTCGACAACTCGGGCGCGCTGTTCGACTCCCACGGCCGGCTGCGCAATTGGTGGACGCCGGAGGACTTCAAGCACTTCCAGGCCTCGGGCGAGCAGCTCGCGGCGCAGTTCGATACCTACAAGCCGTTCCCGGACCTGCACCTGAACGGGAAGCAGACGCTGGGAGAGAACATCGCCGACCTGGCCGGCCTCACCGCCACCTACGAGGCCTATCACCGCTCGCTCGGCGGGAAGGCCGCGCCGGTGGTGGACGGGTTCACCGGCGACCAGCAGTTCTTCATCAGTTACGCGCAGAGCTGGCGGGAGAAGGTGCGGGCACCGGCGCTTCGGAATCAGGTGCTCACTGATGGGCACGCGCCGGGCTCGTACCGGGCGCTCACGGTGCGCAATCTGGACGCCTGGTACGACGCATTTGGGGTGAAGCCCGGGCAGGTGCTGTACTTGAAGCCGGAGGATCGGGTGCGAATCTGGTGAAGTCGGCGCTGAGAGGCTCGATGGACGTTCAGCACGATCCTGAGCGCGGGCAGTTCTACATCCCCCTTGCCAATGGGGAAGAGGCATCGCTGTTCTATAACATGTTCAGCGACGACATCCTCGACCTCCGCCATACCGAAGTGCCGCGCTCAGCTCGGGGCCAGGGCCTGGCCGACGCGCTGGTGCGATTCGCTCTCGCCTATGTGCGGGAGCACAACCTCAACCTGATCGTGACCTGCCCCTTCGTACAGCGCTGGCTGCGAAAGCACCCCGAAGAGCGGCCGGCCGGAGCGGTGGACCGGTCCGGCTAGCGGTCGGGCGTTCGGGTCCTGGTGCCTGCGCCGGTGCCGGCTCACCCGGGAGTGAGAAGGTCTTTAGAGTAGAGCACCGTCCCCGGCTTGAGCCCGGTGGTCGAGTCCCCGTACGCATTTACACCCCCCGTCCAGCCATTTAGGTTGCAAACCATGCGTCGAACCCCGTCGGTGCTCGGCCTCTCGCTCCTCCTCGGCTTGTTGCTCCTTCCGCTGCCGAAGAGCCGCGGTGTCGCCGCGCGATCAGGCGTCCCGACGCTGGGACAGGCCGGCGGAACGATGGCCCCGAGCGAGCGGCCATCCGCCACTCGACTCACGGCCTGGCTGCAGGGCATTCGCCCCCGCTCCTGCCGTCTCACCAGCGCGGCTACCGATGTGTTGGCCGGCGGCTCGGCCTGCTTCCCCGAGCTTTCCTCGGTTCGTTTCATCCGCCCATCAATCAGCGCAGCATTCGCCCTGATCGCGGCCGGCGAACGGACCCTCTTCCCCCGAGCACCTCCCCTCTCCGCGTGAATCCACCGGCCGACCCTGCCTTGCGATAGGCAGAGCTCGGCCACCCTTCGTTCCTGACTCAGCCATGCTGACCGGCAGGGCGGCTGTATGCGTCGGCTCACCGAGCCGATGGTCCGGCCGCAGGAGCTGCCGAGTCCACTGTGACACAAAGGAGTGACCAGTGATTCACGCACGACGCCTTCAGCTGCTCCGGGAAATTCACGACGGGCAGAACCGTCTTACATCCGGGAATTCCAGCGCGGAGCACGCCAGCGCGGTGGCCAAGCTCGCCGAATGGCAGCGCCTCGCCGAACGCATGGACATCACCCTGCACGCGAGCTACACCATGACCCCGCGTGGGCCGGAGCTGCACTCCGCCAGCGCTGTTCTCAGCCCCTCGGCGGTCATGCTCGTGAAGGAGCGAGCCATCTCGCGAGCAGGTAGGTGATCATCATGGAGCAGCCCGCATCAATTGGCTTCGGCTTCGCGGCCATCGTGGCGCTGGTCCTGGCCAACGCGTTCTTCGTGGCAGCCGAGTTTTCCCTCGTCGGAGCACGCAAGACGCGGCTGGACGAGCTGAGCCGGGCGGGGAATCGCAAGGCTCGGCTCGCCCGCCGCGCGGTGCAGTCGCTGGACCGCTACATCTCCGCGACCCAGCTCGGCATCACACTGGCTTCGCTGGGACTCGGCTGGATCGGTGAGCCGACGCTGGCCCGACTCATCCACGGAATGTTCGATTGGCTGTCACCCACGGCTGCCGCGATCCTCAGCCACGGCATGGCCGCGACGCTGGCTTTCGGCATCATCACCATCCTGCACATCATCCTGGGCGAGCTGGTCCCCAAGGCGCTGGCGCTGCTCTATCCGGAAGCGGTGGGGTCGTGGGTCGCCGCACCGCTCATGGGGTTTGCCTGGGTGATGGCCGGACCCATCGCAGTCCTGAACGGGACGGCGAACCGGCTACTCTCGTTCTTCCACATCGATCCGCCCGGCGAGCGGGAGCGACTGCACTCTCCCGAGGAGCTTCGCATGCTGGTGGAGCAAAGCGAGGTCGGCGGAAGTCTGCTCGCGCGGGATGCTCGCCTGCTGGAGGGAGTGTTCGAGTTCAGCGAGAAGACCGCGCGGGAGCTGATGACCCCTCGCACCGAGATGATCGCGCTCCCGGTGGACCTCACCGTGGAGCAGGCGGCCGACGCGGTGGCCAAAGCGCAGCGGAGCCGCTATCCGGTCTACACCGGCTTTCTGGATGAAATCGTGGGGGTGGTGCACGCCAAGGACATCCTTCGGAGCACACGCGAAACGCCCGGTGGCCGCCTGCGCAGCATCATGCGTCCGGCCCTCTTCGTGCCGGGAACGAGAGAAGCCGAGGACGTGCTGGCCGACATGAAGCGGCTCAAGATCCACCTGGCCGTGGTGCTCGACGAGTACGGCGGCACGGCCGGACTGGTGACGATGGAGGACCTGTTGGAGGAGATCGTCGGCCCGATCGACGACGAGTACGACTCGTTCGACCGCCGTATTGGCGACGGTTCGGAAGGAGCCGTGCTGGAGGGCTCGATGCCGATCGCTCGGTTCAACGCCGAATACGATGCCGAGCTGAGCGACGCCGACTATACCACTCTTGGGGGCTACGTGTTCGGGCAGTTGGGCCGGTTGCCGAGACGGGGTGACCGGCTGCGCGTGGGGCACGTCATGTTGGAGGTGCTCGAGGTGGCGCAGCGGCGGGTGAAGGCCCTCCGGCTCGCGACCATCGCCACCGCCGGACCGTGCAGGCTGTCACCCTGGGCCGCAATCTAGGAGGGTGGGCGACAGGTACTGCGCCGATTCGACGGCGGAGAGCTGCGATGGTCGACGGATTGAGTCTGCATTCGGCGCGGCGGCGCCGCAGGGGACGTTCGGCCCATGACTTTGGGAAAGCTATCAGCTATCAGCTAACAGCTATCAGCTAACAGCTATCAGCTAACAGCTATCAGCTAACAGCTTGGCACTTCTCACTCTCTTGTGATCTAACTCACACTGCGCAAACCACTTACATCTTGCGGCCAGAGCGGGTTCGGCGTACTTTCGGGTGTACACCTTGTCCGTGAGTTCAACCATGAGTTCTCGCCGAAATCGAAAGCCCAAAGCTGCCCCCGCGCGGGACCGGAGCCGCATCAAGGACCCCTCCGAGTGGGTCACCGGAGACGAGCCGATGACCGGTGCCCAGGAGTCCTACCTCGGGACCCTCGGCAGGGAAGCAGGTGAGGAAGTCGAGCCGGATCTGTCCAAGGCGGAGGCATCCGAGAAGATCGAGAAGCTGCAGGAGAAGACCGGCCGCAAGCCCTAGGGCCTAGACTCACCCGCCCGAACCAGAGCTTCGAAGCGCTGGTCGCCCCGCAGCGATGTGAAGCTCGGATCAAGCGTCAGCCAGGCTGGTGAGACGTAGTACGGAATCGAGAGCAGCGTCTGCAGCGTGGCCAGCGCGTCGTCCCGCCTGCCGGCCAACGCCTGGACGCAGGCCAATCGGTACACCATCTGGGCACCGATCAGCGCGTCCTTCGCGAGCGGCAGCAGGGCGACTGACGTCTCTGCCGCCTGGACCGCTTCGTCCGATTTGCCGGCGTACGCATTGGCGAGCGCCAGTCTGGAGAACTCCGAGGCCTCCCGGCTTTGCCGCGTGATGGCACTCCCCGCCTTACGAGCTGCCTCGGCGTAAAGCCGCGACTTGGATGAATCTCCCCTCAGGCGATACACCTGCGCCCTTACGATCTGCCACCACAGCGTATCGCTGTAGAACGATGAGGGAGGAAGCTGCAGGAGGCGCCCCTGCTGCGCATCATCCAGGACCCAGAACAGATCCCAGTAATACGCGGTAAAGGCGAGGAGCTCGTCCCGATCGATCCGCCCTTCGCCGGAGTGGGTGACCCGGCGGGCAGCAGATAAGTCCCCCTGGGCCAGGGCAACCATGGCGCGGAGCTGATACGCCTCGGGGTTGGTAGGCCCCAGGATGAGATATCGGTCCGCGGCAGCACGTGCCTCGTCCAGCCGCCGAAGCCAGAGCAGGTTGGTCGCCAATCCCGCCGCATGGCCCGCGGCGGCCGGGTCGAGAGCCACCGCCTTCTTTCTGAATTCCAGCGCCTCGGCCCACCGGCCATCGAGCTCCAGGAACGAGGCCATGTAGCCCACCAGCCGCGCATTCGACGGGTCGGCCCGGAGCCCAAGCTCGGTCTCCTGCATCGCCGCGCCCCGGTTCCCCCGCATCAATTGGTAGAAGGCCAGGACCTGACGCACCTCCGCCTCCGCACCCCCGAGCTCAAGCGCGCGCTCGGCAGCAGCCTTCACCCCGTCGAGCAGAGTGGTATCGGTCTGGGGCCCGTTCTGCCACAGTTGCGCCTTGGTCCAGCCGAGCTGAGCCCAGGCACCGGCAAAGGTGGAGTCGAGCGAGACAGCGCGCTCGAAGTTCCGAGTCGCCCGTTCCAGGTCGGCCGGGCCGGACGCGCCTTGTCTCAGGATCTGCTGCCCCTTGAGGTATTCCTCATAGGCCATCGGGTTCCGTCTCGTGGGAATGCCAACCGTCTGAGCTGGGTTGCCTCTGATCTCCAGGCTGAGCGCATGGGCGACTCGCGTGGCAATGCTCGCCTCGAGAGCGGGCAAATCGGCGATCAGGGTATCGAATGTCTCCTGCCAGAGAGTGGTGGGCGCGGAGACGTTGGCCACCTGCACCAGCTCGGGACTCACCCGCACACGACCGGGTCGGTGCCCACTCGCGGCCGTCTCCCATTCGACTTTGCCGCCGAGCAGGTAGTGCGCTCCCAGCTCGCGGCCGATCTGCTTTGGATCCCGGTCGCTTCCTTTATATCGAGCAGTGCTGCCGCTGGCGATGACCCGGAGTCCCGGGAGTGCGGTGAGCCGGGCGCGGATCTCGTCGGTCATGCCGTCGGCGAGGTACTGATCCTGGGGAGAACCGGCGTTCTCCAGCGGCAGCACTGCAACGAGGGGAGCCTGGATGGCGGCTGGTGCAGGGTCGGGGGCTCCGGGACCGGCCGGAGCGGCGCGGCTGCCACGCCAGATCATGATGCCGGCCAGGAGAAACACGCCGGCAAGAGCGAGGACTCCGAGGCGCGGGCGCACGCGGCGCCCGATGCGGCGGAGGCGAGCGCCGGGGCTCTCCCGGATATTCGACGAGAGTGCCCCGACGAATTCTCCGGTCGTGGCGAACCGATTTGCCGGCTCTTCTGCCAGCGCCTTCTCGAGGGCTAGCCGCACCGAGGAGGGGACGGACCGGTGCAGCTCGTCGAGCGGCGGCATGGGCTCGCGAATTCTTCGCAAGATGATTCCCTGCGGCGTGGGCCCGCTGAAGGCCGGCTTGCCGGTGAGGGTTTCGTAGACCACACACGCCAGGCTGTACTGGTCGCTCCGGCCATCGAGATCCGGTTCCGCGTTGCACTGCTCGGGACTCATATAGGCCGGAGTCCCGAGGGAAAGCCCGCCCTCGGTCAGAGATTCTCCGCTGTCGGAGCTCACTGCCTTGGCGATCCCGAAGTCCGCTACCAGCGCGTGCCGTTCGCCCGGCCCGCCAAGGAGGATGTTCTCCGGCTTGATGTCGCGGTGGACCACGCCCTGCGCGTGGGCGTAGTCGAGCGCTTCGGCCACGTCACCGGCGACGCTGAGCGCCTCGGCCAACGGAAGCGGGCCGCGAGCAATGCGCTGACGCAACGACGCGCCCTGGATGTAGGGCATGACGTAGTAGAGCTGCGGGCCCGCTTCGCCCGAGTCGATCAGCGGTAGAATGTGCGGGTGCTGCAGGTTCGCGGTGAGCCGGATCTCCCGCAGGAAACGCTGGTGTACCACCCGAGCAGAGAGCTCAGGCCTGAGCACCTTGATCGCGACCGGGCGGTCGTGCTTCAAGTCGCGAGCGAGATGGACAGTCGCCATGCCGCCGCGGCCGAGCTCCCGCTCGATGCGATAGCGGTCTTTGAGAGCTGCTTCGAGATGTTCGGGGATTACTGCCAAAGTCGTGCTCTGCTGGGAGTGCCTAACGATACCGAGGCAATGACATGACGGCCAGCCTCAAGGGCCACTCCGTATGATTACAGTGCAAACCAGCCGGGCCAGGCCCGAACGCTGCTTCTCGATCAATGGGTCAGCACTTGCTACGGCAGGCCGCCAAAGGCAGGCTCAAGTTTGGTAGTGCGCAATTCCTACTAGCCATTTTGATTCCCAGCCCGTAACATTGACCAAGCAGGGTGGCTTGTTGGGGCGGTCCGGCTCGCCTCGACTCTCTCCGAACTCTTCCGTTCCGGCCCCACGCGCTCCGCGGCGCGGGCTTGGACGTGCCCATTAGCTCACGAGTACACAGCGCCAACGCGCCGGGTGCCACGGTCAGGTGGCGCTATGGTGCGAGGGAGGACCCGTGCCTCGCAGCTTCGTGCTCCGCGTACGAAGCGACCGCATTGTGCCGCTCGCGGCCATCCTTTTCGGGATCGCCGGGGCGTTCCGCGCTCATGCGCAGGGGATTGGCGTTGCCCCCGAGGCCGGGAAACTCCGGCTGGCGGTGATGGATCTCAATGGGTCGGCGCTTCGGATCCAGCAGACTGAGGGTCAGATGCCGCAGGGTGGCGTCCAGACCAGCCAAACCGTCGCGCTCCCGCCGCCGCCCGAGTTCGCCCGGACGCTCACAGAGATCCTCACCACCACGCTGATCAACACGGGCCGATTCGTGGTGCTCGAGCGCCAGCAAATGCAGGCTGTCATCGCCGAGCAGGACCTCAATGCTGCGGGGCGGGTAAACCAGGAGACCGGCGCCGCACAGGGCCACATCATCGGCGCGCAGGCCATGATGACGGGCGACATCACCGGTTATTCCTATACCCAGAAGTCGCTCGGCGGCGGCGCGCTCAACGTGATCAAGCCGCTCAAGGTCAGCGCCTCGAAGGTCAGCGCCCAGGTGGTGATCGATCTCCGGATGGTGGACGCTGCGACTGGTGAGGTGCTGGCCTCGGCGAAGGGATCCGGGAACGCGAGCACCACCGGCGTAGCCACCGACATCACCAAGGACGACCAGCAGATCAGTGCCTCCGGCTCCTGGAGTACCCCGCTGGGCCAAGCCTCGCGGGCGGCCATCACCCAGGTCGTCGAGCAGCTCGTCGCCGGGCTTCCGGAGCCGAAGTGGTCGGCCAAGATCGTGGAGGTGCGGGACGGGGTCGTGTACCTCAACGCCGGCACCGACGGCGGAGTGTCGTCCGGCCAGGTGCTCGAGGTCTACGAAGTGCAGCCGCCGCTGATCGACCCGGATACCGGCAGAAATCTTGGCGCACCCGATAAGCTGCTGGGTGAGATCCAGGTCGAGAAGGTGCAGGCCGGATTCTCCACCGCCAAAGTGGTGAAGGGGAGCGGATTCGCCAGGAACAACGTGGTCCGGCGAAAGACGTAAGGGGCACCCACCGCCACGAGCGAACGCTCTATGAAACGCCGACGGCCCCGGGAATCTTGGCCCTCGCGCTGGCGGCAGCGAGTCCGCGTACTGTTCGTGAGCGTTCTGGACAACTTGGGGCGAAGATGAGAACCACGCGGCCAATGCCCCGAGGTGCCAAACCGGCGCATGCATGTGCGGGCCTGAGACTCGCTCTCGATGTCGTGTCTTAGTATGAGAGGTCGCCCCGCATCTGGAATCCGAATGCTCTTCAAGCAAGCAGCAGTGCCATGACTGCGACAGATCTACACAAGGACCAACCCTAACCGCGGCCGAAGGGGGATGAAGATGCGTGGAGCAACGAAAGCGGGATTCATTCGCATCATGACTGTGGGTCTTCTGTTATCCGGCGTGTCTTTCGGTGTCGCCCAGGGCCAGGAGCCTGTAACTCCGAGAGGCCAGCGGCCCTTACCCCAGCCCACAACGAGGACCCCGACCGCGGCCCAGCAGGCCATATTGGGCTCACTGACCAAAACAGGTGAAGTGCGTATGGAAAAGATTGATCTCAAGGTGGATATGCGGAATCCTGAGGCATCGGCGGATCCCTATGCGACGGTGAAGAAGGTGCTAGAACAAAACAACATCCCAGTAAATAGCTTAACGATGAACACTCAAACTTTCTTAAAGAATGGTGGCGTCCTGAAATGCTATCACGTTGTTTATCCGCCGGCGGAGAAATCCAATACGATTTGCGAATAAGCCCGAACAAGTTGCGGACAAGCCAAGGGCGTACTACGTGCCCACCGGCCTGCGGTCCGGGGTGAGGCTCATACCCGAGGAGCAGTCGAGTCGGTTCTTTCGTGACAGGGCTTCGGCCTAACCTTTGGTAAAAGGCCAGGGCCTGACGCATCTCCGCCTCTGCTCCGCCGAGTTGAAGCGCGCGCTCGGTAGCAACCTTCACTCCATCGAGCAGGGTGGTGTCGGTCTGAGGTCCGTTTTGCGCCCGCCAGCCGCAGAGCATCGTCCAGGGAGAGCGGCCCTTCGCGATCAAGCCGCTGGCGCAACGAGGTGCCCGGGATGTAGGGCATGACGCAGTGGAGGTAGCCGGCGGCCTCCCGGAATCAATCAGCGGCAGAATGTGGGGATGATGGAGGTTGGCGGTGAGCCGAATCTCGCGGAGGAAGGGGTGGCCGCCAACGCGTGCGGCTAGCTCGGGCCGGAGCACCTGATCGCGACGGGGCGGGCGTGTTTCCGGTCGCGAGCGAGGTAGACGGTGGCCATGCCACCGTGGCCGAGCTCCCGCTCGATGCGACAGCGGTCTCTGAGGCCTGCGTCGAGATGGTCGGGGATTCCTGCCACTGCCGTACTCTGATGGGACCGCCTAACGATATCGGTGAAAGAGTGAAGAGTGAAGAGTGAACTCTAGTCGGCCGTGGCCATTGCGTACTGCGGGCGCCCGCTGGGCCGGTAGACCTGGATCGTTACCCCCTTCGGGGTGGCTCGGGAGTCGACCAGGTCAAGTGCTGTGTCCGGGCCGGTGTCGGGGAACAGCCGCGTACCCTGGCCGACCACCACGGGATAGGTGAGCAGGGTGATCTCGTCGACCAGGTGGTTGTCGAACAGCCAGCGGACCAGTTTGCCGCTGCCGTGCACCTGCAGCTCACCCGCCGGGTTGGCTTTCAGCTCGCCGACAGCGGCCGCGACGTTTCCGGAGAGGACGGTCGTCTCCGCCCATTGCGGGTCGGTGAGCGTGGTCGATGCGACGTACTTGGGCCGCGTGTTCAACGCCGCCGCAATGGGGTTGACCGAATCGGCCCTTACTCCCCAGTAGCCGGCAAAGATCTCGTAGGTCCGCCGGCCGAACAGGAACGCGTGGGCGCGCTGGTACACCTGGTTGAGAAAGGTCGCGGCCTCGTTGTCGAACAGCGGCGGGGCCCATCCCCCGCGCTCGAATCCGCCCCTGCGGTCCTCGTCCGGCCGGCCCAGTCCCTGCATCACTCCGTCGACGGAGACGTTCGTGATGGTCGTCAGTTTCATCATGACTCCTCGAGCTTTTGGGTCTCGGCGCGAAGGCGCTCGGCGTTCCGGGCCAGGAAATCGGTGATCACCGCCAGGTCCCGGTCGGAGTAGCGCTCGACCAGGCGGGCGAGCGACCGGCGGGTGGAGGCGAATCGGTTGCGGGCGCCGGAGAGCCGATCCATGATCGGCTCCACCAGCACGCGCCGCCGGTCCTCGGTATCGCGCACCCGCCGGACGAAGCCCTTCTGCTCCAGCCGGTCGAGCAGGTTGGTCACCGATGCGGTCGCGAGGCCGGAATGGGATGCAATCTCCCCCGCACTCATGGGGCCGAGCCGCTCCAGGATGCCCAGCGTCTTGTAATCGGTAGGGTGCAGGTCGAGCAGATACGCCATCGTCGAATGGAACAGCACGGTGGCGTCGCTGTGCTCCCGCCCGACCCGGGCAAACTCCTCGAGGATGTCGGCCCGCGTGACGCCTCGCGCCTTGCCTGGTATCGTCATCGGGCCAGCCGCGAGGCGGCCACGATGGCAGAAAGCATGGCGCCGCAGGTGATCAGGTCGAGAGGGAGCCTCCCCAGGCTCCGGCGGCTCCAAGCGCGCGCGGCGTCCTCAGGGATGCTGGCGGGGTCGGCGCGCTCGAAGGCCAAGGCCCTGGGGATGAAGTCGAAGGCGGACCAGATCCGCATGATCGCATGGCTGGTCAGCGCGACGAGCAACGGGGTCCGGACCGTCGCTTCGCCCCAGGCCAGGATGAGCGAGGCGATCAGCGACAGCTCGAAGGTGGTGTGGGCCGGGATCCAGAAGCGCCTGCGGGAGATGCCGCCGCGCTGGGGCTGGATCAGGTCCGGCCGCCGGGGCCAGGCCGGGTCGACGACCAGGAACTCGTAGGCGCCGCCGCCGAGGGAGACGAGGGCGAGCGCGGCGGCGAGCGCGACTGGGGCAAGTGGAAGCGTGACCATGGCACAATACTACGGTTGACCGAGATATCTGTCAAGCCGTATTATCGAGAGGGAGAGCCGGCCGCCCAGCTCCACCAACCGCTCGTTTGCCGTGCTGAAGGCCAGCCCCGGTCGAGGTCCTCCGCTCAGCACGAAGATCGCATTGCCAAAGGACACTGCACCCAGACCGTGCCTGCCGGTGGGCATGGGAGGGAGTCGGTCCCACCGGCCCGTCGCCGGATCGAAGCGTTCGGCTTCCCTGAAGGTCTTGGATGTAAAGGTGCGAACGGTCTCGCCGCCGAAGACGTAGATGCGCTGGTCGTGAGCGACGACCGCGATGCCGCTCCGTCCGGTGGGCAGCGGCGGTCCGGTGGTCCAGGCGTTCGATACCGGATCATAGATCTCGTGGGTGGTGAGCTCCATGTTGCCGTTCACCCGTCCGCCCACGACATGGATTTTTCCCGCGACCACCGCCGCGCCCAGGTGATTGCGAGGCGTGGGCATCGGGGCCAGGCGGGTCCAGCGGCCGGTGACCGGATCGTAGACTTCGTGAGTCCCCACCGAGTTGTCCTCCTGGCGCGCACCGTGCTCATGGGGAGAGAGGGTGGATGCATCCGCCACATTTCCGCCGATGGCGTGGATCTTTCCGTCAACCGCCGCCAATGCCAGAGCGCCACGGGGAGTGGGCATGGGAGCGCCGTCGCGCCAGCCGCGGGTGGCCGGGTCGTAGATTCGCACGGCGCCGGTGGGCGAGAAGGTGGCCTCTCGAAAGCCGCCGATGATGTAGAGCTTGCCGCCTACCGCCGTGAAGCCCGCGTGGTTGACACCCTCGGGGATCTGGCCGCCGGGAGTCCAGCGATCGGTCGCCGGGTCATACACCAGCATCGCACGGGGCGCTGTGGCCGAGCCTCGTGGTCCAGCCCCAAAGCCGCCGATCAGGTAGATGAGAGTGCCATCGGTTGTGACGCTGACCTCGGTGCGAGGCTCCGGCACCGGCGCGCGCACGTCCCACCGGGCCGGCAGGTTGGGCGCCCCGCAGGCAACGAGCAGGAGTGCGAAGCTGGATGTGGCGTTCAGTGTCGAGTAAGGGCTCCGGCGCATCCTAGGCCGCCAGCGCACGACGGGCGTAATCCTGAACCGACGTGAGCGGTACGTGAAACCGGGCCAGCGTTTGGGCCATCGGGATCGGGTCGCCCTTGGCGTACGCCAGCATGAGCGCGGCGAAGGACCGCTGCAATGAATCGGGGGCCGCGGCCAGTTGAGCCTCGAGGGCAGCGATGGGCACACGCTGAACCTCGAACGGCTTCCCCCCCACCTGCTCGAAGATACGGATGACCTGGGTAGGACTGAGCGCCTCCGGGCCACCGAGCTCGAGCGCGGCGTTCCGGGCCGCCGGGTTCGCCAGACTCTGCACCGCGAACTCGGCCACGTCGGCCAGCGAGATCCAGCTGATCGGCGCCGCGCCGTCGCCGTAGATCGTTGCGCGCCGGTTGGGGTAGTCGAATCCCAGGGCAGGGCTGAGCCACGCCTCCATGAAATAGCTGGGGCGCAGGATGGTGTAGGACAGCCCGCTCTCGCGCAGCCGGGCCTCGTTGCCGCGCTTCGCCAACGTGAGGGGGTCGTCCACGCCGAGTTGCCCCGAATAGGAGACATAGACGAAATGCCTGACGTCGGCATGGCGGGCCACCTCGACCAGTGCAGCCTGGCCTTGGCCATCGGTAGCCTCGACCGAGTCGCCTGGCTGGCGGCTGCGCGTGGCCGTGGCGGTCGAGACGACGTTGGTGACCCCGAGGATGGCACCCAGCAGGGAGGCAGAGTTTCGAAGATCACCCTCTACCAGTTCAGCTCCGATCCCCCGCAGGGAGGCCACCGCTTCGGGGGCGGAGGTCGGCCGGACCAGACCGCGGACCGGGAGGCCACGGGCAGCCAAGCGGCGGCAGATCTCCCCACCCAGGTGGCCGGTGGCGCCAACGACCAGGATCATCGGCCAGCCCTCCAGTCGTGGTTGCGTCTTGTCGTATCAGCGATAGTGGTCGCGAGGCGGATGGAACACGGACGAAGATCGGTCGAACGAATATAACGTCCGCGCATCCCATGCTCCGCTTGGCGTCCGCTCCTAGTGGCGGGCGATGGACGCGGCGATAAGGTCAAGCAGGGTAGGGGAGAGGCCGTCGAAGACGCGTCACGGGTCCACCGTGAACATCGTCCGCGCCACCTTCCACCGTCCCTCGGCATCTCGACGGAGCAGCCGCATCACCTTGCCGGTCGTCGTCGTGAGGTCCGCGCTGGCGCGTTCGCGAGCCACGGCCTGGTAGGTCCCCCATTCGAAGGCATTGCTCCCGAAAATCTGAACCTCCTGGAAGTCGAGGCGATACTCGACCGGCTCGCCGCCTTTCATCTGTTCCATGCTCTCGCGCAGCGCGGCGGCGTTGGCTGCTCGTCCCGACCGAATCGGCCCGGCCGGGGGCAGGGAAACGATGTCATCGGTCCAGAGGGACATGAGCGCGGTCGTATCGCCCGCCATGACCGCCCGCATGTCCTTCTGATGCAGGCTGTCAATGGCCGCCCGGTCTCGACCCGTGTCTGCCGAGTCAACCGGGGTCGTTCGGGTGCATGCGATGGCGAGCGCCACGCTCAGCCAGACGTTTGGACTCAGCCTCGTGTTCGCCTCCTTTTCCTTTCATCGGCTTCTGCCAGACGTCTCAGCTGCATGAGATGGGAGGACCACACCGAGGCGAGAAAATCCGCCAGCGGGCCCATCGCTGCTTGATTGGCCCGGTACCAGCGAAAGCGGCCGGCGCGCCGAACGTGCACCAGCCCGGCATCGCGCAGCACCTTGAGATGCTGAGAGACGGCGCCGAAGGTGATATCCGGAATCGCGCGCGCGATGTCGCCCGCAAGTGCTTCGTCGTCCCACACCAGACGCAGGATCTCCTGCCGCCGGGGATCGGCGATGATCTGGAGGACGTCGGCCCCCCGCTTCATCCGGCTCTCAATTCCCGGTCACGGCTGGAACTCGTACATCACCGTCACTCCGGCAGCGGCCATGCCGCCGCAGCGCTGGTAGACCAGGTTGGCCGCGAGGTTGTCGGGATCGGTCAGCACCCAGGCTTGAGTGCATCCCAACTCCTTCCCGTGCTCGAGCATCCTTCTGAGCATGGCGGTGCCGATCCCGGCACGTTGGTGGGTGGGTGCCACCGCGACCTCATTGATCCAGAGCTCGGCGGGCTTGTCCGGATGCAGATAGTGAAGGGCGGAGACGAACCCGACGACAATGTCGCCGTCGATAGCCACGACGATGTGGTGCCGGCGGTCGTTCAGGAACTCGGCGACCAGTACCGGATCGATCTCGTTGTCGAACGTCTCCGGAGCCACGCGCTCCAGGTAGTGAGCGTCGGCCGGGCTGAGCAGCCTCAGCGAAAGGGACATCTACTGGGCGCTCGAGGCAGGGGGCGGAGGCGGGGGCGGGTCCCAGAAGCCCGTGACCGAGCGGATCCGTCCGTCGCCGGTGAACTCCACCGTGTTGGTACCGGTCATGACGATAGCTCCGTCCGGCTGCGTCATGCGCCAGCCATGACTCACAAAACCGTGGGACCGCGCCGCCGGTCCGTTCCGCACCAGCTTCACACCGGGCGAGAACCGCTGGGCGGTGCCGATGTAATCGACCAGGTCGTCCAGCCCTTCGACGTATCCCATCGCATCGCGGAACACGCCCTTCGGGTCGCAGCACTGCTCCAGCAGCCGGCGGCGCTGGGCAGCATCCACCGCTCCCCAGGCCTCGACGTAGGCGTCGAGCGCGCGGTCCACCACGGCGTCCAGCGCCGACGAGGCCAAGTGTGAGAGGCTCGCGAGATAATAGCGCCAGCCGGCCCGATGGTTCCGCCGAGCCTCCGCGGCGCGGAGTCCGGAGTGGCGGAGGACGACGCGGGTGCCGCCCTCGACCGGTGTCAGCGTGATCTCGACCCGGGTGGAACCGGGCGGCAGCTCGCTCGGCCCGCGCTCGTAGCCCCAGGTCATGACGATCCGCTGGTCGGGTACGATTTCCTGGATCATGCCGACGGCGAAATCGCCGGTGGGATAGGCCACCCGCACCTGGCCTCCCGGGCTCGCGACGATGGAGCTGCCCGAGCCCATCCACCGCTCGAAGGCGGCGGGCTCGCGGAAGTAGGCGAACACCGTCTCCGGCCGGGCGGCGATGGTGATGCGGACTTCGACCACGTCGAGCGGCTGGTTCTCGTCCATCATGACCGGGGTCCTGGTCAGGGTAGTTCAGGTGTTGCTGGGAGACCTTAATTTAGTGGGTACTAAAGTATTCAGCAATGGCGCGCTGGTCGCGGCCGCTCGGGCGCACCAGTCCGGGGTCGAGGTGGAGGCCCATGGCGTGGTCTCACGGCTCCTGCCCGATGACACGAGAGGCTCACGGCATCAGCGGTTTCTGGTCCGGACTGGGGACGGGTCGGCACGCGCCGGGCTGGATCGAGTATCACGGTCGTCGTTATCAGTGATGGCTGCTACTGTTGTGCCATGGACATCACCCTGATCCAGCGGCGCACCCTGGTCGTGCTGTTTATCACACAGGTCATCAGCGGCATTGGCGTCGCGATCGCCGGTTCGGTCGGGGCGTTGCTGGCCGCGGACATTGCCGGCATCGGCGTGTCAGGCATGGTGCAGAGCTTCACGGTGATCGGGGCTGCTCTGTTCGCGCTGCCTGCCACGGCCATCGTGCAGCGCGGCGGCCGCCGGCCGAGCCTGGGCGCGGGCTACCTGGTGGCGGCGGCAGGGGCGATCATCATCGTCACCGCGGCGGTCCAAGGCTCGGCTCTGGTGTTGTTCGCGGGATTCTTTCTTCTGGGCGGCGCGACCGCCGCAACCTATCAGGCGCGGTATGCCGCGGTCGACTTGGCACCGACGGCGCTGCGAGGACGCCATCTCTCGGTCATCGTGTGGGCCACGACCCTGGGCGCGGTGGTCGGACCCAACCTCGCGGCTTTCGCGGGCGCCTCCTTGCGCCCGTACGGGATACCCACATTGGCCGGCCCATTCGTCTTCTCGGCCCTGGCGTTTGCGCTGTCGACTCTGCTTCTGGTGCTGCTGCTGCGACCGGACCCGGCGGTGGTCGCGCGTAAGGCAATCGGCAATGTGAGCGGAGGAAGAGCATCCAGCACTCCTTACGTCGGAGTCCGTGCGGCGCTGCCGGTAGTCATGTCGCAGTCGTCGGCCCGCCTGGGCGTGAGCGCGATGGCGGTTGGGCACATGGTCATGATCGGAGTCATGGCCATGACGCCGGTGCACATCCGCAGCGCCGGGCACGACGCGACGCATACGCTGCGCATTGTCGGGCTGGTGCTCAGTTGTCACATCGCGGGCATGTTCGCGTTTGCGCCGGGCTTCGGCTGGCTGACGGACCGACTCGGGCGACGTCCCGTCATTCTTGGCGGCATCGCGCTGCTGCTCAGCGCCTGTGCGGTGGCAGGGCTCGCGGGTCATCAGCCTGGGCGTCTCGCCGCCGGTCTCCTGCTGCTCGGACTCGGCTGGTCCGCTACCATCGTCGCCGGATCGACGCTGCTCAGTGAGGCTGTGTCAGACGAGCTGCGAGTGCCGGCCCAAGGGCTGGCAGACCTGACCATGGGACTGGCGGGGGCTGCCGCCGGGGCGATCTCGGGGCTGATCGTGGAAGGGTGGGGCTATCCGACGCTGACTCTGCTGGCCGCGCTGGCAACGGCACCGCTGATGGCGATGGTCGCAAGGTCGATACAGAGGAGGCAGCGGACTTCCCCGGTTTAGGGGTTCTGCGCGCGCCGCCCTGCCAGTCGCCAGACGACCACGCGGGCCAGGAGCACGTAAAACAGCCAGGTCAGCGCGATGCCGACTATCAGTGCCAGCAGCCGAGTGGGAGTGCCTTCCGCGGCCGGCTGATGAGATGAGGTGGCCCAGATGTCCAGCAGCACCAGGGGCCAGGCGAACACGGCATCGAGCGGTCGCGGGGCAGGGACCGCGAGAATCACTGCCGCAGGTGTTGCCAGTGTTCCCAGGAGAACCGCGGAGCGCCAGGGGTGCCGCGATAGTAGCGGCTCATCCTCGAAGGCCATTCGCCCAATGTATTACCCGGTCAGCCTCGGCTCAATCGCACGCTCACCGTGCGGCGCTCCTACCTCGTCGCTGGCATTACCCCGCCTCCCGGACCAGATTGAGGGCACTCCATCTGCCGGAACCACGTGACCACACCTCTAGGTCCACTCTCGGATGCGCTCCGCGATCGCTACGTCCTCGAACGCGAGCTCGGCCGCGGCGGAATGGCCACGGTCTATCTCGCGCGGGACGTGAAGCACGATCGTCAGGTCGCGCTCAAGGTGCTGCACCCCGATCTCGCACGGGTACTGGGACCGGAACGGTTTCTCCGCGAGGTCCGGATCGCCGCGCATCTCCAGCATCCCCACATCCTGACCCTCATCGACTCGGGAGAGATTCCACCGGCGCAGGGGACCGGCGCGGGCTCGTTGTACTACGTCATGCCGTACGTCGATGGAGAAACCCTCCGCGAACGGCTCCGGCGTGACACGCAACTCTCACCCGGCGAGACCACCCGGGTGCTCCAGGAGGTTCTGGATGCGCTGGCCTACGCGCACCGCGCGGGGATCGTCCACCGCGACATCAAGCCCGAGAACATCATGCTCACGGGGCGCCATGCGCTGGTGATGGACTTCGGCGTGGCCAAGGCGGCTACGGCTGCCGCGGACAGCAGCATGGTGACCGGCGCCACGCTCACGACGCTGGGTCTCGCGATCGGCACTCCGCATTACATGTCGCCTGAGCAGGCCGCCGGCCAAAGCTCCGTCGATGCCCGCAGCGATCTCTACGCCGTGGGCGTCGTGGCCTATGAGATGCTGAGCGGA
The DNA here is from genome assembly GCA_036556025.1 of Gemmatimonadales bacterium. Lineage (GTDB taxonomy): Bacteria > Gemmatimonadota > Gemmatimonadetes > Gemmatimonadales > GWC2-71-9 > CAVVWJ01. The sequence continues at coordinate 12,125 of DATBKD010000085.1, read as the reverse complement.
GCGCCGCCGTTCACGGGACCCACCCCACAGGCGGTCCTCGCGGCGCAGGTCACCAAGCCTCCCGCCCCGCTCCACCAGCTTCGCCCCGATCTCCCCACTCCGCTCGTCGCCGCCATCATGCGCTGCCTGGAGAAGGAACCGGAGAAGCGGTGGGCCTCGGCCGACGAGTTGCTGGCGCACCTGGAGACGTTTGGCACCCCGGCGAGTGGAGTAACGGGAGCCACCCCAGGTGCAACCCGGACCCGACGCAAGCTGTCGCCGGCGCTCCTGCTGGCCGGGATCCTGCTGATCGCGATGATCGGCGCGGCGCTCTGGTACGGCCCGGGCCGGCGGGCCCGCGAGCGACGCTGGGCTCGGGAGCAGGCGATTCCGCGGCTGCTGACCTTGGCCGAGAACGGGAATTGGGAGGGGGCCTATCTCCTGGCCCGGAGAGTCGACAGCATCCTGCCCCGCGACTCGCTCTTCAACGCGCTGCGTCCCAGGTTTGCGCGGCGGGTCAACATCCGTACCAACCCACCGGGAGCGAGGGTCTGGCGCAAGGACTACGCTGCGCCGGATTCGACCTGGACCCTCTTGGGACGAACTCCGCTCGATAGCGTGCTGCTGGCGCTGGGCGGCAGCGGGTTCATCCTCAACGTGAATCGGCTTCGAATCGAGGCTCCGGGGTATCGAACGCTTCAGCTTGTGGGACTTCCATTCGACTCGCTGATCACGCTGGATGGGGACGGGGCGATCCCGCCCGAGATGGTCCGGATTGCCGGCGGCGATCTCATCGTGTTCTACCCTGGCTTCGAGCACGTCAAGCCGGTCCAGTTGGGCGACTACCTGATGGATCGATTCGAGGTGACCAACCAGGAGTTCAAGCGCTTCGTGGACCAGGGTGGCTACCGGAGACGTGAGCTGTGGGAGCACCCCTTTCTGAGGGATGGTCGCGTGATCCCGTGGGAGCAGGCGATGCGGTTGATGGTGGACCGCACCGGCCGGCCCGGCCCCTCCATCTGGGAGGCCGGCGAATACTCGGCGGAGGAGGCGAACTATCCGGTTGGCGGAGTGAGCTGGTACGAAGCGGCGGCCTTCGCCAAGTTCGCGGGCAAGTCGCTTCCGACCGTCGCCCACTGGAATCATGCTGCGGGCGTGTTCACCAGCGCTTCGGTCGTACCCCGCAGCAATTTCTCGGGCCGAGCTCCTGTTCGGGTGGGCAGCACGGGCGCCATCAATCTGTTCGGCACCTTCGACATGGCCGGCAACGTCCGGGAGTGGTGTCTCAACGCCAGTGGTGACCAGCGATTCATCCTGGGCGGCGGTTGGAGCGACGAGCCCTACCAGTTTACCGATGCCTACACCCAGCCGCCGTTCGACCGCTCGTCGATAAACGGGATCCGGTTGGTGAAGTACCGGTCCGACGAGCCCAATCTGCGGCTCGCGGAGGAACCGCTGCGCCGCGCATGGCGCGACTTCCTCAAGGAGCGGCCGGTCTCCGACGGCTTGTTCGCGGTCTATCGGCGGATGTACGACTACGACCGGACCGCGCTCAACCCGAAGGTGCTCGACACCGTGGAAGAGGATGACTGGGTCCGTGAGCTGGTACGGATGAATGCCGCCTACGGGGGGGACAGCCTGCTGGTCTACCTCTATCTCCCCAAGCGCGGCATCAAACCCTATCCCGCGGTGGTGTACTTCCCCGGCTCGAACGCGATCCGGGATCGCGCGCCCGAGAATCTCCAGTGGCGCTTAATCGACTTCATCATCAAGAGCGGTCGTGCCGTGTTGTATCCGGTATACAAGGGCACCTACCAGCGCAGCGACTCGCTGTCCACCGACGTGCAGGATTCAACGACGTTCTACCGGGACCATGTGATCATGTGGGCCAAGGACCTGCGGCGTGCCATCGACTACGCCGAGACCCGTCGCGAGCTCGCGACCGACCACCTGACCTACTATGGCGTGAGTTGGGGTGGGGCGATGGGCGGGTTGATGCCGGCGGTCGAGCCCAGAATCAAGGTGAGCGTACTACTGGTCGCAGGGCTGGACTTCGAGCGCGCCAGGCCGGAGGTGGACCCGATCAATTTTCTGTCCCGAATCACGATCCCGACCCTGATGCTCAACGGCCGCTACGACTTCTTCTTCCCGATGGAGACCTCGCAGGTCCCGATGTTCCGGCTGCTCGGTACCCCAACGGACCAAAAGCGCTATGTGTTGGAGGACGGCAGTCATTATGTGCCCCGCACCCGGCTGATCCAGGAGACGCTTACCTGGCTAGACCGGTACCAACCGCTCCCGCCGGCGCAGGTGGGAATTCGGTAGGACGGAAGACGTCCTCTCCGCTTCTACTGGGTCCGCGTGCCCACACTGGGCCGCTTGGCGACCGAGTCGCGGCCTCCTTTGAGCCGGTAGTGAGCTTCGGTCGTGCCCACCAACTTGCCATCCTGAAGCCGGCTGGTCGTCCGGGTCGTCACCTGGACGCCCTTCAGGATGAAGCTCTCGAATGGGCCAGACTCAGTGACGAGGCTGTCGCCGCCTACCGCCACTACCCGGACCGGAACGGGTTTCCGCTTGGGGGCGGTCATGGTCCAGCCCGAAGTGTCGGCGGTCGCGTTCAGCTCGGTCTCGACCGGGGTGCCGCCGGACTCGTCGGTCGTGCGCATCTTCCACTTTCCGGCTACGTCAGCGAGCGAAATCGACGCCGGCGCCGCGGCGGGCGCGGGCTCCGCCGACATGGCCGTATCCGCTGAAGCCTGGCTGTCGGGTGCGCGGTTCGCGGGTTTGCCGCAGCCGATGAGTATGACCGCGGTGCAGATCAGGGTAACGCGCTGCATTCGCCTCTCCTGGTTGAGGTGGAACGCGCCTGTGTTGGATGATCCCGGCGACCGGGCTAACCTACGGCTCAATCCGAGTACCCGCAACCAACCAATCGGCACGATGATGCCGCAGAATTTCTAGAAGCGCTTGGGATAGAGGTCGGCGCGACCATCCAGATTTCCGGTCTCTCCATAGGTCATTGGTTCGGCATCCAGGGCGAGCACTTGCCGGCCCCCCCGGTGCCTTTGTCATACGAAGGATGACATGAATCCCGACATTCTGCTGCTGATCGGCCCTGGTGCCCTGGCTCTCCAGTTCACCCGGACGCACCGGCCGTGTCTCCGAAGAGCGGTGGAAGCCGAGGTGCCGAATGTCCTACCGAGCTCCAAGCCGGCGCGCTGCAGGCGCCGGTCCAGGAGGGCGTACCATCGAGTACGGGTGAGGTCAGGCCCGCAGCTTGAGGAGGACGCAGAGGTCGAAGGTAAACCGCCGCCGACAGTGGACTGTCGGCGGCGGCAGGTTGGTTCTTGGTAGAGATCTTCGAGAGTGGACCGCAGCCTAGTAGTTCATCTTCATGGGGGCGATCCGCTCCTCGAGCTCCTCCGCCGAAAGCTCCAGCGCCTTGGCTTCCTTGCCAGTCGCCGCGGCGATCTTGGCCTTCTGCTCAGCGGTCAACTCGATGCGGACCTGGCCCTTGGGGTTCTGCATGGTACCCTCCCTGGACGGTGAACTGGCGGCAGCGGCCTGTCTGGTTTGGCTGAGCTGAGGCTAGGCCGCCTTCGTGAAGCCAGCGTGAAAACTCGATCGGCTCCCGTGAATCCCGACTACGCCTTGCGTACTGGGTAGCGCGGCGCAATCCGCTCGGCCTAGTCCAAGAGCCGCTCTGCCAGCCACCACCCGAGATAGAGGCCCGCGCCGGTGGCGATGGCGCTCGCGAAGACCGCCGTCATCACGCCGACGTGGGCACCACCCCACCAGCCGACGCAGCCGCCAACGGTGGCGCCAACCCATCCCAGCAGCTTCTTCAAGGCGCAGACTCGAGCACGACGTCCACCTGCACGGCGGCCAGGGGGTTGCCGGAGGATTGGGCTGTCACATGAACTGCGCCCAAGTGGAACATCGCTCTGCTGACCTCCGTACCAGCTCCTTCCATTGTCGAACGTCGGAGCTTCGGCCCGCCGGACTCCATGCACTGGTTAGCCAGCGGTCAAGAACCGATCCCGAATGCGAGGGCGTGTCAAGTAGAACAGCATCGCGCCGGCAATCGGAACGCCAATCAGTGTGCGCCACTCGTGGCGCACCAGCGCATTGGCAAGATCACCGGCCAGATTGATGCCAAGCACGGCTACGGCCAGGCGATATCCCTGCCTCCAACCGCGCCACAGCCCAATGGCCGCCCCGGCGCAGGCTCCTGCAACCAGCAGCATGAGCGGCACAGCCCCGGCGCCCAGCGCGCGGAAGTCCGACTGCGCCGACGGCTTCACTCGCCAGATGCCATCGGCCCAGGACCCGGGCACCAGCAACATCACGATGGTCAGCCCGGCAGCCAGCGCCCCAAAGCTGAAGAAGGCGACCAGCGCGACGATCCCACCCGGGGGGCCACGGTGTGGCACTTGAGGCGGTGGCCTCTATATCCTAAGCGAGCAGCGGAATCCTCGGGCGGCATAGTAGGACTCAGCCCCGTTGTGATAGAGAAAGACGGTATCGTAGCGGCGATCACAGAACAGCGCACCACCGAGCTGCCTGATCTTCGCAGGTGTCTTTACCCAACTGGACGTGGTCGTGTCGAACTGACCGAGAGCCTGCAGAGCCCGATACTCCTCCTCGGTCAAGAGCTCGGTACCCATCGCGGCTGCCATATCCGCAGCGGTGTCTTTCGGCTTATGCTCTCTCCGCCCCTCGAGCGCAGCCCGGTCGTAACACAAACTCCTGCGCCCCTTAGGACTTTGCGCTGAACAATCCACGAAAATGTATTCGCCGCTGCTCTTATCCTGACCTACAACATCCGGCTCACCGCCGGTCTTCTCCATTTCATTGAGCGACCAGAGTTTGCTATTGCCAGACTCCAGCCGGGCTTGAACCTTGGTCCATTGAATGCCTGGATGGCGGTGCATATGGGTGTCGAAACGGGCTTTCAACGTCTTCAGCAAGGCCTCGCGTTGCTTGGCAGGTATCGCTCTTGCCATGTGCATCTCAAGTCGGGCCTTTGTGCCCGCTACGGTAGGATGAAGTGGACCGCCGCCAATCTTCTTCGAACGTCCCTGTGCGGACGCGGGACTGGAGCGCCGAATCTACTCCGCAGGCGCAGCGGCGACCAGCACGGTGACAACGCGATATATTGGTCGAGGCATGGACGAATCCCCCCGCACGTCGCCCGATCCGAACGTCCTTGAGACAATGCCGTCGGTCGCACCACCGACGGCAGAAACCGACCATATCGGACCCTACCGCATCGTCCGCATTCTGGGCCAGGGCGGCATGGGCATCGTATACGAAGCCGAGCAGCTCGAGCCCCTCCGCCGCAGCGTCGCCCTCAAAGTGATCAAGCTGGGCATGGACACGCGGGACATCCTCGCCCGCTTCGAGGCCGAGCGGCAGGCGCTGGCCGTGATGGACCATCCCAACATCGCGAAGGCGCTGGATGCCGGCACCACCGAGGGCGGCCGGCCCTACTTCGTGATGGAGCTCGTCCGGGGCGTCCCACTGACGGACTACTGCGACCGCCAGGCCTCGAGCACCCGGGAGCGGCTCGAGCTGTTCATCGCAGTGTGCCAGGGCGTGCAGCACGCGCACCAGAAGGGTGTCATCCACCGCGACCTCAAACCTTCCAACATCCTGGTGGTCGAGCACGACGGCCGGCCGGTGCCCAAGATCATCGACTTCGGCATCGCCAAGGCGGTGGACCGGAGGCTGTCCGAGTCGGACTTCGCGACACAGGTCGGCGAGATGGTCGGGACGCCTGCCTACATGAGTCCGGAGCAGGCCCATTCCTCCGGGCTCGATATCGATACGCGGGCCGACATCTACAGCCTGGGGATGGTGCTGTACGAGCTCATCACCGGCGTTCTGCCGTTCGATCCACGTGGCCTCGAGCTGGTGGTGTTCCTCGTACGGCATGTGCTTCGCGAGAAGGACCACCCCACGCCGAGCAACCGGCTCGCGTCGCTCGCGGCGGAGGAGGTGACGCCGGTGGCGAAGCGGCGCCAGACCACCGTGGTGGGTCTACGGAAGGAGCTCACAGGCGATCTCGACTGGATCGTGCTCAAGGCCGTCGAGAAGGACCGGGCCCGGCGGTACGAATCGGCCGGCGGCCTGGCCGGAGATCTCCAGCGATACCTCAAGAACCAACCCGTGACCGCGCGGCCGCCCAGCACTCTGTACTCACTCGGCAAGTTCGTGCGGCGGCACCGGCTCGCGGTGGCGGCCGGCGGCGTGGCCTTGGTCGCGCTGGTGGCCGTAGCGGTCACCATGGCGGCCCTGGCGGGGCGCATTGCCCGGGAACGAAACCGGGCCGAGCTGGAAGGCGCCAAGGCGCAGTCCATCAACGCCTTCCTGGCGGACATGCTGCGGTCGGCCGACCCCTGGCAGGGCGGAGCCCGGCAGACGACGGTCGTCGAGGCGCTCGACGCCGGTGCCCGCAAGGTCGATTCGGCCTTCAAGGGGCAGCCGGAAATCGTCACCTCGATCAAGCGGACGATCGGCAATGCCTACATCGGTCTCGGGCGGGTCAAGGACGCGGAGCCACTGATCCGCGCCAGCGTGGGCGCTGCCATCCGGAGCTCGGGGGAGGAGAGCGAGGAGACGGCGCAGAGCCTCGCCGACCTGGGCAATCTCTATATCGCGCTCGGACGCTTCGACTCGGCGGGGCCGGCCATCGAACGCGCGCTCGCCATCCGGCGGAAGCTGCGCGGACCCGACGACACGCTCGTCGCCGCCACCCTCACCAACCTGGTGCAGGTGATGTTCGACCAGGCTGACGGCCGGCGGATGGACTCGCTCGCGACCGAGCTGCTCGCCCTGCAGCGGCGCATTCACGGTGAGCGGCATCTCGCCGTGGCCGACGCACTGCGGCGCAAGGCCGAGGCGCAGGCGACGCTCGGCGACCATCAGAAGTCAGAGAGCTATCTCCGGCCTGCTCTGCGGATGGCGCGGGAACTGGGTGCGGCGCAAACCGTCTACACCGCCTCGATCCTCAACGATCTCGGCCTCGCCCGGCTGCTGCAGGGCGACTCCAGGGAAGCCCAGACCATCTTCAACGAGGCCGTGGTGCTGGACACGGTGATCTACGGAACGAAGCACCCGCAGCTCGCCGCCGACCTCGAGAATCTCGGCAACGCGTACTACGTCGAGGGTCGATTCGACATCACGATCGGACTGCTGCGCCAGGTGCTGGCGATGCGGCAGGAGATGCTGACGCCGGACGATCCCGCGATCGCCCGCACCATCGCCAATACGGCCACCGTCCACCGGAAGAAGGGCGACTTCGCGGCCGCCGAGCCGCTCTATCAGGACGCGGCCCGCAGGCTCCGCCGCGCGTTGGGTCCCGACCATCGCGACGCCATCGTGACTCTCTCCGTGCTCGGCCGGACCCAGAGCTTGCTCGGCAGGCGGGACCAGGGCGAGGCCACGATGCGGGATGCCCTGGCGCGGGCCGATCGGACCGGGGCCCTGTCGCCTGAGGCGTACGCGACGCTGATCGGAGGGCTGGCGGATGTGCTCATCGATCAGGGCCGGTTCGCCCACGCGGAGCCCTACGCGCTCAAGGCCCTCGCCATTCGCGACAGCCTGGCCGGACCGAATGCCGGCGGCAACGGGATGGTCAAGATGTCGCGGGATCAGCTCGCCAAGCTGTACCAAGGATGGGGGAAGCCGGAGAAGGCGGCGTCCTATCGGGACGCGCCGTTACGCTAGGGTGGAAATCAGGTCGCCCAGCCTGGCCTCGGTCTGTTGCCGGGGCCGATGGGGGTAGGCCGGGCAACCTTAACCCGCTTCGAGGATTGACCGTAAACCTCCCGGACAACCGTCCCACTGGTAAGGGAGCTGGACCGGTCCCTCGTCCCGGACATCGAGCGCGCGGCAGGACCATCTCCCGGAATGGTACCGCCCTGAAAGCTGAGCATCGAGGCTCACTTGGTATCCTCTCCGCTGACCAATGGAAGCACGTCCTGTACCAGGTGCACCAGCATCCGCCCGGGTTCTTCGACCATCATCATGTGGGCGGAATGCTCGAACCAGACGAACTGCTTGCGCGGAGCCCGGACCCGCGCGAGCCACCCAGCGGTGACCTGGGAGGGCGAGGTCGTGTCGAAGCGTCCGGCGAAGATGACGACCGGGACCTGGAATTGAGTGACGTTGCTGAAGTCGAACCTGGCGAAGTCGCCCATCAGAGGCTCGAGGGAAAGCCGCGAGCCCCGGTCAATGGCTGCCACGTCGGCGGGTGAATACTCCGGCGAGAGCTCCGCCAGATTGAGGTAGTGCGAGATTCCCTGCCGTCCATGCACCAGTCCGCCGAAATAGTTGGACCACTTGCGTTCCAGAGTGAGCTTGGCAAGCGGGAGCGAGCCGTCCCCCTCCGGATACGGGGCAATCGCTTGCAGCTCGGCGATCGCCTTGGCATTTCCGGCCTTTTGGGCGGCCCGCAGAGTGCGTGCGTATCCCACGCGTTCATTCTCCTGACCGCTTATCACCTGCCCCATTCCGACATAGGCGTAGAGCAGCTCGGGATGCTCGTGTGCCAGCCGGAGCCCGACAAGGCTGCCCCAGGAATGCGCGAGCACGAAAACCCGGTCCTTGGAGTAGCGACGCTCGAGGTAGCGGATGACCTCCACCGCGTCCTCGACAATCCGGTCGAGCGAAAGGGTCGCCCGGATGACCGCGGGCGGATTGGCGTTATACGTCTTTCCGGCCCCGCGTTGATCCCACTGTACCACGGTGAAATAGTCTTCCCACCCATCCTGGAAGGACCAGCTGGTGGGCATTTCGGGCGAGGCGGGGCCGCCGTGGATCATGAGCAGGATCGGATTGCTTCGGTCGCGGCCTCGTACCGAGATCCATTGTCTGGCCCCGCCTATGGGGACCTCCAGCAGCTCTTCCACGCCTTGGGTCGAGACGATCTTCCGAGCGTCCCCTATGATCGCTCGTGCCTCAGGGACTGTTTGGGCGCCGCAGAGCACGGCCACGGAAGGGAAGGCGATGGCCAAGGCGGGAGCAACACCTAGGTAGCGAACATTCATTAGTAGTTCGAGTTAGTGGAAGTTGGACAGCGGGAGTAGCTACGTCGGTGAGCCCGCGGGGGTTTCACCCGTGGCCTGAGCCGTCGCAGCCTGAAGAGCTTTCGTCTGATTGGGGAAATTCCAGCACCGCATCGTCGTGGTACATCTCCTGAGCGCGGTCGACGTCCGTGCCCAAATGTTCCCGGTGCTGCCGCACCCGCTCGATCCTGGGGGCGCGCACGCGGATTGTGGGATGCTCCTTGCCCTAACTGAGATAGTCCGCGACAGTGCGCCATCGCTCGGCGAACGCGGCCGCGGCGGCTCTCGGCGTCGGCGCTGCATCGGCTCCCCGCTACGGGCGCCGAGAGGGTGCAGAGCTGGGGATCCACCGATATATATCGACGACCCGGAGGCTTGCGACCAGGCCCTCGCGCGAGGTGATACTTCGCGCCTCCGTCTGACCAGGAGTGGCGATGACCGAGCATTCGGTCGTGATCGCGGGGGGCGGACCGACGGGGCTCATGCTCGCAGGCGAATTGGCGCTGGCGGGAGTGGACGTCGCCGTCGTCGAGCGCCGGCCCAATCAGGAACTGTCCGGCGCGCGTGCCCTGGGAATCTCCTCGCGCACCATCGAAGTCCTCGACCAACGCGGCATCGCGGACCGATTCCTGTCGGCGGGACAAACCGCCCAGGTCACGGGCTTCGCCGGCACCCGCTTGGACATCCGCGACTTCCCGACCCGCCATAACTATGGGCTTGCGCTGCGACAGAAGCACATCGAGCGCATCCTCGCCGGCTGGGTCACCGAGCTCGAGGTGCCGATCCTCTACGGCCGCGACATCACGGGATTCGTGCAGCACGACGCCGGTGTCGACGTCGCCCTCGCCGACGGTCGGTCATTGCAGGCGCACTATCTCGTGGGATGCGACGGTGGACGCAGCCTCATACGCAAGGTCGCGGGGATCGACTTCCCGGGTTGGGATCCGACGACGAGCAGCATCCTCGCGGAGGTGGAGATGACGGAGAAGCCGCCGTACGGGGTGCATCGTTCTCCCGCCGGCATGTATGCCTTCGGCCGGTCGGAGTACGAGATCCAAGGCGGCGACATCATATATAAGGATGTCGGCCCCATCGGCGTCATGGTCACCGAACCGAACGCTAGTGCAACCACTGAGCCCACGCTGCGCGATCTCAAGGAGCTGCTCATCGCCGTGTGCGGCACCGACTACGGCGTCCACAGTCCAACCTGGATCTCCCGGTTCACCGACATGACGCGGCAGGCCGCGACGTATCGGAGTGGACGGGTGTTGCTCGCCGGCGACGCCGCCCACGTGCACTCGCCGATCGGCGGGATGGGACTCGGCACCGGGGTGCAGGACGCGGTGAACCTGGGATGGAAGCTGGGGCAGGTGATCAAGGGCACGTCACCGGACAGCCTGCTCGACACCTATCACGCCGAGCGTCACCCGGTGGGTGCGCGAGTGCTCAGGACAACGATGGCGCAGGTCGCGCTGCGGCGGGAGGACGATCGTACATTGGCCTTGCGCGACATCGTGGGCGACCTCCTCAAGATGGAGGAGCCGCGCAAGCGCATCGCCGGGATGATGTCCGGCCTGGACATTCGGTACGACCTGGGGCAGGGGGGCGCGGGGCATCCGCTGGTGGGGCGTCGCATGCCCGATCTCGACCTGGTCACAACCACCGGCCCGCGGCGCGTCTTCAGTTTCCTTCACCAGGCTCGGCCGGTGCTGCTCAATCTCGGCGCACCGCACGCGATCGACATCGCGCCCTGGTCAGACCGGGTGCAGTACGTGGACGCGAAGTACGCCGGCACGTGGGAGCTTCCGGTGCTCGGCGAAGTCGCTGCGCCCGCCGCGGTGTTGATCCGCCCCGACGGCTATGTCGCCTGGGTCGGCGAGGAAACCCCGCAGGGGCTGACGGACGCGCTCACGACGTGGTTCGGCACGCCTGGCCACCCAGGACGCGCCATCTAACGTCTTGCACATCAGCTGCAAACGATCTGAGACTCTTACGTTCCTGATCGATCGCGTTCCTGGCTATCGAGCGCATAGGAGATACTGGTCGCCACCACGCCGATGCCAACCACCCCAAGCAAGACGAGAAAGAGCGGATCGCGACTCTGGAAGTAGAACACCACGAAGCCGAGGCAGAAGACCACTCGCACGGCGAGGGTTGTCGGGTACAGGGCCGTTATGCGGTACCGAACGATCTGGGCCACTAGGATCCCCAGGCCAAGTAGCAGCAGGCCGCCGAGTCGGGGGAAGATCTCACCGTAGTCTCCCGTGCTGAGCAGGAGTTGCAGCGCAAGACCAGGAGCGAGCACGAGAAAGATGCCCGACACGAGAAGGTAGGCTGCCACGTAGATCAGGCTGAGATTGGTACGGCGCATGCTGCCTCCTGCCAGGCTCCGGCCTAGAGTTCGTCAGTCAGGGGCTCCTGGAACCAGCGGAGAAAGCGCGACCTGGGGCTACCTTCTCGGCTCATACCGCATCGCCACCGCCCCCGAGCCGAACTCCAGGCGGCTCACGAGCTTCAAGTCGACCAGCTTCGATAGCCCCGCGAACAATGTCGGCCCGTGCCCCACTAGCCTGGGCTGCACCACGAACTCGTACTCGTCGATCAATCCCAGCTCCGCCAACGCCATCGGGAGCTTCACGCCACCCGTGAACAGTCCCTTGCCCGACTCCCGCTTGAGTTCTTGAATGGCCTTCCCCAGATCCCCGCGCACGAGCTGCGCGTTCCAATCGACCCGGTCCAGGGTGCTCGACACGACGTACTTCTTGGCCGCGTCGATCGTCCGGGCGAAGGGTTCCGTCCAGTCAGGCATCACCGCCGTCCGCGTCGCCAGCCGCCACGCGGCCTCCATCATTTCGTACGTCACCCGGCCGAAGAGGAGGGCATCGGCCTGGGCGATGTTCTCCATCGCGTGACGATGCAAGTCTTCGTCCGCGATCATTGCACGATGATCGCAGCACCCGTCCAAGGTGACGTTGATGGAATACCGGAGGGGCCGCATGACAATACAGTACCGCTCAAAGCTCTCGTTCAGCAAGGCGTCGGAACTCGTCAGGCACGGTGCGCACATCGCGCGAT
>DATBKD010000084.1:0-9405 GCA_036556025.1 Gemmatimonadales bacterium | reverse complement strand
CCGCAGCCCAGGGTAACCACCCCCGCGGCAGCCCAGCCGAACGCGGCACCCCTCGACAGCCTCATTCCGCTCCTGGGTCAGAGTGGGGCAACGGCAAAGCCAACGCGTCAGTCACAGCCCCGGTTAACTCGGAACTGCCTGACAGACTGAGACTTACGTTGTGGAGGCCGGGACGCAGGATCCGCGCCACCAGCTGGTGCAGGAATCTACCGGGAGGATGCCGCGCAACTCATGTAGCTGCAACAAGCTGAGCCAAACCACCCACCCCTTCCGTTGCGAGGACACCGCACCATGCCGTTCGGGCGCGGCAGGAAGGAAACCCCGACGCGTTGGAGACGCAACCGGGTGGAGCCGCCTTTAGCCCAAAGTCTCCGGATCCCGGCCGGGGACCGCTATGCTGTGGGAGGCTCCGCTGGTGACCGATCGGGCCAGGAGAGCAGCGAGATCAGGCTCCGGGGTCTCCCACTCATCTCGGCGACAGCTCACCACCCGGGTCTCGTTATCGGTAACCAGCTCCAGGGTGACGTGGCTGCCGACCTCGTTCTTGCGGACTTCCGGACGGGGCCGTATCAACCAGATTCGTCCATTCAGCGCGACAAACTGTCGGGCCATCGATCTGCGCTCCTCATTGCCGGGATTCGAGCGGTAACGCTGATCTACTATGCGGCGGGGCGGAGCAGCGGACAATTCCGAGATCTTTGACGCTGTCTAGGAGAACGACAGCTCGCGCAATGAGACAAATTTTCAGCGCCGCAAACTGCAGCGTGCGGCCGGTTCGGAGTGCTGCAGACTGCAGGGCAGGGTGGCGAGAGATGCAGGCTGGTTCAGTTGGCGCCTCTCGCCGAGAGTTCGGGGTTACTGTTCACTAGCACTCAACCCTACGGGGAGCTCATGTTTCGCGATCACACGCCTGACAACCTGCCGCTGGCCTCGCACGATCCGCTCGCCGAACGCCTCCTCCGCGCCCGAACGGTGATTATCAGCGGCGAGATTACCCAGCAGTTGGCCGCCGGCGTGGCCAGCCAGCTCCTCGCCCTGGCCGCGGACTCCGATGGAGACATCACGGTCTTCATCAATTCCCAGGGCGGTCATGTCGAGGCTGGCGATACCATCCACGATCTGGTGCGATTCATCAGGCCGCGAGTTCGGATGATCGGGACCGGGTGGGTGGCGAGCGCGGGAGCACTGATCTACGTGGCCGTTCCCCGGGATCAGCGCTTCTGCCTGCCGAATACCCGTTTCCTGCTGCATCAGCCGGCCGGTGGCGCCGGTGGCAGTGCCAGCGATATCGAAATCGAGGCCAGAGAGATCCTCCAGATGCGCGATCGAGTCAACCGCATCCTGGCACGGGAGACCGGCCAGCCGCTCGAGCGGATCGAAGAGGACACTCACCGGAATTTCTGGCTGAGTGCCGACGCCGCGGTCCGCTATGGGCTGGTGGGACGCATTATCTCGCATGTGGGCGAGCTCGAGGGGTAGACACGAGGAGGCACCGGGGGGGCCATGGTAGAACAGCCGGAGAGGCGGCCAAGGGACACTCGTGAGTTTCTCGCGCAGTGGAACGCCGCGACCGAGGAACATCTCACCACGAAGCTGGCCGGCATACTTGAGCAGCTGGGCCGGCAGGAGCCCCGGCTCCATGGATTGACCGCGGAACATTGCGCTGCTCTCGCGCCATTCCTCCTACACGCGCTTCAAGCAGCTGCGGCACCGGACGGCACGGTGCACGATGGCCTGGAGCTTCTCGCGGCCCCCCTCGCCGAGCCGCCCGGGGGCGAGGCGCTTGGAGCGACCGACTAGGGCAGAGCTCGCCAGAGCAGCAGGCCGCACCGTTCCCGATCTGATCCGACCCGGGCTCAGCATCCTCTTCTGTGGGATCAACCCGGGTCTCTATTCCGCCGCCACCCGGCATCATTTCGCCCGCCCCGGTAATCGTTTCTGGCCGGCGCTGCACGCTGCCGGCTTTACAGCGCGACCGCTGCATCCCTGGGAAGAAGAGCGGCTGCTCGACTGCGGGCTCGGCATCACCAACCTCGTGGCGCGCGCGACTGCCTCAGCCGCGGAGCTCACCCCGACGGAGCTGCGCGCCGGCCGCCGCCGGTTGGTGCGAAAGGTCCGCAGGTTTTCGCCGAGGTGGGTTGCGGTGGTGGGTATCGGGGCATACCGGACTGCGTTCGCGCGGCCTGATGCAATGACCGGACGTCAGCCGGAGGGGATCGCGGGGGCAGGCCTCTGGGTCCTTCCCAACCCCAGCGGCCTGAACGCCAATCATCAGTTGGAAGATCTCGCCCGAATGTTTCGGGCCCTTCGACGAGCGGCGGAACGAAAGCGATAGGAGAGCTCGGCGTTCCGGTCAGTGCATCCGAAGGCTCTCGTCGGGTGGAGGTGTCAAATCGGCGACCGGGTTCAAATTCTCCACCCCGCACCAGTTGAGAAAGCCGGAGAGATCCGCCGCATGCTGCATGGTGTCAACCATGAGCTCGATTCGTCCGTTGGTCACCAGGGGGATAAGGTTGAGACGGTTCCGGCCGGGACGCTGCAGGGTTCTTCCCGCGACCCGCCAGGGACCCTCGATTGCCGCTAACTCGATTCCGTTGCGCTTGATTTTCTCGGCCAAGGCATAGGCCGTAACGGGCTGGTAACGCCGCCGCGGTGGTGAGGCATAGGGCAGGGCCATCGTCCGCCTCCAAGCGTTGAGAGGGATCCGGCTCTTCGGCGAGAGTACTGGCGGCTGGCGGATGGCGTCGGTGACAAAGGTCACAGTGCTACTTTCAGATGATGGCGATTCACGGCGGCGGCCTTCGCATCACCTACATCGGCGGACCCACTGCGCTGCTCGAATGGGAAGGGCTCCGGTTCCTGACCGATCCCACGTTTGATCCCAGCGGCTCGGAGTATCCCACGCTTTCGTACACGCTGCGGAAGACACAGGGACCGGCGCTCAGGCCCGACCAGGTAGGCACGGTGGACGCGGTGCTGCTGAGCCACGATCACCACTTCGACAATCTGGATGCTGCCGGTCGCCGCTTGCTCGATCGCGCGCCGCGCGTGCTCACGACAACAATCGGAGCCGCCCGGCTCGGCTCGCACGCAATTGGGCTGGTACCATGGGAGAGCCTCGATCTTCCAGCCCCGCAACGGGGCGCGCTCCGGGTGACGGCAACTCCCGCTCGTCACGGTCCCGCGCATGCCGACCGAGGGCCGGTGGTCGGTTTCGTCCTGTCCCCGAGCACCGAGCCTGGGAGCTCGGTGTACGTCTCCGGCGATACCGTCTGGTTCGAGGACCTGGTCGAGGTGGGGCGACGATTCACCATCGGCGTCGCGTTGCTCTTCATGGGGGCCGCGCAGATCGCGGCAGCCGGTCCATGGCATCTGACTCTCACGGCTGCCGAGGCAGTTGAAGCGGCGCACGCGTTGCCAGAGGCCACTATCGTTCCGTTGCACTTCGAGGGTTGGCAGCACTTCTCCCAGTCTCGCACCGACATCGAGGAGGCCTTCAGCCGCGCCGGTGAGTCCCACCGTCTGCGCTGGCCCGCGCCGGGCCGTCCGATGGACATACCACTCCATGCGCATCCTGGTCACCGGTAGCTCCGGACACATCGGGTCCGCGGTGGCGGCCCGGCTCGCTCGAGAGGCCGAGGTCGTCGGCGTCGACCTGAAGCCTGGACCGCGTACGACCCACGTCGGCGACATCGCTGACCGGGCTGTCGCGCACGCGGCGCTCCGGAAAGTGAATGCCGTCGTGCACACAGCCGCTCTGCACGCCCCTCACGTGACCAGCGTAAGCCCGCACGAGTTTCATCGTACCAACGTGGAGGCGACCAGGACGCTGCTCGAGCTGGCGAAGGATCACGGCGTCACTCGCTTCGTCCTGACCAGCACCACATCGGTGTATGGTTGTACCACCCGGGCCGGAGGAGGCACCGTGTGGGTCACCGAAGCGCTCGCGCCCAACCCCGAAGACATCTATGACCGCACCAAGCTGGCGGCGGAGGAGAGCTGTCGAGCGGGCGCCAGCAACACGGTGAGCACCGTAACCCTCCGGGTGTCTCGCTGCTTTCCGGAGCCACCGCATCTGGTGGCCTTCTATCGGATGTTCCGAGGGGTCGCCCGGGAGGATGTGGCGGAGGCTCATGCACGGGGAGCCCTCATCCCTCTCACAGGCAGCGTTCTCTTGAACATCTCGGCTCAGACGCCCTTCGTTCCCGAGGATGTCGATGCGTTGGCCGTGGATCCGTGGTCGGTGGTCGAGCGTCGGGTTCCGGGACTTCGCGCCGCATTCGAGCGGCGCCGGTGGCCTTTGCCTCCGCGCATCGATCGAGTCTATACCATCGACTCCGCCAAGCAGCTCCTGGGCTATGCGCCGAGGCACGGGGTGTTGGAGCTTCTGAGGGACGACGCGGCATGACCGTGGAACACGACTTGCTCGATCTGGTGGCGGCTCGACGAGGCCACTTTCGGCTTGAGTCCGGACATCACGCGGAACTCTGGCTGGAGCTCGATACTCTCTTCGTCCAGCCCGTCAAGCTCCGCCCGCTCGTCGCCCAGCTGGCCGCGAGTCTCCGGGACCAGGACATCGCCGGGGTGTGCGGCCCGCTCGTCGGAGGGGCCTTCCTGGCTCAAGAGCTGGCCGGGAGCCTGAACCTGGATTTCTTCTTCACCCAGCGCGTCATCCCATCGGAGTCAGGCGAGCTCTACCGAGCTCACTACGGCCTTCCGGCCACCCTCCAGAACCGCGTGTCCGGAAGGCGTATTGCGATCGTGGACGACGTCATCAGCGCTGGATCGGCAGTCCGAGGCAGCTACGCGGCATTGCAGGCGTGTGGTGCGCACCCGGTGGTCGTCGGAGCGCTCCTGCTTCTGGGAAGTGCCGCCGAGCGACATTTCCAGTCCGAGGGCCTGCCACTGAACGTGGTCTCACGAATGGATTTTGACCTCTGGGTGCCCGCGGAATGTCCGCTGTGCGCCGCGGGTATTCCGCTGGAGGATCCTTCAGCGGCTTCGAGTGCGCCGGCCAGGCTCGCATGATCGATCCTCTCCGCGACCTTAACCTCCCCGCCGATCTGGTCACCCAGGCTCGCCTGGTGTCACCTAGCGGCCGCCCCCAGGCAGCTTGGTCCAGCCGGGCGGCCCTCGAGCTCATCCAGCAGCTGCGCGGCCGGGGAGTTGCGGTCCTGGGGGGCGACGTCATTCGATTGGAGGGAGATCTCCCGCGGCCGACCCGCGACAACTGGCACGCGGAACCAGCCCATGGCGAGCCGTTCGATGCCTTTGCCCAACGCAGCCTCAGCGAGGCCGCCGCTTACATTTCAGCGTACCGCGATCCCGTCCCGAATCACTGGTTCGTTCTCTTGCTGGCCGATCGGCTGCCATAGTTCGTGGCGTTCGCCGTAGGCGGCCCACCTTGGGGGGCTTATGGCTCGCTTATTCTGGCTGGTCTGCATGCTCGCGCTGGCGTGCGCGATTGTGGTGGGAGCCTCCTGGGCCGCGGCCTACACCAGCGTGGGCCAGCTGCTCGGCGCCCCTCCGCCGCAGATGGGCACTCAGTCGACCACCTTGCTGTGGCGGGGGGCTCGTCAGTTCCCTGGCCATCCTCGTGCCTGGCTCTTTGCCTTCGGACCAACGCTCATCCCGGGCGCGCCCAACGTCCAGATCTACGTAACACCAACCGGGCAGATCATGCGGACCTACCCTGCCGATCTGGAGAGTCGGATCCGGGCCTTCCACAACACCGGCTACTGACCCGGCGCGTTGTAGCCGCGAACTGGTTCTCGCCCCAAGAACGGCCCGTTGGTCTCGGCCTTGCCGGCCATGGAGGCGGGCGCCTTGGCGGTCATGGTGACTCCTGAGTAGGTGTGCTGTTCCATCATATTACCTGGACCGGTGGGCTGCCATGCCACAGTCCGGTAACGACATTCGCTTCTTTGCCGCGGTGGAGGCAGATCATGGTCTGGTACTGGGTGGCCGGCGTAGCCGTCGTGGTCCTGCTGGGATTGCTGAGCCGTCGGGGCGAGTGGAGAGAGGGAAGCAGCACGCAAAAGCTGCCAGCCGACATCGACGGATTGCTGAAAGCCGGGCGGAAGATCGAAGCGATCAAGCTGTACCGGGCGCAGCACGGCGTCGACCTGAAAACGGCCAAGGACGCCATAGACATCCGCTCCCGCGAGCTGGGGCGGTGAGGCCTCCTCGTACCTGATGTATCGAGGCCCCTCACTCCGCCAACAAATCCGCATGCTCTGGGTGCCTCTGGATCCACAGATCCACGTACCAGCACGTCGGAATCACCCGAAAGCCCTGGGCGCGGGCGTAGGCCAATGCCGCCTCGACCAATTGAGCAGCGATATTGCGCCCCCGATCCGCCGGCGGCACGTAGGTACTGAACAAGTCGAGCGCCTCTTTGCCGGCGGGCGCGTAAGACAAAACCGCGGTCCCCGAGTCCACCTCGGCGGTAAAGCGGTGGGTGTCGAGATCGTGCTGGATCTGCATGCTGGGTTGCCTCCTACTGGGAGCGTAGTTCGGTTCCTGTGGAATCGCTACCCATCCGCCGTCAAACGGGAGGAGCGCCATTGATGCGGTTGAGCCCGTCCGCTTCGGCAGTGGTCCTGGCCTTAGGCCTCGCGCTGGGCGGCGGTCTCATCGGCCGCGGCTTCGCGCGGGGCCGGGCCGCCGAGCCCTACGTCGAGGTGAAGGGTCTGGCCGAGCAGGAGGTGGTGGCGGATCTGGCACTCTGGCCCTTGCGGTTCGTCGCGACGGGAAACGACCTCAGAGCCACCCAGACGGAGATCAGCCGAGAGTCGCAGGAAGTCTTTGCCTTTCTGGGCCGTCATCGGATCGATACCGCCGGCGTGCAGCTCCAGGGGCTGGAGGTTTCCGACGCCTTCGCCAACCGCTTCCAGACCGAGCGCACCGGCCCGCGCTACGTGATCCAGCAAACTCTGATCGTGCGCTCGCCGGACCCCAATGCGGTCCTGGCGGCGAGTCAGCGAGTGAGCCAGCTGGTGGCGGCCGGAGTGGTGCTCTCCTCCAGTGGCGAGTTCGGCATCGGCGGGCCGACGTTCGTGTTCACCCGGCTCAACCAGCTCAAGCCCACGATGATCGCCGCCGCGACCGCCAACGCGCGCGCCGCCGCGGAACAATTCGCGCGAGATTCACGTAGCAACCTGGGCGGGATCCGGCAGGCAAGCCAAGGGATCTTCGTGATCCTGCCGAGAGATCAGGCTCCGGGAGTGAGCGAGGAGTCTCAGCTGCACAAGACGGTGCGAGTCGTCTCCACCGTCCAATACTTTCTCCGTTGAAGAGGTGCGAGTGAAGTTTGACCTCCAATCAGGTATTGCGGTGCTGGCGCGCACGCCGGCCACTCTCCGGGCCCTGCTCGATGGGCTGAGCGAGCCCTGGACTCGAGCGTCCGAAGGCCCTGACACGTTCAGCCCATTCGATGTGGTAGGCCATCTGATCGATGGCGAAGAGACCGACTGGATTCCGCGGGCCCGGATCATTCTTGCCCGTGGGCCGGACCCCCGATTCGAGCCCTATGACCGCTTCCGGCATCAGAGGCGGAATGTCGGACGTACGCTGGGTTCCCTGCTGGACGAGTTCGCCAGTCTGCGCGCCGCCAACCTGGAGTTGTTGAGATCGTGGAATCTCACCTCTGCCCAGCTGAATCTGCCCGGCGCGCATCCGGGTCTCGGGAAGGTCACGCTCGACCAACTGCTCGCGGCCTGGGTGGTCCACGACTTGGGCCACGTCGCCCAGGTTTCGCGAGTCATGGCGAAGCAGTACCGCGAAGCCGTCGGCCCATGGGTACCCTATCTGCCGATCCTGACCGATCACGAGGTGCCCCGCTCATGATCCGCGGGCTTCAATCTCGGAGGCAATCGTGAGCCGGACCGGCAGTCGCACTCGGTGACCGACACCCTTTACGGGGTCTTTCCGTACGTGGTGCCGGCCTTCATTCTGCTCCACTGGATCGCCTCCAAGGCCAGCGGCAGCGCTCCACGACGGGAGCTCTGACCAGATCATCTCTTCGGCCTTGGCCCAACCCAGGAGATCGCATGGACGAAGAGATGACGTCCACCAGCTTCGAACTGCCAGGCTACCATGTCGTCCATTCCCTCGGCCTGGTACGCGGGGTCACGGTGCGCTCCCGCTCGCTCATCGGGACCATTGGAGCCAAGGTGGAGACCTTGTTCGGCGGCCACATCTCGATGTTGACCACGCTCTGTGAGCGGGCTCGCGCCGAGGCCTTCGACATCCTGATGGCCCACGCCCAGCGAATAGGGGCCAACGCTGTGCTGGGCATCCGCTACGATGCCACGGAAATCATGTCCGGAGTCACCGAGGTGCTCTGCTATGGAACCGCAGTCATCGTTGAAGCCAATGGAGAATGAGCTGGAGCGGCTCGCGGGTGCTCATCGCAGGCGGCTGGTGGGTTCGGGTTCGCCATTGCGGCCGGCGCCGAGCTGTGGTACATGCTGCGCGGATGCCGACCTGCTGCCCTGGTGGAGCACTTGACCAACCCTATTGATCCCCGCGTCGACGTCGGTCATGTGCATCTCAAGGTCGCGGACCTGGACCGCGCACTCGGCTTCTATTGCGGAGTCCTCGGCTTCGAGTTGACTCAGCGTCTGGGATCGGAGGCGGCGTTCCTGGCGGCAGGTGGATATCACCACCACATTGGCCTGAATACCTGGCAGAGCAAAGGAGGAGCGCCACCACCGCCCGGCCGCACCGGCCTGTATCACCTGGCGATCCGATACCCTGATCGCCGTACCCTGGCCGATGCGCTCCGTCGACTGCAACGCGCCGGACTGAGTCTGGATGGCGCCTCCGACCATGGAGTCAGTGAGGCGCTGTATCTGCGAGACCCCGACGGGAACGGGGTGGAGCTCTATCGCGACCGCCCCCGGGAAGATTGGCCCCGGTCTCCAGAGGGAGGCCTCGCCATGGTGACCAGGCCGCTCGATCTCGGGGCGCTCCTGAGGGAACTTGAATGAGCCGCGACTCTGTCGCCGTTTCCGTGCGGTCTGCTGTACCCGGCGACGCTCCGGCACTGGCCCGGCTTCGATACACGTTCCGCACCGAGCTCGATGCCAGTGCGGAATCAGAGGCCAGCTTCCTTCGACGCTGCGAACAATGGATGGCCGAGCGGTTGACCCGAACCGCGGCTTGGCGCTGCTGGGTTGCCGCCGAGGGAGAAGTCCTGGTGGGTACCATCTGGCTTCAGATCGTCGAGAAGCTGCCCAATCCGGTGGGCGAGTCCGAGTGCCACGGGTACGTCACCAGCTTCTATGTGATACCCTCTCACCGGTCAGCCGGGCTCGGCTCTGCCCTGCTGTCGGCCTGCTTGCTGGAGTGCAAACGCAGAGGAACGGACGCCGTTTTCCTGTGGCCGACCCCACGGAGTCG
>DATBKD010000083.1:0-6820 GCA_036556025.1 Gemmatimonadales bacterium | reverse complement strand
CCCGGGGACATCTCGGACAAGTCCGGTCGTGGGCACAACCCGGAATGGGTCGGTCGTGAGCGGCCCGGCCTGTGGACCGGAGCGGGGTAAGCGGGCAAGCAGCAATCTGCCGGAACCGATGTGCGGTTGCAGTCAGGCGTGTCCGCCCTGGCTATTCGCCAGGGCGTGATCGACGACGGAGCGTAGCTGGTCGAGGGAAAAAGGCTTGGCCAGGACAAAGTCGACACCGGTGGAGGTGGCGTCCTCAGGTCCCAGCCGGTCGCCATAACCCGTCATGAGGGCCACGCGCGTGGCCGGCCACCGCTCTTTCAAGCGATGGGCGACGTCGAGTCCCGAGATACCGGGCAGGCCCAGGTCCACCATCGCGAGATCGAAGGTGCGGCTCTGCAGCTCGACGAGCCCCGACTCGCCGTCCGGCGCGGTCACGACCGTGTAGCCGTGGCGGCTCAGCAGTTCGCGCAGCACCTCGCGGACCTCTTCGGAATCGTCCACCACGAGAATCTTCGCTCCCGAGGCGGGCTTCGGCGCAGGGGAGGCCACGGGGGCGGCGGCGGGCCGTGCGGGCGTGGCGAGGGGCTCGGCGGCCTCGGAGGCCACCGGGAGCCAGACGGTGAACACGGTGCCTTTGCCGACTTCGCTCTCGACCGTGATCTGCCCGCCGTGTCGGTCAACGATGGCGTACGCGCCGCTCAGCCCGAAGCCCTTGCCCTTCTCGCGCTTGGTGGTGAAGAACGGATCGAAGATGTGCAGGCGGATCTGCTCGGTCATGCCGATGCCGGTGTCGGCGATCTGGCAGAACGCCTGCCCGCGCTCGTAGCCCGTCCGGAAGGTCAGGTTCCCGCCCTCCGGCATGGCGTCGAGCGCGTTCAAGGCCATGCTGGTGAAGACCTGACGTAGCTCTGCCGCGTCACCCGCCAGGACCGGCACCGGGCCGGTCTCGCACCGGACCTCGCCCGGAATGCCCCGCGCGGCGACCTGCTGGCTCCAGCGCGTGCGGGCGGAACTCGCGATCTCTTCCACGAGCTGGTTCAGGTCGAGGGGCTGGAAGGGACGCGAGGGGCGCGCCCGGCTGAAGTCCTGGAAGCGACGGACGACCCATGCGCCCTCGAGCGCCACCTGCTCGATCATCCGTAGCGAGCGACGCACGTCGGGATCCTGCACGTCCGCCAGCAGGAGCTGGGCACGGGCCAGAATGCCGGAGAGGGTATTGTTGAAGTCGTGCGCCACCTCTCCGGCCATCTCTCGGAACGCGCGTAGCCGTTCCTGCTGTACCGTGTGCTGATGGCTCGCGAGGAGCCCATCAAGAAGCGCCCGAACTTCGCCGAACGCAGCGGCGCTGCGAGAATCCGCCGCTTTCGGCGCGTCGGCGGTGGGAGGCATGCGATGGCTCAGGGCTGGGGCGACCGCGGCTCGCGAGCGAACGGACTGGCCTTGGACGGGCCCTGGAACTTGTGCGCCACCTGGTTGACAAGGTCCTTCATCTCGCCCAGCAGCTTCGCGGCCGTCTCGCCGGCCTCGACCTGCTCGCTTCGCAACCGGTCGGTCTCCGAATGCAACGTCGCGATCTCGGCCCGGAGCTCGTCTCGCTCGCGAAGGGCGCTCTCGGTCGCCGCCCGCTGGCGCTCGATCTCGGCCCGGAGCTCGTCGCGCTCGTGAAGGGCGCTCTCGGTCGCCGCCCGCTGGCGCTCGATCTCGGCCTGCTGCCGGGCCATCTCCTCCCGTAGCTCGGCGTGCTCGCGCTGGGCGGACTCGGCGACGGCGCGGTGGCGATCGCTGTCCTCCATAAGGCCGGTGATCATCTTGATCACGCCCTGCATCTCGTCGACCCACTTGCTCAGCGGGTTCCGCGCATCGTCCATCGCACCCTCTCCTCGTGTCGGAAGTTCGCGCACCGGGAGTTCATTCTAGCCCCCGCCTGATCCGCCCTCCATCGCAAAGCCCCGGCGATCGTTCCTCCACGAACGCAGGTTGGGGCAGATCTGTGGATCGCCATCCTATGAGCAACGCATGTGCCACTGGTCATCAACCAGTTAAATCAAGTACATAGGGGCTGGCAGGCAGGAGAAAAGTGCAAGAATTGTCAGGGCAAACCACCCTGACCGTCACCCAGATTTTCCCCGGAGGGACCAGCGGCTATCCGAAGTGACTCAGGTAGTCGCGGAGCTTCAGATACTCGGCCCGGGCCAGATTCGCGAAGACCACGACCGACCCGCCAGTGTAGGCCTCCCAGACCAGAGCGGGTAGGCGGAGAGTCCCGCCGATCTCCGGGCCGGGCAGCTCGACGACGACGACGTCCCCGACCGAGAGGGTCGCATCCATGGTGAGCCGCGCCCCCGAGGTGCTGAGGTCCATTGTACGGGCGTGGATGACCTCGGCATCGTGCGCGCCGACCTCGATCCGCACGGGTAGGCTGACTGCGACGCGCCGGGCCCAGCGCCGGATGTCACCCGGAGCCACGAACGGAGCGATCCGCTCCGCTTCCCCTTCCGCCAGCGTGAGGAAGGAAACACCGAAGCCGCGCGGGTCGCGGCGGGCCACCTTGACGAGTACCTCGAGGCGGCCCGAATCCTTTGGCAGCGTGACTCGAAGCGTCAGGGCAGTGCCGGGCTCCAGATCGAGATCGGTGCTGATCCGCATGCCGGTGAGACTCACATCGATGACCTGGCCCACCCCGACCCGGCCATCGGCGGACTCCAAGATGACGGGCCATACCGTCCGCATGCGAGGAAACCGTCGCCGATCCTGTCCGTGCACTCTCACCGCCATCCTGATACCCATCCTACCTATCGGACCTTTTTGGGGGTATTTCTTTTACTGGGCCTGCCGGATGATCACGGCCCCGTGGGTTCGGAGCCGATGGGTGACATGGGGGGAGTTGCGGGAATCATCCTTTCGTCGATCCAGGATTACCTGAACTTTCCTGTCGTGGGAGAATGCCTGGACGAGGTGGGCATACAGATCCGGCTGGTTGCGCGCGACCACGATCAACCACCGCTTGGCGGGCTGCCCAGTCAACTGATGCTTGTCGGGATCCGGTATAGATTTCATCGTCCTGGGCAATCGAGCGAGCAAGCAAGAGGCCAGGTTGATCTTGTCCATGAGATCAGGTAGATAGGTGAAGGAGACCGCGAGCTCGAACCCGGAAAGCGACGAAGGCCTGACGAAAAGTGTCGAGCGACCGGCGGACTGCACGCTCTCAAATGAGGAAAGCTCTATTTTTCAGCCTGATCGCAGCAGTTGCCCTGCTTCCTGGGCCAGTCGCGGGGCAGCGGTCCAACTCGATCCGGCTAGAGAAGGCCGCTTCGGACGTGATCGCGGCCACGGTCAACTATAGGGACGCGCTAGCGCGCCTCTTGCCGATCTACGAGCGAGATCTGGCCAGACGAATGGAGCTGGCCGAGCTCCGGCAGGACCTCTTCGAGCGGGAGGTCCTGTCCAGGCGGGAGTTCGAGCAGGGGCTGAAGGCCCAGGCCGATGCTCAAAGCAACGTGGACGACACGCGGCGCGCGATCGTGGAGGCTGACCGCATGATCAGCGAGGCCCGCATGGCCGAGGCGCTGGCCCGGCTGACGCCGCTACCGCGGGGCTCGTACGAGGAGACGCCGGGCCTGGCCCGTTACAACGGAGCCGGGCCGTGGTCGCTGACCGCGGACACCCCGCGCCTCCAGCAGTTCTATCTGGCGCGCTTCGGCCAGGCCCTGCCGATCAGTGCCTTCGGGCAGACTGCCCTTCACGATCGGATGGGCTTCGACCACCGCAATGCGCTCGACGTGGCCGTGCACCCCGATAGCGCGGAGGGCAGGGAACTCATGGAGCACCTGCGGACCGCGGGCATCCCATTCATCGCGGCCTGGGGGTCCATCCCCGGCTCGACCTCCGGCGCGCATATCCATGTCGGGCAGCCTTCGCCGCGCATCACGGTCAGGCGGTGCTGCTAGTCGGGTGCGGTGGGAGTGCTCAAGACGGAAAATGATTCGGCCCAGCCGAGTTGCAGCAAGAACATAGCTGCGAACAGCGTATGTCGCCCTTCGCGGGGCTCGTCCAGGTTGCGCTGCGCGAACGAGAGCTCGGCGAGTGGGCCTCGTTCCCAGTACTGAATCTTGTCACTGACCCCAACTGGGAACGGTGCTGTACGACGAGACGCGCTTCGCCGTCTTTCGGCCCGCGCACCCTACGGCCCAACCGCCCCTGTCCGAGATACACTGACGCCCATCAGAGCTAGCAGCGCGCCTACTACACGTTTGCCGACTGCCCTTGCGGAGTTGATGAGCTGGTTATCCGTCCACCACCACAGAGGCGCCGGATCCCGATTGACGTCAACATCCACGTGCCAGCTGAGATCGTCCCAGAAGGCGCCGAGTGAGTGGGCGCCGATCGAAAGAATCGCCAGCACAATGAAGGCACCCTTCACTGGCCAGCTACGAATCAGGAGGCATCTCACCGGATAGAGGGACAACGCCAAGATCGGGGTGAGATCAGCCAGAAAGCGGGGCCCATACGTGAATCCGGCCCACCACTCATGCCGCTTGCTGTAGAGCAAGACGGTCAAAACCGCGCCAACACTCAAGTAGCGGAGAAAGATGTCCCCGTTCCTCCGCCATGAAAGGCCGATCCCGATCACGGCAAACGCGAAGATCGGCGAGTAGACAAACAGACCACGGCTTGGGCTTAGCAGAACCCCTGCGAGGCCTTCCAGGAGCGGCGTCGTCCAGCCCTCGGGGCTGAGCACAGGGAACTGCGACCGCAAAGGGTTGCCGAACATTCGCGCGTTATACCAGAGTTGAAAGAGGATCGGCGAAAGACCACTAAGCACAAAGCCCCAGATCTGCCTCCGGTTGTAGATCAAGACATAGGCCGCCAAGGGAACAGCAATCAGAGCGTTTGGCGGCCGAGAGATGACCGCAAACGCCAGCGGAAGTCCTGCGAGCGCCACCCAGAGGGGCTCTTTGCGCCCTCGCACGAAGCAGTACAGACTGGTCGTGAGCGCGAGCTGGCTGGCGCTATGCTGCCAGAGGGCCTGGCTACTCACGCTCAGACTGCTGGTCCCCAGCGCATATATCGTTGCGATCAGGAGGGCCATCCGATGGCTCACGACCTGGCGAGCCACAAGATAGAGGACGGCCGCCGATATCGCGACCATCGTTGCCGCAGACAGCTTTTCCAACTCAGTGACCACGGAACTGTGAGCGCTCACACGCCCGAGCGCGGAGGGCACATAGAAAGGAACGGCAAGAAGAGCGGCCCCAACGGGGTAATCGGAGACGAAGTGCCCGTTTACGAAACGGACATAGTAGGGAATGCCGTCAGCGTAGAGAAACCGGAACTCGTCGAGATCGAAATTCCCTTCCCGGATGATACTGAGAGGCAGGTACCTGGCTCCGACGGTGTCGCCGGACCAGATTGTTCGGCCATTGCTCAAGTACACGATCAGAAGCAGACCCCCAAACGCCACGACCCCCCAAACGGAGAATGACCCAGACGAGGCAATACGGTGTCTCACCGCGAGCCGTAGAACCACGAGAGCCGATACCAGAACGACTGGAGGCGTGACTTTCCACGCCGTGAATGTGATCCCGAATGTCGTGACTGTATAGCCACCCGTGAAAAGTATCCCGAGGATGTGCAGCGCCAGCGTGACGCTTGTGACATCCACGGCCGCACGCAGCCAGCGCCCTGTGAAGGGTGGGGTGATGAGCATGCCGGGACTGCCTTACCCGAAACTGACGATCGCGTCCACGACCCGGTCGATGTCCTGCGGGGTAAGCTCCGGGAACATAGGGAGTGAGAGAACCTGCTGGGCTACCCGCTCGGTCACCGGAAACGCGCCGGGCGAGTACGCGAGGTCGGAGTATGCTTTCTGCTGGTGGATCGGGATCGGATAATGGATCCCCGTCTGAATTCCCTGGGTACTGAGGTATCCTTGCAACTCGTCACGCCGGGGAGTGCGAACGACATACAGGTGGAACACGTGAGTTGCGCGCGAATCGAGGGCCGGCGTCACGACCCCCCGATCCTCGAGCAGCCGTGAGTAGCGGGCAGCGTGCGCTTTTCGTCGCGCGTTCCACGCATCGAGGTGCTTGAGCTTTACCGCTAGCACCGCCGCCTGCAGGGAGTCGAGCCGCGAACTCATGCCCCGGCAGAGGTGCTCATACTTCACACGCTGGCCGTAGTTGCGGAGACGACGGACGTGATCGGCAATCTCTTCGTCGTTCGTTACCACACACCCCGCGTCGCCGTATGCACCCAGGTTCTTCCCTGGATAGAAACTGAAACATCCTGCCCGACCCATCGTGCCGCAGAGCCGCCCTTCGAACGTCGCCCCGTGGGCTTGGGCGGCATCCTCGATGACATCGAGGTCGTACGCATCCGCGATGCGGAGAAGGGACGTCATGTCAGCCGCCTGACCGTAGAGATGGACAGGCATGACGGCCTTCGTCCGAGGTGTGATCGCCCGCTCGACCAGCTCGGGGTCAATCTGGTACGTGTCTTCGCGGCAGTCCACGAGAACCGGGGTTGCCCCGGTGGCCGAGACGGCGAGCGCGCTTGCGATATAGGTGTTGGCCGGAACGATCACTTCGTCCCCCGAGCCGATCCCGGCCGCCTCGAGAGCCAAGCGCAGGGCGTCGAGACCGCTGGCCACCCCCACCGCGTGCTTGGCGCCGAGATAGGCGGCGAAGTCGCGCTCGAAGCGCCCGACGGCCTCGCCCAGAATGAACTGTGCGCTGTCGAGCACCTGCTCCATCGCGCCGCGGACTTCATCACGAATCGATCGATACTGCGCGTGCAGGTCAACGAAGGGGATCGTCTGCATGAACAGACC
>DATBKD010000082.1:0-46377 GCA_036556025.1 Gemmatimonadales bacterium | reverse complement strand
CACCCGTCTCCTGGGTGGCCGGTTTGGCTTCCAGTCCCCGCTCCTCATCCATGGAGCCGACCAGCGGCTCACATCTGGGACCCTGATCCGTCTTACCTGGCGCACCCGTACGGCCAGTGGAACCCAACGTTCGGGGTAGGTGTTCAGTAGGACATAAAGAAAGGAAGTCGAAGGAGCGCTATATGCTCACAACCTTGCTGCTGCTTGCATCACACGCCCAACCCCTTCCAGCGGTTGCCATCGAAACCCAGGCCAACGATCCGCCGGTCCATGTCTGGTACAATTCCGGCGGTGACTACACCACGGGAGACCGAGCCAAGGTGTACGCCAAAACCGCCCAGGCTGGCTACCTGGTGGTATTGCGCGCCGACGTCGACGGTCGAGTTCGAGTGCTCTTCCCGCTCGATCCCAGCGATGACCAGCGCATCACGGGCGATAAGAAGTACGAGCTCAAGGGCCGTGGTGGCCGCGAAGCCTTCGTGGCGGACGACACCACCGGCAATGGCACCGTACTGGCCGCCTATTCCAAGACCCCGTTCCGGTTCGATCAGTTCGACAAGGGCGGTCACTGGGATACCGACGCACTGTCAGGTGGCGGCCTCAAGGATGTCCAGGCTGATCCGGAATCCCAACTGCGGGGCATTGTGCAGCGAATGCAGGCCAGCGGAGAACATTTCGACTACGATGTAGCGACGTATACTGTCGCCCCCGTGCCGAGATACGTGCGCAGTATGAGTCCCTGGCCCTACTACGGCTACGGCTACTATGGTTGGCCCGGCTGGGGATACGGATTTGGGCCCCGGTTCGGGTTTGGCTTCGACCGGGTGATCGTGGTCCGCCCCCGCAGATAGCAAACAGAGCGATTCGTGAACCAACGCCGGCCGCAGCATGGGCCGGCGTTTGCTTGGCACGCCAGGCCGGAACCCAGACCTGGCCCTTCTGCCCATTTGGGCTTAGATTTAAGCCCAGATGGTCAAAGTCCGTTCAGGAGGGTATTGTGTCGCACCCCTATCCCCATGTCCTGAAAGTAGTTGAAAGCTTGGGAGGGCGCCGCCTGCTCAAGACCTCCATCCGCACCGTTGCCGAGCTCGATACCGCGGTCAGGAGTGGCCTCCCCTACCGCAGTTTCGTCCGCGTGGCCGAGCGGTTCCCTGAGGCGGAGCGTGGGCGGCTCGAACGCGTGGTCGCCCCGCGCTCCACCCTGCAACGGCGTCAGCGCGAGGGGGTCCTGAGCGCGGAGGAGAGCGAACGGCTGGAACGGGTGGCTCGGCTGGTTGCACTGGCGGAGCAGGTGTGGGAATCGCCCGAAGCAGCTCGGCGCTTCCTGATGGCCCCTCACCCCCAGCTCGACAACCAGGCGCCGCTGGAGCTGGCGGCCAGCGAGCTGGGCGCGCGCCGGGTGGAAGCTCTGCTCTGGAAGCTCGAGTACAGCCTTCCGGTCTGACCGCCGGCAGTCACCCACCAATGCCTGTGGTCTACCGCATTACCAAGAAGCGGCACGCGGTCTATGACGCCGGCGGCGCCGCTCTGGTCGGAGGGCGCTGGACCTCACCCGGCCGCCCGGTGATCTATGCCGCCGAGCACTACGCCACTGCCCTGCTCGAGAAGCTGGTGCAGGCCGGGCGACTGCAGTTCCCCGGGAGGCATCATGCGGCACCCATCCTGATCCCCGACGATGTGCCCGTCGAGCGATTCGACCCGCTGGCTCACAAGGGGTGGGAGGTCGACGATTCCCCGGTCGCCCGGCGGTATGGGGATGCCTGGTTCGACGCGGGCCGCACGGCGGTGCTCCGGGTGCCCTCGGTCCCGGGCCAACCGGTCGAGTGGAACGTGGTAATCGCCCCCCATCACCGCGACGCGGCGCGGATTCGGGTCATGGAGGCATTCGATGTCGTCTGGGATGGCCGGCTCTTCGGCCCGGCGACGGGGAGGTGAATCCTTACCAGGAGAACGAGTACTGGCCTCCGACCGTGATCAGGCTTTCCGAGCCCTGCAGATCCTCGGAGGGTTGGTGGTTGGGCCAGGCACTCCGATGGTTGGTAAGACCGAGGTTGATGGCGAAGTTGTTTACCACATAGATGCCGGCGGTGAGCCGCTCGACCGCATCGCGCCGGCGGGAAATGACCGCGCCCGAGCCGAAGGAGAAGGTCTTCTCGGCAGAGATGGTCACCGGACTGCGCACCGCGGTCAGGTTGCCGTTCACCGCGATCCTGGTGCTGAGCACCTGCAGCGTTTCCCGCCCGTCAGCATAGACCCCCACCTGGGAGCTGGCGGAAATCCCCTTGATCATCACGCTCGGCCCAACGCTCACCTGATAGACGGTTCGGTCTGACAGGAGTGGGTTGCTGTGCTCGGGAAGCCAATCGTCGTGGGTCAGGCCCAGGTGCAGGGCCACGCCATAGCTCAGACCTTCAGCGGACGGCTTGAGTACGCGGGAGACATCGAGGGACGCTCCCCGCTCATCCGGCCCCATGAATCCCTGCGCCCGGGCATTCCACCTGCGGTCGGCCAATTCAGCCTGAAACGACCAGACGGTGCTGTTCAGTGCCTCCTTGAAGAGCACGGTACGATCGCCTCCCGTGATGGAGCGCCGAGCGAAGGCTGTGCTCGCCCCCGCCGTCAGCGCAACCGTCCGGCGGTTGTGTTCTAGGAGATACTGGGGGAACTCATGATAGAACTCACGGCAACGGCCTGACCGGCAGACGGCGATCTTGGCCGGCCGCTGCAGGCGGTTGAGAAGCTGTCCATGCCAGCGCACCGCCTCCGGGAGCGACCCAGCGCTGTCTCCGAAATCCTGTGACAGCGTGGCCGTGAGTACCGGGCCTGCGCTCCAATACCGATCCAATCCGTTTGCCGATTCCAGGGCGATGCTGTCCGCGCCGGGGCTTTCCACCACGGCCTCGGTCCCCTGCTCGCCGTGGACCCCGGCAGGTCTCGTTGTGAGGCGCACCGGCTCCGGGCCGCCCGCCAGCTGAGTCGGCTGGGTCGTCACAGCACAGCCGAGCAGCGCGACACTGGTGCAGGCAATGAGGGGTAGGAGAAGACGCGACACAGATCTCCTGTCTGGGCGGAGCGATGCGATTGGCGCAGGAACGAATGCAGAAGTGTGCAGGGAGAAGCTACGCGCCCAACGCCCGGTCGGTAAGAGGACGCACGCCGTGGGCCCGGGGTCGCGGAAGTGATCAAGAGGTGAATCGACTTGGAGTTCTGAGGAAGGAGGCGGTGCCGGCGCGAGTGGCGCGCGAGCCGAGTGTGGACCTCATGCAGCAGCAGATTGGAGTGCAAACAAACGACCCTCCCCGGCGGAGCCAGGGAGGGTCGGAGTTGCCGGCTGCGAATCGAGAGCGGTGCTTAGTGCCCGACGCGCACGCCGACGGTGATCGGGATCATGTACGCCGTCTTCTCCTCGCCGGTGTTGACGTCGGTCACGCCCTTCATGATGGCGTGGAAGCGCCCTTCGGCGAAGAGCTGCGCCCCTCCGACGCCGAAGTCGAGCCCGGCGCCGGCGTTGATGCCGAACTTGGTCTGCGAGTCGCTCGATCCCACGTTATCAATGGTGGTCTTGCCGTTGTACAGGCCGACGCCGCCGAGCAGGTACGGCCGGGCCACGGATGCGCTGGGGAAGGCGAACAGCGCGTTGGCGGTCGCGCCGATCAGCCGGCTATGGCCATCGATGCCCTCGAGGCCAAACCGATTGTAAAAACCATCCAGCTGAAGCCCGACAGGAGCCATCGCGGGCTTGACCCGGGCCACGACCATCGCGTTCCAACCGGTGGAATTTCCATCGGCCAGCGAGCCGGTTGGGACCACGACGCCACCACCGACCCCGAAGCTCATACCGGTCTGGGCCTGCGCGGCCTGGGCGGTAAGGGCGACGGCCAAACCTACGACCACACCACGGATCATGCTTCGCATGGTTCCTTCTCCCTCATCTGGGTGAATGAAGCGAGGCTGGTGAGACGGCCACATCGGGGGTGGGGGCTAGCAAAGCGTCTGCCAGAAAACGCTCCACAGCGAAACGTGCGAGTCCAAGACTCTGCCCTCCTGATGGTTAGCCATCATGCAGAGGATGGCACTCGGGAGGATAAGCGGCGTCTGTTCGGGGGTACTGGCCAATTCTTGCACGGCGGGATGCGGTCGGAGAGGGAGAAGCGCAAGGCCGTTTCAGCTACCTTGATACCCTATGGCCTTCTCGCTTTATGTCGCCCTGGGCGACTCCATGAGCAGCGACCACTATCCCACCTGTGACATCCGCGACCTCGACGTACCCCCCACCCGGCTGGACCCGTTGGGCGCCGCCTCGCTGTTCTTTCGCAACGACGACGCCCGGTGGCCCGAGTTCCAGGGACAGGACCTCACCAGGCGGTGGCCCGGACTCGAGTTCCGCAACCTCGCGGAAGACGGGGCCATGATCGATGATGTCGCCACGGAGGAGCTCGCTCGGCTCGGCCACGACTCCGAGGATCCCGGCATCCTGATCACGCTCACCGCCGGCGGCAACGATCTGCTCGATGCTCTCGTTGCGGGTCGCCCGTTGGACGGTGCGGTGAGCCGGATAACTTGGCGGTACGCCGAGCTCGTGGCCAGCGTGCGTGAAGAGCTGCCCCGAGCGACGCTGGTTCTGACCACGGTCTACGACCCCACCGACGGAACCGGGAGGTTGCCGGGGTTCGAGGCCTATGGGACGTTGCCGCTGGAGTATCTCGATCGCTTCAACCATCGGGTCCGCGAGACCGCCCACATGACACCGGGTGCCCTGTTGGCCGACGCTCGCCGGGATTTTCTGGGACACGGAGTGACCGCCCCAGAGCCCGAACGGTGGTACTGGCGGCGCAACCTGATCGAGCCGAGCGCGCGAGGAGCGAGTGAAATTCGGCGGGCGTGGTGGAGGTGCGTGCAGAGCGTGAAAGTGAAGAGTGAAGAGTGAAGGGGCCGCCCACCCCGAGACGCGGCTAAGGCGGGGTCGCTGCTCGAAGTACCCTGTACAATCACGGCATCGTCCCCCATGGATCCGCCGACGAGGCCCTTTTGCCCGGGAAACGCAGAGGTCGCACCCTTCCGGACCACCACCAGCTCCTCGCCCTCAGGGTCTCCTTCCAGGCGAAGTTGTGGTGGTTGTGGACCAGCTCCAGTTCCGGTCCGCCGAGGATCCTCAGCACCTCGCGCGCAACCCACTCTCGTCCCGCGTAGGCATATCGTCCCGCGAGGTTCATCAGGTGCCAATAGTCGTGTCCCAGAGGCTGATTCAGAGAGAGCAGTACCTCGGTCTCGGGGACGCGCTCACCCCCCAGTTCCTGCCCTGCCCGAGAGCGAGGAAACTGGAAGCGACCGTATGACCGAACCCGCGGCTGCCGAAGTGGACTCCAACCCAGAGGCTTCCGGTCTCGTCGGCAAAGACGTCGACGTAATGATTTCCGCTTCCCACGGTGCCCAGCTGTAGCATCCCATGCGGCGTCCCGGAACAAGGGGTGCTCGATCGGTGCGTCGCCCGCCTGATTCTTTCGTCCTAGGCCGAAGCTCACGGTGTCGGCAATCTCATCGGCCAGGACACTCAGGGTGTGGTGGACTTCACGCTCGTCACGTCCCAGGTCGTTCAGCAACTGGTCGGTGCGGATAGCCGCGTTGCCGCAGGCGATATCGAATCCCACGCCGACGACCGAGACGGCGTCATGGTAGGCCGCGACCCCGCCGATCGGCATGACATAGCCCACGTGTCCCTCGGCCATGAGGGCGACCCTGCGGGCGTGGTCGGCGACCTTCGCCAGCTGGGCCACTGTAGCGGGATCGTGAGTGCCGAAGATGCGCATGGGAGCGCGACCGAACGTGGATGAGGCGAACGGGTGAGTCAGGTCCTCCCCGCCGTAGAGGGCAGGATCGAACGGCACCACTCCCCAATCGCGGCCGCGAGCTCCTCCATGACCTCGGCGCCGCTCCTGCCCAAGCGCTTGGGTACAGCAAAGGAGTGGTCGCCACCCTCGACCACGTGCAGCGTGGCATGGCTCAACTCGCTGCACAGGGAGGTGATGAGGTCCAGATCCGCGAGGGTATCCCGGGTGCCCTGAAGGAAAAGCATGGGCAGTCCGACCTGCTTGAGATGCTCCGCCCTGTTCACATCGGGCTTCTTGGGCGCATGGAGGGGAAACCCGAGGAACACGATTCCCACCACTCCAGGCAGGGCACCGTGGGCTGCCCGGTTCGAGGTCATCCTTCCACCGAAGGACTTGCCGCCTGCCACCAGCGGTAAGTCCGGAACCAACTCTCGCGCCTTTGCCACCGCTGCCTGCACCGTCGCCTCGGCAACCGCCGGCGGATCAGGCCGCCCGCCGCCGGCTTCCATGTAAGGAAATTGATACCGCAGCGTCGCAATCCCCCGGGCCGCCAATCGGTCGGCGATCGTCTCCAGGAAGGGATGTTGCATGCCAGCCCCGGCGCCATGGGCCAGCACGTATCCGGCCCAGGCGTCGGCCGGACGGAGCAGAATCGCCGAGACACTTCCGATTCTGTCGCTGACGTGGATCTGAAGGTTCATGTAAGTAGTGTAAGATGCCGAGGACGAGGTCCGGTGTCACCCAGCAACACCGTCCGAGCCATATCCGGGGCTGGCGAGGCAGCCTTCCGAGCCGCACATTGGTAGATCCCCGTCACAAGTGGTGAGCCGTGAGTCGAGCGCCTCCAACGCTGGTCGAGTCTTTGCGAGGACGCTACACGATTGAGCGTGAGCTCGGCCGCGGTGGGATGGCTGTAGTCTATGTGGCCCACAGTGTGCTCGACGGCTCCCGGGTCGCAGTGAAGCTCTTGAAGGAGGACCTCGGCTCGCAGCTGGGCGGTGAACGTTTCGCCCGCGAGATCCAGATCACCTCCTACCTCAAGCATCCCAACATCCTCCCGGTACTCGATGCCGGCGAGGCCGACGGACTCCCCTACTACATCATGCCCTATGTCGAGGGCGACTCCCTTGGGCTTCGGCTGGAGCGCGAGGGACAGCTGGGGATCCAGGAGGCGATCGACATTGTCTGTCAGGTGGCGGATGCACTCGCCCTGGCTCACGCTCACGGTTTCGTTCATCGCGACATCAAGCCCAGCAATATCCTGCTGGATGGCGGGCGGGCAGTGCTGGCGGATTTCGGCCTGGCGCGGGCGATCACCATCCTGGGTGAAGAAAAGCTGACCCAAACGGGGATCGCCTTGGGCACCGCGGCCTACATGAGCCCCGAACAGGCCGCCGGCGGCAAGGTAGATGCCCGAAGCGATATCTACGGCCTGGGCTGCGTGCTCTACGAGATGCTTGCCGGAGGCCCGCCCTTCACCGGGGCGTCCTCCCAGGCGATCCTCGCGAGGCATGCGGTAGACCCGGTGCCCAGCCTGCGCACGGTGCGGCCGACGGTGAGCGCGTCACTGGAGCGGGTCATCGTGAAGGCATTGGCGAAGGTTCCGGCCGATCGCTACATCACGGTCGAACAGTTCCAGGAAGCGCTGCGGGGGATCGATCCGACTGAAGCGAAGCCCGATGGGCCGAGGCGTCGGCGGGGGTTGGTCGTCGCGGCGGGTGGAATGTCCCTCCTCGTCATCGCGGGACTCGCCTGGACCTTACTACCCGGGAGCCACCAGGACCTCGATCCCAACCGAGTCATGGTCTACCCGCTGGTGGCGCCGAGCAACTTTGCGCCGCGGTCGATTGGTGAGGACGTCGCCACCATGATCGGCAATGCGCTCGACGGCATCGGCAAGCTGCGTTGGATCGACGGGTGGAGCCTGCTGAAGCCGGAGCAACGGGAGGATATTCGGACGCTGTCGCTGAGCATGGCCCGTTCGCTGGCTCGCGCCAAGCGCTGCGCCTACTACGTCACGGGCCGCCTGGTGGCCCGAGGCGACTCGGCTGAGGTGCTGCTCGATCTCTACGATGTCCGGGGCGACTCGACTATTGCGCGCGGGAAGAGCACCGGTGCCACCCGGGAGGCCTGGCGCGCCGGGCTCCGTGCCATCAACGACATCCTCCCCCGGCTCATTCCTGGAACGCCGACGGACGTCGTGGCGGAATGGAGAGACCGCGACCCAGGGGCGGTCGCGAGCTTTCTCCTGGGAGAAGCGGCGTTCCGGCGGGTCCATCTGGGTGAGGCGTTGAACGACTACCGCAAGGCGGTCGAATCCGATTCGATGTTTGGTCTCGCCGCCATTCGCGGCGCTCAGGCCGCGACCTGGAACCATCGTTCGAGCGAGGCGGCCTCACTGATCCAGGTGGCCATTCGGCAGCCGCTGCCTCCCCGGTATCAGCATTTCGCCCGTGGCTACGCCTCCTATCTCGCTGGAGGAGCCGACTCGGCGGCCGCCGAACTCCGCCGTGCACTCGCGGTAGACCCTGAGATGGCAGCCGCCTGGATGCAGCTGGGGGAGGTGTACACCCACCTGTTGCCGGTGGAGGGCAATCCTGACTCGCTGGCCGAGGCAGCGTTCGGGCAGGCGCGGCGTCTCGATTCCACCTCCAACGGGGTGCTGCTGCACCTTATCGAGGGTCGACTCCGAAAGGGCGACGCGGAAGGCGCCGCTCCATTGATTCACGATTTTTTAGCGGCAGACCCCGATACTACCCTAGCAGCCCAAATCAGGCTGATGGACTCCTGCGTGCGACAGGGCGCCGGCGCGATTAACTGGAAACCGATTGCGACTCTCCAGGCGCTCGCCCTGCTGGTGTCGGGCAATTCGCTCAAGGGAGCTGGGGCCCAGTTGCCGTGTGCGATGTTGGCATTCTCGACGGTTATCGACGGCGACACCAGTGCCGAGGGGAACCTGCGCTGGTTCGCCCTGCTCGGCCTGCAGAGCGCCCTTCTGGCGCAGGGTCGAACCGAGGAGGCCATCGCCCGGATCGATTCGCCGGTCATGCGCGGAGAGGGTGCCTCGATGTACCTGCTGGATGCGCCGCTCTATCGCGAGCTTGCGAGCCGGGCCCGAGAGGTGGCTCGCGGGTACCAGCAGGAGTGCGGAGCCGAGTACCGCCGCTGCACCAACCCCGTGCGTCTCTGGGAGCTGGGGGTGTGGGAGGCACAGGAGGGTCGAGCGAACGTTGCCGATGCCGTGGCGCGGGAGATTGCCACCCGGGCACCGAGGCCGGGGATGCCCCAGGAGAAGAAGGTCATTCCCGTACTGGCCCGTTCGGTTTCGGCTCACGCCGCGCTGGCCCGTGGTGACACCGCTGCCGCGGAGGGCCTGCTGCAGGCGTCGTTGAGCGAGCCGGTGCCGGGGGAGCTGCTCAGTTGGGACGTTGCCAGCCCACGCGGCCTCGATCGGTTGCGCCTGGCGCAATTGTTGGTCGCACGGGGGCAATGGCAGCGTGGCATCGAGGTGGCCAATGTGTTCGAGGCGGCGCAGCCGTCAGTCTATCTGTTGTACTTGCCGGCAAGTCTGCGGCTCCGTGCGGAGGCGGCCAAGGCGATGGGGAACGAGACGCTGGCTGGCCAGTATCAGAACCGGCTCGCCGCGCTGGCGGGCAAGCGAGTCTTTGCCGTGCAGTAGCAGTGGTGACCTTCAACCCCGAGGTGCCAGATGAGCAAGCAGTCCAAGCAAATGGGGAAGGTGCGGGAAGGGACCCCTCCGCCGGGCGGAGGCGGTCGAGGCGAAGGGACGCCGCCTCCGGGTGGCGGCGGTCGCGGTGAAGGAACTCCGCCCCCCAGCGGAAGCGGACGTGAGGGGACTCCTCCGCCCGGTGGCGGCGGTCGCGGGGAAGGGACGCCGCCTCCGGGCGGGGGTGGCCGCGAGGGAGGACCCCGCAACAAGAACTGAAGGCGGTTAGCGAGAAGTTGGTTTCGACCCGCCGCACCCCCGTGCTCTGAGGAGGCTGCGGCGGGGTCAAGACTGTTCACCGTTCTACCAGGGGAGTGCTCCCTCCATGCCCCCGTCTATCTCTGCCCCTGCCAAGCACGCCCTCCTGATCGGTATCGACAAGTATCCCAAGCTGACCCAGCTCGAGGGGTGCGTGAACGACGTCACGCTGATGGGGAAAATTCTGAGGGAAACCTTCGGCTTCCCGGCGGAGAACGTGACCTTGTTGGCCAACGGGGAGGCGACCCGCGACGCTATCCTCGCGGCGATGGACGCGCTGGTCACGGCCACGGGGCGAGACGACATCGTGGTGATGCACTACGCTGGTCACGGGTCCCAGATGACCGATCGGGAGGGCGACGAGCCGGATGGCATGGACGAGACCATCATGCCGTTCGACAGCGAGGGACGATGGGGCGTGAACCGCGACATCACGGACGATGAGATCCATCTCCGGCTACTCGAGCTGGGCAAGAAGACGTCGTTCACCACCTTGATCTTCGACTCCTGCCATTCGGGGACCATCACCCGCGACGCGTTCGGGATGAAGTCGCGGTCGATCGAACCGGATACCCGGCCGATCAAGGATCTGCCGCCCTCGCCGATACCGCGCGAGCTGTGGCGCGGTGCGCGCGACTCGGGGCCGAGCGGCTGGATGCCGCTCACCGACAAGTACGTCCTGCTCGCCGGTTGCCGGGATGAGGAGACGTCCTTCGAGTACCGCCCGCCCGAGGCGGGCGGCAAGGTGGTCCACGGCGCGCTGACCTATTTCCTCTCGGAGGAGCTGCGGAAGGCCAAGCCGGGAACCAGTTATCGCGACGTGTTCGAGTCAGCCGCGGCCAAGGTGAACGCCGCGAACTCGAACCAGCACCCCCAGATGGAGGGGCGGGCGGATCGGGAGATCTTCGGCGTCAGCGACCTGGAGCCGATGCAATTCGTCGGGATTGTCTCCCGCTCCGAAAACGGTGTCAGTCTGGCGGCCGGTGCGGCTCACGGAATGAGCGTGGGCTCGACCTGGGCGATCTATCCCGAGGGAACCAAGCGGACTGATGGGGCTGAGCGGCTGGGAGAAGTGGAGATTACCGGCGTACGCGCCGTTGTGTCCGAAGCGCGGATTACCAACGAGAAGAGTTCGGGTGCCATTGCGGAGGGAACCCGCGCGGTCGAAACGACCCACTCCTATGGTGAGCTGCGACTGGCAGTTCAGCTGACCGGGGCAGCCGGGTCGGATCCCGCTCTGGTCACCCTGCGCCAAGAGGTGAAGTCGTCGCCACTGCTCAAGATCGTCGGGGAGGCGGAGCCTGCTGCGGTCCGGATTTATCTCCTCGCTCCACGCGCCCAAGCGACGGCCGGCGATGCAGTCCCGACGGTTGGCCGCATTGACGCGCCCACCTGGGCGGGGGTCGGCGAGAATGGCGAGCTGATCATGCCCCTCAAGCGGCTGGGCGCCGAGTTCGAGGTGAGGCAGAATCTCGAGAAAGTCGCCCGGTATCGCCAGGCGCTGGCGCTGGACAACCCCGACCCAATGAGCGCACTTCGCGGAAAAGTCTCCCTTGAGGTCCTGCGTCGGGCCGCAGATGGTACCTGGCTGGTGGCCAAGCCGGAGGCCGCCGGCGGTCAGGTCGTGTTCGAGGAGGGGGAGCCGATCGCGTTCCGGGTTACCAGTCGCCACCATGCGCCGGTGTTCGTCAACCTGCTCGACTTCGGGCTGACCGGTGCGGTCCAGCTGGTCTATCCGGCGACAGGGGCCGGGGAAAAGCTTACGCCGGGTGGGTCGTTCGAGTTCGGCACCCGGCCCACTGACAAGCTCACGCTTCAGATGCCGAAGGAGTTCCCTTACGCGAACGCCCCAATCCATGCGCCAATCGAGGGCACTGAAACACTCAAGCTCATTCTGACCCAGAGCCAGACGGATTTCCGCTTCCTCACGCAGGCCGGAATGCGCTCGGGCACCTTCCCTCGCGCGGGGTCGCCATTGGCGCTGCTCTGGCAGACCGCGGCCGGCGCTGCTGCGATGCGCGACATTCACGTGAGCGTGCCACTGGGTGAAGAGGATTGGGCGGCCGTGGCGACGACCTTTGTCCTGCGCCGCCGGACATCCGTTCCCCTGGCTTCCAATGAGTCTCCCATTCAGCTGGATGACGTGAGCGTACAGGCGGTCGGCATCAGTGGTGAAATGCAGCTCCATCCGGGGAAGAGCGGTCGAGCCGAGGCCGAGGAGCTCACCCGCAATGAGCTTACCCGCGCGCTCGACGAGGCCGGGGTCGTGGTGAGGCAGACGTTGGCGATCACCGGGACGCGGGAGGCCAAGACCCGCGCCGTCGGCCCGCGCCACGAGCCAACACTGGAGGTCAGAGTACGAGATCCCGGCCCCGACTATGGCCAGATGCTGCTCACCACCGATGAGCTCGGCGTGATTTCCTGGCGCTTCGCGCCGGTAGCTGAGATTGAACCGGCACGCACGAGAGGAAAGGCAGGGGCAACGCCGATCAGAACTTATAGGGTACCGGCAGCAGTGCCGGCCTTGCAGACGCGCGGAGCCGCAAGCCGCGGCCTCGTCGGTGCCGTCGGGCGGAAGTTTCTGAAGGTGCTCGTGTTCCCGCTGGTCGAGCCTGGCATCGGCGCGATCAGCGACTCGTTCGCCAACAGCTGGGAGCAGAAGCACCGACCCTATCGGCTGCGCGCATTCGGGCCGGACGACTACAACTCACCCGACGCCGGGGAGATCGATGCAGCAGGGTGGAAGCGCCTGGGAGCAGGAAGAGCGCTTCTCATGGTGCACGGCACGTTCAGCCGAGCCCACACGGCGTTCGGAGCCATGCCCAAGGATTTCATGGAGTCGCTGTACCAGTGGTATTCCGGGCGGGTGTTTGCGTTCGACCACTTTACCCTCTCGCACGATCCCCGCAGAAACGTGGACTGGTTTCTGGGCGAGCTGCCGGAAGGGACCTCCCTGGATCTGGACATCATCTGTCATTCTCGCGGCGGGCTGGTCAGCCGGATGCTGAGCGAGAAGCAAAACGAGCTGGTCATGGGGTCGCGCACCGTCCGGATCGGGCGAGTGGTGTTCGTGGGAGCACCCAATGCCGGGACCATCCTGGCGGACGCCGACCATGTGGGCGACTTCATCGACAGCTACACCAACCTGCTCAACTTCGTGCCCGACAGCGGGGTGAGTGACATCCTGGCGGGCATCATCACGGTGGCCAAGCAGCTTGCCGTCGGAGCGGTGAAAGGACTGCCGGGACTTCAGTCCATGCGGCCCGGTGGCGAATTCGGCGCCTGGCTCAACGCGGGAGGCCGAGCCGGTGAGACCCGGTACTTCGCCCTGGCGTCGGATTTTACGCCGGGAGAGCCGGGGCTCAAGGAATTTGCGGCGGACCGGATCATGGACAAAGTCTTCCAGAAGAAGGCGAACGACCTCGTCGTTCCCACGACCGGCGTGTTCTCGGCCAATGGCTCGGCGTTCTTTCCGATCGAGCAGAAGGTCGTCTTCGAAGGCTCGCAATCGGTGGCGCACACCGCGTATTTCGGGAGCCGGGGAGTGCGGGAGAAGATCGCGGAGTGGCTAGGGGCGTAGGTTGACGCAATGGATTACCTCGACTTCGAAGTATCCATCGAGTCCTTGATGGGATCGGAGTACCGGGTCACCGTGGTCGACTCCCCCGCCGGCCAGATCAGCGAAACCGCCCACTTCCCCTACGATACCGAGCAACTGAGGGCTCGCCTCGGTGCCTTGCGCGAAACCCTGGTCCGGCAGCGGGGCACCCGCGATGTGGTTGGCACCGCCGAAGGCGCGGGGCTCGACCAGAAAGCGGCCCAGGAATTCGGCGGAGCCCTCTTCGAGCTCTTGTTCGCCGGCGACGTCCGCAATCTCTTCGTCCAGAGCTTGCGCCAGGCCCAGGAGAAGCCCAATCGCGGCCTGAGGATCAGGTTCCGAACCATGGCGCCGGAGTTGGCCGTGCTGCCCTGGGAGCTGCTCTACGATCGGCGCCCGAGCAGATTCATATGCCTGTCGAACTCCACGCCCTTCGTCCGCTTCCTGCCGACCCAGCAGCCGACGGAAACCCTAACCGTGTCACCGCCGCTCCGGATTCTGGGGATGATTTCGAGCCCGCCGGGGCTCGCCGCACTTGATATCAATGGTGAAGTGGCGCGGGTCGAGGCTGCTCTCGGCGAGACCAGGAGGCGCAACCTGGTTCATCTGACTTGGATCGAAGGAGGATCCTGGCAAGCCCTCAAGGACGCCCTGCGGTCCGGCCGTGGGCCCTGGCACGTCTTCCACTTCATCGGCCACGGCGATTTTGAGCCCGGCCAGGAAGGTCATCTCGCGCTCACCACCGAAGCAGGCGAACGCTATGACCTATCCGCAATGAGCCTGGGCAACCTGCTGGCCGACCACAGATCGCTTCGTCTGGTGGTGCTGAACGCTTGCAAAGGGGCGCAGGGGAGCGGTGCCGACCTGTACTCCAGCACGGCGGCCACCCTGGTTCGCCGGGGGATTCCAGCGGTGGTCTCCATGCAGCGGGAGATCAGCGATGCCGCAGCCCTGGAGTTCTCGAAGGAATTCTACGCTGGATTGGCTTCAGGCCACCCAGTCGACAACGCCGTTGCGGAGGCCAGGAAATGCATCAGCCTGGCACTCCCGCGTTCGATTGAATGGGCGACCCCCATGCTCCACATGCGGTCACCCGACGGCGTGCTCTTCGATTTCCACGAGCCAGACGAGGTCCCGCACGACGAGCCGGCTTTCCACTCAGAGCCCCTGCCGGAGCCGGAGACCTCCGAGCCGCCTCCGCAAGGGCAGCACGTAGGTGAAGCGTCTCCTGCGATCCGCTGGAGCGCAAGCCGCGTGTTGCACACCATCCGCCAGATCGTCACCCTGGCCGTCGGACTCGCCGTCATCGGTATGGTTGGGTACGCAGGCCTGCTGGCTATCGTGTGGAAGTCGCTGGGGACCGAATCCGAGGATGCCGGCACTGCGCCATCCAGCGAGGGCGCCCCGATAGCGTTCGCGCAGGATAGCATGACGCTGGTACCTGGTACCTCAGCCGTCCTTCAGCTTGCCGACGGCGCCGGTGCAAAGCTGTCCCAGGGATTCCAGTGGTCCAGCAATGCCCCCAAGGTTGCCACGGTGGACCAGCAGGGCCGGGTGAAGGCTGTCGCCCATGGCGCCGCCTTGATCACCGCTCACAAGCCGGGCGGCTCCGTCGCGCACGCGACGATCGTCGTTCTTGCCCCGGTAATGAAGGTGGAAATAGACACGGTCTCGCCGGCCAGGACGGATCAGAACTGGTACCTGAACCTTCGACCCGGCTCGACGCTGCGGCTACGGGCGACTCTGCGAGATTCGGCCGGGCGCGTGCTGCGCGGCCGCAAGGTCACCTGGCGGAGCGATGACACGATGACGGTGACGGTGTCGCGCGATGGCCAGGTGTCCGCAAAGGCCGCCACGGGCCGAGCCGTCATCTCGGCGAGGAGCGACGGGGCGCGGGGTCAGCGAACGCTCTGCATCTGCGAAGAGGGGAAGTAACGAGCCCGAGGGCTCCTCATAGACCT
This sequence comes from Gemmatimonadales bacterium, assembly GCA_036556025.1. Taxonomy (GTDB): domain Bacteria; phylum Gemmatimonadota; class Gemmatimonadetes; order Gemmatimonadales; family GWC2-71-9; genus CAVVWJ01. Next base: position 31,005 of record DATBKD010000082.1, on the reverse strand, counting down.
CACGAGCCGGGCTCGACCACCCGAACGGGCCGATGCCGCGGCACCGGCACTGAGCCATTCCCAGGCCCTTAGCCCACCTCCTCCATCAGCCGTTCCAGCGCCCCGACCAGATCGGGCTCGAGCTCCAGGACTTCAGCCAATGGGTCGGTCCGCAGCTTCCGCATCCGCTGGGGCACCGTCTTGATCGTATGGGCCCGGATCTCCAGCTTCCCATTCACTTCCCGCCAGGTAAGCGGCACCGCCACGGGTGCTCCAGGCAGCGGTCTCGCACTGAACGGCGCCACGGTCAGCTTGCCCGACCCGTTCTGCAGATAATCCACGTACACCTTGCCATCGCGCCGTGACACCTGGCGCGCTAAAGTCGCGATCGCCGGCAGCTGGTCCACTAGGCAGCGAGCCAGCAACTCGCCCAGGGTGCGCGATTGGTCATGGGTGCATTGCCGGCCCAACGGGATCATCAGATGCAGCCCGGACGACCCCGTCGTCTTGATCATCACGGGCAGATCGATCTTGCGACAGAGCTCACGGCCGGCTAGCGCGAGCTCGACGACGTGCTCGAACGGCGCGCCCTTGGGATCCAGATCGAGCACGCACCAGTCCGGCTTCTCCAGCGTGGGGCTTCGGCTGGCCCAGAGATGCAGCGGGATGGAGCCCAGGTTGATGACGTACAGCAGAGAGGCGACATCGTCGCAGACGAAGTAGTCGATCTCCCGCTGGGTGTCTTCGCTCCACATCCGCTCGGTCCGGATCCAGTCGGGCCTGAAGCCCGGGGCATCCTTCTGGAAAAACGACTTTCCCCCAATGCCGTCGGGGTAGCGGGTCATCACCACTGGCCGGTCGCGGAGATACGCCAGCATCCAGGGAGATATTGCGCGATAGTACTCTAACAGATCGCCCTTGGTATATCCGTCGTCCGGCCAGAAGACCTTCTTCGTATTGGTGAGCTCGAAGGGGAGCTCCTGGCTGTCACCTCGTGCAGCGCGGGCAGCCTGTTTTGCAGTGCCGGTAGATGGGCCGTTCGATTCGACGGTTTCTGCCGGGTCGCTCTGCGCGACCGTGTCCACCTGCTTGGCCCGCGCGCGAGCCCACTCCGGCCGCACGCACTCCTCCGGCGGCTTGTCATTGCGGAAGCGCAGGAAGACCGGCTGCCGCAGCAACCCCTCATCCGTCACCTCGGTGAACTCCACCTCGCAGACCAGCACCGGATCCACCCAGGTGATGCCCTTCTCCTCGGGAATCGGCCCGGTGCACGGCGGCTCCGCCCGCTTCGACTGCTGCAGCTCCCGGCTCACCTCCGCGAGCTGCTTGTCGCTGAACCCGCTCCCCGCCCGACCGGCATACACCAGCTCGCCGTCCACATAGTCCGCCAGCTGTAAGGCGCCAAATCCACTGCGCGCACCCTTGGGCGCGCTGAAGCCCACGACCACGAAATCACCGGTCTTTCGGGAGCGGACCTTGACCCACACCGATGAGCGCCCGGCCTTGTAGGGCGAATCCGCCCTCTTGCCCACCATGCCTTCCAGCCCCAGCCGCTCGGCCTCGCGGTACATCGCCTCCCCTTCGTCCTCCACATGCTCCAGATACCGCAGCGGCCCGGCCGGAGGCAGCACCCGGCGCAGGATCGACTTTCTGGCGGTGAGCGGTAGCGAACGCAGATCGAAGTCCTCGAAGCCGAGGAGATCGAAACCGTAATAGGTGACCGGACTGTTCACGCTGGCGTGCCGGATGTCGAGCGGGCGCAGGAATCGCGCTCTCCCCTGCAAGAGCTGAAAGCTGGGCCGGCCCAGATCGTCCAGCGCCACGACCTCACCGTCAATCACGAACCGGTCGAAGGGAAGCGCCGCCACTGCGCGGACCACCTCGGGAAAGCTGGGAGCGCAGTCGTTGCCGTTGCGGGTGAGCAGGCGCGGCTGCCCCTTGTCCCGCGCGGCCAGGACCCGGTAGCCATCGAGCTTGGGCTCGAACAGCCAGCCTTTCCGGGAGAATGCTTTCTCCGCTGTCTCGGCTAACATCAGCTTCACCGATTTCAGCTCGACTGGCCGCCTGGGAGCGCCCAGCCGGGTGAGCTCGGCCCGGATGGCTTCACCCGGGTTCTGTCCGGCGCCCAATTCCTCGACCGTGAGGCCCGACAGCACTGACTCCGGAGGAAACTCCTCCGGATCCTCCCTCGCCCACGCGTCTCGCTCCTTGATGAGGAGCCAATCCTTCTCCGACTTCTTGATCTTCACGAGGGTCCAGGTGCCGTGGAGCTTGTAGCCGTGCAGCTCGAAGAGCAGTTTGCCCTTGCTCAGTCCTTCCAATGGATCCCCGATGGGATTCCACCGGCCACGATCCCAGACGATCACGGCACCGGCACCGTAGTTCCCTTTGGGAATCAGACCCTCGAAATCGCCGTACTCCAGCGGATGGTCCTCCACGTGCACCGCCAGCCGCTTCTCCGCGGTGTCGTAGGATGGACCCTTGGGGACGGCCCAGGAGCGAAGCACACCTTCCATTTCCAGCCGGAGATCGAAGTGCAACCGCCGCGCAGCGTGTTGATGCACCACGAACAACCGCCCGCCTTCCCGCGCGACGGTTCCCGCCGGCTCCGGAGTGCGCTCCAGCGAGCGCTTGGCGCGATAGGCGTCGAGTCGGCCGGTATCAGGGGTGTGCTTGCCGGGCATGAAGATCCTTTGAACGAGCTATCAGCTATCGCGCAGCGCCGGCCGACGTAACTCCAATTCACGCTTAGTGCTAGACCATCGTTTCACTCTGGCGCCATCCTGCCCCCTTCTTGCGGGGGTTTGGATCCTGCCTATATATGAATCTTCCTCTAACCAAACGCCCCATGGCCCCAAGGTCCATCGCCTCTGCGACGATCTCCTTCGGACTGGTCTCGGTCCCGGTCAATCTCTTCTCCTCCAGCGAGTCTTCCGCGTCCATCAGCTTCAATATGATCCACACCAAGTGTGGCTCTCGCCTGAAGCAGCAGTACATCTGCGCCAAGGAAGGCACGATCGTGGAGAAGGATGAGATCTCCAAAGGCTACGAGTTCGCCAAAGACCAGTACGTCCTGTTTACCCCCGAGGAGATCAAGGCGCTGGACGAGAAGGCCACCAATGCGATCGACATCGCCGAGTTCGTCCCGCTCGCGGCGATAGACCGGATCTACCTGGAGAAGGTCTACTATCTCGGCGCCGGCAAGGGAGGCGAGCGGGCCTATCGCCTCCTGGTGGCCGCGCTGGAAGCAACCGGTCGCGCGGCACTCGGGCAGTATTCGGCTCGGGGTAAGCAGTATCTGGCGCTCATCCGCCCCATGGGCGATCTCCTGGTGCTGGAGCAGCTGCACTATTCCGGCGAGATCCGGAGCTCAGCCGAAGTTCCTCGCCCTGACGTCCCGGTCAAGGACGCCGAGCTCAACCTGGCCCGGCAGCTGATCGAGCAGTCTTCCGTGGACGAGTTCCGGCCCGAGAGCTATCACGACCAGGTACGGGAGCGAGTGCTCGAGGAAATTCAGAAGAAGGTCAATGGCCAGGAGATAAGCACCGCGCCGGCCGAAGCGCCCCAGGCGAAGGTCATCGACCTCATGGATGCCCTGAAGGCGAGCCTGGCCAAGCGCGGCACCACGACCGAAGCCAAGAAGCCGGCTCAGCGGGTGGCAGCCGCATCGGAGAAAGGGCCGGACAAGGAGGAGCCCCCAGCCAAGCCCAAGAAGAAGGCCAGCGGCGCCCGCTAACACCAGCCGCGGCTGAGCGTGTAGCCATGCGCATCCACGTCGGCACCAGCGGCTGGTCGTATAAGGAGTGGAAGGGCGGGTTCTATCCGGGCGATATCAAGCCCGACGACATGCTCCGCTACTACGGCACCCGGTTTCCCACCGTCGAGATCAACAATTCGTTCTATCGCATTCCCAAGGAAAAAGTACTGTTGGAATGGGCGGACCAGGTGCCGCCGGAGTTCCGCTTTGTGCTCAAGGCATCCCGCCGGATCACCCATATCAATCGGCTGACAGTCGGGGATGACACGCTGGAATATTTCCTGAGGACGGTCAACTGTTTGGGCGATCGGCTCGGGCCGACGCTGTTTCAGTGTCCGCCGACCCTGCAGAAGGACCTCGCACGGTTGCGTGACTTCCTCGCCAAGGTCCCGCGCACCTGGCGGGCCGCGGTCGAGTTCCGCCACGAGTCGTGGTTCGATGAGGACGTGTACCAGGCCCTCCGAGAGCACGACGTGGCGCTGGTGGTGGCGGAGGAGGACACCCAAGCTGCGACGCCGCTGGAGCCAACCGCCTCGTGGGGCTATCTCAGGCTGCGCCGGACGGTGTACTCCGACGACGAGCTGCAGGGCTGGCTGGAGCGGATCAGGGCCCAACCGTGGCAGCAGGCCTTTGCCTTCCTCAAGCACGACGAGGAGGGCGGCAGCCCGCCCGACGCAGCCGTCCGACTGGTTCGCAAGGTGTCGTCCGGCGGAGGCGACCCCCACTAGCCCTTCGCCGCCCCACGCCCCAGATTGGAGGACGCCCCACCGATTTCAGGCAGGAGGGTCCGATGACTCCTCAGACCATACAGGCCCCCGTGGTTGCGCCGGATCGCAAGCCTCGGGACGACGAGATCGACGTCTACGGTCTGACGCACCCCGGCAAGCTCCGAACCGAAAATCAGGATCACTTTCTCATCTGCACCCTGCGGAAGCAGATCGCGGTCACCCTGACCAGTCTGCCCGAGGCCGAACATCTCCTGGCAGGTAGCGAACGCCTCACCCTCCTGATGATGGTGGCGGACGGCGTTGGAGGTGGCGCCAAGGGCGAGCAGGCGAGCCGGATCGCATTGGAGGGCGTCACCAAGTACGTCTCACGCAGCATGCGCTGCTACTATGCTGCCGGCTCGGCCGACGATCGGGAATTTTTCGAGGCGCTTCAGGAGGGTGCGCTTCAGTGTCACACGGAACTGGTGCGCCGAGGCGAGGAGGACCCGGAGTACCGAGGCATGGCGACAACGCTGACGCTCTATCTCGGCGTGTGGCCCCGGGCGTATCTGCTGCAGGTGGGAGATAGTCGCTGCTATCTGCTCAGGAGCGGCGAGCTGACCCAGGTCACCCGGGATCAGACCATGGCGCAGGAATTGATCGATCTCGGCGTCATGACCCGCGCGGCCGCGGCCGGCACGAGATACGAGCGCACGCTCTCCAGCTCGATTGGAGGACGCCAGACTGCGCCAGTGGTCACCCGCCTGGACCTGGCTTGGGACACCGTGGTACTGCTCTGCAGCGACGGGCTGACCAAGCACGTGTCCGATCAGCGCATCGGCGAGCGGCTTCGGTCGATGACGTCCTCAAAGCAGGTGTGCGAGGACTTGCTGCAGGACGCTCTCGATGATGGCGGGAGCGACAACATCAGCCTCATTGTCCGGAGGGCGGTGCCGATCCCGCGCTGATGCTTCATTCGGGGCTCGGATCTACACCCGCCCGCGAGACTGTCGCAGGACGATCGCCTGACCGATCAGATGGGCGACGCGTAGCGGCTCCGGGATCCGGGCCTTCCCCACCGTCGCCAGAGCCAGTTGTTCCGCGTCGAGCCGCGTCGCGCCGGCATGAGCCAGATAGAGTCCTGTGGCGACACCATACGCCCTCGGAGTCCGCTCGAGGACCGGCAGGCGGTGAGTCAGCCCGGCTGCCCGGAGTGCATCCGCGAGGTCGGAACCGAGTGGATTGTGCCGGGTCACGACGAGCACCGGGAGCGCGAGCCGCTCCGCGAGCCCGGTCACGTCAACCACCCCTAATCCTGCGATCGTGATTCCGCCAAGAATCACGCCCTGCAGCATAGGCCTGCTTCGCAGGCCACCGATCCAGTCGGTGAGGTACTGGGTCGCTCCCTCGCCGTCCACCGGAAACTCTCCCAGGGCAATCGACTCGACCACATCCGGCCCCTCCATCATCACCCCGACGATGGGGACCGGCGTCGTCTGATCTTTGTGGAAGGGCGCGTCGTCCACGCCCAACATGTGCGGCCTGATTCTAGGATTCACGGGAAGCCGATACTATGCTCCAGGACCTGGGACAGCCGGAGCCGGAACCACGGGATCCATCAACCGGTTCTGAAGCAGACACGATCACCTGAGACCTCCGCTTCAGAGGCACCATGGCACAATACCTGGCGGTTCCGGTATCCTCGAGCGATCACATTCTGGGGCCGGCCGACGCGCCCGTCACCCTGGTCGAGTACGGTGACTTCGAGTGCCCCAACTGCGAGGCCGCCTTCCCCGTGGTGCGTAGCCTTCTGGAGTCGCTCGACGGTCAGCTTCGCTTCGTGTTCCGTCACTTTCCCGTCAGCATCCGCCACGACCATGCTCAGAAGGCGGCGGAGGCCTCCGAGGCAGCCGCCGAGCAGGGAAAGTTCTGGGAGATGCACGACATCCTGTTTCGCAACCAGGATGATCTGGACCGGGAATCGCTGCTGGGATACGCCGGAGAATTGGGCCTGGACCTCGAGCGGTTCACCTACGAGCTGGACGAGTCGATCCACGCTGAGCGCGTCTTCAGGGACCTCGCGAGTGGAGAGGCGAGCGGTGTTTCCTGGACTCCTACCTTCTTCCTGAACGATGTCCGCCACGGTGTCGCACGCGACCTCGACGGACTGGTGCGCGCAGTGGCGGAGCGGGTGCGGCAGCACGCGGGATCTCCCTAACGGCTCACCCGCGCTCTCATTTCTGTCTTCGCCACCACAGATTGACGAATTGCCCTGCGATTGCTCCCAGCACCACGACCATGCCGAGGGCTACATAGATCACGCCGCCCTGGCTCCGGGAGCCCGCATCCATGTGCGCGATCATCCAGCTGCCTAACACGATGACCGCTCCGGCGGCGGCGGCGAGCACGAGTACGAGCACGGTGCTGAGCACATTTTCTGATTGGTCGAGCGCCCGCATCAGCCGGTCATCCGGTCCCGGCTCCGGCTCGGTGTTCCGCTGGTTCGGCTCGATGTTCCGCTGCCCGGCATATCCTTCCTGACGATCGGTCGCGGTGAGGCGACCCTGGTCCAGGTGACGCATGGCCGCCTCGTAAAGGAAGCGAGCAAAGCCGGGCATTTCCTCGACACTGCCGTACGTCTTGCCATTGACCGTGATGGACGAGTTTTGGATCCCGATCACGGGCTTGGCGGCGTCTCCGCGGCCTTCGAGCACATCCGGTATGCCGTTGTAGTCCGCATCAGCGAATTGCGCCAGCGCCTGCTGGTACATCCTCCGCACATCCTCCGGCATGGCCTCCGGGCTGGCGTACTCCTGTCCATTAAAGATGATACGGGTGGCCATGGGTACCTCGTCTTACAACCTACAGTGGGGCGGGCAGTCTAGGCCGGAGTGGACCCAGGCACAGAGAAAGGGCCGGATCAACACCCAATATCCTACATATTCTGGCCCAGTACTATGGCACAATCGCCGCACAGTGAGAGCGCCTGGTCGGCCTTCGATCCGGAGACCCCCCGGGAAACAGGACAGCGGATCACCCGAGGCTTTCGCCGCGGCCTCCTTGAGCGCCCAGCCCAAAGCGGGCCGGACCGCGGCATACGGCGCCAGCACCTGCCACTCCATATCGGACAGCACCACCATGCTGTGCCGTCGGGTAACCCGATTCATCAACACCAGGTCTACCCCGACTCGAACCTCCCTCGGTGCAACCAGTGCCGCGCCCATCCCCCTGGTGTGGGACCGCGATAGAGCGCAGCCACTCAGGTCCAAGCTCGTCGCTTCGCGAACGGCTGCTACCGCGTGATCTGCCGCGGACCGATCAGTTGGCCAGCGCTGTCGGGCTGGTGTACGGCTTCTCGGCGTCGTCCCTCGCCAAAGTCCCAGCCAGACGCCTCTGGCCACCTGCCGGCAGAGCCTCATCTCGCCGCCATCTCCTGCTCGGCGAAGGCTTGGACCACCTCCGGTGTGATCGCCATGGACAGGTCCGCGCCGGCGAGCCGCACGCGCAGGAATTGCTGCCACCGGGTGTAGGGAATGCGGATGTCCAGACTCTCTTCCAGTCTGAATACCAGGTCCATGAAATCGATCGACTCGGCTCCCAGATCGCGGATGAGCGCCGATCCCGGCTGGACCTCATCAGGAGCAATGACCAGAACCTCGGCGACGATCTGCCGGATCAGATCCCCGAGGGGGCGCCCGTTTACCAGCGACGGATCGCCAGACATGCGTTCTGCCCTCCGAAGCCGAAGGAAGTGCTCAGCGCGGTGGCCGGCGCCGCGGTTCTCGCGACGTTCGGGACGTAGTCGAGGTCGCACTCATCATCGGCCACATCGAGGTTGATGGTCGGCGGGATAAATCCTTCTCTGATGGCGATGACCGCCGCCACCAGCTCGACCGCTCCAGCGGCGGCAAGCAGATGGCCGATCATGGACTTGGTTGAGCTGATCGGCACCTTGCCGGCATGAGCCTTGAGACTCAACTTGAGCGCCCGAGTCTCCGTGATGTCGTTCATTGGAGTTCCGGTCCCGTGGGCATTGACGTACTCCACCTCGGCGGGCGCCAGCTCCGCATCCGACAAGGTCAAGCCAATCGCGCGCGCAGCGCCTTCCGCATCCGGGCGCTCATCGGTGATCCGGTACGCGTCGCAGCTGACCCCGTATCCCGCCAGCTCGGCGAGGACCCGTGCTCCCCTTGCCTCGGCGAAGGTTTGACGCTCGAGCACCACGGCCCCGGCTCCTTCTCCGATGACAAAACCATCCCGGGCTCGATCGAACGGACGACTGGCGCGGCCGGGTTCCTCGTTGCGCCGCGACAGCGTGCCGAGCAGGCTGAAACCCAGGACGGCGACCGGGTTGACCCCGGCGTCGGTCCCCCCAGCCAACACCACGTCCGCGTCGCCACGTTGAATCAGCCGCAGCCCCTCACCGATGGCCTGCGTGCCGGCGCAGCAGGCGGTGGTGATCGTCGCGTTCGGCCCCCGGGCGTCATTCTGGATGGCGACATGCGCCGCGGCCAGATTGGGGAGCCCGCGCAGGGTGGCAACGGGATTGGTTCGTTCGGCAAAGAGCCGCGCAAACGTAGGAATGTCCCATCCGCCGCTCCCCCCGGCTTGAGCGGCATCGATCACCGCGCCGGCCTGGGTGGCGAGGAGGTCGAGATCGGTAGGCCCCATGCCGCCGGCTCCCATGACCACGGCGAGGCGGCATGGATCCACTGCCCCCCGGTCGAGGCCGGCGTGCTTCCGCGCCATCGCTGCAGCCGCGACCCCGAAGAGCGCCGCGCGACTCATGAGCTTGGTCGCCTTACGAGGCTCGACCCACCGTGTCAGGTCGTCAGCTTCGTCCCGGATCTCGGCCGCGATCCGGGTGGGGAGGCCTGAGGCGTCGAAGGCTGTGATCCGCTTCACGGCGGAGCAGCCGGCCCTCAGCCCGTCGCGAAAGGCCTCGTAGCCGCATCCGATCGGCGTGATCGCGCCCGCGCCCGTGATGGCCACCCGCTCAGCCACCGTGCAACTCCCGGTAATGCCCCAGCCAGGTCTCGATCATCTGCTGCCAGAAGGGCCGGTAGATCTCGGGGATCAGTTGCTCGGGCGGAACCAACGTAAAGGTGAAGCGCGCCGACGCGAGCGTGCGGTCTCCCACCTGCGCAGTTCCACGGGCCCGGGCCACGTTCCCCTCGAGCGATTCCAGCTCGGCCTCGAGCTCAACCTGATCGCCCGGGCGGGCAAAGGACAGAAACCGGGCTCGCTCGATCGAGACCAGCACCGCGAGCAGACGTCCCTCGATGGTTTGATGAATCAATACACCGGAGGTCTGCGCCAGTCCTTCGAGCAGGTAGACTCCTGGCAGCACCGGGTTGCCGGGGAAGTGCGCATCGAACTCGTCCTCGGCTAACGCCACAGCCTTGAGTCCCGTCGCGCGCACACCGGGCTCCAGGCGGATGATCCGGTCGAGCCAGAAGTGACGCATCCGAGGGGCTGCCTAGTGCGTATGGCGCGCGGCCATGGGCCACTGCCGGTACTGGCTGGCCGAGTACTCGACCGCGGCCCCGGGAACATGCAGGACCCGGCGCACCATTGCCGTGTCCGCCGGGCCAGTGGCATCCAGGTGGAGACGGTACCAGCCACGGCTGTGGAGGATGACCGTCCGCTCGCGACCGCGTGCCGGCGTGGGGGCGGCGAACTCGACCGTCGCCCGGTCGCCAGTATTGGGCATGGGATGATAGAGCGTGTCGGCGGCACTGATAGCCTGGAGGATGCTGTTGCCGAAGGCAGTAGCGGAACGGGGCGCGACGGTGTCAACCGCCAGCGGCTGGTCCGCGCTGTAGTCCATTGCGAAGTAGCCCAAGGCCCAAAAGCCGCGCGGGGGCCGAAGCCGAATGCGGACAAAGTCGCCCTGTACCCCACTCAGATCCAACGCCACCACCCGCTCGGCCGCCAGGAAGGGCCCACTGCCTGACAGGATTCCCCTGACTTCCCAGCCGCTCCCTTCCTCCACCTGTACCAGCAGGCCGTAGAGCTCCTCACGCACCGCCCAGGCGCGAATGGAGTCGGCCGCCGCGGGCACGCTATCGACGTGGGCATACCACTCGTTCACCGTCCCGCCGCGCAGTTCGGTCATCGCCCGGATCATGTACGAGCCCCAGAGACCGGTGCCGGTGCGGGACACCAGCTTGGCCCGAGTCGCGCCAGCGGGACGGGGGAAGGTCAGCACAATCTCGTCCCGCAGGCCTCCGAGACTGTCGGCCACCGGCAATGACTCGAATACGCGCCGGTCATCCCCGGCGAGCCAAGGCAGCAGGTCGTGCCCAGCTTGATCCACTGCGCTCGACGGTGCCACTGGGTGACTCAGCGTGTGCAGCCCGCCCCGCTCGTCGGGAACCACGCGAAGCCCGGTGGCATGGTCCACCGTCCAGAGCTCGAAGAGGTTGGTCATCTGGGTCTCATTCACCTCGTTGGTGACGAGCAGCCGGTACGCGCCGCGGTCACTCTTCAACGTTGGGAGGACGCTGTAGTCGTCCCGCTCGAGACCCCGGGTAATGGCGCCGCCGTACGGCTCGGCCTCGAAGACATAGCGGCCGCCGTCCCACGAGTAGACGAAGGGACAGGATTGCTTGGTAGCGGCCGCGATAGCGGCGAGCGCAACGACAACGCCTGCCGCGACTCCGAGCACCGCCAATACGGTCTTGCCGGGGTCGGTATGCTTGAGCCACCACCGCTGCACGCTGTCCACCGGGATCGCCACGGCCTGCTTCTTGGCGGTCGCGTACACCGTGTCACCGCGGATCGCCCCCCTCGAATCAAACTCGATGTCTCTCCCGTCGAGCGTGGTCACTCCGGCGAGGTGCTCCGTCGTAGGAGGTGCCGCCTCGACGGCCTGCACCCGCTGGGTGCTGCTGCAGCCGCTGGAGAAAACCAAACTGATGGTCAGGAGAAGGAGCGCGATCGGGCGTTGCAGAGTGCGGAGCATCGGGATCTCCCGCGTCGGCACTGCGCGTATTGGAATGGACTGTGGGGGCGGTTAGGTCAGGCCGGATCGGCCGTGCCCAATGATAACACCTAAATGGCCTGCACGATCCTTGCACACTCGGCGTTCTTGTGCCCTTTCGCAGGCAACCCCGGCCCATCGGTCTGGGAAATTGCCTGTCTCCCCCGTATATAGCCTGCGCGCCGCCCGCGTGTGCGATTACCTTGAAGGCGAGCCCCCGCTCCCTTCAGACCCCACGGGACTGACGTCCTAGAGCGATCTATGGCCGATCGAGACGCGGCCCTCGCACGTATCCGTCGGATCCCGTTGATAACCGCGTCCGTGGCGATCGGCCTCGGCGTGGGACTCCTGCAGGTCTACATTTTCGACGTCATGCCGGTAACGCCCGCGGCGCTTTTCGTTCCCCCCGCGCAACCGCTCGACGCCATCCTGCTGCTCCTCTGTGGCGTTGCCCTCCTCGCCCACCATGTGAGCCTGCAGCGCCTGCGACAGATTCCGGCCGCGCTCGCCATCGGCATCGCTTCCCTGCTGCTGGCGGAGTATCTCTTTCGCCTCGACCTGCGGATCGATTCGATCATATTCGCCGATCAGACCGTCGTGCTCTCGCCGATTTTTCCCGGACGGCCAGCCCCGCTTGCCTGCGTCGGGTTCATGCTGCTCGGCGTACTGCTGATTCCCAGCTCGGGGCCGCCCGAGTGGCGCCGCTGGTATCGGGGGCTGCTGCTGGCCGCCGCACTGCTGCCGGTGCTGGCCATTGCCGGCCACCTGGGCGGTGTTCCCGAGCTCTACGGCCTTGCACCAGGCAGTGGCTTGGGGCTTCCCGTGGCGGGCGGGCTGCTGTTGCTCTCGATCGGAGTAGCTGCCGCAACCCAGGCTCCGGCCCTCACCGATCTGTTGCTGAGTCTCGAGCCCGGTACGGTGCTGCTGCGCCGCCTGTTCCCTCTTGCCGTCATCCTTCCGATTCTGTTTGCGGTCGGCAGCATCGAGGCGCTTCGACTCGGCTTTTATCAGGGACATGTGGGGCTCACCGCCTATGTCGCCCTCTTCATCGCAGTCTCGATCTGGGCGGCACTTCGCTCCGCCAATGTGGCCCGCCGTGTCGCGGCGGAGCGCCAGGAGGCCGACCGAGCGCAGGCTGAGCTGACCCTCCGCAATCGCCTGCTGGAGGCCGAAGCCGCCGCGCAGATGGCCCTGCGGGAGAGCGAGAAACACACGCGCGAGCTGCTCGATATCCTGAGCCACACCCCGGTCACCGCCCGCGGTCTCGACGGTCGGATTCGGTTCTGGAGCGCGGGTGCGGAGCGTCTCTACGGCTGGTCGGCGGATGAGGCGATGCAGTCGGGCAAGCGCGACCTACTCCGCACTAAGCTCCCCATTCCGCGCGCCCAGGCAGAGGCCGCCCTTCTCGAGCGAGGGGAGTGGCTCGGCGAGCTAACCCGGCGAACCCGTGCCGGCACCACGCTTCGTATCGCCACCCACTGGATCCTGCATCGCGACTGGACCGGCCGGCCCGACGCCGTCATCGAGGTGGACGACGACGTCACCGAGCAGCGCCAGGCCGAGGAGGCGGTTCGCGCCAGTGAGGCGCGATATCGGGCCCTGGTCGCGGCGACGGCGCGCATCGTCTGGACCATGTCACCGGACGGCAGTCAGGCGGGCGATATGAGCCAGTGGGAGGCCTTCACCGGACAAACGGCGTTCGAGGCCACCGGGGGTGGTTGGATCAACGCCATCATGCGCGAGGATCAGACGGAGGCAGAGCGCGCCTGGCTCGAAGCCATCCACGAGCGGAAGGTGTTGAGCACTCACCACCGCCTCCGCCGCCGCGACGGCGAATACCGCCACATGGAGCTGAGAGCCGTTCCGGTGCTCGACGAGCACGGCAACGTCCGTGAGTGGGTCGCTGCCCATACTGACGTGACCGACCGGGTGAAGGCGGAAGAGCAGCTGGCGCAGGGACAGAAGCTCCAAGCGGTGGGGACCCTGGCCGGCGGTGTAGCCCATGAGGTGAACAATCAGCTCATGGCGGTGCTCGGCTTCGGTGAGTTCGTGCTGAATGAGTTGGGGCCGAACCATCCCCAGAGCAAAGATGTAGAGGAGATGATCCGCGCGGCGACGCGGGCCACGCGAATCGCGCAACAACTGCTGACGTTCAGTCGCCGGCAAGTGAGCCAGGTGCGTCCGCTCAAGATCCACGAGGCGATCATGGCACTCGCACCGGTTCTCGAGCGGCTGCTGGGCGCCGACAAGACGCTGTCGATTCGCCCCGACCGGTCGCGGAGCCAGGTGTTGGCCGATCCGACCCAGGTAGACCAGGTGCTCATCAACCTCACCGCCAACGCGCGGGATGCGATGGGGACCGGAGGTCGCCTGATCATCGTCACCGACGAAGTGGTGCTGGGCCAGCCTTATGCCCGCGCGCACGGTCTCAAGCACATCGTGCCGGGCCCTTATGTGCGGCTCACGGTATCCGATACCGGCTGCGGCATGGACAAGGCGACACGGGCGAAAATCTTCGAGCCCTTCTTCACCACCAAGCCGGCGGGCTCAGGCACCGGGCTGGGCCTCTCCACGGTGTACGGCATCGTGAAGCAGCATGAGGGCTTCATCTGGGCCTATAGCGAGGTCGGGATTGGCACCACGATCAAGGTCTACTTCCCCGCGGTCACCGAAGCCGCAGCCCGTGCGGCAGAGCCGCCTCCGCAGACGCTCGCGGAGCGGAAGCCGATCGAGGCTGGGCTCGTGCTGGTGGTGGAAGATGAACCCGCGGTGCGCCAGCTGGTTCGGCGCTCCCTGGAGGCCGTCGGTCTGACCGTAGTGGAGGCCGAAAACGGTCAGCAGGCGCTGGAAGTCGTCTCCGCGCGACGGGAACGCCCCAGGTTGGTGTTGACCGACATCATCATGCCGGGCCTCAACGGGCGGGAACTGAGCGAGCGCCTGGCCAGTACCCAGCCCGGTCTGCCGGTGCTCTTCATGTCAGGCTACACCGGAGACGACGTACATGCCCGGAGCCTCCTGCCCGAGCAGGCCGCCTTCATTCAAAAGCCGTTCGGGCCGGAGGAGCTGGTGGCAAAAGTGCGGACGATGCTCTCGCACTGATGTCTGGCGTTCTGGCGACGGCGCGACGCGTCCACCACGACCATGAAGTCACTCAACCCCGAGTGCGATCTGACGATCTGGGGGAGCCAAGGATCAGATTGCTCGGCACCTCGCCGCCTTCAGCGGGCTAGTCGGCGGTGAGAGGCTGGTCCAACAGAATGCCGGTTTGACCGGACACATCGACGCAGGTGTACCGAACCCAATCGATCCGCGGGCGCTGGATCTGACGGGCCGCAGATCTCAGCCGTGAGGAGAATTGAGGCGCGAGCAGAAACAGCCTGGGCTCCAGCGAGAAATTGATCGCCTGACCTCGAAACATCCGCCGGACATTCGGCAGGTTGGCCACCATCCAGTCGAAGTGGCCCAAGCCGCGGGCGAGGATATCGTCGCTCGCGGTCAGCTCGAAATCGATGATCGTGAGCTGATTGGTGCGATCGATTCCCAGCAGGTCGATCTCCCCGCATGGGGCGCAAGGGATCTCGAAGTCGATCACCCGGAGCCCGTTCTCCAGCGCCCCGTCCATCGCCTTGAGGGCCGCCGCGAGCTGCTCCCGCGTGACCGTGGTGGCAGGCCGGAGTAGCACCGCGCCGGAGCCGGGCTCCTGTCGTGGCGCGGGCCGCTCCGGGCGCCAGCCACTTGCGGCCTCGCCGCCCGGCTGGTCGGTCCGTTGCGAGAGGAACAGATGGGAGACCTCTTCGAGACCACGGCCCAGAGGCCGATCAGGATGATCCATCGAGCACCAGAACGGAGTCCTGGCCACCGTACGGGCTGGCCTCGACGATGGCATTCTGGGGATCCGGCTGCCACTCCCCGTCGATCACGTAGCGATAGCGATAGCGCCCCGGGGCCAACTTCAAGGTCTTCTTCCAGACGTGGCCGACTGCTTCCATCTCGCTGCCCTCGGGTGTCCACCCGTTGAACTCCCCGGCCAATTGTACCCGCGAGGCTTGAGGCGCCTCGACAGTAAAGGTGAAGAGTACACCCTCGGATGTCGCCGGTAGAGGGGTCGTTACGACTGGGGGCGCGACGACCGGCGACGCGGGCGCCATCTCCACCCGCAGGCCCATCGCGGCTTCCTGCTCCATGACCTCATTGGCCAGCGCCTGGTAGTCCTCGTATCCCACCGACCGTTTGGCATAGTTGCAGACCGGCACCCCATGACTCGCCGCTTCGGCGAGCTTGACGCTCTGGCGAATGACCGTGGTGTAGTGCTCGCCCGCGAGGTGCTGGTGCACTTCGTCGACCACCGCCTTCACGAAGGCGGCTCGGCCGGAGTACAGCGTCACCAGAACCCGGGGGGAGACGCGATGGCCGGTCTCCTTCTCCAGAAGCTGGAAGGTCTCGAACAGCTTCCCGATGCCGTGCAGCGAGAAGAAGCTCGGATCCATGGGGATGAGCGCTTCACGACACGCCTTGAGCGCGTTGAAGGTGAGCAAGCCGACGTTGGGTGGGCAATCGACGATGATGTAATCGTAGCGATCGGCCAGGTCGACGAACGTTCGACCCAGCCGGTCTTCACGGCCGGAAACTCCGGCAAGGGCCTCCGGGATCGCGCTCAGAAGAATGTCGGCCGGCGCCAGGTCGAAGTGCTCGCCCACCGACCGGATTATTTCGAGGATCCTGGTCTCGGGTCGGCGGGTTTCGCCGAGGAGCACATCGTACATCGACCGAACCGCCGCTGGGGTGCCGGGAGAGAGTCCGAGAGTGGCGTGCCCTTGAGGATCCATATCCACCACCAGGACCCGTCGTCCGGCCGCTGCGAGAAATGCCGAGAGGTTGATCGAGGTGATGGTCTTACCGCACCCGCCCTTTTGGTTGACGACCGCGATGGTACGCATGGCGCGCTCCTTCTCCGGTCTACCAGAGTGCGTGAGGGGCTGTGGAGGCGACCTCCGAAATGCGATGGCGGTTGGATTTGGGCAGCAATATTAGGGGGCCAGCCTCGGCAAGACAAGCAGACGTGCGATAAACAGTAAACGGGAAACGGGACCCCACTGCCCACCGCCCGTTTCCCGTTCACCCTTTACTGTTTATCGCTGTTAGTGGGCCAGCGCGGCGGGCTCCTCCTGCACGACTCGGGTGCCGAGGACCTCAAAGAATTTGGCCAGCCAGGCGGGATGCGCCGGCCACGCCGGAGCAGTCACCAGGTTGCCGTCGGCCACCGCCTGGTCGATCCCAATCTCCGCGTACTCGGCCCCGCCCAACCTGATCTCAGGCGCGACTGCTGGATACGCTGAGACCCTGCGCCCCTTGACCACACCGGCCGCTGTGAGGATCTGCGGGCCATGGCAGATGGCGGCCACCGGTTTGTCCTCTTTGAAGAAGTGCCGTACAACCCCCAAGAGCTTCTCGTTCAGCCGCAAGTACTCGGGGGCCCGTCCGCCGGAGATGACCAGGGCGTCATAGCCTTCCGGCTTGGCCTCGTCGAAGCTCGCATTGAGGGTGAAGTCGTGGCCTCGCTTCTCGGTGTAGGTCTGATCCCCCTCAAAATCGTGGATCGCCGTGCGAATCTTGTCTCCCGCCTTCTTGCCGGGGCAGACGGCGTGGACTGTGTGTCCGACAGCCAGGAGCGCCTGGAACGGCACCATGACCTCGTAATCCTCGGCGAAATCGCCGACCAGCATCAGAATCTTCTTGCTCATAGTCACGACTTCCTGACAAGGTGGGCTGAAACGATGGGGATCTATAGGCGAAACTCGCGCTTGCTAGGCTGCGTCAGTGTCCTTCGCTGAAACGTCGGGGCAGAGGTTCCACTGGTAGGCCCAATCGCCGATGGCGGAGAACACGTGCTGGAGAGCCAAGCCCTTGTCGGTCAACTGATACTCCACCCGCACGGGGGTCTCGGCGTACACTCGCCGCTCCACGATACCCGCGGTCTCCAGTCCCTTGAGCCGGGCACACAGCATTCGATCGCTGATCTCGGGAATCGCGTGGCGGAGCTCGCTGAAGCGACACTCCCCGGCCAGCATTTCACGGATGATCGCGCCAGTCCAGCGCTGGCCGATCAGCTCGACTGCCTTGTGGAACTCCGGACAGAACTGCGGGTCATGGGACATAGGTCGAAGGTAGCGAGTGAGTTACCGGGTGCAACATCTGAGGGACATACCGCCCTGTTACCGATCGTCCCTTGACGCGAACACTTACACACAGTAATGTGGTTACCGAAAGTAAGCAAGTGGTGGTTGGACCAGGCACGGCTTGGCCGCCCCAAGTCGATTTTGATGCTTCTCAAACGACTACTTAGTGAATCGTCCTCAGGAGATTTCCCGAATGCCCGGTCGTAATCTGATAAGTCGCCGCGGCTGGATCGGCTCGACCCTGCTGCTCGGAACGCTGGCCGTGATGGGGGTCGCCCTCGCCGCCTGGAAATCTTCGGCGCTGAGGAAGTCGGCAGCCGAAGCGGCCAATCAACCGGAGCCGATGGAGACCGCAACCGCGGCCATCGCCCAGCCACGCGACTACCGCCCGACCAGCACGTCGATCGGCACCGTGCTCGCCATGCGATCGATCACCCTGGAGAACGAGATCGCCGGCACGGTCCGCAAGGTCTCGCTCGAGCCGGGACAGATCGTGGAGGCCGGCGCGCTGCTGGTCGCGCTCGACGTCTCCGTGGAGGCGGCGGAGCTCGAGGCACAGAAGGCCCAGGCCGCGCTGGCGCAGACCACGCTCAACCGCATGGAGGCTCTCAGCAAGAGCCAGGCGGTGGCGCAGGAGGAAGTTGACCAGGCACGCGCCGCACGGGATGTCGCTGAGGCTCAGATCGCCCGGACCAAGGCGATCATCGCGCGCAAGACCATTCGCGCCCCGTTCCGCGCTCGTGTCGGTATCGCCGATGTCCATCCCGGCCAGTACCTGAATGAGGGTACCAAGCTGACCACGCTGCAGGGGGTGTCGGACAAGGCTCACGTGGACTTTACCGTCGCGCAGCGGGTCGCTGCCGGCCTTCACGTCGGCGACAGCGTGGCCGTGATCAGCGGGCCCGACTCGGCTCCCATCTCGGCCAGCATCGTAGCGATCGACGCGCGAGTGGATCCCGCCACCCGGAATGCCATGGTCCGCGCTCGCATCCCTGACGACAAGGTGCCTGCACCTGGTGCCTCGGTTCGAGTGCTGGTGCCGGCGGGAGCCCCGGGCAAGGCGGTCGCGATCCCGGTGAGCGCCCTCCGCAAGGGACCGGGCGGCGACGAGGTTTTCGTGATCACGCCCGATAAGAACGGCAAGCAGCGCGCCCATGTCCGACAGGTGCGGAGCGGCGAGGTGAACGGCGACACGGTCCTGATCCACGCCGGCCTCAAGGCTGGGGAGCTGGTTGCCACGTCGGGCTCCTTCAAGCTGCGCGACTCCGTTCTGGTCGTGCTAGCCGATTCGGCTCAGAACCAGGGCGCGATGGGGGCGGGGGTCAAGTAATCATGAAATCGTTCACCGACGTCTTCATCAAGCACCCGGTTCTCGCCGCGGTGGTCAACCTCGCCATTCTGGTGGTGGGTTGGCGCGCGGCCACGACCTTGCCGGTACAGCAGTACCCCAAGATCGAAAGCTCCTCGGTGATCATCACCACGGTCTACTATGGCGCCAGCGCCGAGACCGTGCGGGGCTTCCTCACGACGCCGATCGAGCGCGCGGTGTCGGCCATCGGAGGCGTGGACTACGTCGAGTCCACCAGCCGGGCCGGCGTGAGTACCATCACGATCCACCTCAAGCTCAACCACAACAGCACCGCGGCGCTGGCTGAGGTGACCGCGCGGCTGCAGCAGGTCCGCTCGGAGCTGCCTTCGGAGGCCGAGCCTCCTGTGGTGGAGGTCCAGCGGGCCGACCGGCCGTACGCCTCGTTTTACTTGAGCTTTACCTCCACCCAGCGCGATGTCCCCGCGATCACCGACTGGCTGTCGCGGACATTGCAGCCGCAGCTCTCGACTCTCCAGGGAGTACAGCGGGTCAGCATCGAGGGTGGACGCCAGCTCGCCATGCGGATCTGGATCGATCCTGAGCGGCTCGCTGCGGTCAACCTGGCCCCTGGCGACGTGCAGGCGGCGCTCCGGCGCAACAACTATCTCGCGGCGGTTGGCCAAACCAAGGGCAATCTGGTCCAGGTGAACCTGCTGGCCAACACCGATCTTCGGACGGTCGACGAGTTCAAGAACCTGATCGTGGCCGACCGCGACGGTGCCATCGTGCGGTTGAGCGACGTCGCGAATGTCGAGCTCGGCGCGGAAGAGGCCGACTACGTCGCCAAGTACGGGACCAAGGCCGGGGTGTATCTCGGTGTGTGGCCGCTCATCGGAGTGAACGAGATCGAGGTGGCCCATCGTCTCAAGGCGGAGATGGCTCGGATCCGGCCCACCCTGCCCAAAGACATCGACATGCAGCTGGTCTACAGCGCGACGGTGTTCATGGAGGACGCGCTTACCGAGATCACCAAGACCCTGGGTGAGACCATCATGATCGTCGCGATCGTGGTGTTCCTCTTCATGGGCTCGGTGCGCACCGCGCTGGTGCCGCTGGTAGCCATGCCGGTCTCCCTGGTCGGCGCGGCGATCTTCATGTACGCCTTCGGGTTCAGCCTCAACCTGCTCACGATCCTCGCCATCGTGCTGTCGGTCGGATTGGTGGTGGACGACGCCATCGTGGTAGTGGAAAACGTCGAGCGACACGTACGCGAGGGCCGATCGCGGAAGGAGGCGGCGCTGATCGGCGCCCGGGAGCTGGTGGGACCGATCATCGCGATGACCATCACCCTGGCGACGGTGTACACCCCGATCGCGTTCCAGGGTGGACTCACCGGCTCGCTGTTCCTCGAGTTCGCCATCACCCTGGCGACCGCAGTGGTGCTTTCCGGCGTGGTGGCGGTCACCCTTTCGCCGGTGATGAGCTCGAAGTTCGTGCACGCGCACGGAGAGGAAGGGCGGCTCACCAGAGTGGTGAACCGGGCCTTCGAGGCGGTTCGGCGGACCTACGGCCGCTTGCTCGACGGCGCGCTCCAGATGCGCTGGGGCATCGTGGCCGCGGCGCTCCTGGTGATGCTGGCGATCTGGCCGCTTTACTCCTTCTCCCGCCGCGAGCTCGCGCCGGTGGAGGACCAGAGCCACATCAGCTTCTTCATGCAGGCTTCGCCCGATGCCTCGCTGACGGCGAGCAACCGCGCCTCACTCGACGTGATCAACCGGGTACAGAAGTTCCCGGAGGCCAAGTTCATGTGGTCGCTGGTCACCTCGTGGGGCGGGTTTGGCGGGATGGTCGCGAAGAACTGGAAGGAGCGGCAGCGCTCCACCGAGCAGATGTACGGCGAGGTGTTCGGCGCGGTCTCCTCCGTTCCGGGGCTGAGGGTGTTTCCCCGCCTCGATCCACCGCTGCCGACTCCGGGGCAGTATGACGTCGAGCTGGTGCTCGAGAGCGATGTGCCGCCGGAGCAGATGCTCCAGACCGTAGGACAGGTGGTTGGCGCCGGATGGCAGAGCGGCAAGTTCCTTTACGTGGATACCGACCTCAAGATCGACCTGCCCGAGGCACGGGTGGTGGTGGATCGGGACCAGGTGGCGGACCTCGGTCTGGACCTGGCCAGCGTGGGCCAGGAGCTGGGCACCCTCCTTGGCGGGGCCTACGTCAACCGGTTCAACTTCTACGACCGGAGCTACAAGGTCATCCCTCAGATCGGCGAGGCCGATCGGGCCAGCATCGCGCCGTTGCTCGATCTCAAGATCAAGACGCCGAGTGGGGAGCTGGTGCCGGTCTCGACCTTTACCCATATCGAGACCAGCACCGCGCCCAGGACATTGAACCGCTTCGCCCAGCGGAACGCGGTGCGGATCTTCGGCGGGGTGAAGCCCGGCGTCACCAAGGAGGAAGGACTCAACGTCCTGGAGTCGGCCGCCAATGGGGTCAAGGCGCAGGGCATGGGTATCGATTACGCCGGGGAATCCCGTCAGATCCGCCGGGAAGGGTCGGCGCTTGCGGTCACTCTGGGCTTCGCGCTGGTGCTCATCTACCTGGTCCTGGCGGCGCAATTCAAGAGCTTCCGCGATCCGTTGATCGTGCTCCTGGGCTCGGTGCCGCTGGCGATCTCCGGGGCGTTGCTGTTCAGCTTCCTGGACCTCACTACCATCAACATCTACTCCCAGGTGGGGTTGATCACGCTGGTGGGCCTGATCGCGAAGAACGGCATTCTGATCGTGGAGTTCGCCAACCGGCTGCAGGAGCGGGGGCTGGCCAAGCTGGCAGCGGTCCGCGAAGCGGCAATCACCCGGCTCCGCCCGGTGCTGATGACCTCCGCGGCCACGGTCTTCGGGCACTTCCCGCTGGTGTTGGCGACCGGCCCGGGATCGGCCGCCCGGAACAGCATCGGTACGGTCCTGGTGACCGGGATGATCGTCGGGACGGTGTTTACGCTGTTCGTGGTGCCGGTGTTCTATCTGTTGATGGCGGCAGAGCACCATCCGGAGCCGGTGGCACAGGAGACCGAGGAGGCTTCTCTGGAGTTGGAGCCCAGCCTGGTGGAGGCGTAAGAGGACGCAGAGGCGTCCTCAGCCGGCCACCTGCTGCTTCAGCCGGTCGGGTTCTTCCCCCAGCCAGTCCGGGTGACTCGCGGTAGCATCGTAGATCGACGTCGTCTTGAACAGCTCGAACTCGCCGGTGGACGCCGCTTCGGCCGTCTTCGCCAGCAACGCCTGGACCTCGGCTTCGCTCATCGGGCGGAAGGTGCGGACCGCCTCCAACGCCTGGTCGAGAATCTCCATGCTGTCGCAACCGGTGATGACCACCGACGTCGGCAAGTTGAGGGCGTAGTGGAGGCACTCGATCGCCGTCACCTTTCCGCTCTTGAGGATGTGCCCGTTGGCCAGCGACTTCATGCCGAGCACCCCGATCTGCTGCTTCACCAGCTCGGGAAGGACCAGCTGTTCGAAGCTGCGGTAGTGGGCGTCCATCAGGTTGAGCGGCATCTGCACCGTGTCGAAGCCAAACCCTTGCTCCCTCGCCACCTCCAGCATGTGGAGGTGGATGCGAGGGTCCTTGTGGCCGGTGAAGCCGATGTAGCGCAGCTTGCCCGCGTCGCGAGCCTCTATAAGCGCGGCGTTGGCGCCCTCCGGATCGAAGATGCGGTGGGGATCCTCAAAACGAAGGATCTCGTGGTGCTGCACCAGGTCGATATGGTCGGTCTGCAGGCGGCGAAGTGATTCGTTGAGCTGCCGCGTGGCCTCGCGCTTGGACCGCCCGTCGATCTTGGTCATCAGGAAGACCTTGTCGCGATAGCCTTCCTTCAGCACCCTCCCCATCCGAATCTCGCTCCGTCCGTCGTTGTAATCCCAGGAGTTATCCAGAAACGTGATCCCGCGGTCGATAGCACTGCGGATAATGCGGAGACTGCTGGCCTCGTCGACGTGTTTGAGCGCAAGATGCCATCCCCCCAGGCCGATGGCAGAGACCCGCTGGCCGGTACGGCCGAGCACCCGGGAAGCCACACCATCGGGGCGGGGACTCATTCGACCCTCGCGGAAGTCGAGCCGATCAACTGTTCGGTCAGTTCGGCCAGCTGCCGGCGCGCCTCCCGGTCGAAGGCCTGAGGGTCCGGTCTGGCGCGCTCCACCCCGTTGAAGTACAGGCCGGTCCACCCCTCCAGCTCGTGAGAGAGTGCCAGGTGCATCACCGCGTCCGCCCCTTCGTCGACACTCGACATCGGCGAGATGCCGCTCTCGTGCACCATATGGGTGTTCATGAAGGTCGCAGGATGCAGTGCGTTGACCGTGATGCCGCGGGTCTTCAACTCTTCCGCCAGATCCGTGGTCCACATGATCATGGCCAGCTTGCTCTGCCGGTAGGCTCGCTGCCCGGTATAGCCACGGGTCAGCATTGGGTCCCTGAAATCAATCTCCTGCTGGCCGGCCGAGGCCACGTTCACGATCCGGGCGGGCGCGGCCGCTTCTAATGGAGGAAGCAGCAGGTTCGTGAGCAGGACGGGAGCGAGATAGTTTACCGCGAAGCGGAGCTCATGGCCTTCGGCGCTGATCTGGCGGGGCTGGCCCCGCGGACCAAAACCGATCCCCGCGTTATTGATGAGCTGCTTGAGCCGGCCATGGTCCCCACGGACAGCCTCGGCCAACCGGTGGACCTCCGCGAGAGAGCTGAAGTCGGCCTGGTAGAAAGTTGCACTGCCACCGGCGGCCTCCACTGCCCTCCGAGCCTGCTCGCCCCGTGCCCGGTCGCGGCCGTGCAACAGAACGTTCGCCCCCGTAGCTCCCAGTCGTTCCGCGACGAGCCGGCCCAACCCGTCGGTCGAGCCGGTCACCATGACCGTGTGCCCTCTCAGGGTCGTCGAATCCGTACTCATGCGTGCCATAGTGCAGCCGTGGGGCGTTGAGTGCCCGTGAGCGGGCTCACATGAGGCCCGACACCGTCTTGCCTTCGCGTGTACCTCGGGTCAAATTCTGTCGTCCCTGCCCTTCAACCGCGCGTTCGTCCATCCGCCGTTTCATTGCTCTGGGGTACTGATGCGATCAGGCCGTCGCCTGCTTGCTGCTGCCATCTGGGTGACCTTTTCCCTGACATGGCTCGGCTGTGGTGGCGGCGGCAGTGACATCACCGTTCCCCAACTCGGCACGTTGGAGGTCACCACAAGCACGTCGGGTCCGGAGCCGGATCCCGATGGATATCTCATCAGTGTCGACGGTGGCCAGCCCACGCCCGTCGGCGCCAACGCGATTTTCCGCCTGGCCGATCTGCCCGCGGGGCAGCATGCTTTGGAGCTGTCCGGCTTGGCCGGCAATTGCTTCGTGACCGGGGGAACCCGCCTCGAGGTCGGCGTCGCAGCCGACGAAGTCACGGCGGCGAGCTACGCCGTCACCTGCGAGCCAACTACTGGAGCGATCGAGGTGTCGACCACCTCCTCGGGAGACCCGGCCGATGCCAACGGATATCGGCTGCTCCTGGACAACGTGGACAACCAGCCGATCGCGACGCAGGGCAGCGTCACCCTCACCGCCCTGCCGCCGGGAAGCCATGCCGTTGGGCTGGGCGATCTGGCGGGGAACTGCGCGGTGACGGGCGACAACCCGCGGGCGGTCACCGTTGTCGCCGGGGCGACCGCTACCGTCGCGTTCGAGATCGTCTGCCAGGCACCACCGCCGACCTCCGGTGTCCTCGAGCTGACTACCTCCACCACCGGAGCGAACCCCGACCCCGACGGCTACCGCTTCCGGATCGACAACGGGACAGCGCAGACGATCGGCGTGAACGCCAGGGTAACGGTCTCCGAACTGGCGCAGGGTGATCATGCTGTCGAGCTCAGCGGCATGGCAGGCAACTGCGCCGTAGGCGAGAATCCCCGCAGGTTCACGGTGCCGGCCGCAGACACGGTCCAGGTGGCCTTCGCCATCACTTGCCCTGCCACCACCGGTGGCCTCACCGTGACGATTACGGGACTGCCGAGTGGCACCGACGCCGCAGTAACGGTCACCGGTCCGGACCGGTTCAGCGCGCAGCTCACAGCCACTCGGACCCTCACTGGTTTGACGCCGGGACCATATTCTCTCGCGGCGTCCGAGGTCTCGAGCGGCAATTCCCGCTATCCCCCCACTCCGGCGACGCAGTCGGTCTCCGTCGCCGCGGGCGCGACCGCCAGCGCCACGGTGACTTACGGGCCACCGGCCACATCTACTCTCAATCTGCGGATCGACAGCTGGCAGCTGACCCAGAGCGTGCAGACCGCCGGCAACGACATTCCGATGGTCGCCAATCGTGACGGCTACCTGCGGGTCTTCGTCATCTCCAACGAGGCGAACACCGCGGCGCCGGTGGTGCGCGTGCGGCTGTTCCGGAACGGATCGCTCACGTACACGCTCACCATCCCGGCTCCTGGCGCCTCGACGCCTACCAGCAAGGACGAGGGCCGACTCGCCAGCTCATGGAACGTGAAGATCCCGCCACCCGCGTTCGGTCCCGGCTTCTCGGTGATGGCCGATGTGGACCCCGGGAACTCGATCCCGGAAACGGACGAAAGCGACAACGTCTATCCCGCCTCGGGCGTGCCCCAGGCATTCCAGGTGCGGACCGTGCCGACCGTTGGGGTGCGGTTCGTGCCCGTACGACAGGCCGCGAATGGACTACAGGGCGACGTCTCCGACGCAAACCGGTCGCGTTTTCTCGAGATGATCCGCCGGATGTATCCCATCTCGACGGCGGATGGCGACGTGCATGCGGTCTATACCACTACCACGACGAACCCTCTTCAACCCACCGACGCCAACGGTGCGTGGGCGACGATCCTGAACGAGGTGGACGCGCTTCGGGTCATCGAGGGAACCAGCCGCGATTACTATGGCGTGGTGCGTCGGGACTATCCATCCGGCATCGCGGGCCTGGGCTATATCGGATTGCCCACCGCGATCGGGTATGACGCCGCGCTGGATCGCAGCCGGGTGATGGCTCATGAGATCGGCCACAACTGGGGCCGGTTACACGCTCCTTGCGGTAACCCCGCCAGCGTGGATCCGGATTATCCGTATCCGAACGGGAATCTCGGGGCATTTGGCATCGACATGCAGCACGAAGTGCTGAAGGATCCGAACACCCCGGACATCATGGGGTACTGCGCCGATCCCTGGGTCAGCGACTACACCTACCGCGGGGTGCTGGCTTTCCTCAGCGGGAGCGGGCCTGCCCTGGCGCTGAACTCGGGCATGGTGCAGCGCTGCCTGCTGGTATGGGGTCGGATCGTGGACGGAGCTCCTGTCCTGGAACCCGCGTTCGAGGTCGTCACCCGTCCCAACCTGCCCAAGGCACCCGGCCCGTATTCGGTGGAAGGCCGCTCGGCAGACGGCGCGCGCCGCTTCAGCCTGTCCTTCGACGCGGCGCAGATCGCGGACGACCCGCGCGCCGGCCGCCAGTTCGCCTTTGCCGTCCCGCTGGGCAGCGCGCCAGCCCTGAGCGGGCTCCGGCTCCATGCGCCTGGTGGAACGGCGGCTGCGGCGCGACCGGTCGGAGTGGCACCGACTGCCCTCCCCGCCCTCGAGGCCCGGCGCGTCGCCGGAGGTGTCGCACTGCGCTGGGACGCTGCAACTCACCCAATGGTCATGGTGCGTGATCCGCATACCGGGGAAGTACTCTCGTTCGCGCGGGGAGGCCAAGCGGAGGTCTCCACGCCGGCAAACGAGATCGAGGTGTCGGCTTCGGATGGGGTGCGAAGCACCAGCTGGAGAGTGGGGCTCAGGTGAAGTGAAGAGTGAAGAGGGGTGGGGGGTGCAGGGGTGGCCCCTTCACCCCGCACCCCTCTTCACTCTTCACTTTCACTGCACCTCAAACTCATCACTAAACAGGAATGGCTCGGGGCCGTGCGGCCCCAGTTCGGGCAGGTCGTCGGTGAGCGCCCGAAGCCGGTACTTGCCCTTCTTCGTGACCTGCAGGCTGAACGTGGACACGCCATCCTCGCTGGCCACGAAGCGGTCTCCCGAAAGACGCAGGGTGACGTTGGTCTCATCCAGAATCAGAGCCACGTAGATAACGATCCCCGAGAGCGGCACGACGTCGCCGTTCGCATCAACCAGCGCCACCTTCACGGAGAAGGAATCATTCCTCCGCACGTCCGGCGGCTGTACCTGGAAGATCAGGTGATCTACCGGTGTGCTGGCTGGGGTTACCGTGATCTCAACGGTGTCGCTCAACGCCACCGAGCCGTTCACCGTCGCCGAGATCAGCTTGGTTCCCGGGACCGTACTCTGCAGCGTACCGGTGGCAACGCCATCGGACCCGGTGGAGCCGGATGGCTGGGTCAACGTGTTGCCATCGCCGGTCGCCTGCAGCACCACGGTCGCGCCTTCAACGGGGTCCCCGTCGTCGTCGCGGACTCTGACCGTGATCGTGCTGGTTTCCGTCCCGACGGCGATCGAGGTCGGGTCCGCAGAGACTGAGGAGCGTTGCCCGCTCGGCGTGCCTCCGCCGCCACCGCCGCCCCCTCCACCACCCCCATCCGCAACACCCGTCGCCGTGAAGGTGACGCTGCCGATGCCAGGTACCTGGGCCTCGACCGAGTTCTCTCCCTCCGACGGCCCGAGGGTCCAGACGGCCGTCGCGAAGCCATCGGCGTCGGTAGTGCCGGTCGCGGGATTGATGGTCCCGCCCCCGGACTGGACCGTCCACAGAACCGTCCGATTGGGGATGCCGTTTCCCGCAGGGTCGACGGCCCGCACGAGCAGCGCGCTGTCCAGCTGCGCCCCGGGACGTCCCTGCTGGGCATCTCCCTGTACGACTTTGACTTGGGGTTGTTCATCGCCCCCCGGCAGCACTAGATCGCCTCCTCCACAGCCCCACAGGACGAGGAGGGGGAACAATCCGGCGAGGCCCGCGACGGAACGGATGGCCAGCATGGTCTCTCTACGTTACTCCCAGGTCCGGCCATGGGACAGGATGGCCGTCACACGTTTCCGCTTTGCGACGGCACGCCCGCCCATTACCTTCGCATTTCCACCACACATTCGGGGGAGCCATGCGCACTCCTATCGCGTCAGCTCTCGGCCTGCTGGCGCTGGCATTGGCCACCGGCTGCACGCAGACGAAGTCGGCGGCCATGACCAGTGACAGCACGGTATCGGCCGCGCCCAAGGTAGACAAGCAGGCGGAGGAGAACACCATTCGAGAGATCGGCCGGAAGTGGGAAAAGATGTTCGCCGACAAGGACAGCTCCGGCATCGGGCAGCTCTTTGCCGACGACGGCTACGAGATGCCGCCCGGGACCAAGGCGATGAAGGGTCCGGACGAGGTCACCAAGGGTGTCGGCGCGATGCTGCGGAACAGCAAGGACTTCAAGCTCAGCTTCGCGCCCACGACAATCACGGTCTCCGATGCGGGGGACATGGCGGCGGAGCGGGGCACCTATCAGGCGTCCTGGACCGGGTCCAAGGGAAAGAAAATCGAAGACCACGGCAACTACGTGACCGTATGGAAGAAGGTCGGGGGCCAGTGGAAGGTGCTGTCCGACATCAATGCCTCGGATGTTCCGGGGGCGATGTAATGGCGAGGCGAGCCTTGGGGTGGCTGCTTGCACTGGGCGCCACGGCCGTCGCGTTGAGCTGCTCCGCCGACTCGAAGACCGCGCCCAATGATTGCTCCGACACCGGTGGAGGGGCGGCCGGCCAAGTCACCGTCGGCAACAACTTCTTCCGGAGCGATCGCAACGGCACCTGCAACACCGCAATCGATACCATTCAGGCCGGCGGCAGCATGACCTGGACCTGGACCGGGACGACGTCCCACGGGGTCCGCTCGCTGGGGGCGCCGAGTTTTCCGAGCAGTAACATCATGACCGGGGCCGGACAGACGTACGCGGTCACCTTCGATACGCCCGGGACCTACGACTACGACTGCCCGGTTCACCCGTCGCAAATGACGGGGAGAGTCGTGGTGCAGTAGCCAACGCGCGGGGGAGACAGGTTGATCATCTCTCCCCCAACTGCGTTACGGCCCTGCGTGCCTCCTCCACCAGCGGCTGCTCAGATGCGTCGGGAAGATCGTATAGTCGAAGGAACCGCTGGTACTCCCCGCGCGCGATGGCGGTCCGGCCGCGCGCCTCATCAATGCGGGCGGCCTCGAAGATCGCTGGGCCGCTGAGTATGAGGTTGGCCGGCGAGGTTCCTCGGTTGACCGTCCATCCCTCCTGCCAGGTGAGCAGCCGCGCCGCTTGAGCGGTGTCGCCTTCCTGCAGCAGCCAACGGGCTGCCATCATCCGTCCCACTCCCGGAAGAAATGGGTGGGACTCGCCTTCCCGGTAGACGCCCTCGGCCCGTCGCCACATCAGCGCCGCCAACTGCTCGGCGGCCTGCCGGCGATGACCGGTCAACTCCAGCTCCATGGCCCTGAGCGATGCCTCCAGATCGGGGGCCACCGAATCACGGCTCTTGGCGAGCGCTTGTCGTGCAGCGGCCAGTCCGTGCGGGTCACGCCGAGCCGTGGCCAACACCCCGTCCAGCCAGGCCATCTCGGCGCGCTCGGCCGGCTCTGCGGCGGTGGCCGTACCCTTCCCCCCGGGGCGCCGGCGAGCGGCCTCCGACGGGTGCACCGAGCCCAGCCAGGCTCCCACCACGGCAAGCCGATAGCGATCCAGGCCAGCGGCACCGGCCGGAAACAGGGTGCGATACTCGTCCATGGCGGCCATCGCGGAATCCCAGGCGCCGCGAGTCGCCCACGCGTTGGCCAGACCCCGGCGCTCCGCCTCTGCGACCTCGCCGGGCAGCTGGGTGCGCAGGACGCGACGGTTCACTTCGATCTGAAGCTTAGGAAATCCGTAGCGGCTGAGGAGCCTGGGGAAGAGCTGCTGCCAGAAGGCCTCCGGGTGATGAGCGATTTCACCGACTAGAGTGTCCAGCGCAGCTCGATCGGGCGAACCAGTGGTGGCAGCCTGGTGCAGGATGCGAAAGAGGCGAAGCTCGTCAAAGCCGCTAGACGCTTTGAACGAGGCCGAGGCGTCCAAACTCTCGAGGGCATGAATTGCCCGAGCCGAGGCGGCCGTGTCGCGCAGGGACAGGGCCATCCAGGCGAGGTGCTCCCAGGCGGGGAGCAGGCGAGGGTTGAGCGCGACGGTGCGCTCGAGCACCACCTTGGCGTCGAGGTTGGTGAAGCCCAGAGCCGGCGCCCAGTGCACCAATGCATCGGCATAGTACATCCAGCCCAGCCAGTTATCGGGATATTCCTCCGTCACCTGGCGAAACCGGGACACTTGCACGCTCATACTGTCAGCCGTCTCGCCCTCGATCAGCAGCCGCTCCGGCTGTGGCAGCGCCTTCCGGTGGTTCCGCAGGGTGAGCACGATGGTGCTGTCGAACGCCTCGAAATTCCAATCCTTGGCATAGGCGAAGCGCCAATAGGCAAGCCAAAACGTCGAGTCTGCCTCGATGGCCCGGCCGAAGGCGTCCGCGGCGGTCAGCCAACGGCTGTCCACGATCTCCTGCTCGCCTTCCAGGAAGGCCCGGAGAGCGGGGACCGAGCGGGTGGTGAGCGCGGCGAGACTCGGAGTCGGCGCTCCGCCGGTTCGCCAGATCTGCCGCAGTAGCGCCCAGGTGATGGAGTCCGTGAGCGCGTTGATGTCGCTGGGGGCAGCGGTAACCTGGGCGTGGGCCAGAGGAAGAAGGCTGTCGGTTCGGTAGAGACCGAAGTCAGCGCGGACCCGGCTGCCGGCCCCGACGATACTACCGAGTACCACGCTGCTCGCGCCGAGTCTCCGGGCCAGGGCGGCGCCGTCCTCGAGCGAATACTCCGACCGTCCGCGAGTCTGCGCGAGGATCGTCAGACGATCCACCGTCCGGATCGACCCCACGCCGTCGAGATTGGCGCTCACCGTAGCGGCGAGGTCGCGACCAAGGCGGACCAGGCCGGTGTCGGGCTCGGTCGGCGCGAGGGGGAGCACCGCGATGACTGAAGCGGACGGCACGATCGGCGACCGACTGGCTCCGTGGCTCAGGAACAGCACTCCCAGGGCCACGAGGGCGAGCGCCGCACCGCCG
>DATBKD010000081.1:0-32429 GCA_036556025.1 Gemmatimonadales bacterium | reverse complement strand
GACACCGGGAC
Organism: Gemmatimonadales bacterium; assembly: GCA_036556025.1. Taxonomy (GTDB): domain Bacteria; phylum Gemmatimonadota; class Gemmatimonadetes; order Gemmatimonadales; family GWC2-71-9; genus CAVVWJ01. The sequence goes on along the minus strand of DATBKD010000081.1, from coordinate 32,418 downwards.
CCGAGTTGGACGGTTCATGTTTCAGGAGCTGGCGGGGCACGTCTGGAAGCCGCTGGGCCGAACCTCCTGGTATCCCAGCAGCATTCTCGCCTCGGCAGTGGTCGTAATCGGTTGGGGATACTTCCTGGTCCAAGGCGTGCTCGACCCACTCGGCGGCATCAACTCGCTCTGGCCGCTGTTCGGCATCAGCAACCAGCTCCTCGCCGCAGTGGCCCTGTGCGTGGGCACGACGATCATCGTCAAGAGCGGCAAGGCGCGGTATGTCTGGGTCACACTGGCACCACTCGCCTGGCTGCTCGCGGTCACGCTCACCGCGGGATGGCAGAAGGTCTTCGCCGCCGACCCCAGACTGGGGTTTCTCTCCCATGCAGCTCGGACTACCGAGCAAGTGGCGAGCGGGACGATGGACGCGGCACGCGGGGCCCGGCTGATCTTCAACGATCGGCTCGACGCCGTGGTCGCGCTGATCTTCATGGTGGTGACAGTGATGGTCGTGGCGGCGTCGGCCCGCGAATGGGTTCTGGTCATCACCCGCCGGCGGCCGGCCACGATGAAGGAATCGCCGTTCGTGGAGACCGCGTATGCCGGATAGCATCCGCCCACTCCAGCAGGTTCTCCGAACGATCCGGCGCATCGCCGGGATGCCGGATTACGCCGCCCACGTGGAGCACCTGCGCCGAGCTCACCCGGACTGTCCCATCCCGAGCGAGCGCGATTATTTCGACGAGTTCGTGCGGGCTCGCTATGGGGATGGACCCACCCGTTGTTGCTGAGAAGCTGTATCAGCTAACAGCTATCAGCTATCAGCTATCAGCTAACAGCTATCAGCTATCAACTAACAGCTATCAGCTATCAGCTATCAGCTAGAGCTATTAGCTGTCAGCTATCGCTTCGGGCGTAAGCCGATGGCCGTGAGCCTTGAGCCTATGGCCTCCCTCTCAAGCTGCTAGCTGATGGCTGTTAGCTGCTAGCTGCTAGCTGATAGCTGATAGCTGATAGCTTACAAGCCATGAGCTTCTTCGAGCGCCTCTTCCGCATCGATCTTCTGGAGCCCGATACACCCCTCGGCATCGTCTTCTACGCCATCCTGTTTCTCCTGCTCGCGTGGCTGCTGTCGCGAGCGCTTCGGGTGGCGGTGGACAAGGTGCTGGCGCGGGACGAGCACGGGCTGATCGATCGAACGGTCGCCTCGTTCCTCACCCAATTGGCGCAGATCGCCATCTACATTTTCGCTCTCACCTTCTACGCCCACCTGATTCCCGCGCTCAGCCGGGTGGGAACCGCACTGTTGGCCGGGGTGAGCATCGCGTCGGTCGTTCTTGGCCTGGCGGCCCAGAACACGCTGGGTAACCTGATCGCCGGGGTGGCCATCCTGCTCTACCGCCCCATCCGCCTGGATGACGTAGTACAGGTGACCACGCCGGCCGGCCCAGAGACCGGTGTCGTCGAGCGACTCACGTTGGGCTATACCCTGTTACGCACCGCCGACGATCGACGCATCATCGTCCCCAACAGTGTCATGGCAACCCAGGTGACCGTCAACCTCAACACCTGGAGGCTCCAGGCCATGGCCACGGTGAACGTGGTCCTGAGCCGGGATGAGGGTGTGGGCGAGATCAGGCACGCGCTGCTTGCGATGGGCGAGGCCCATCCCAAGGTGATCCGGGTGATCGAGTGTGCCGTGCGACAGCATGGAGACACCGGTGTGGTCTTGAGCCTTCGCGTCTGGTGCCCCGATCGCGAGACCGCCCGTCAAGTGGAGCAGGATCTGGCTGAGCGCATCAGAAAAGACCTTCACCTCCGCGGTGTAGCCGCGAACGTGCAGGAGGAAAAGCCCTAGGCAGGTTAGCAGGAAGAGGCTCTCTCTTCAGTGGGTCCGAATCATCTGCAGGATTCGTCCGGCCACCTCCCGATAGGCCCCTCCGAAGTGGTGCCCGCCCGGCAGCTCGACGGTTACCGCCAAACCCCGCGGCAGGTCCCTGCAGGCCGAGTCCTGCTCGTCTGCTCCGTACACGCAGAGCACTCGCATCCCCTGTAGCCGCTGGATTTCCGGCACTGTCGGTCGGTCGGTTCGACTTCCGCCGCGGAACAGATCGGCGAAGTGGAACTCGAACCCAGCGCGACGAGAGAGACCTACCAGTGCCACCAGTCGTACCCGGCTGCGCAGATCGTCGGGCAAACCCGCCGTCATGAATGGAAGCACATCCGCGCCACGGGAGTAGCCCACCAGCACCACATCGGAGGTGTGCCAGGCGCCGAGATAGTGGCGCAGGATGCGGGCGAGATCCGCGCTGGCCTGTTCGGGAGTTCGCGCCTTCCAGAAGTAGTGCAGGGAGTTGAGGCCCACGACCGGAATGCCCGCGGCGGACAGGCTCTCGCCGATTTGCCGGTCGATGCTCGCCCACCCGCCATCGCCCGAGACCACCACGGCGAGATCCCGCGAGCCAGGACGAGACCTGAGCTCGACCAGAGGCAGATCCCGGATGCCGGGTACGGCCACCGGCGGTGGGGCTGCAGCGTTGCGAGCCAGGGTCTCGAAGGCGGCGCGGAATGGCTCCCTCCAATGCGCTTCGACGCCGAAGCCATGTCCCACCTCGGGCAGCAGCACGATCCGGCTTCCCCGCGCTCGCCGCACAAACGATACCGCATCGGCCGCGGTGCAGCTCGAGTCGACCTGGCCCTGGAGAACCGTCCACGGCGTTCGCAGGCTGTCAGCCGGAGCAACCCGCACGCTTCGAGCTGGGCGGTCGAATGTGGCTGCCGGACCGTCACCCTTGCAGAACAGCCGCGCCGTTCGGATGAGGCGGCAAAACCCCAGGCTGAGGCCGCCGGCAAACGTGGTGGGCGGCGCCTGAGCCAGGGCGACATAGACCAGGGTAGCGCCCGAGGAGTATCCCACCAGCAGCGGTGGGGTGTAGCTCGAATATCCCAGCTTGTGTTGGATCCACTGACTCAGCTGTTCCAGATCCCCAGCAGGATAGGCGCAGGGTTGCCTAGAGCCCTCTACCGACTTGAGGTAGCGCCGGATATCGATGCCCACGACCAGCGCGTCCATCGTGGCCAGCTCCTTCGCCATCTGGGTTACGCCGAGATTCCAGCCCCCGTCACCCGAGACGAACAGGGCGACGTGCGCCGGGTGCTCCTGGTACCGGTACACGGTGACCGGGCCAAACGGTCCAAAGCGGTAGATCTCGATCCGAAGGGAGTCCGTGGGACCGGCTGCGAAGGCGGGCGTGGTTAACGCAACCGAGGAGAGCCCCAATACAAAGCGGGTGAGCCCGGGCCGGAACGTCACTTGGCGACGACGCCCTTGATGCCGCCGCTGATGAGCGCCGCGACACTGGTGAGGACCCGAGGCAGGGCCAGCCCACCGGGGGAGGCCAGATAGCGGGGCTCCCAAACGGGGTCGAACTTCTCCTTGTATTCGCGAAGCCCTTGAAAGTTGTAAAAATGCTCGCCGTACCGGTACATCAGCGCCCCCACGCGGGTCCACAGCGGGGCCAGCGCCCGGCTCTCCAATCCGGAGAACGGGGCCATCCCCAACCGGAAGGATCGATACCCCTGTGCCCTGCCCCAGAGCATGAGCTCGGTAAAGATGAACTGCATGACACCACCCGGAGCGGCCGGGGTGTAACGCATCAGGTCAATGGAAAGCTCGGTCCTGGGCTGGGTGCTCCAGATGTTGGCGAAAGCGAGAATCGTATCGTCCCGCTTCGCCAGCGCCACCGGAAAACGGGAGATGTAGTCCTCCTCGAACCGGCCCAGAGAAAATCCCTTCTCGCGGGTCCGCTTCTCCCGCAGCCAGGAATCCGAGATCGCTCGCAGCTGGGGCAGAAGAGCTGGTACTTCCGCTGGCGGAAGGACGGAAAACGTGACCCCGTCGCGCTCCATCTGGCGCTGCGTCCGGCGGAGCGCCCGGCGATTGCTACCCTCAAGCGAAAACGCGGCCAGCGGGACCCGCGCCTCTTCACCCAGCTTCATCAAAGTCAGGCCGAGATCGATGTAGAGCGGAAGATGCTCCACACCGACCTCGTAGAAGACCGTCCAGCCCCCATGGCGGTCGGCCAGCTCTCGAAACCGCCAGGCCAGCTCTTCCCGCTCCTCCTCGTCGCCGAGGGGATCGCCCAACGCGACCCAACTTCGGCCGGAGACGCCGTAGGAAAGCAGGCCGCGGCCGCTGGAGCTCCACAGCAACGCCTTGTCACCCACCAGCACCAGATTCGCCGACGAGTCCCGGGAGGTGCCCACGATCTGGGCAGCCCGGTCCAGCTCGACCCGCTCCGGAAGGTGCATCTCCGGAGGCGCATGGCGAAGTAACCGCATCAACCCGAACACGAGCAGCAGCCCGACTACGCCAACCGTCGCCCGAAGAAACCGGGGGGCATCAGCGTGAAGCGCGAATCGCCACCAGAGCTCGTTCTGATATTGCACGTGCTTGTGGGCGAAGAATCCCAGCCACACCGAGGTTCCCACCACCATCGCGATGGCCAGTATCCAGCTCGCCTCCAATGGCTCGGCCACGAGCGCGGACTTGCGGTAGAAGTGGCTGCGTGCCGGGAGCAGGGACCCCAGCACGATCGTCAGGGCCAGGGCCTCCTCCCAGTCTCCACCCTTCAGAAGGGATGCCCCGATGCCGACCCCAAGGACCGCGACTGTGAGACCGAACGCCGCGTCGAGCCGGTGCCATAGGCCCCAGGCCAATACCAACAGGCCGGCTCCGGCCAGGCTTCCGAGAAAGTGGCTGAGCTCGATCACACCCAGCGGCAGGAGATGCCCTACCCAGGCCATGCGGCCATGCGCGGGAGGGGTGGCGCCGGATATGAGCAGGATGACTCCGGTCAAAAAGACGGCGCCGGAGAGCACCTGCGGAAGCAGCCGTGGTGCCCAGCCGCCCATTGAGCGCGCCAGACCGAAGGCCCGGGCGCCGTAGGGCCGGAGCTCCCGGGTGCCAAGCAGAATGACGCCGACACCGAAGGGCAGGAGGTAGTACACCCCGCGGTAGGCGATGAGCGCACCCAGCAGCGCCGAAGCTGAGATATGGGGCTTGAGAAGCACGACCAGAACGGTCTCGACGATGCCCAGGCCGCCCGGTATGGTGCTGACCAATCCGGCGAACTGGGCGATCAGGAAGAGGCCCAGGAACGGGAGATAGGCGAGACCGTGTCCCGTCGGCAACAGGACATAGAGCGCCGCGCCGGCAAACGCCCAATCGAGCCCTGCCACCATGAGCTGCGTCGCGACCAGCTCGGGTCGGGGAACCGGAAGTCGGCGGCCGAACAGATGTACCGGCCGCCGGCGAAGCACACTCCAGGCGGCGTAGCCGGCCACGAGCAGGAGATTGAACGCTCCGATGGGACGGAGAGAGACCAGCGGAAGCCGCAGCACCTCGGCGGTGCTGGCCGGCTCGAGGACAAACACCACCCCGCTGACGGCCACCATCCCGAGCCCGAAGGAGAACGCCACGAAACTGACCGCCTTGGCGATCTCCGCGCTGGAAAGTCCCCACGAGGACCAGAGTCGATAACGGACCGAGCCGCCAGTGAGCAGCGGAAATCCGAGCGTCTGACTGAAGGAGTAGGCGATGAAGGAACCCAGCGCAGTGCGGCGGAAGGGCAGCGGATGACGGATATAGCTCAACGCGACGGCGTCATAGCCGGGGAACACCGCGTATGCCAGCACGGTGAACCCGATTCCCAGCAGGAGCTGGACCGGTGACAAAGCCTCGATGGCGCGGGTGATGTCGCGATAGCTGTAGGCAGCGAGCTCGCGGTGCAGCACCCAGATGGCGAAAGCAAAAACCGCGATCGCGGCCGCCGGACCCAGGCGGCCGAGCCGAGAGCTGACCCGCGAGGCGAGTGACTCGCCAGCTACGGTCTGGACGGGCTTGCCGGACTCGACCTGCTGCTCAACTCCTCCACCCATGTCGTCAACCATTTGCCGGTTCGGGAGATCACCGCCGAGCTGTCGTTGGCCAGAAAGTCGTACCCGCCGCGTTGGAGACTCGGATCGGCGTAGCTGCCGCGTGCCCGGGCCTTATCGCGAGCCTCGAGCAGCGCCTGGATGCTGCCCGGAGTGCCAATCCACAGGAGCGCGTCAGACGCACGGGACCCGTACCGCGGCGGGACGCCGAAGCTATCGGGCGCGGCATAGATTCGGGCCAGCAGCGGAATTGCGCTGCTATCGCTGGAAAAGCTGAGCAGGGTGAGGTAGCGGACCCTGAGCTCGGTGTCCTCACTCGCAAGGAAACGAGCCTGCAGCGAGTCGGACGCGCCTGCGAGCCGCCCCATGACCCACGCCTCCCCCAGGCCGTATTGCCGGGTCGGCACCTTGGCGAGCAGGTCGCGCAGCAGCTTTCCATCCCCAACCAGGGCCCGCCTGCGTTCCAGCAGGATGGCGTCGAGCGGCCCAATCAAGTCCGCGGGGTCGCGGGCCGGAGGACCCCTGACCCGGCCCGCTTCTATCCGCGACCGCAACCGCGCCGCGCTGTCGGCATACGCCCGGTTGTGAAGCTGAGCCAATCGAGTGAGGGCGAGGAGTCCGTCATTCCACTCGCCCTCTCCACTCAAGGCCGCGCGCGCCCGGCGCCAGAGCGGTGCCGGAGCCGTGGACCGCATGATCGCCAGTACCGTGTCGGCTGCCGGGGTTCCTTCCTGGAGACCATCGTGCAGCTCGGAGTACACCGTCCGGCCCGGCTCAGCCACCCGGATCTGGACCTGTCCCTGGGCTGGAGGGGGCAGAAAAAAACCTCCGGCACCTAGCAGAAGCATCAGGGGGACAACTGCTTTCATCGAGTCGAGGTCTCCCTGCTTCGAAGCGAGATCACCATCCACGCCACTACCGCCAGTGCGGTGCCGCCGGCCGAGATCACCAAGGCACGAGGGCCACCTGCCGTCTGATAGACCGCGCCGAAGAGTAACCCTGCTGGAAGCGCGGCCAGGCCGACCAGGGCATGATACACGCCAAAGCCTCGCCCCAGAGTCGCTGGCGACAGGCGGGCCACCAGCAGCCGTTCACTGGACTCGGTGAGGCCGGCCACAACCCCGAAGAACAGGAAGGCGGCAACCGCGGTGGCTGGTGTCAACTGGGCGGCAAGGCCGAGCGCTACCCCGGCGAAAAGGACACCGCCGGCCGTGACCAGACGGCGAGGGCCGATCCGATCCGAGAGCCAGCCGCCGGGATAGGAGCTTGCGCTCCGGACGACGTGGAGCCCGGCCCAGATCAGAGGGATCAGGGTCACTGCTACCCCTCGGTCCTGCAGCCGAAGCAGCAACAGAGTCTCCGGCAAGCGAAAGAAGGAGAGGGCGGCCAGGGTAAGGATGGGCGGAAGGAAGGCGGAAGACGAGGCGGAACGAGGCGGACCTCCCTCCCCGCTTCCGTCTCCCCTGTTCTCCGCCCTCCTGTCCGCCGTGTCTCCCCCCGCGCCCCTCAGCACCACGGCCAGTACCAGAAACGCAACGATCCCTGGGGCCGCGCTCCAGCCGATCACGCTCCGGACCTCGGCGCCGCGACTGAGCAAGTACCAGGCGAGCAGCGAGCCGACCACGGCGCCCAAGTGGTCCGCGCCGCGATGAAACCCGAAGGCCCTACCTCGCTGGCTGGCCGGCGTGACCGCCGCGATGAGGGCATCCCGAGGTGCGGTTCGGATCCCCTTTCCGACTCGGTCCACCACCCGAAAGCCAACCACCTGCCAGGCCGCGTTGGCCACGGCGATGATTGGGCGAACCAGGATGGCAGTCGCGTAACCCACCAGGATGAGGGGAGACCGCCACCGGGGCCGGTCGGCCAGCCGTCCGCTGGCCAGCTTGAGGGCGGATGAGGTCAGGTCGGAGGCGCCATCCAGCAGCCCCAGGAGCAAGGCTCCCCCTCCCAGCGTTCGGGTCACGAACGCCGGAAGCAGGGGGTAGACCATCTCGCTGGCCAAGTCATTGAACAGCGAAACCAGGCTCAGCCCCTTGACCGTTCGGGGTACTGATTCTCTGGCCTCCGGGGGCGCGGATGCGGCAAGGGTCATGGCTTATAACTTACCAAACATGGCCACGCTGCCCGTCCGCTTTCACGAGTCCAATCTCTGGTCCACGCCCATTCGGGATCTCGGGCTGACCATCGGGGGGACCCGGCTCGAGCCCATCATCGTCGAGTTCAGGAAGGAGCTCGAGCGCATCGGTCTCACCCGGGTCCGGCCCCGGTTTTATCTCTCGACCGAGTGGGGCGTTCCCTTCGAAACCGTGGCCATCGCCATTCCTTTCTATCTGGCTCGCCCCGATCTCACCGCGTTGCATGCAGAGCGCGTGGGGATGGTGGAGGGGTTCGACCGGAAGGACATCCTGCGGTATCTGCGCCACGAGATGGGTCACGTTGTCAACTACGCCTATCGGCTGTACGACGAGGAGGAATGGGTCAAGCAGTTCGGATCCATCACCCAACCCTACGCCGAGGAGTATCGGCCCGAGCCCTTCAGCCGCCGCTACGTCCGGCATCTCCCCGGATGGTACGCGCAGAAACATCCGGACGAGGACTGGTCGGAGACCTTTGCGGTGTGGATGACCCCCGGACTGGACTGGCGGATGGAATACGGCAGTTGGCCGGTGGCCGCAGCCAAGCTGGCGTACTGTGAGCGCACGATCACGGCCCTCAGGGAGCGTGATCCGGTGGTGACCAGCGCCGAGCTGGACGAGGATGTCGGCGACATCGAATACTCCCTCGACCAGTACTACCGGCGCGGGGGCGACGCATCCGGCGACCTGCCTCCGGGTCTGGATGGTGCCTTGAAGGCCATCTTCCAGGACCTCGGCGGTGCGGAAGGGATGTCATTGGACGAGCCGCTCTGCCCCGCAGCCGACCTCATCCGGCGCCTGGAGCCGGCCCTGCTGGCGAACGTGTTTCGGTGGACCGGGCACTTCCCGGAACGCACCCGCGCTCTTTTGCGGTATCTGGCGGAGCGCGCCGACCAGCTGCAGCAGGGCTACGCTGCCAACCGCGAGCCGTCGGCGATCGTTGCGCTGACGACGCTGGTGACGGGGTTGGCGATGAATCACGTGCAGCGGGGGAGCTATCTGCCGTAGGCGGCTAACAGCTAACAGCTAACAGCTATCAGCTAACAGCTAACAGCTATCAGCTAACAGCTAACAGCTATCAGCTAACAGCTATCAGCTAACAGCTATCAGCTATCAGCTGCGCCATCGTGTGCCAGGCTGCGCAAATTGGATGTCGGTCATGCCTCAAGGCCACAATAGATTTCAAGTATGGGAGACTTCGTCAAGCTTGAGGTATGGGCGAGAGCTCATCGCTTGGTTCTTCAGATATATCATCAAACCCAACGTTTCCCTCGAGCTGAGGACTGGGGGCTGACAGCACAGCTCAGGCGTACCGCTGTATCGATACCTTCAAACATTGCTGAGGGGTGCGGCAGAAACGGAGATATTGAACTGAGAAGGTTCGTCAAGATCGCGCTGGGATCGGCCTCGGAACTTCATTATCAAATCCTGCTCGCCCGAGACCTGGACTATCTGACACCGGCTAAAGCTGAGGAGATGATGCAGGAAACAGCGGAGATCCGGGCAATGCTGTCATCGCTCAGTAAGCGCCTGAAATCTCAGAACTAAGCTGATAGCTGATAGCTGTTAGCTGTTAGCTGATAGCTGATAGCTGTTAGCTGTTAGCTGTCAGCTTATCTCCCCCTCTTATACCTCTCCAACGCCAGATTCATTATCTGCTCGATCAGCCGCGGATAATCGATGCCTGCGGCGGCGGCGGCCATGGCGAATTCACTCGACCGCTCCAGATAGCAGCTCGCGTTGACCTCGAGCACGTAGATCTCGCCGGTTTCGGTCAGCCGAAGGTCCACCCGTCCGTAGTCTCGCACCCGGAGCGCGCGATAGGCATCCACCGCGACCTTCTGCAGCCTGGCGCGCAGCTCGTCGGGCAGCGTGGCAAGAATGAGCTTGGTGCCCTTGTACTCCTTGCTCCGTTCGTCCCACTTGGCCTTGCTGTCCATCACTTTGGGGGCACCTGCCGGGAAGCCGGTGAAGTCCACCTCCACCGGCGGAAGGGGCTTGGCCTGCGCGTTGCCCAGTACCCCGACGTAGAACTCCCGCCCCTCGATATACTCCTCGGCCAGGGCGGAGTCGTTGAGCTCCTTGCGAATGACGGCGACCCGCTCCATCAGCGCCACCGCATCGTGCACCAGCGACTTGCCCCCGATCCCCAGCGACGCGTCCGAGCGCAGCGGCTTGACGAACATCGGCATCCGCAGGTTGCCTCCGGTCTCGAACGCCGCCTCGCGGGAAAAGACCGCGAAGCGGGGATAGAGAATCTCCTCGAAGGCCAGCAGCTTCTTGGTGAGCCCCTTGTCCTGACTCAAGTAGAGTTCGCCTGGGCCGCTCCCGGTGTACTTGAGCCCCAGCAGGTCCAGCAGTCCGGCTACGGGGATGTCGCCAAAGACGTTCTCGCCGAACATCTCCATGAGATTGAACACCAGCTCGGGCTTGCGCCGGGAGAGTCCGGCGATGAGCCGCTTGACGTCGCCGTGCACCCCCAGGATCGAGACCCGGTGCCCCAACCGGCGGAGTGTGCGCGCCACCTGGGGCACGACCGGATCGTACTCCTTGGAGTTCTCGTCCTCGCTGTCGAGATACGTCAGGACGGAGATGTTCATTCGACCAGGTCCATGCCCCACCTGGCCAGGGAGACGGGCAATCCACCGTAGGACAACAGCTCGTCGTGAAATTGCCGGGCGGTGAAGTCGGCTCCGGACCGTTCCCGGTAATCGTCCCGGAGGCGCAGCAGCTCCCGCCGGCCGACGGCATAGCAGAGCTGATAGGTCGGCCAGGCGCAGTAGCGACGCACCTCCGCCTCGGCGCTGGCACGCTCGATCGGCAGGTGGTCGACCATGTACGACACGGCCTCGAGCGGAGTCATGCCTCGGGTGTGGAGGCCGACGTCGAGCACGACCCGCACCGCGCGCCAGAGCAGATTCACCAGCTGAAACAGCCGGGCCTCGGTGGAGCCGTAATACCCCGACTCGGCCATGAGCTGCTCGCAGTAGAGCGCCCAGCCTTCTACCATCACCGGGGTCCACAAGTGCCGCCGAACCTCCGAGCCGAGGCCCTGCGCCGTGAGAAGCTGGAGGTGATGTCCCGGATACGCTTCGTGGGCGACCATTGCGGGCAGCGCGTGACGGCAGTGACCCCGGCGCTGCTGCTCCCTGATCTCCGGAGGCGCCGTCGGATCGGGATGGGTGACGTAGAAGCGTCCGGTCTGTGCGCCCAGATAGATGGGTGGCGGCTCGTAGGCGGCAAACGGCACCAGGGACACCAGGTAGGCCGGCGTCGCGACCACCTCCACCGACCCCGTCGGTATCGTCACCAGCTCCTGCTGGCGAACGAAGTGATGGGCTCGCTCCAGCTCCTGGCGATAGCTACCGAGCAGAGCATCCGCCTCAGGTGCTTCATCGCGAAGCTGTTCCACCAGGGCGCGCCATTCCCCCGGTCCCCGATCCGCCGCCAACGTGGCCAGAGCTGCCTCGGTCTCCTCCTGGAGGTGGAGTCCATAGCGCCACAGCTCCGGTGCCCCGGCCTCCAAGGCATGCTCGTAATGCAGCCGGCGGCCGAACTGCTCCTCTCCGATGGCGAACGCCTGAGGGTCGCGGCTGGGCTCGACTTCCGAGCTCAGGGCCGTGCCAAAGCGCTTGAGCCCCTGGAGCGCGTTCTGTGCCGCCTGGTTGAGGTCCTCCTTCAGATCGGGAGCGTCCCGTGCCATCAGCGTGGTGAGCTGGACGATCAATTCCCCGCCACCGCCGAGCATCCCGAGCGCGGTATCGATGAAGACGGCCGGCGGCTCGTCCAGCGTCAGGCGAGCGGCGTCGAGAAATTCAGGAATGGCACGGAGCCGCTCGAGCACCGCGGGGGCCCGGCCGCCGGCCGCACCGTTGTGCCGCGCCAGCACGGCGTACAGGCCCTGGAAGAGATGGGCGAGCCAGAAACCCGGATTCTGCAGGTGGGGCCGCTCGTGCTGGAGGCGGAAGGTGGCGGTGCGAAGCTCCCCCAGGAGGGCGGTGCGGTCGATCTCCTCCTGCAGGTCCTCGACGTCCAGCTCCTCCACCGCACCGGAGAGGGAGCGCAGCGCGGAGATCTGCTCGCGCACCGCATCGCGATCGAACCGGCCGAGCCGACCGTCGTGGGACACCAGCCCCGCCGCACTGGCCGCCGACGGATCGAAATGGTACTTGAGGTCCAGGTAGGACCGGCAGAGTTCGTCAACCGACGCCATCGCACCTCGCCAGATACTTCTTGCGCTCAGGATGAGGGCTTCGCTGTCACCTCGGAGTGGTCACCCAGTGTCACACTGCCGCGCAGGCCCTCCACCACCACATAATCTCCGATCATCGAACGATCCAGCTCAGTGTCGGAGAGCACCGAGTTGCCGCCGATGATCGAGTTCGTGATCCGGCTGTTCGTGATTCTGGTGCCGCTCTCCAGCGAAACATTGGGCCCGATGACGCTCCGCTCGATGCTGGCGCCGTCCTCGATATAGACCGGCTCGTGGATCGTCACGTCGGGGAAGTCCACCCGCCGGGCGGCCCCTTTGCCGAGCAGGATGGCATTGGTTTCGAGCAACGTGTCGAGCTTCCCGCAATCGTACCAGCCGCCCACCTCAGCGGTGAGAATCTTCTTGCCGTGCTCGATCATCCATTGGAACGCGTCGGTGAGGAAATATTCTCCCTGGTTCTTGGGCGCGGCAAGCACATGATCGATTCCCTGCCACAGGCTGTCCACCGCCCGGATATAGTACAGACCAATGTTGGCCAGTTTGGAGATCGGGGTCTTGGGCTTTTCCACGATCCGAGTCATGTAGCCCTGCGCATCGGTCACGACCACGCCGAACCGCTGATAGTCCTCCACCTCCTTGGCCCAGATGATCCCATCGGCATCGGTGCGGTTGATCAAGGTCAGATCGGCCTCGAAGACGGTGTCCACGAAGATGATGAGGACTGGCTCGTGGATGAACGGCCGCGCGAGATTGACGGCACCCGCAGTCCCGTCCTGGATCTTCTGCTCGATGAAGCGCGAGGGGATGCCGTAGCGATCCCTGGCGTACTCTTCGACCTGCGCCTTGAGGTGTCCCGTGATGTAGATCAGCTCGCTCACGTCGAGGCCATCCAACCGGTCCATCACCCAATCCATGACCGGCCGGCCCGCGACCTTGAGCATGGGTTTGGGAACCAGATGAGTATGGGGACGCAGCCGAGTGCCCTTGCCGGCCAGCGGGATGATCACTTGCATCTCAGCCTCGTCCGTACCGGTCTTGCAATCGTACCAGATCGTCCAGCTCCGGCGTGGAGGCCTCCAGTACATCGGTGTCCACGATGGCCTCGATCTGATGAATGAGCTTGGGCGGAATGTGCACGGACTCGCCCGCGCGCATGATGCGCTCCACCAGCTCGGCACCCGGCTGAGTACGCAGGATCAACTCTCCCGACAGCACGTGCATCGTTTCGTCCTTCTGGTTGTGGTATTGGAGACTGAGCACGTGTCCGGCATTGACGTGAAGAATCTTGCCGACGTATCGGTCGCTGCGAGCCCATACCAGCTCGTAGCCCCAGGGCTTGTCGACGCGATACGGCACCTCGGGCGCTCGTCCGCCAGTCATCCGAGTTCAGAACTCCGGCTGGAAGCTGAACACCCAGCGGAACTCGAGGGGATCATCACCCGGACTCCGGTCTTGAGCCAGCTCGGGGCGGCTGACGTAGAGCGGCAAGTCCAGCCGGGTCATGAAGCGGGTATCGCCGATGCGGTGCTCGATGCGCAGGCCGATACCAGCGTCAGCCAGAACACGGATCCGATCGCCGGTCAGCGGCTGGGCGGCTCCTCCGATCGCCTGGGACAAGTCCCCAAACGCGGCGAGCGATGCCCGATTGAAGAGCCGCGCATTCGGCCGGGCGAGCAGCACGCGGGACAACTCCAGGTTGAGGGCAACAATGGCCGCTGTCGAAATCCGGGGATCGATTCCCCGAACGCCCGCTCCGCCAGGTGCCTGGTAATGGAAGTCCTCCCCTACCAGGAGCGCGCCGCGGGAGCGGAGAAACGGATTGCTTAGCTGAGTGAGTGGATCGGCCCCTTGAAAGTATATCTGCCGCTGCTTTGCCGCATCATTGTTGCCGGCGCCAACTCCGGCGAAGAACCGCGCACCTCCGTTCCAATTCCGGCCCAACGAACGCCGGCCGATCGCCTCGACGGCGCCCCGGAAATAGAACGGGTCGAGATCCGATCGTCCGCTGGTCGCGAGCCCGGCACGATTGTAGGCCAGCCCTCCACCGGCTGAGAATCGCAGGGAGAACAGGCCTCGACCCCACTGGCCGGACACACCGGTCGACGCCTGCAGCTCGACCGTCCCTACGTCGTCATAGTAGCCCCGATCGAGATAGCGAAAATCGTCGGGGTGGACCCACTGGAGAGTTAGTGCATTCGTCCACGTCGGACCAAACGTGAGATGCGCCTGGGTGGTTTTTTCCACGGTTGCCGTGAGGCCGTAGCGACCCTCGAGGTAGAACCAGTCGAAGGTTTCCGAGAGGTTGGGAGCCCGTAACAGCGGCGGATTCTTGATGCGGAAGAAACCGTTCCAGTCGGTGATGCCGTCGTCGGCTCCCCAGCCGGTGCTGAGCGTCATCAAGCTGACATTCTGGGCAAAGCGTCCCAGGTAGTCGTCCCGCTCGCGGTAGCCCAGGGTGATCCCGCCCGCATCGTTGTACCAAACGACCGGCTGAAACCCGGCTGTGAGCCGGTCCCGCCGGCTTCGAGTGCTGAAATAGCGATGGAAGTAGACGTCGGTCCCGGGCACCGGCGTAAGCAGGGCAGACAAAGAGAACCGAAGCCGCTTCCGGTTGTTCAGCATGTTCCAGTCGTGAGTGCGCACGTTCGGATCCAACACCACCTCGACCGGCCGGCTCTGCGTGGGGACGTCCACCCACTCACGGGTCGCGTCACCGCCGGCGCGGACCAGGGCGGTGTCTCGCTCGGCGATGACCGCGACATCAACCGGAATGCGGCCTGGAGCTTTGCGGAGGAGTTCGATGCGGGTGAGCCATCCCGAAGGCGGTACGGACGGAAACGGCGGTACGGACGGTAGGGTGGAGGTCGGGTCGTTTCCATCTTTACCGCCTTTACCGCCCTTACCGCCTTTACCGCCCTTACCGCCTTTACCGCCCTTACCGCCTTTACCGTCCTTCCAAATCACCTTCACCCTTCCCACCGCATAGTCGTACAACTCAGTCCCATGAAGCCACTGGGCAAACAGCCCCGACAGATCCTGGTGGGACACCTCCTCCGCGACCGTCCGGAATGCCCCTTCGTTGACGTGCTTGAGCTGCCAACGCTGGTAGAACGTTTGGAGAATCCGGTGCATGGTTTCGTCGCCCACCAGGTATCGCAGCTGGTGGAAGAAGAGCTCCCCGCGGGCGTAGATCGCGATCTGATAGGAGGTGAAGTCCTTATAGGTCTCGGCCACCTGACTGGGCGGCTCGGTCTGACGATCCAGATCGAAGTCGAGGATCTGGGCCTCGGTTCGCGGGTAGGAGCTGGGCCGGCCCATCACTTCCCAGAACCACGAGGTCTGGAAGCTGGTGAATCCTTCGTCCAGCCATCCCTCGCGCCACTCATTGTTGGCCAGGATCCCCATGGTGTAGTTATGCCCCAGCTCGTGAACGATGAGCCCCTGGTCGGCCGAGCCATCCATGATCATCATGGGGAACTCGGTACCGCCGTCCTCGATCCGATGCACGTTGGTGAGCTGCGGCCAGGCGAACTTGCCATAGAGCCGGTCCAGCCACGCGAGCGCCTTCTGGGTTCGCTCGACCGCCACACCCTTCCCCCATGTGGCCTCGTCCCCAGGCTGGTAGAGCACGTGCACCGCCACACCGCCAAAGTGCCCGCCCTCGTATCGGTAGCCCGGGTTGAGCGACAGGGCAAAGTGGTGTACGTCCTCGGCGTACCAGCGGACCCGCTTCCGGCCCGGTGCCGCTCCCGCACAAGCCTCTGCTGAGGGCGTGCGCGGACCGTAGTAATCGCGTTGATATTCCACCGGCCGCGAAGGATTCCGGTTGGCCCCCTCCCACCCGGGATCGCCACAGACGGGCACGCCGGTTGCCCCAATGACCTGGTCCTCCGGTACATCCAGATCCACGATGAAGGAGGCGAATTCACCGTAGAACTCCCCAGCTGGATAGAGCGGATGCTCCTCCCATCCATAGCGGTCGTAGACCACCACCTTGGGATACCACTGGGCGAAGTCGAAGCGGCGCCCCTGACGGCCTTGGCGTCGGGCGACGGTCGAGGGTCGCGCGTCCCACTCCATCTCCACCGTCATCGAGTCGCCTGGCGGCAGCGCTTGTGGCAGACGAAAGCGCACCACCGTGCTGTCCGGCGCAAAGGGATAGATGGGGTCGACGACTGTGCCCATGATCCGCACCAGGCGCACATGGTTGAAGGCGTAGTCGGGGTCACGGAGATCGTTGAATCGGCGCTCCCCTTCGACCGAGTCAGCGTCGGCCCAGCGGGACCCGGGACGAAAGGCATTGAGATAGAGATGAAGCGCGAAGGAACTGAGGGTATCCGGCGAACGATTGCGGTAGTGAATCTGCTCGGTTCCACTCAGCACGCCGCTCGGCTCGTCCAGTTGTGCCGTGATGGCGTACGCCACTTCCTGTTGCCAGTACGAGGAGAGATCAGGTTGGTCAGGGGGGTGTTGGAGTGCAAGAAGAACCAGAGCGATCACGGAGGACCCAGAATTCGGAAGTGGACGATGCCGACCTGCCGGCCGGAAACATAGGCGCGGCCGCAGAGAATCGGCACCACCACGCACGACGAAGGTGCGAGATGGCAGGGACTGTCTCGCTATGCTTTCCCCGTCATGGCCTCACCACTCACCTCCATCTGCGTACATCTGGTCTGGGCCACCTGGCATCGCCGGCCCTGGCTCGACCCTGAATGGAGAGCTCGGCTCTTCGCCCACCTGAGTGGCGTGGCAGAGCGAAAAGGTGGTCAACTGCTCTGCGCGGGCGCCGTGCGCGACCACGTGCACCTGTATCTGATCTGCCCCGAAACGGTCGCGCTGGCCGATCTGGTACAGGCGCTCAAGAGCAGCTCAACCAGGTGGATCCATCGCACCTTTCAGCATCGGAAGGAGTTTCGCTGGCAGGAGGGCTACGCCGGATTCAGCGTAACCCGGACCGGAGATGCGGCCCTGCAGGATTACATCCGTAACCAGGAGGTGCACCATCGGGAGCGAAACTTCACTACCGAGTATCTCTCCTTACTCGAGCTCCATGAGGTGAACTACGACCCTCATAGCGTGCTCGATTGACCCCCCCTTTCGCGGGCGCTCCAGCGCCGACGATTCGTTGTGCGTCAAGTACCTACTCCTGCAAATAGTTTGAAAGCAAGATTTGGGATTGACGAAACGGCTGCCCTGCCTACATTCCGACAACGAACCGCTGTGCAGGAGTGCCTATGACCCCGCCGCTCGATCCCACCTCCCGCAGAATCCTCCAACTGCTGGTCGTCGACGGCCGAGCCAGTTATCAGGCTATCGCCGATGAAGTAGGCCTCTCCCGCCCGGCAGTCATGGAGCGGGTCAAGCGAATGGAGGAAGCGGGGTACATCCTGGGGTACACGGCCCGTCTCGACCGGGCCAAGGTGGGATATCCGGTCACCGCGTTCGTCGCGGTCCGCTATCCGCCATCCGATGGGGTCACTCCGGGGCCGCAGGGCGACGAACTGGCGGCCAGCCCGAACGTGCTCGAATGCCATCATGTCGCCGGGGAGGATTGCTACGTCCTCAAGGTCGCGGCCGAATCCCTGGCAAGCCTGGAGCAGGTCCTTCGACTGGTGCGTGAGTCCGGTCGGCCGGCGACGACTCGTACGACCATCGTCCTTTCATCGGTCTTTGAAAAGGCCGGGATTACCCCGGTGGAGCCTGACTGAAATGGCCGGACTTAGAGGCAAGGCGCTGATCGCCTACTTGCTGGTGTGCGTGGTTTGGGGTTCGACATACCTGGCGATACGGATCGGCGTGAAAGACCTTCCGCCGGTGCTCTTCGCCGGCGTCCGATTTCTCATTGCCGGCGGGTTGCTCGGGGCCATCGTGATCCTCACCGGAGATCGTTTCCCGCGGCGCTGGCGCGACTGGCGCATTCAGGGAATCACCGGTGTGCTGCTGCTTCTGGGCGGCAATGGCGTGGTGGTGTGGGCGGAGCAATTCGTGGAGTCGGGGTCCGCCAGTGTGTTTATCGCCGCGGTTCCGCTCTGGGCCGCATTCTTCGACGCGGTTGTGCCCGGCGGCACGTCCGTCTTCACCTGGCGCGTGGGCGTGGGTCTCGCGCTGGGCTTCCTCGGCAGCGCGCTGCTGGCCGGGCTGACGCCGGGGCAGGTCCTGAGTGCAGATCTCAAGGGGCCCATCGCGCTCACACTCGCGAGCGCGTCGTGGGCGCTGGGAACGGTCTATTCCAAACGGAACAAGACCGACACCACCCCGTTTGCCGCGTCGGCGATGCAGATGCTGGTGGGTGGTGGTGTGATCGTCGCCTTGGGGTGCCTACTGGGCGAGGGGCCGGCGTGGCGGTTTCAGCCGGAGGCGATGCTGGCGCTCGGGTACCTGATCGTCTTCGGGTCCATCGTGGGATATACCGCCTATGCCTATGCCCTGCGGCATGGGTCGCCGACCGTCGTCGGCACCTACGCCTACGTGAATCCGGTGGTGGCGGTCCTTCTCGGCTGGCTGGTTCTGCATGAGGCGATCACCGTCCGCACCATTGCGGCGATGGCCCTGATCCTGGGAGCGGTCTTGATGATTCAACTTGGTTCCAGGACGGCTCCGGCGACCGAGCAAGTTCAGAGCCGGCCATTGGCGCCTGCCCGGCGGGAGACGGCAGCGTAAGCGAGACCTATCGCATTACCAGCTGCCGCCTCAGCCTGGTCATCCGCCGTCTGATCGATCCGTCGTGGATCCGCTCTCCCACCCGCACGACGGTACCGCCGAGAATCTCCGGATCGACCGAAAAGGTGGCCAGGACTTCCTTGCCCAGCTGCTGGCTGAGCCGCTCCTGAATCAGCTTCTTCAGGGAATCATCAGCCGGGCGGGCGAGGGTGACGCCGGCGCGCACCCGGTTGAATTTGATGTCCAGCAGGGCGTGGTATTCCTGGGCGATCTCTCGCAGGAGTTGTTGCCGGCCCCGCTTTACCAAAGCCTGCAGATATAGCACGAACTGCCGCGGCACGTCGGTCAGGGCGGCCCCCAGGATGCGGGACTTCTCCGCCTTGGGCACCCGGGGAGACATGAGCACGCTCTGAACCTGGGGCGTGGTCTCCACTGCGGCGGCCACGGCATCCATCAGCTCGGCGTATCGCTGCGTCTGCCCGCTGCGCTCGCCCAGGTCGAACAGCGCCTCGGCGTAGTTGCGGGCGATGGTTTCGTCTCTCAATGGCCCGAGTCCAGCGTGGCGAGATAGTCGGTCACCAGCTTGCGATCGGTGTCGGCGCTGAGTCGCTCACCGATCAGCTTGGAGGCCGCCGCCAGGGAGAGATCGACCGCCTCGCGCCTGAGCTCCTGGACCGCCCGATCGCGTTCTGCCACAATCTCCCGGCGCGCCCGACCCAGCAGCTCCTCCTGCTCCTGCTTGGTCTTTTCCATTGCGAGCGCGTGCTCCTTCTCGGCCACCGTGCGGGCCTCGACGATGATGGCATGTGCCTGCGCCTTGGCATCGGCGATCAGCTTCTTATGCTCCGCCAGGAGGGCCGCCGCCTCCGCCCGGTTGCGCTCGGCTTCGGCGATCTGTTCTTCCAGGGCCTTCTCTCGTGCCTCGACAGCCCCGAGCACCGCGGGCCAGGCGACCTTCTTCAGGACGGCGAGAAGCAGGAGGAAGATCACCACCGTCCAGATCATCAGCCCGGGCTCGACCGCGAGCGGGCCCGATGGGGCGTGTGGTTCTTCTTGGGGGGCGAGGCTTAGCGACAGCATGGTCATCTCCGATCATGTCTCAAGTCTCAGGTCTCAAATCCTGCGACCTGAGACCCGAGACTTCCGACCTGCGACTTAGTACGAAATCTTCCCCTGCATTAAGAACGCAATCACCGCCACGAACAGCGCCACGCCTTCGACCAGCGCGGCCGCGATGATCATGGCCGTCTGGATCCGGGCCGTGGCATCAGGCTGCCGGGCGATGCCCTCCGTGGCCGAGCCGCCGATCCGTCCGATGCCGATACCGGCGCCCACTACCGCCAGACCCGCCGCGAGGCCCGCTCCAATCAGGCCATAGCCCTTGTCCGCGCCAGCCGCCGCGGCCTGGAGCAGGGCGAAAATGTATAGCATGTCGTGCTCCCTTGGGTGCACGGGAGATCGGATGTTGGCTGCGCCCGCCGCACGTGGATCGCGTCTCCCGGCGCGACCTCGCCGCGGTGACCCGCCGACGTCTCCCGTTGGTCTCGAGACCAGAGAGACAGCGGGCATCCTCCGCCGTTCGACGGAGTACGTTCCGGAGCGGCGCGTGCGCTCGGCGCCCCGGTGATCCTAAGGCGGGAAGGGCGGTAAAGGCGGTGTGGTTGGGGGTCGTCGAGTCCCCTGCGTTCGTGCACCCTCTCCGTCATCTCGGTCCTCCCTTCCCCCCTTACCGTCTTTCCCGCCCTTACCGCCCTCTCAATGCTCCGCCCTCATTAACCCGATGAACACACTCGTGAGCAGCGTGAACACGAAAGCGTGCAGAAATGCCACGAACAGCTCGAGCACCATGACGCCGGTCGCAAGCACCGAAGCGCCGATCCCAACCGCATAGCTCTGGAACAGGAAGGTGAGTCCGATCAGGGCCAGTACCAGCACGTGCCCCGAGGTCATGTTGGCGAACAACCGCACTGCCAGCGCGAAGGGCTTGGCCAGCTTCCCGATCACCTCGATCGGGGTCATCACCACCAGCATCACCGCCTTGAGGATCGAGCCGCCGATGCCGCCGGGTAGCCCCGGGGGCAGATAAAAGATGGTGTGCAGATACCCCTTGGGGCCGAGAGTGCGCATCCCGGTCACCTCGATAACCAGGAAGGAGATCGCCGCCAGCGCCGCGGTCACGGCGATGTTGCCGGTGGCGGTTGCTCCCCAGGGGACCAGGCCCAGCAGGTTCATCGCCAGAATGAAGAAGAAGAGCGTCAGCAGATACGGCACGTACCCTTCGCCATGAGGGCCGACATTGGGCAGTACCACCTCTTGCCGGATCCAGAGCGCCATGGCCTCCATGGCTCCGGCGAAGCCTTTCGCGGGTCGGCCGCGGGCCTGCGCCGCCGCGATTGCTCGAGCGCTCAGCGTAAAAGTGAGAGTCACGATCACCGCGGCCAGCAGCATGTAGACCAAATGCTTGGTGGGGGAGAGATCGATCGTAAGCCCGCCGATGTGTATCGGCGACCATCGGGGCAGCTCGAACCTGCCGAAAGGCGTCTCCAGCTCGTGGCTGTCCCCGATGTGATGTATGATGTCGACGTGATTCTGGCTCGCCTCGGCGGGACTCTCCCGCTCCTGGGCCGAGAGCAGACCTACGCTCCCCGCGCTCATCATCGCCGCCGCGAACGCCAACCGGTAAGCCAGTCGTCTCATCGCTCGTGTTCCCGCGAGTGTTCTTGAAAGGCGGTGAAACCTTCGACCAGCAGCAGCCCCACCAGCGCGGCTACCATCCCGCCCAGCATCGCCCCCGCGCGGCCACCGAGCACCGGGAGCAACACCCATCCCGCGATAGCCACCACTGAGAGCCGGACCAGCATCCCGAGCACCCAGACCAGCAGAAACCGCTCGGTCCCGATGCTTCGTAGGGCCCACCATCCCAGCGGCGTCTGGAGTACCAGCCCCGTGCCGAGCCCCCAAGCTGCTTCGGCCCGGACGTCCTCCGGAACCGCTGGTAGGAGACTACCCCCGGCCGCCCCGATCACAGCCACCCCGAGGAGGTAGCGACGGCCCAGGGTCACTGGCCGGTACCGTCTTTGCGGTTGAGAGATCGGATCAGCCAGTACATGCTACTGCCGAAGCCCACGAAGGCCGCAAACATGGTGAGAATGCCGTTGGTGCCCAGCTTCTCATCGGCCCAGTGCCCCAGGAACACGAAGACCAGCAGGGTCACGGCGAGTTGGATGCCTAACCCCGCATACCGCATGGGCCCGGGCGCCTTCCCGCTCCCAGGGTCTGGTCGGTTCACGCGGCAAACCTATTTGCTTGTGAAAAATTTCGCAAGCTCACTGGAGTGGCTCAGCCCGAAGCTGCTTGCATGTACAGTAGCTATTCTCGGATAGGTTTCAGCTGCCAGCTGCCAGCTGCCAGCTGTTAGCTGTTAGCTGATAGCTGATAGCCGTTAGCTGTTAGCTGTTAGCTGTTAGCTGTTAGCTGTTAGCTGCTAGCTGTTAGCTGCTAGCTGTTAGCTGATAGCTGTTAGCTTCCAGGCTTATCTTCCTGAGTTCCTCTCATCCCTGGGTGCCGATGACCGTCACGCAGACCGCCGCCGCAACTCCGGAGAACGACGTCCAGCAACTCGAGCGTCTGGTCGCCGCGGTGACCCGGCTCAGGGCGCAGGTGTCCCAACGGATCGTTGGCCAGGAAGATGTCGTGGAGGGTATTCTCACCGCCATCCTGGCCGGAGGTCATGCCTTGCTGATCGGTGTCCCCGGCCTGGCCAAGACCCTGATGGTTCAGACCGTCGCCGAGGCGCTCCAGCTGAGCTTCAACCGAGTCCAGTTTACCCCGGACCTCATGCCCAGTGACATCACCGGGACCGACATCATCGAAGAAGACCTCACCACCGGCAAGCGCGCCTTCCGGTTCGTGCAGGGACCGATCTTCGCCAACGTCGTCCTGGCCGACGAGATCAACCGCACACCCCCCAAGACCCAGGCGGCACTGCTGCAGGCAATGCAGGAGCACCAGGTTACGGCCGCCGGAACCACGTACCACCTGCCCGACCCGTTCTTCGTTCTGGCTACCCAGAACCCCATCGAGCAGGAGGGTACCTATCCGCTGCCTGAGGCCCAGCTCGACCGCTTCATGCTCGAGCTTCGGGTGAGCTATCCCAGCCGGTCGGAGGAGGAGGCGATCGTCGAGCAGACGACCGGCACCGTGCGCGGCGGGTTGCAGCCCGTTCTCGATGCTCACTCGGTCCTCTCGATGCAGGCGCTGGTGCGCCGAGTCCCGGTGTCGCGCGGGCTGATCCGGTCCGCCGTGACCCTCGCTCGCATGACGCGTCCGCCCGATGGCGACGCCCCCGCCTTCATTAAAGAGTTCGTGGATTGGGGAGCCGGCCCGCGGGCCTCACAATACCTGGTACTGGGTGCCAAGGCGCGCGCGGCCATGGCCGGTCGCCCGATGGCCGACCTGGAAGACGTCCGCAGTGTTGCGCCTGCCGTGCTGCGCCACCGGATCGTCACCAACTTCGCCGCCGAGGCCGCCGACCGGACCAGCGAGGATCTGGTGCGGGAGCTGGTGGCTGCCAAGGCCTGGCTCACTGCCTAATTGATATCGCCTATATGACAGACGTGGCTCACGGCCTAGGTTGACGAAAGCCCGGCCGACGAGCCGCCGTTCTCTTTTCGGGATAGTTGGCAATGAAGGTTCGATTTCAGTGGTGGGCTTTGGCCGCGGTGTGTAGCCTCGCCGCATGCAGCGACGACAGCGGGAGTGACGTCTCGCTGCCGCCCCTGGAGATCACGACTTCCACCACCGGCGCAGCCCCGGATAGCGACGGTTATGCCGCCACGGTGGATGGCGGCCAGCCCCAAGCCATCGGTGTCAATGACACCCTCACCATCACCGACCTCTCGTCCGGCGATCACACGGTCGGGCTGTCCGGAGTGGCTGACAATTGCGAGGTGGCGGGAGCCAATCCCCGCACCATCACGATGCAGAGCGGCAATCCTCCGACCGCCGCCTTCTCTATCGCTTGTAGTGCCCCTCCGGAATCGCCCCCTCCCCAGCCGCCTCCCCCTCCCCCGCCACCCAGCGGCACCAGCATTCAGCGCTGGACCCTGGTCGGCTCGGTTCCCCTGAGCAACTGGGCGGACGTCTGGGGCACCAGCGTCACCGATTACTTCGTGGTGGGGGTTCCGCTCCCGCCGGACAATGTGAGCGTACTGCACTATGACGGGAGCGCGTGGTCATCCCAGGCCGCGCCAGGCGGGATCGGGCTGCAGGGGGTGTGGGGCAGGGCTTCGAACGACGTTTTCGCGGCGGGTTACCATCTGGGGCGAACCACACCGGCCGTCGTTCACTTCGACGGTACCTCCTGGTCGGAACAGCCGCTTCCCCCGCTCGCGCCGGGTCCCGACACGCTGGTCCTCTTCCGGTCGGTCTGGGGCAGCTCACCGTCCGACGTGTTCGCCGTGGGCACGGCCTACGGCCCGGCGCAGTTTGGCTTCATCGCCCACTTCGATGGCCGGCAGTGGTCCTGGATGGATTTCGCCAATACCCGGGTGGAGCTGCTGGACGTGTGGGGGACCTCCTCCAACAATGTGTACGCCGTCGGAGGGATTCAGGACCCGGCCCGAGGTGAGAACGATCTGGGCATCATACTCCATTTCGACGGCTCGTCGTGGACTGAGGTGTTCCGCACTCAGCCGATCCCGCATCAGATCCATCTCAAGGCGGCCTGGGGGACCGGGCCGAGCGACATCTTCGTGGTAGGCGACCGGGGACAGACCTATCACTTCGACGGGACCAGGTGGAGGCGCAAGACGACGTCCTTTTTCCGCGCGCTGCATGAGGTCTGGGGCCCCTCGGGCAGCGACGTATTCTCGGTCGGGTCTCACGGAATCATTTTCCACTACGACGGGTCCGCCTGGGCCCGGGCGGATAGCAGCGTGACTCCAGATCTGTTCGGCGTGTGGGGCGGGAGCGCGGTGGATGCGTTCGCGGTGGGCGACTCCGGCATCATTCTGCACGGCACGCCGTAGGGTCATCGCTCGATCGAAAACCAAAGGCCCGGCCATGCTGGCCGGGCCTTCGTGTGAGTGGTCGCTGCGGATCAGCTCAACGGCACCAACAGCGAGCTCGAGAGGTCGAGCGAGCCGTCGTAGTACTCAACGGCCGAGCGGACGGTGGCCTCCTCGGACTCGGTCAACGGCTGGCCGGTCGCCGAAGTCAGTACGGTCTGGCCATCCACCGTGATGGTCACGGTGGCGTAGGTCTCCCCGTTCACCTTGACGGTGAAGGAGCCACCATCATCGGAATACGAGCCGGTCAGGCTGAGATTGCCGTTTCTCCCGGCGATGGAGAAGTCCACCGTGGCCTGGACCGCTGCTCCCGATGCAGCCGCGAAGGAGGCTTGGTAGCCGACCACGAAATCGCGCGAGGGTACCCGCAGATCGTAGTCGAGCGCGATGTCGAGCTCGTTGGCATTCTGGGTGATCGTGTTCTGGACGGTAAAATTGGCCCTGGTACTGCCGTCGGAGGCGAAGCCGGAGACCGTCACCACCCCGCCGCTGGCGGTCCCGCTGGCGGAGGCGTTGTAGTCCAGGTAGGTGAGGCCATCCGAGACCACGGTCACGTGAAACGCGCTGGTCGTGCTGCCGCTCTCATCCACGATGTCCACATAGCCCACTTCGTTCAGTGGCTCCGCCGGGCGAAGGGTAAGCGGGTTCACCGCGTAGAGCATGAACCGCACGCCGTTGCTGGGCGCCCCGGTCAAGTCAGAGGCGATATAGGTGTCACTCGCGGTGTCGTAGATGAAGGTCTTGCCGGCCACGCTCGTTGGAATGGCAACGACCATAGCCTGGATGCCCGGACTGGAGCGAAACAGCGAGGTCACCGCGCGGGTGTAGCGCTCGGTGCGCGCCGGCCGCGACAACGCCAGCTGAGCCGAACTCGCCACTGCGGCGGAGCCGCCCAACGCCACAGAGATGTCGGTGCCCGCTGCAGCGAAGCTGGCCGCGACAGAGGATCCGAAGGCGGACTGCGCCGCCGCCATGTCATCGCTCGCACCTTGGGGGTTGAATTCGCTGGGGCCGTTGTCTTTCCCGCAGCCGGCGAGCGTTACGGTGGCGAGACTCAGAAGGTAGAGCGAGCGCCTCGCGTAATGCAGGACATGCATGGGGTTCCGCCTCCGTTACAGGGAATCGAGGTCAGGTACGGAAGTTCGCGAATGTTATGGCTTTAGCTTGCGACACCAGCTGGGGGCCTGGGGCGAGGCCAGGAACTTGAGGTGCCGGAGCCGGAGGAGGGGCAACGCCCGTGCCGGAGTTCGGTGCCACCGACTGCAGCGCCGCCACCAGGGCGATATATTTGAAGCGCCGGAATCGCCGGCGCTTCACCAGCAAAGGTGGAGGAGATGATCGGCATCATCGTGGAGGGTGTGCTGTTCGTCGCGTTGATCGCGACGATGGCCGCCCTCCTTTTCTATGCGCTCTCCCGGTGGACGCCATTGGGGCTCTGGCTCCAGCAGAACCGGAACCGGCGGCGGCTGGATCGGGAGTGGGAATTGGTCTGCCCCATCCACGGGGCCCAGCGGGAGGAGGACCTGGTGTTCCTGCCGTCCGGCAGCCGCATTTGTCCGCAGTGCTACAAGGAGGCCTTACATGAGTAGTGGCGTGAGTGAGCGGCTCGGGAGAATGGGAGTGAGTGGAGGCAGCGATGGGCTCTCGCGATTCTTGCGCTTAGCGGGAATTGGCCTGGGGCTGTTGGTCCTGCTCGTGTTGACGCCGACGGCGGTTACCTACATCAATCCCGGTCACGTGGGGATCGTGATCCATCGGGTGGGCGGTGGAGTGGACCCCCGCCCGCTCATGCCGGGCCTGCACGCGCGGAACCCACTGACCACCGGGATCGAGGAGTATCCCACCTTCATGCAGACCCTGGTGCTCACCCGCGGCGCGAGCGAGGGTTCGGCCGGCAACGACGAGATCAACGTGAACAGCGTGGAGGGCCAACCGCTCTCGCTGGACGTGTCGATGTCGTTCGAGCTGGATCCGGTCAAGGTGCCGGCGCTGTACTCCACCTTCCGCACCGACATCGCCACCATTCAGCACAGCTACGTGAAGCAGGCCATCCGTCAGTCGCTGCAGGAGGTGGTCGGCAACGAGGAGATCGCCGCCATCATCGGGCCCAAGAAAGCGGAGGTCACGAGCCGGGTGAGCCAGCTCCTGGAGACCAGGCTCTCGCCCTACGGCATTCTGGTAAAGCAATTCACCATCAACGAGCTGCGGGCGCCGCCCTCGGTGATCGAGGCGATCAATCAGAAGAACGTAATGCAGCAGCAGGCCCTCACTGCCCAGAACGAGCTGCAGAAGAATCAGTTCCAGGCCCAGGGCGACTCGATCAAGGCGGCGGGCCGGGCCAAGGCCATCCTGGCAGAGGCGGAGGCGCAGGCCAAGGCCAACCGGCTCCTGAGTGAGAGCATCACCCCCACGCTGGTGCAGTATGAGATGAGCAAGCGGTGGAATGGCCAGATGCCGCAGGTCGCCGGCAGCGCCATGCCGATGATTCAGTTGCCGGGAAGCAAGCAGTGACGACGGCAGCGAGCAGTGAGCAGTGAGCAGTGAGCAGTGAGCAGTGAGGCACTGCACCTGCTTGCGCGGAATGCCACCAACTGCAGTACCCTGTCGCGTTGTCACACACCGTCGCGCTTTTAGTAATTGCGATCTTCTGTACCCATCCCCAAGTTCTCGACACGTACAAGCGTCGTGTTTTATTGGGATCGGCGTCCGCAGACCGCGCCGATACTCCAGCTAAGAGCGACCCGCCGGCGACGGCGGCACGCAGAGCAAGGGGTCTCAAGGAGACAGCCCAGCCGCCTGGAGGAGAGATGTCGCAGCGCCACATTGCCGTCCGCACCGATCGTGCGGGATTCGCCCTCGAGGCGACGGTCATCCTGCTCGTGCTCCTCACCCTGCTCGTGGGTGCGGCGGTCGCGGGCGCCATGATGGTTTCCCATGGCGCGGCCGTCGACTACCGCGGGTCCCGAGCCACCTACACGGCCGAGTCGGCCGCCGACCACGTGATGTCGCAGCTCGAAGCCGACATCCAGGACGGCTCGATCTCCGACCCCGAGCTGGCAGCACTCACTCCGCCGGCCATCACCGGGTTCAACCTCACCGTGCGAGGAGCGCGGGTCGGTGCGCCGGTGCCCAAGACCATCGCCAGCGGCCCGTACACCGGACTCTTCGGGCTCAACCAGCAGATCGACATCACCGTCCATTCCGACGACTCCCGCGGCAATCGGGGTGATGCAATCGTGTCGGTGAATGCCCAATCGATCCCGCTCTTCCAGTTCGGCGTGTTCTACGAGAAGGACCTGGAGATCCACAACGGCCCGCCGATGACCTTCGCGGGCTGGGTGCACACCAACGGCAACCTCTATCTGTCGTCGGACAACACCTTCTTCCAGGACCTCATCACCACGCCCAATAACGTTTACTGGCAGCGGAAGGCCTACGACGAGCGGCGGGCGGGGGTGTGGATCAACAATGCCGCCGGAACGCCGGTCAAACTCAATTTCGACAGCCGGAGCAAGCCGGTGCCGAGCGACTTCCGCGCGGCGAGCCAGGCCAGCTTCGACGGACGGCTGATGACTTCGGCCCACGGCGTGACGCCTCTCAAGCTCCCGTTGCCGGCCGGCATGCAGGCCATCCAGCTGATCCAGCCCCGGGTGGCGGGTGATGCTCCGGAAGTTCAGAAGGTCAAGGAAGCCTGGTTGTCGGACTTTCACGTCACCGTCGACCTCGCTCAGCTGAATACGGCGTGCCTTGGTGGGCTGCAGTATCTGCCTCGTCCCGGCGGACGGCAGACGCCGAACGCCATCGAGTGCGCGCTCATCTTCCGTGGCCGCCCCAATGCGTTCCTCGAGGGACGGGAAGACATCGGAGTTGACCTGCTCGACCTGGATGTCGGCGCGCTGGGGAACTGGATCGCCGTCAACTTCCCCCAGCGTCGGGTGGACATTGTCTACATCACCTTCGCCAACGCCAACCCCGGCGTGGCGACGCAGGACTATCCGGCGGTGCGATTGGTCAACGGCAGCACGCTGCTCTATCCGCTGACCATCGCGACCGACCGGCCGCTGTATATCCAGGGCGACTACAACAACATCGGCTGGCAACCCGCGGCCATCCTGGCCGATGCGGTGACCTTCCTCTCCCCCGGCTGGAACGACGCCGCTCATGCCGTCTTCCCGGCTGCGCCCACGGGGTCGACTGGGCAGAGTTGGGTGTGGGCCGCCATCGCCGCGGGCCACTCGGCTACGCCTTGCGACTGGCAGGTGGTCGGCTGCCCCGGCCAGCACTATGGCGGTGGGTTGGAGAACTTCCCCCGTTTCTTGGAGAACTGGGGCGGGGTAGACATGCACTATCGCGGGTCGCTGGTGTCGCTCTTCACCAGCCAGTACGCCAACCTGCACGAGTGGAGCTGGCGCAATTACTACAGCCCGCCCAATCGTGACTGGCAATTCGAGACCCGGTTCCGCGATCCGGCCCAGCTTCCGCCGGGCACCCCGACCGCGGCCAGCGTGAGTGAAATCGCCTTCAGGCCGGTCTACTGATGCGCGCCCGCTCGCGGTTGAATCGGGCTGGGACCAGTCTGGTCGAGATGCTGGTCGTGATCGTGATGATCGGGATCTGCCTCAGGATTGCGGTCCCGCGTGTCCGGGTGTCGCAAGCCACCCGGGTGAAGGCCGCGGCCGACCAGCTGGCCCGGGATCTGGAGGTCGCCCGGTCGCGCGCGCTCGCCACCCGAAGCCTGACCCGGGTCGCGATTAACACGGTCGCCGGAACCTATGTGGGCTATCTGGACAACGACCGCAACGGCGCGCTGGCGCAGACGGCGGTGGAGACGGCCGCGCTCGAGGCCTATCGCAGCCGGACGATCGACAGCAACGTCCGCTTCGGCCGGGGCTTGGCCCCCGACCTGCCGGGATACGCCGGCGCCGGCAGCATCACGCTGCCGGGCAGCCGGGTTGACTTCGACACTCGCGGGCTCACCACTCCGCTGGGGACCAAGGGCGTGATCTATCTCTGGTCCGCCACCGACCGCAATGCGGTCGCCGCGGTGACGGTGAGTGGGGCCGCGGCCATACGGACCTGGGTCTACCGGGGAGGCGCCTGGCAATGACGCGATTGCGCAAGGAAGGCGGCTTCACGCTCATCTCGGTGCTGGTGGCCGTGGTGATGCTCGCCTTTGGGCTCATGGCCCTGGCTCGCACCCAGTCGATCCTGATGACGGCTGAGAATGGCGTCGCCAATCGCTCGGCGGCCCTGAGCGTTGCGGCGGGTTATCTGGAGCAGCTTCGGAGTCGGGACCCCGCCACCCTGGCATCGGAAGCGCCGGTTGCCGTGGATGCCGAGGGAGCGCCGGCCGCCGGCGGGCCGTACTACCGGTCGACCGTGGTGACCCAGGACCAGGCCAATCTGCTCCGCGTTCGGGTGCTGGTAACCTTCGCCCGCGCGTCGCAGCCGATCGAGCTGATTACCCTCATCTACCGGAAGACGACATGAGCCTCCGTCTCCGACATCGCGTCGGTTTCACGATCCTCGAGCTGCTCATCGCTCTCACGGTGGGCCTGGTGGTGCTCACGGCCGCGACCAAATTGGCCGCCATGACCTGGGTGGGCGTGCGAGGGCTCAGCATCCGTGATGACCTCACCCGGAACTCGCGCTACATCGGGCTGAGCCTGCAGCGGGACGTTCAGGAGACCGGCGTGGATCTCACCTCCACGGTCGACTTCGGCAGCATGGCGACCTTCAGCGATACGGTCGTAATGCTCCGCGTGCCCTATGCGCCCGCGGCATCCAACCAGTATCCCTTGAGCACCTCGAATTTCGCCAACGGAGTCTGCGGCGCCACCTGCGTCGAGATCCGGACCGGGGGCCCTGCCCCTGACATCGCGGTGGGCGACCTGGCCCGGGTTCAGCTCAGCAACACTCGGCGGCTGATCTACGTCACCGGAGTCGCCGCGGTAAACGGCGGCTACCGGATTCAGTTCACCAACAATGCCAATCTCCTTCACCATACCGCCGGGATTGCGGGCCTGGTGGTAAATCCGGCGAGCACCATCGTGCAGAAGCTGGGGATGGTGGCGTACTGGCGGGAGAACGGGCAGCTCATGCGGGCCCAGAAGCTCAATGCCAACCTCACGCTCGCGGGCGAATCGATCGCGACCGGCGTGCAGACCCTGACGGCGACGCTGGTCTTCGTTAACGGGGCCGAGGCGGCTCAGGCCGACAACGGCACCGATGGCACCTCTACCAACGACTACGACGACATTGCCGCCCTGCGCATCCGCGCGACCGTCCAGGGCGATCGCACCGACCCCAGGGTGAACGGCGGCCGGCCGGTGCAGCGCCTACTGCAGTGGTGGTTCGCGCCGCGCAATCTGATCTACGAGAGGAACCGGGTCTAACGCCGCGTCAGGGGATCCTGAGGTTTACCCCGAACAGCAGCTGTCCGTAGCGGCTGCACCCGCAGGGTGAAGTACGTCTCCCAGGCAGACCCTTCGAAAAAGCCGGTCGGATCGTCGGGATAGTTGTACAGGTAGCTGAAGGCCGGGTTGAGCGTCAGCCGCCATCCCAGTGGGATCGAGCCCTGCACCCCGATTCGCTCATCGTCCACGCTGCCCTCAGTAATGTGCGGACTCGCAAGCAACGTGCTCGAAAGTTCCCGGTCGCCCCCTCTACTGTTACAGTTGACCTAGGATGTGGTAAGGTTTCACATGCCTTTAGGAGGTTGAAATGACGACCAGCGAAAAAAAGATGCTTGCTGCCGGCACAATCATGGGATTGGTGGTCGGGCTTATGATAGCGTTGTTCATTGCGATCAGGCCGGAACTGTTTAGAGGGCTCTGATACCGTGAAGTCGAACCCGCCATGAACCCCACCAGGAAATGGGCCCGCGTTTGCGCCCCGGCGGCTATCGGAGCCAACAGGCCCACCAGCAGTGCTGCCCAGGCAACCCTGCGGGACATAGGTCGGCCCTGTCTAGCGAGTGTCGGGAGCTACGTGGATGGGGAGGGATGTCTTCCAGGGACGATTGCTATAGGGCGCCGCGATCTCCAGCTCGAGCTCACCTGGACGGGCGGCACTGACGTCGAAGTCAGCCGTCTCCCCCGGGCCGGTGAGCAGTTGCGCCGGGCGCTCGCTGGTCCAGGCCTCAGGGAGATCTGCACCGTCCTTGGCGACGGGGCGCCAGACCTGAAGCGAGTCGCCACGCTTGAGGGAAAAGAGAATCCGGTGATCGGCGTCGATGTTGATGAGCCGAAGCCGATAGCTGTGCCCCGCGGTGAGCTCCAGCGGCTTCGGGACGAGGTGGCCGTTGATCAGGCCACGGAGCGTGTCGGCCGGGTCAGTCGGCCCGGCGGCTCCCACCACTACCATCCGTTCGCTGTCGGCATCGAATCGTGCCCCGGGCTGGACCACGATCAGCGGGCCGTAG
>DATBKD010000080.1:0-50318 GCA_036556025.1 Gemmatimonadales bacterium | reverse complement strand
GGCCGGGACGGTGGGAGGCGACTGCGGTCGGATTACTGGGGCTTGCCTAGAACTCCTGGCCGGACCCGACACCCTCGGTTCGCGCGGCGCGGGGATCAGCCGCGTCGTTGGTCGGCGCCGGTGCTGCGATACGCTGACGGGATCCGCCGCGAAACTCGAAGTGTTCCATCGCCAGCGCCCGATCGCTCAGGACGAAGCCGGAACTCGGACCCAGCAGTCGGGCCGAGAGGACTCGGTCCGCAAGCACGGCGGCCGACTCCCATACGCCGGGCTCGACACCGGGGTAGAGATGGGCGTATTCCGGCTTCAGGCGGGCTTCGCGCCTCATGGGGCCTCCGATTTTCGAAGAGATGAATCGACAGTCGCAATGTAGGAAGTGGGGACGAGTCCGTTCAAGCGCCCAATTTTCTTCGGGTGATCCACATTGCATGTGGACCGGCTGTGGACGGTAACTTCCTCAGGCTGTGAGAGATCGACGGATGCTCGACGCCTGTGGAGAATGTGGAGAGAAGAACCGGGCTCCGAATGCCACGCTGGCGGCACCGGCATCCCGCTGCCAGATTGAAATTGTCTCCACCTAAATCGCCTGTGGTCGACTTGCCGGCTGGTTTCACCGACGCCCTCCGCGACCGCTACACGTTCGAGCGGGAGCTCGGGCAGGGCGGTATGGCCACCGTTTATCTCGCCCAGGATCTCAAGCACAAGCGGCCGGTCGCGCTCAAGCTCTTACGCGCCGAGTACGCTCAGGCACTCGGGCCCGCCCGCTTCCGGCGGGAGATCGAGACAGCCGCGCGACTTCAGCATCCCCACATCTGTGCAGTCTACGACTCGGGTGAAGTTGCCGGGCATCTGTGGTTCACCATGCCCTATGTGCGGGGCCAGTCTCTCCGCGAGCTCCTGCAGCAGCACGGACGGCTGCCGGTGGATCAGGTGCTTCGAATCGTCCGGGAGGCGGCGCAGGGGCTGCAGTACGCCCACGAGGAGGGAGTGGTTCACCGGGACATCAAACCCGAGAACATTCTCCTGTCGCGGGACGGGGTGACCCTCCTCGCCGATTTCGGTATTGCGCGTCCGCTTGATTCCTCGGAGGATCACCACCTCACCCGCGGCGGCGTGGCGGTGGGGACGCCGGCCTACATGGCTCCAGAACAGGCGATGGGCGAGACATCGGTGGATGGGCGGGCAGATCAATACTCCCTTGCAGTCACCTGCTATGAGATGCTCGCCGGCGCACCTCCGTTCGTGGCAGCCACCGCCGCCGCGGTCTTTGCCACCCGGCTCCGCGACCCCACGCCCAGCGCCCGTACTTCCCGGCCGGAGGTGTCTCCCGCCGTCGATCAGGCTCTGCAACGGGCGCTCTCGGTCGAGCCGGCGGATCGGTTCGAGACCATCGCGGAGTTCGCCCGGTCGCTGGAATCACCGACGACCGTCTCCGCCCCCATCCCGGAGAGCACGCCGTCCAGGCGGCGCATCGGCCTGGTCCTGGTCCTCCTCGCGCTGCTGGTTCTACTGGGCGCTGGCAGCTTCCTGGCCCGGTGGCAGTCGCCCGCCCCGGTGACGGTCGCGAAGAGCGCTACACCCAAGGTGCTCGCCGTACTTCCCTTCGAAAATCTGGGCGATTCGTCTGACCGCTACTTTGCCGATGGAGTAACCGATGAGGTGCGGACCAAGCTTGCCCAGGTCGGCGGGCTCGAAGTCATCGCCCGCAGCAGCTCCGTGGAATACCGTGAGACGGCCAAGCGGCCTCAGGACATCGCGCGCGAGCTCGGAGCCGACTACCTGCTGACCGGGACCGTCCGCTGGGAAAAGCGCCCCGGCAAGGCGAGCCGAGTTCGCGTCATCCCGGAGTTGGTTGAGGTGAGGATGGGCTCGGCTCCCCGGACTCGCTGGGGTCAGCAGTTCGACGCCGCACTCACGGACGTGTTCGCGGTCCAGGCGGACATCGCCGGCAAGGTCGCCAACGCACTGGACCTGGCGCTCGGAGCCGGCACTCGCGAGCGCTTTGCCGCCAAACCCACCCAGGACCTGGACGCGTACACGGCCTATCTGCGCGGGAAGGAGCTGCGGGCCGGAGAGCGCTCTCCAGAGGCGCAGCGCGCGGCCATCATCGAATTGCAGCGTGCGGTGACCCTCGATTCCACCTTTGCGGCCGCCTGGGCTGAGCTTGCCATGACCCAACTCGCCGCCTTCCGGATGGGCGGTTCCCAGTCGGCCGACGCCGACGCGGCAGGAGAATCGGTACAACGGGCCAAGGCGCTGGCCCCAGACCTGCCCGACACCCGCGCCGCGACCGGCTCCTACCAGCTGATCGCCAGGGGTAATCCCGAGGCGGCCCTGGCGGAGTACGCTGCCGGCCTCAAGATCGCTCCGGGCCGGGGAGACTTGCTGGACTTTCAGGCCGAGGCGCACCTGGAATTGGGCCGCTGGAAGGAGGCGATCGCGGACCTGGAACATGCGGCCCGCCTCGACCCACGGTCGCCCAATGTCCTCGGCTCACTGGGTGACGTATACGCCCGAGCGAGACGCTATCCCGAGGCCCGCAACGCTATCGCCCGCGCGCGCGCATTGCGGCCGTCCAGCATGAGCCTGGCTTACACCCGCGCACGAATCGCGGCAGCTGAAGGCGACCTGAACGGCGTGCATCAGATCCTCGGATCGATGGAAGACGTGCTGGGGCGTAGAGCGGTGGTGGCCTTCGCTGCGCTACGGGAGGATCTCATCTGGACGCTGGACGAGGAGCGATTGCGAATGCTGCTCCAGTTGACGCCGGCCGATCTCGACGGAGGCCGGGCCGACTGGTCTCTGGCGGTAGCGGAAACGCACTGGCTACGCGGCGATCAGGCCCTGGCCCGCGCCTATGGCGATACGGCGGTGGCTGAGTACGCCAGGCTCCTCGCAGGATGGGGCACGCGTTATGGTCGGGCTCAATTGATCGCGCTCAAAGGAATGGCGCTCGGCTATGCCGGCCGGCCTGCCGAAGGGATCGTCGAGTGCCGGCGCGCCTTGCAGCTCGAGCCCCTGAGCACCGGCCGAAGTGCGCCATACATCGCGTATCTGCTCGCCCGCAACCTGGTGCTGGCGGGAGATCCCGAGCGTGCGGTAGACCAGCTCGAGGCGATTCTGCAGGTGCCCGACTACGTCTCCTCCGGATGGCTCCGGATCGACCGCACGCTGGAACGCCTGCGGGGCAATGCGCGATTCCGGCAGCTGTCGGGGAGCGAAAGGTAGATTTCCCGGCATGGCTCCGGGCCCGAAGGAAACCATGTACCTCCTCATCCTCAACCTGCTTCTCCCCGCGCTGTGGATCGCCTGGTTGATTTACTGGTGGACCTCGGCGCGCAATGTCAAGGAAACACGGTGGCAGGAGCCACTGAGGTCGCAGCTGCTCCATCGGGTGCCCGTCATTCTCGGAGCACTTATGTTCGCCGCGCCGCGCCTGCTGCCGCTCGCCCTCCGACGCCGGGTCGTCCCCGCAGGACCACTGGCTCCGACCCTGGGCGTGCTACTGATGGCGGCCGGGCTGGGTTTCTCCGTCTGGGCGCGCCGGCACCTTGGCCGGAACTGGAGCTCTCAGGTGGTGGTCAAGCAGGATCACGCCCTGATTCGCACCGGACCCTATAGCCGGCTGCGCCACCCCATCTACACGGGGATCCTGCTGGCTTTTCTGGGGACGGCGGTAGTGGTTGGCGAGGTTCGCGGGTTCGTGGGCTTTCTGCTGGTGTTGATCGGTTTTGCCATCAAGAGTCAGGCCGAGGAAACTCGGATGAAGGCGACCTTCCCGGAATACGAGCAATACCGGCGCCAGACCTCCGCACTCATACCCTACGTGTTCTGAGGCCTACCTTCTCGCACGAGTCGCGGTAAAGCAGAACTGGATGCAGGCGAAGAAGAACTCTCCTCGTTCAGCCAGCTGGCGCTGCTCCTTGGCCCACGCGTTGGCCTGCTCCTCTCCGATCTCGGGCCGGGACCCGACGAACTGGTGCATCAGGGGAAGCACCGCCCCCACATAGGTATCAGGGGTGGGCTGAATGGTCGCGAAGGTGTGGCCCTCGACCGAGATGTTCTCGAAGTCGGCGGAGCGAAGCCGCGCCGCGAGGGTTCGCGGCAATGCCGGATGACTCAGATGGGAATCCCAGGCCCGGAGCACCCGCTCCATTCGGGCGGGATCCCGGGAGTGCCAGGACAACGTAGACCAGTCGATGTCCCACAGCACCAGCCTGCCGCCGGGCTTCAGCACCCGGCGCATCTCCGAGAGCGCCTCGCCGACGTCAGCCACGTACTCCAGCACCTGGACCGCGATCGCGGCGTCGAAGCTCCAGTCATCGATCGGCAGGCAGGTGGCCTCCCCTTCTCGAAAGCCGACATTGGCGTGCCCCCGGCATCTCCCCGTGGCGGCTGCGAGCATTTGGGGACTTCGGTCGAGGCCGACAACCGCACCCTGGGGTCCCACCTCTTCGCGCAGCTCATCTACGTAAAAGCCCGGACCGCAGCCGATGTCCAGGATCCGCTCGCCAGGTTGGGCGCGCAGCGCCGCCCGCACCAATTGGCGGCGATGCAGCACGTCACGCGAGCGGTAGAGCGATTCGAGTTGGGCCGCGATCTTCTCATCGAACGCCAGCATGGTCATAGGTCACCTCCGCCAACCGGAGGCTACAGCGGTGGACCCCCCGCGGCAACATCCGGGCACGCATTGAGCCCCGGGCCCGGATGGTCTACCTTCGGCCATGCCCGGAGCCAAAGCATTCGACGCGATAGTGGTGGGCGCGGGCCCCAACGGGCTTGCCGCGGCCATCGCGCTCGCTCGCGCGGGACGGTCGGTGCAACTCATCGAAGCCGAGTCCACCGTCGGCGGCGGGTGCCGCTCGGCTGAGCTCACCCTGCCCGGGTTTATCCACGATGTCTGTAGTGCCGTGTATCCCTTGGGGCGCGGCTCACCCTTCTTCAGCCAACTGCCGCTGGAGAAGCACGGCCTCCGGTGGATCGAGCCGGAGGCTGAGCTGGCTCATCCACTCGATGACGGCGCAGCGCTGCTGTTTCGCGACGTGCGCGAGACGGCTCGGCGACTCGGGTCCGACGCGGAGGCATATCGGCATCTGGTAGAACCGGCGGTGCGTGACTGGGACGTCATTATCAACCAGTTCGCCGGCCCGCTGCGGATCCCGCTTACTCCGAGAAAGCTGTGGGTGGGGGCGAAGTTCGGGTTTCGCGCGCTGCAGCCGGCTACAACGCTGGCGCGGCGGTTTCGCACACCCGCGGCTCGAGCCCTGCTAGGGGGCTGCGCAGCGCACTCCATGCTTGGGCTCTCCGAACTCTTGACCGGCGCCTTCAGTCTCATCTTTCTGGCCAGCGCCCACGCGGTCGGGTGGCCCATCGCCGCTGGCGGAGCCCAGCGGATCAGCGATGCCCTCGCCTCCCATCTCACCGAGCTGGGTGGTGATATCGTGAGAGACCATCGCATCACGTCGCTGGATCACCTCCCCGACCACCGGGCGGTTCTCTTCGACCTCGCGCCACGGCAGGTTCTGGCGATTGCGGGTGAGCGCCTGAGCCGGCACCCCTGGTATGCCCGCCAGCTCGAGCGGTTCCGCTGCGGCCCCGGCGTGTTCAAGGTCGATATTGCGCTCGACGGGCTGATCCCCTGGCGCGATCCGGAGGTGCTGCGGGCCGCCACCGTGCATGTCTGTGGGACCTTCGAAGAAGTTGCGGCGGCGGAGGGGGAGGTCGCCAGCGGACAAGTGCCGGAGCGTCCCTTCGTGCTGCTGGCGCAGCAGTCCCTCTTCGATGCGACTCGGGCGCCACTGGGACAGCACACGGTCTGGGCTTACTGTCACGTTCCCAACGGGGCGACCGAGGACATGACCGAGCGGATCGTGGCTCAGATCGAACGCTTCGCCCCCGGATTCCGCGACCGCATCCTGGCGATTTCGCGGAAGGGCCCGGCTGATTTCGAGCGTTACAACCCGAACTATGTGGGTGGTGATATTGGCGCGGGGCGACCGGACATCTGGCAGTTCTTCACTCGGCCGGCCTGGAAACCGGACCCGTACCGCACACCCGATCCCAGGATCCTGCTCTGCTCGTCTTCGACACCGCCGGGCGCGGGTGTCCACGGGCTCTGCGGCTGGTACGCCGCGCGGTCGGCGCTCCGGGGGGTGCTGCAGTAAGGATCACTCTCTCCTCGTCATCGCCTCCGCGGTGATCTCAGCCCAATCCAGCTCCTCCTCCACCCGATGGAAGGCATCGTCGCCAATCACGCCACGCGCACGCAGGTCGGACAACGTCCGGCGCTCCGCCCGCTGCGCCCGCTGCTGCACCGCCACGTAGCCGTCACCCGGTGCGCCATCGCCCTCGGTCTCGAGTGGGCCGCCCGATTCAGCCCGGTTGATTCGGGTCTCGTATTTTCGGCGCAGGAGCAGGACCATTTCGTCCCGACTCTGCACACCGTCGACCGCATCGAGGCCCGCGCGGGCAGTCTCCGCCCGAGCCAGCCGGACTTCCCGTTCGACCGTGTCGTCGGCCTGAAGGTCGAGCAGACGCATGAGTGGGCTGACCGTCATTCCTTGAACTACGAGCGTCACCAGCACGACGCAGAACGCGGCGAAGAGGATGAGGTCGCGGTCGGGGAACCCGGATGGAAGCGCGAGCGCGGCGGCAATGGTGACGATGCCCCGCATCCCGCACCAGGCGACCACGGTCGCCCCGCGAAAGGCCGGCGCCCAATAGGGCTGAGAGGTGCGGCGGGTCCGGCGGGCCGCCAGCCAGCGCGCAATCCCGACGTAGCCCACGACCCAGACGATGCGCACCAGGATGACCGCAGCGCACACCGCGCCGGCGACCACGGCGTAGTTGATGAGATCCGTCCGGCTCAGGCGGTCCAGAATGGGTCTGAGCTGAAGTCCGATGAGAATGAAGGCCAGCACGTTCAGCACGAACACCACGACTTCCCAGACCGCATAAGACGGGATCCGGAGCCGGGCGGGCATGAGGTCCGGCGCGGTCCGGGCGACCAGAATGGCGAAGACGACCAGCGTGATGATTCCGGACAGCCCCAGCCAATCCGCGATCATCCACACCGCGAAAGTCGACAGGAACTGGACGATGACAGAGATGGGAACATCGTGAATGCGCGGGGTGACCAGCAGAACCACCCGGGAGAGAACCGCGCCGAGCACGATGCTGCCCAGGGTTACCACCAGCAGCAATGGAACGGCCCGCCACCCCGAGAACGTTCCGGTGACCGCCGTGGTCACCGCCAGGCGGTAGATCAGGAGCGCGGTCGCGTCGTTGAACAGGCTCTCGCCCTCCAGGATCACGAACAGTCGATGAGGCGCCCGGAGCTGTCGCAGCACCGTGGTAGCGGCCGCGGCATCAGGTGGCGCGACAATCGCGCCGAGGGCGATGGCAGCGGGCCAGGGGAGGGATGGCATGAGCCACCGGGCAACCAGTGCGACCGCCGCAACGGTGAGGCCCACAGCCGCCAATGCGAGGCTGGTGACCGCCCGCCAGTTCTGCTTGAGGTCGCGGGGCGACGAGTCGAAGGCCGCGTCGAGCAGTACCGGCGCGACCAGCAGGGTGAGGGCGAGCCGAGGATCGAGGGTCACGCTGGGCACGTTGGGCAGGAGCGCGAGCGTCGCGCCTGCCAGCGCCAGCAGGGCCGGATAGGGGGCGCGCATACGCCGGGCCAGGGCCGATAGAATCGCGCCCACCAGAAGCAGTGCGATGACCAACTCGAAAACCGACATCAGACGACTCGGATCAGGCTAGCGGTAGGATACCAGGACGTCCGGACGAGCGACAATCCAGCCACGGAATGGCATGGCTGGACGCGCGAGGGTGAGGAGCTGTCTGAGAGGTGGGTGATGTCTGCAGGCGCGGAGACCGCGCCTGCAGACTCCCCGTCCCTTCGGGTTACACCTGGCGCTTCTTCAGACGCGACGCTACGGTCTGGGCCAGAGCCAGCCGAAGGTCCCTGCGGTCAGCAATCCGTAGATCAGCCCGTCGAACACTTCCTTGGCCGCGACGGACCACGGCTTGCCCATCCAGATCGCGGCGGGGACGGTACCGGCGGCGTAGGCCAGAAATCCGACCGCGCCTACGTCTTTGAATACCCGGAGATAGGTGGCGCCATTGGGGAGGGTATGGGAAGCCACGAAGCCGATCATGTAGGAAACGATCAGGAGAAACAGGAACCATTGGCCCAGGCTCGGGCCCATCGAAGGCACCCCGGGCCGTTTCAAATTGAGCACTCCCACCGGCCCCTCGGTGAACTTCTGCTGCATCTCCGGAGAGCTCATCTCCTTCATGTCACTGCAGTGGGGAATGATGTACTGTGCCGGGGCAGGGTTGCCCGCGCGTAGCGCGGCCCGGACCGCGTCCTCGTTGGGGAGCTTGGTGTAGTCGCGGTTGTGGTACTTGAGCACCATGTGGATGATGCTGCTGGCAACGAAGACAATGACGGCGGAGAGGAGAATCGGAAGCCAGAGCGCACTGAGAGTCCCCATAGGGCCTCCAGAATGGGTGAGCAGCCAGCCCGAGCCGAAGAAGGAGCCGAAATCGGCTGCGTCCAACGTACCGTCGGTATCGGCGACGTCAAGAATCCTCCGGGAGACGCGGCTCGGCGCGTGGCGCGGGCGGGATCACGAGCGCATCTTCCTCCTCCATGACCCATCGGAAACCTTCCTCCGAAGTGATCGACGCCGGCCCGGCAGGCCATGCCCCGCCGGGTGACCCACTCGACGAGCTCATCCTGCTCTCGCGCCGAATTGGACGCGATCCGCGGCTGGTTCAGCCGGGAGGAGGGAACACCTCGATCAAGCTGACGCTGGCGGACCAATCCGGTGCCGGCGTCGAGGCCTTGTTGGTCAAGGGGAGCGGTACCGACTTACGCACCATTGGCGCCGAGGGCTTCACCCGGCTCTCTCTGGCGCGCCTGGCCCAGCTTCGCCAGGCCGAGACGATGACCGACGCGGAGATGATGCGTTTCATGGCCGGCTGCATGCTGGGCGACGGACCGGCACCGAGTGTCGAGACGCCGCTGCATTCGCTCCTGCCTCATCGTGTCATTGCCCACACCCACGACGTCGCCACGATGAGCCTGACCAACGTTCCCTCCGGGACCGCGGAGCGATTGATCAGAGAGCTGTTCCGGGATGAGCTGGTCTACGTGCCGTACGTTCCTCCCGGATTTGCCTTGGCCAAGGCCGTCGGCAGGCTGGCCGATCGCATTCCACCCGGAGCAATCGGTCTGGCCCTGGCCCATCACGGACTGGTGGTCTGGGGAGAGGATCCACGCGAATGCGAGACCCGGCTGGTTCGGAGCGTCGCCCGAATTGACGAGTACCTCGAGGCGCGGCGCAGTGGGCACAAGCGCGCCGTGACCGCAGCGAGGGCTGGTGCCTCGTCCGGCCCGACACCGGAAGAGCGGCGCCGTCTGGCGGAAGTCGTGCTACCAGCAATTCGGGGCGCGCTCGGCTCGACGGAGCGAGTGATACTGCACTTCGATGACGACGAGAAGGTGCTCGACGCCCTGGCATGGGAGCGCATGCCGGAGCTGATCCGACGAGGGATGGCAACCCCGGAACATCTGCTTCGCGCCGGCCGGCTCCCGGTGTGGCTCGATCTCGATTTGAGTGCTCCGCCGCATCAGCTGGTCGCTCGGGTGAGGAGCGAGATCGCCGCGGCGCGGGCAGAGTACGAGGAGTACCACGGGCGATATGCCGCGCCGGGAGAGCCTGCTCTGGACGACTGGGCCAAGGTGATACTGGCGCCGAAACTGGGCGTGATCACGGCCTTCGCCGACAAGCGGGGGGCGCTCACTGCCAATCTGTGCTACCGGGCCGTGCTTCAGGCGATCGAAAATGCCGAGGCGGTCGACCGGTTCGAATTCATTCCTGAAGCCGAGGTGTTCCGCTTCGAGCATTGGCCGCTGGAACGGCGCAAGGTCGAGGAACAGCTCGCCAAGGATCGCGCGACCAAGCTGTTATCCCGACAGGTCGTCGTCGTCATCGGTGGCGGCAGCGGCATCGGCCAATCGGCGGCGGCCCGGTTCGCCGACGCCGGCGCACACGTGGTAGTGGCGGATCTGGATGAGATCGTCGCCAATGAGGTCGCGGCCGAGCTCGCCACTCGCTTTCCTGGACGAGTCATCGGGTCAGCGGCGGATGTGCGCAGCGATGCTGGTCTCGATGGCCTGTTTCAGCGGGCCGTACTCGAGTTCGGCGGGGTAGACTGCTTGTTCTATACCGCGGGCCTGGCGCCGAGGTTTGCGCCGATCACCGAGATCCGGCGGGAGGACCTGCAACGGCAGTTGGAGGTTCACTATCTCGGCGCCGTCG
The DNA here is from genome assembly GCA_036556025.1 of Gemmatimonadales bacterium. Lineage (GTDB taxonomy): Bacteria > Gemmatimonadota > Gemmatimonadetes > Gemmatimonadales > GWC2-71-9 > CAVVWJ01. The sequence continues at coordinate 39,984 of DATBKD010000080.1, read as the reverse complement.
CGGCGCTGGGTCGCGCAGCCCGCATCATGCAACGCCAGGGGCTCGGCGGATCGATCATTGTCTCGGTCTCCAAGGCTGCCCTGGTGCCGGGACGTGAGGCAGTGGCCTATGGCGGCAGCAAGGCCGCCGCGCTTCAGGCCACGAGGGTCGCGGCCATGGAACTCGGCCCGGATGGCATCAGAGTAAACGCCATCAACGCCGACCAGGTCGACACCCCTCTGTTTCGCGCATTCGTTCGGGAGCGTGCGGCCAGCCGGGGGGTGACCGTCGAAGAGCAACTGGAGATGTATCGGAGCCGCAATCTCATGGGGGCGAGTCTCATACCGCCCGAAGCCGTGGCGGACCTCGCGGTGCTGCTGGCGAGCGAGCGGTTCCGCTACACCACCGGTGACATCCTGACCATCGATGGTGGCCTGCCCGAGGCATTTCCACGATAAGTGAGAAGTGAGAAGTAAGGAGTGCGCCACGCCACATCGGCCCGAGGTGAGGGATGATATGGTGCGTGCGGCGGCACGTCGCCGCCCGCTATGGTGAGGTCGCCATGCCCCTCGGTCATTTTCGCTGCATCACAACGGCAGGTGCTTTTCTTCTCTCCTGCTCGCACCTGACCACACTCAACGCTCAGAACTCGGCGGAAAAAATCACGGTCTCGTCACCGGCGTTCAAGGATGGTCAGCCCATTCCCGAGGAATACACCGCATATGGGAAGGGGCAGTCGATTCCCCTGAGCTGGTCCAACCTCCCCAGCGGCACCCGCTCGGTGGCTGTGATCATGGATGACCCCGATGCCAGGACGCCTCGTCCCTTCGTCCACTGGGTGATCTACAATATTCCGGCGGACACCAAGAGCCTCGATCCGGCGCTTCCGACCAAGCCTACCCTCGATTCGCCTCATGGTGCGCGCCAGGGGAGCACCTCCACCGGTGCGATCGGCTACTTCGGACCCAAGCCTCCCAAGGGCGGCCCACATCACTACCACATCAAGGTCTTTGCCCTGGATCAGCAGCTCAAGCTCGACGCCGGGGCCGACGAACCCCAACTGACGAAGGCGATGGAGGGGCACATCCTGGGACAGGGAGAGTTGGTAGGGACGGTGCAGAAGCAGTGAGCAGTGAGCGGTGAGGAACAATGGCCAGCACCGACTCCTTACCCCCCTACCTTTCACTGCTTACTGCTCACTGCTTCACAGGTGCCTGAACGGCTCCGGCTCCTCCTCTGCAACCTTGTTGGTCTGGCGCTCCAGTGAGCGGCTCACCAGGTCCTTGGAGCCGAGGCCGATCGCCAGCGCCAGCGTCAGAACGATCCCGCCAAACAGGATCCCGAATGCCAGCTCGACGATTCGACCGCCGATGCCGAGGTGTTCCAGGGCCATGGCGGCGGCAAGCACCAGGACCAGCCAACGGACGCCCATGCTGAGCAGCCGGGCGTATTGGAGATTGTGGTTGACCGCGCTGATGAGGACCCCCCGGGCCACGAAGCGGGCGAGCACGGTGCCGACCAGGAACAGCGCCACCGCCGCGATGACGTTGGGCAGGTAGTGGAAGGCCCGCATCGCCAGCTCGGAAGTAAACGCGGCGTTAAAGGCCGCCACCCCGATCAGGAACCCGACCAGAATCACCAGCCAGGCCGCGCTTCGGGCGACCAACAAGGTCGGGCTCTTGCCGGGCGAGAGATCGGTCAAGCCCGAAAGCCCCCAGTCCTTCAATCGCGAGTCGAAGGCGATACTCCGCAGAAAGCGCCGGAGCAGGGAGGCCAGCAGCCAGGCGAATACAGACGACACGGCTAGCGCGACCAGTAGCGCGACGAAGCCAGGCAACAGGTCGGCCATGCCGGTGATCACCCGGGTGGTCGATTCGTTCAGGGCTTGTTGTACTTGCTCCCACATTGCGCGTCCCTCCGCAGCACCGTCATGGGTTGAAGCGATCTGGCCATCGCCACCGGGACACCAGGTACGGCTTCTGCGCCTCGAACGCGGTTCCCAGCCGCTCGAGCCGCTGCTCGACCGCGGTCGGGGCCGCGCCTTCGACCTGGGGGGCGTACGACGCGACCCACGCCAGATAGAGCGGGGTCATCGCTCTGAGCAGATGGTCCCGATTCATGACCCGCTGCCGGTGAGCCAGCGCGAAGTCATAGATGATTCGGGCCCAGAGTTCGTCAGGCAAACGGAAATCAGCCGGCGCGAGCGAGGCGAGCCGCTTCAGCTCGACCAGAGTGGCCGGTGGCAGCACCGCGCTCCAGAGGTCCTGCAAGTTTCGATAGCCGAGATGAAAGGTTTCCACCATCCGACTCACGTCCGCGGCGGCCGCTCCGGCCTCATCGGGCGGAGTTGCCACGGTGCCGAACATGGGGATGGATTGCGACCCGCGTACCTTCTGCCAGCACGCCGCGTTGCGTTCGATATCGAGGAACAGCGGTCCGAGGACCTGAGCCACCGCAGCGCTCACATCCGGCGGATCCCGCTGCGCCGGCATCGGAATCCCCAGCTGGGCCTGGCCGATCTTGAAACCGGTACAGACCGCATCGCTCGCGAGCCAGACCGGAATGCCTTCCCGTCCCGCGGTCGGCAGCTGGAGTTGGCGGGCAATCAGGCGCGAGGACAACGCGAAGTCGGCCCCGATGGGGAACCGAATCCGCTTGCCGTACAGCGCCCGGGTGACCGGCGCCACGACCGCACTCGTGAGCAAGCCCTGGAACCGCTGGCGGGCATAGCAGGGGGTGATCAGATCGAAGTCCTGCTCCAGCACCGGTTCGATCAGCCAGCGAAGGACCCGGGATGAGAGCGCCGCCGGATCCGATCCCACCACGACGCACCCGCGCGCGGCCAGCCTGTTACTGGTATCGAAAACCACTCGGTAGGTCTCGGCCAGACTCAGTCCGCCGGGTGGAAGCTGATCCACCGGCAGGATGGGAAACGGCAGCAACGCCGGCCCGTCCGGGTCGGCCACACTGGCCGTCTCCGCCAGCGCACCGTTGGGGTGTATCAACACGGTCTTGGACCCTGGCGCGAGGCCATCGAGCGCCTGACGAATGCGCGCGGCCGCGTCGCGCAAGCCACCAGCCGTCGCCACCGCAGGCATCACGCACACCACCTCGGCGCCGTTCAGCGCCGCGAGCCGGTCTTTGATGTCGGGAGTCAGCGCCTCGAGATCCACCATGTTCAAGGCCGTGAAGGGTGAACCGTCAATGGTAAACGGGCCTCGCCCCGCCCCCAGCAGTTTGCCGCAAACCGATCACTCTTCACCCTTCCCCGTTCACTCTTCACGTTTCACCTTTTGCCTCACAGTCCCGCCAGCCCCCACAGCGGTATCCGAACCCAGTTGGGTCGGTTATTGAATTCGTAGCGCAGCTCGTACATCGCCTTGTCCATCAGGTACGCCCGAAGCAGCGAATCAGCCTCGGTGGGGCTTTCCGGCAGCAGGTGGCCGGGGGCGACGGTTTCGCGATAGGCCCGGAGGAACTCGGCGCAGGTCGAGCGCTCCCAGAGCTGGGCCCAGGGCTCCAGCTGGTCCACCGCCTCGGGGCGACGGGCGGCGTAGTTGAACAGGGCGGCGTAGGCCGCATAGCTGAACGACCGCAGCATACCTGCCACGTCCTTGAGCGGCGAATGCTTGGCCCGCCGCTCGGCCAGGGGCACGGCCGGCTCACCCTCGAAGTCCAGGATCACGTAATCGTTCCTGACGCGCAGGACCTGCCCGAGATGGTAGTCACCGTGAACCCGGATCCGCTGGCCCCCCATGCCGGGAGGGAGCTGGTTCAGCCGGTTCAGCAGCTCGCGCCGGCGGCGAAGCACCAGGCCGGCCTCCTCCACCGCCTCATCCGGCAGTCGCGGCAGATTGTCCTTCAGGTGATCCAGCGTTCGGGATGCCCGATCGTGGAATTCCGCCGCCAGCCGCGCCATGTACTCCGGAGTCATCGGCTCGGGCGCGAAGGCCGGATCGTCGTTTCCCGCCGCGAGCGCCAGGTGGAGCTGGGCAGTACGCCGGCCAAGGGTGGCAGCCGCATCGAGATAGATGCCGACATACTCGCGCGGATCGGCTGTCTTGGGAGGAAACGGCTTGGGGACCCAGGCCTCGTAGTATCGGGAGAGCTCTTCCAGCGCCGCCGTCCATCCATCTCCCTCGCTCTCGACCAGACCCTGCAGCAGCGCCAGCGTGATGTTGGTCCCATTGCGCTCGTACTCGATGGTGCCGGCAAAGGGCGGCACATGACCGAACCCGGCACGCTCGGTGAGGTAACGGCCGATCTCGGAGTCGGGGTTGAGCCCCGGCTGCTGGCGCCGGAACAACTTCAGGATCAGCCGGTCGCCGAACATCACCGAGGTGTTGCTCTGTTCCCCGGGAGATCGGCGGAGGGTCATGGCCTCCTGCCGCGGGCCGCGAACGGACTCGAAGGTGGCCCCTGGTACCCCCCGCACCAGTCCCTCGTGGGTCGGGAGTCCCTCGGCGGACTCGATGCACTGGAGCAGCGTCAGGCAGGCGGCATCGTCGCTCAGGGCATCGTAGAGCACCCCGACCCGATCTCCCGCCGTAATCGCCGCGACGACGGCGGTAGGCGTCTTGCTCAGCATTTCATCAGCCGATTCGGCAAAGCTCAAGGCGAGCGGCAGGGTGTAATCCTCGAAGTCTCCCTCGTCGAACACGACCCGGGTCCGCGTCAGGACCGCACCCGAATCACCCAGAGGAGCCCAATCTTCCACCCGGGCCTCCACGATCCGCCGGGTCTTGGATCCGAACCAGCGCTGGGCCTGGAGGAAGCGCGGCAGCAACGCAGCCTGCAGCCGCTCGCGCTGGAAGCCGTCGAACAACCCTTCCCAGCCGTTCATCGCATCCAGCGGCAGCTCGGTCTCCAGCGTCAGTGAGGCGCGCGCGGCGACGGCCTGTGACTCGCCGTGGAATTCGAACCACATGAACCCATAGGGTCCCAGCGTGATGCGATAGGGCTCGCGCCGGATGACGGGGAACTCGACGTACCCCAGCATCTCGACCGGCAGCATCCCCTCGTACGCCGAAAGGTCCAACTCCACCGGCTGGGCAAAGCGTGAGAGGTTGGCGACGCAGAGCACCTGCTCACCCTCATGCCGGCGCACGTACGCCAGAACCTTACGGTTGGCCGGGTGGAGGAATTCCAGAGTGCCTCGACCGAAGACCCGGAAGAGCTTGCGCAGCGCGATCATGTTCCGGGTCCAGTTGAGCAGCGATGAGGGGTCGCTCTGCTGGGCCTCGACGTTGACCGCCTCGTAGCCGTAGATCGGGTCCATGATCACCGGGCTGTACAGCCGGGCCGGCGTGGATCGGGAGAATCCGGCATTGCGATCGGCGTTCCACTGCATCGGAGTGCGCACGCCATTGCGGTCGCCCAGATAGATGTTGTCGCCCATGCCGATCTCGTCGCCGTAGTAAATGACCGGGGTTCCCGGGAGCGAGAGCAACAGGCTATTCAGCAACTCGATCCGATGGCGATTGTGATCCAGCAGGGGCGACAGCCGCCGGCGGATACCGAGGTTGAGCCGCATCTGCCGATCGGCGCTGTAGGCGAAATACATGTAGTCCCGCTCGTCGGCGGTGACCATCTCCAGGGTGAGCTCGTCGTGGTTTCGCAGAAACAAGGCCCATTGGCAGCTGTCGGGAATGGGCGGGGTCTGGGCCATGATGTCCACGATGGGAACCCGATCCTCCAGCCGAAGCCCCATGAACATCCGCGGCATGACCGGGAAGTGGAATGCCATGTGGCATTCGTCGCCGTCGCCGAAGTACGGCCGCACATCGGTGGGCCATTGGTTGGCCTCGGCCAGGATCATTCGGTTGACATGCTTCTCGTCCATCTCCTTGCGAATCGTCTTGATGAGCACATGGGTCTCGGGAAGGTTCTCGCAGTTGGTCCCGTCGCGCTCCACCAGGTAGGGGATGGCGTCCAGCCTGAGCCCGTCCACGCCCATGTCAAGCCAGAAGTGCATGGCCTTCAGGACCTCGCTCACGACCAGAGGATTGTCGTAATTGAGGTCGGGCTGATGGGAGAAGAATCGGTGCCAGTAGTAGGCCTTGGCCACCGGATCCCAGGTCCAGTTGGACTTCTCGGTATCGGTGAAGATGATGCGCGCATCCCGATACAACTGGTCGGTATCGCTCCAGACGTAGAACTCGCGTTCCGGTGACCCGGCTAGGGCCTGCCGGGCGGTCTGGAACCAGGGATGCTGGTCCGAGGTGTGGTTGACCACGAGCTCGATGAGAACCTGAAGCCCGCGCTCGTGCGCGGCCCGGAGGAAGACCTGGAAATCCTCCAGGGTGCCGTAGTTCGGGTGGACGTTGAGATAGTCGGAGATATCGTAGCCGTCATCGCGCAGCGGGGAAGGGAAGAACGGCAGCAGCCAGATACAGGTGACGCCCAGGTCCTGGAGATAGTCGAGCCTCTGAACCAGCCCCTGAAAGTCTCCGATACCATCACTGTTGCTGTCCATGAACGCCTTGACATGCAACTCGTAAATGATGGCGTCCTTGTACCAGAGAGGATCGGTCGCGCTACCCGGTCGCTTCACCATTCCGTATTCTCTCGACCTCAGGCGAAATAGTCGAAGTCCCGCTCGGTCCGCATCCGGCGGTGCGCCAGAAGAATTCGCGCCGGCACCGGCGGCGCGACATCGACATAATTGCGCCGCCCCTGCCAGAGGAACCGATGGTTTGCCAGCAGATCCTCCACCTCCAGCGCCTTATCCGGCGGTATGCCGAGCGCCTCCAAGTCGAGCTCGAGCCAGCCGGCCTGGGGATGCTCCGGGTCCAGGCTCACAACAACGATGACCACGTTGGACAAGTCCGGACTGGTCTTGCTGTAACAAAGCAACATCGGGTTGTCGATCCGATGGAAGCGCAGGGTGTCATTTGTCTGCAATGCGGGATTCCTGCGTCTGGCCTGGTTCACTCGAGCGATCAGCCCCTGCAGGCTGTGGGGGGCCTCGAGATCCCGGTGCTTGAGCTCGTACTTCTCTGAATTGAGATACTCCTCACTTCCCGGCTGGAACGGCGTGTTCTCCCCCAGCTCGTACGCCGGACCGTAGATCCCATAGTTGGCGCCGAGCGTCGCCGCCAGTACCAGCCGAAGAGCGAACGCCGGGCGTCCCCCGACCTGCAGAAACTCGTGCAGGATATCGGGCGTGTTGGGCCAGAGGTTGGGGCGAAAGTATTCCCGCACCTCACTCCGGGTGAGCTCGGTGAAATACTCGGTCAGCTCGGCCTTGGTGTTTCGCCAGGTGAAGTAGGTGTACGACTGGGAGAAGCCCAGCTTCGCGAGTCGGTACATCACTCGTGGACGGGTGAAGGCCTCTGAGAGAAAGAGGACGTCAGGGTACTGAGCTTTCACCTTGTTGAGGGCCCACTCCCAGAAGGGGAACGGCTTGGTGTGAGGGTTGTCCACCCGCAGGATCCGCACACCCTGCTCGACCCAGAAGAGGATGACTTGGAGGAGCTCGTCCCAAAGCTCCCGCCATGCCGGCGTCTCGAAATCGATCGGATAGATGTCCTGGTACTTCTTGGGCGGGTTCTCGGCGTATTGAATGGTGCCGTCCGGCCGCTTGCGAAACCACTCCAGATGATCCCGCACCCAGGGATGATCGGGGGTGCATTGGAATGCCAGGTCGAGCGCCACTTCCAGGCCTGCGGCCCTGGCTCGCTCCACGAGCCGGCGAAAGTCATCGAGGTTGCCGAGGTCGGGGTGCACCGCGGTGTGGCCACCCTCCGTGCCCCCGATGGCCCAGGGACTGCCCACGTCCCCCGGCTGCGCCTCGACGGTGTTGTTGCGCCCCTTCCGGAAGCTCCGGCCAATCGGGTGAATCGGAGGCAGATAGAGCACATCGAAGCCCATGCCCGCGATATAGGGGAGCCAGGCCTCACAATCCTTGAAGGTGCCGTGCCGGCCGGGCTCCGGCGCGCAGGAACGGGGGAAGATCTCGTACCAGGTGGAGTAGCGCGCCCGGACCCGGTCCACGACGACCGCGAGCTCCAGATCGGATCGGGTCGCCAGCTCGCGGCTGGTGTGGGCGAGGGCGAGCTCGCCCAACCTCTCGTCCAATGCAAGCCCGGCTCCAGCGGCCGCGTCGCCTGGCTCGCGCAGTCGCTGGGCCCATGCTCTGAGCAGCTCGGCCTCCGGTGCCGGAGCCTGGCGAGCCGAATCTTCGATCAGCTCCGCGCCGATGAGCAGATCCACCTGGACGTCCTGTCCCGCCTGGAGTCGCTTGGAGAGGGCGGCGCGCCAGGTTCCGAACCGGCTGACCCATCCTTCGAGGGTGTACCGGTAACGGCCCATCTCGGAGACCTGGAACTCGCCGCGCCAGCGGTCATTCCCCAGCGGGCGCATGGCGACCTCGCTCCAGTTCGGATCGGCCTCGCGACGGAAGAGCAAACGAGACTCGACTTGGTCGTGCCCGTCGGCGAAGATGTCCGCTTCCACAATCACCCAATCGCCAATGACCCGCTTGATGGGAAAGCGGCCCCCATCGATGACCGGCTGGACTCCTTCGATCACTACCCGCCGGCGACCATCGGTCAGGTTCATGGCGTCCCCAGAGGCTGAGGGCTGACCGCCGCTTCGCGGCGGTGCTCAAGGCTATAGGCTATAGGCTATAGGTCAAAGGCTATACACTAAAGGCTAACGACTCGCAACCAAACGCCCACTGGCGCCAGCTCCGAGTCGTTAGCCGGTTTTGGATCAACTTAGCTTATCGCCTACAGCCTATAGCTTATAGCCGCTTCATAGCGCCTCAGTTACCTCCGCCGGCGTCACTGCCGCCTCGTCTCGCTCGCCGGTTCGGATCCGGTGCACCTGGCTCACATCAACGACAAATACCTTGCCGTCTCCCACCTCGCCGGTGTGGGCAGAAGCGAGAATGGCTTTGACCGTCACGTCGACGAACGGCTCGGAGACCCCGATTTCCAGCCGAACCTTCTCCTGCAGCTCCATCTTGACTGTGGTGCCTCGATAGGTCTCCACCCGGTCGGTCTCCCCGCCATGCCCCATGACGCGGGAGACGGTGAGCCCGCGCACCTCGGCGCGGTAGAGCGCCTCGAGCACCTCGTTGAGGCGGTCGGGCCGGATGATGGCGACGATGAGTTTCATGGCATCCTCCGGCGTCAACGCGCCGCGGTCTGCGGGGTGAGTGCGGGCGCGGGGGCGCTGGCCGCCGCTACCTCGGGCATGACCAGGATCGAGCCTTCGCCGCTGGTATAGGCCTCTTCGCCGTGCTGGCTCACGTCCATGCCCACGCCTTCCGTCCGCGGCGCGGCCCGGAGAGCCATCACCAGGCCGAGTGCCTTGAGGATGACAAAGGTCATGAGGCCGGCATACAGCATGGCACTCAACGCGCCCAGGGCCTGGGTGCCGAGCTGGGCCGGATTGCCGGCCAGCAGTCCATCGTTGCCGGCGGCGTTCCAGGCCTTCTGCGCGAACACCCCGGTGAGCAAGGCCCCGGTCAACCCGCCAATACCATGGCCGGCGAACACGTCCAGCGAATCATCCACCCGGGTCCGCGACCGAAGCACGATGGCGAAGTAGCTGGGGAAAGCCGCGATCGCTCCCAGGAGCAGGGCGCCCGTGGGACTCACGAATCCCGCCGCCGGGGTGATCGCGACCAGCCCCACGACGATGCCCGTGGCGCCGCCCACCGCGGTGGCATGTCCGGTCCGGAAGTAGTCCAGCAGCACCCACACTACCATCGTGGTCATGGGGGCCAGGAAGGTATTGGTGAAGGCCACCGCCGCGAGCTCGTTGGACGCGAGTGCGCTCCCACCGTTGAAGCCGAACCAGCCGAACCAGAGCAGGCCGGCGCCGAGCAGAACGAAGGGCACATTGTGGGGCAGGATCGCCTGCCGGGTGTAGTCCTTGCGAGCGCCCAGTACCACCGCGGCGACCAGGGCCGAGATGCCGGCGTTGATGTGCACCACGGTGCCCCCCGCGAAGTCGAGGATGCCCCGGGTCATGAGCCAGCCGCCGCCCCAGACCCAGTGGGCCACCGGCGCGTACACCAGCAGCGACCACAGCACCAGGAAGGCGATGTAGGGTCCGAACCGCATCCGCTCCACCACGGCGCCGGAGATGAGCGCCGCCGTGATGATGGCGAAAGTGCCCTGATAGGCCATGAACAGAACGTGGGGAATGGTTCCCTTGGCCTCCGTCCCGACTCCATTGAGCAAGGCGTTGGCGGTGCCGCCGATCCAGGGTCCCCCCTCACTGAACGAGAGGCTGTAGGAGAGGAGGGCCCACACCACGCCGACGATGCCGAGCGCGACGTAGCTCATCATCATGGTGTTGAGCGAGTTCTTGGATCGGACCAGTCCGCCGTAGAAGAAGCCCAGCGCCGGGGTCATGAGGAGCACCAGGGCGGTGGAGACGAGCATCCAGGCGGTGTCCGCTGGAACGACGGCCGGCGGGGGGGCCGCGGCGGCCTGCAGGGCGAGGAGCGGGGGCAATAGGGTCACTGTCGAGGTCCCGGGCTGAGGTCAGGTTGGCCGTGCCGGAGTGCCGCGGCCATTCCCAGTGTAGCGGCCGGGGGCCAATCCCGCAAGCGTGGTGCACAGGAATTTATGCAAATTTGTCACATTTTGGGTTACAGCCCAGCCAGAAATATGGTCAAACGACACTGACCGTCCACGGAAGGCTGCAAAAACTGTCCAAACCAGAGGGCATCTTGGGACGAAGAATCGAAGGGGGGCCGAGGCTGGAGGCTTCAGCCTTCCCGGTTACCTCTTACCTTCTCACTTCCTACTCCTCACTTCCTCACTTCTTACTCCTTCACTTCTCATCTCACTTCCCCCCATGCTCGTCCCCGACGAAGAGCCACCAACTCACTTCCGCTCTCGCTGGCTCTTCCTCCGGCTGCTCGGCGTCATCTACTTCGTCGCCTTCGGCTCCCTCGCCCTGCAGATCACCGGGCTCGTAGGCGCGCACGGCCTGCTGCCGGCGGGCGCATTCCTCGGTTGGGCCCACGATACCTATGGGTCAGTGGCCTATCGGCTTCTTCCCACGGTCTTCTGGGTGGTCTCCGGCGACCTCGCCCTTCGCTCGGTCTGCTGGGGTGGGATGCTGCTCTCCGCGCTACTGGTCATCGGGGTAGCTCCCTGGGGCGTGCTGGTCCTGCTGTGGGCGTTGTACCTCTCCCTGTCCGTGGTCGGCCAGGCGTTTCTCTCCTTTCAATGGGACGCGCTCCTGCTCGAGGCCGGTCTTCTGGCAGTCCTCTGGGCCCCGTTCGAGTGGTTCCCCTCCGTCCGGGAACGTGCCCCATCGTCGCTGCCGCGCTGGCTGCTCGTCTTTCTGCTGTTCAAGCTGATGTTTCTGTCGGGACTCACCAAACTGCTGAGTGGGGATCCCACCTGGCGCTCGGCCACTGCCCTCGACTACCACTTCCAGACTCAGCCCTTGCCACCCTGGACCGCCTGGTACGCGCAGAACCTGTCCAGCCAGGTGCACCAGGTCGCCACCTACATCATGTTCGCGATCGAGCTCGGTGCGCCCTGGTTGCTGTTCGCGCCTCCACGCCTCCGGGTGCTCCGCCTGGTAGGGGTGGCCGCGCTGGTCCTGCTGCAGCTCGGGATCGCGGCCACGGGCAACTATGGCTTCTTCAATGCCCTCGCCATCGTGCTATGTGTTCCTGTGCTGGATGACCGCTGCTTGAGCGGGGTGCTTCCGGGGCGTCCTCGAACGGGCAAGCCCGAGTCCAATGGGCGCCGCGTGCTGGTGAGCATGCTCGCCCCGGTGTTCTTCTGTCTGAGTGCCCTGAGCCTGGTGCGGGAGGTCGCCTATACGCTCCCCAGGGCGCCCCAAGCCGGTTTCCTGCCCCGGTGGTCCGAGGAGGTGCTCGCTGCGGTGTCCCCGGTCCGCTCTTTCAATGGCTATGGGCTGTTCCGGGTGATGACGACCGAGAGGCCGGAGCTGGTGATCGAGGGCAGCAGCGATGGGACCCAGTGGCTGGAGTACGAGTTCCGCTACAAGCCGGGATCGGTCTTTCGAAGGCCGGCCTTCGTGGCGCCCTATCATCCCAGACTCGACTGGCAAATGTGGTTTGCCGCTCTGGATCCCAACGGCAGCGCGGAATGGCTCCAGTCACTGGTGGCGCACCTGCACCGGGGCACGCCCGAGGTGTTGGCCCTCCTGGGATGGAATCCTTTCCACGGCAACCCACCCCGCTACATCCGGCTGGCGCAATACGACTACCGCTTCACCACCGAAGCGGAGCGGCAACGCACTCATGCCTGGTGGGTGCGCCGGCTGGTAGGCTACCTTCAGGTCGAACCTCCTCCTCCAGCCCGATGAACATTTCTTGTGCTGTCCTCCTCTTCGCTCTGCTCGCGATCGGATGCGGTGACTCCGGCGGGCCGAGCGATGACGGCGATCAAGGTGTCGCACCTCAGGCCGGGTGCACCGATGGAACGCAGGCCAGCGGCGCCCTCTACCGGATCTGCTTTCCAGCCGACTGGAACGGCGAGCTGGTGATCTACGCCCACGGCTATGTCGAGGCCTCGCAGCCGATGGCGATTCACGATGACATCGTGGGCGGCCAATCAGTCTCCTCCTCGGTCACTGGGCTGGGCTACGGCTTCGCAACCACCAGCTACCGGGCTAATGGCCTGGTGATCCCCGAGGCGGTGGCCGATATCATCGAGCTGCAGAACACGGTCGTGCAACTCTATCGCCCCGATCCGGTCCACACCTTCATCGTGGGGGCTTCGGAAGGCGGGCTGGTAGCGGCGCTGGCCGCCGAACAGCATCCCGAGGTGGTAGATGGCGCACTGGCGACCTGTGGTCCGGTGGGCGACTTCCAGGCCCAGCTCAACCACTTCGGCGATTTCCGCGTGGTGTTCGACTACTTCTTTCCCGGGATCATTCCGGGCAGCGCGATCGACATCCCTGACTCGGTGCGGACCAACTGGCCCAACGTCTATGCGCCGGCGGTGGTGAGCGCCATTTCCGCGGACCCGACGCGCACGGCGGAGCTGCTCGCGGTGACGGGCGAGCCCTCCGAGAACGCGGCGCTGACGGTGGTCGGGGTATTGTGGTATAACATCTACGCCACGGCAGACGCCCGAGCACGTTTGGGAGGGCAACCCTTCGATAACGCCACCCGAGTGTATGCCGGCTCGACGGACGACGCCGCGCTCAACGCCGGGGTCGCCCGGTTTACCGCCGATGCGGCTGCTCAGGCTCGTGTGGCCGACGAGTTCGAGACCTCGGGTTCACTTGTCGTTCCCGTCGTCACTCTGCACACCACCGGCGATCCGATCGTGCCCTTCGAGCAGGAGGCGCTTTACGGCGCGAAGGTGAACCAGGCCGGCGCCGCCGGGCTCTTGAGCCAGAGCCAGGCGGACCGGTACGGACACTGCGCGTTCGAATCGTCGGAGGTGTTCGGGGCGTTCTCGTCGCTGATCGCGAAGGTCGCTGCGGCGGATTCAGTCAGGACCTGAGCCGGACTATTTGCCGGCTGCCTGTTTGGGCGCCACGGCCTGGAAGAGAGGCAAGTACTGGCCGTAGCCCTCCGCCTCGAGTTTGGCCACCGGCACAAACCGGAGCGCCGCCGAATTCATGCAGTACCGGAGGCCGGTTGGCCGGGGCCCGTCGTCGAATACGTGGCCCAGGTGCGAATCGGCATGGGCGGAGCGCACCTCCGTCCGAGCCACAAAAAGATGATGGTCCACCCGGGTCGAGATGTTCTTCGGCTCCAGAGGCTTGGTGAAGCTGGGCCATCCCGTGCCGGACTCGTACTTGTCGAGCGAGCTGAACAAGGGCTCTCCCGAGACCACGTCCACGTAGATCCCGGGCTCGTGGTTGTCCCAATACGCATTGTGGAATGGCGCTTCGGTCGCCTCCTTCTGAGTCACGTTGTACTGCTCCGACGTCAGCGTCTGCCGCAGGTCGGCGTCGGAAGGCTTGTGGTAATCGCTCATATTCCATCCTCTGCTGGAGGTTCCCTCGCTGGCGCGATGCTGTGCCGCCGGCGCGCCCTGCGCCATGCAGCCCATGGTCGATCCCGCCATCAGGCACAAAGCTATCATCATGGATTTCATTTGCTTATCTCCGCGTCCACGGGAGGCGGCTGGCCTTCGTCCGCACCACTAACGTCTGGCGGCTCATCCCGGTTTCCAACCTCGAGGTCCTGGCCCAGCGCGCGCGATCGCCGGCGCGCTACTTCGCACGCCGAGACACAGGTCGCGAGCCAAACGGCACCAGCCGCATATCCGCCCACCACGTCGCTGAAGTAATGAACCCCGAGGTAGAGTCGGGTGAGTCCGATCGCCAGGATCAGCAGACTCAAGCCTCCGATCAGCGCAAGCCGAACCGACCATTGCCGCCGAGTGGCCACTGCCAGATAGGCGATCATTCCGTACGCGACCAGGGATCCCATGGCATGCCCGCTGGGGAAGCTCCATCCCTGGGCGATGGCCCACGGGTCACTCCACATCGGGCGAGGCCGACGAAAGAGCACCTTGAGCGCCCCATCCAGCGCAGCGCCTCCGGCAAGCGCCGTCAGCCAGCCGGTCAGAAAGACCCACTGGCGTCGCCGAATGAGCATCGCTCCCACCACCAGCGCCAGAGGAACGATAACCATCGGCGAACCGGCAAGGGTGAGTGTGGTGGCGATCGTCAGGATGGCGGGAGAGTCGTGGGCGTGCAGCGCGCGGGCGACTTCCATGTCGAATTGGGTAATCGGGTCGTGGTGGACCACATCCTCGGCGATGCCGGCGAAGATCCAGAGCGCGACCACGCTCAGCAGCAATCCGATCGTGAGGTGGAGGCCTAGATATTCCGCCGTCGAAAATCGGCGGCCGATAAACGCCCATGTGCGAGGATAGTGCCGGGCCATCATCCGGGTGAGCCGCCCGATGCCCGCCCGATCCAGCATCCGGCTCACCCTCTCCAGGATCTCCCGCCGGTGGCGGACGATCCACCCGGCCACGAGGGGCAGAGCGACGAGGAGAGCGAGGAGCAGCACCGCCATGGCCCCTGCCTGGCCGACCCAACGCTGGACCGCCGGCAAGTTGCGGCCAAAGCCAAATCCCAGTCCCGCCACCAGCCCAGCCCAACAGATCCCACCCGCCGCATTGAAGAACGTGAACCTGAGATAGGGCATGCAATTCACACCCGCGAGCAGGGCCGCGGTGGTCCGGAGGAGGGCAACAAAGCGTCCCAGGAAGACGGTCTTTCCTCCGTGGTGCTGAAAGAAGCGCCGGCCCTTGTCCAGCTTCCGGTCGTCCAGCCCGATCAGCCGCCCGTAGCGTTGGAGGAGCCGGAGCCCTCCGAGCCGGCCGATCCAATAGCCGCAGGCGTCACCGGCAATCGCCCCGGCGGCCGCTGCCACCACCACACCGGGGAACGCCAGACGGCCGAGGGCCGAGAGAGCAGCGGCGGTGAGCAGGGCGGTTTCACCCGGAAGAGGAACGCCCAGGCTCTCCAGGAAGACCAAGCCGAACAGCGCGAGATAGCCGTAGGTGCCGAGGAGCTGCTCGATCATGGGCTACCAACCGCTCCCGCCACTGCTGCCGGAAAGACATTCTGGCAGTGGACAGCCTGGGTACCGGACCGCATCTTGGACCGCGCCGCGATGCATCCGCGCGGCGCTTTCCGGCGTAGCAGTGACACGAACGATCTCACTCGGCGCGGCGCGCCGTCTCATGTCCATCTGGACTCCAGGAGAACCATTATGCCTGCCAAAACCACCCTGCTTTCACCCCAACAGCTCATCGAGGCAGCCAAGGCGCCGTTCGCGGCCTACAACGAAAAGAACTGGGACAAGATCCGCACGTTGCTCGCTTCCGACATCAGCTACGACGAAGTGGCCACCCAACGCAAGGCTCAGGGGATAGATCAGGTGCTCACTCTCTGGCAGGCCTGGGCCACAGCGCTTCCCGATTCCAAGTGCACCTTTGACAATGCCGTCGCCAGTGGCGACACGGCTGTGATCGAGGTGACCTGGCGCGGCACCCACAAAGGGCAGCTGCAGACCCCCAAAGGTCCGCTCGCCCCGACCGGCAAGCGAATCGAGATCCGGGCCTGCAATGTCATTCAGATGGATGGGGAAAAGGCGAAGTCGCAGCGGCAGTACTTCGACATGGTGACCATGCTTCAGCAGCTCGGCGTCACCGGCTGAGGCAGCGCTCGATCATCCGCCCGCGTGCGCCGGTGTCGGGCCCTCCAGAAGGTCCCGCACCGTGCGCACCAGCGTATCGGCGGTAAAGGGTTTCGGTAGAAAGGCCGCGTCCGGTTCCAACAGACCGCGTCGCAGGATCTCACCGTCGGTGTACCCGGAGATGAAGAGGATGGGAATCCCGGGCCGGAGGTCTGCGATCTTCTCTGCCAGCTCTTGTCCGCCCATCCCCGGCATGACCACGTCCACCAGCACCAGCCTGCACGGCTCCTTCGCGTTGGCCAATAGATCCAGAGCCTGTCGAGCACTCTCCGCCTCCATCACCCGATAGCCTGCATCCAGCAGAGCCCGGCCGGCCATTTTGCGGACCATTTCTTCGTCCTCCACTACCAGGATGAGCTGTCCCGCCGCCGCTACTCGGACTTCGCCGCTGGGACGAGGGGGGGAGAACTCTTCGGTGGTGAGCGGCAGATAAATCTTGAAGGTCGTCCCCGACGCCGGCTCGCTGATCGCCCAGACGTAGCCGTCGGACTGCTTGACGATTCCGTATACCGTCGAGAGCCCGAGACCGGTGCCCTGCCCGATCCCCTTGGTGGTGAAGAAGGGTTCGAAGATATGGCCCAGCGTCGCCCGGTCCATCCCATGGCCGGTATCGCTCACCAGAAGCAGTGCGTAGTGGCCGGGGCTGACCACCACACCGGGCGGGAACTCGGCGGAGGCGCCGGTAATCTCGGTCGAGTGGGTTTCCAGGGTGAGGACCCCGCCGCGGGGCATGGCATCACGGGCATTGAGTGCCAGGTTGAGGAGCACCTGCTCCAGCTGGCCCGGGTCTGCCTTGACCCGCACCGGTTCCGCTGCCAGCCGAAGGAGCACGGTGCAGTCCTCGCCTAGAATTCGTCGAAGCACCGTCTCGAAATGGCTCACCAGGTCGTTCAGGTCGATTACCTGCGGCTTCAGCACCTGGCGGCGACTGAAGGCCAGCAGTTGCGCGGTCACCGCCGCGGTTCGGTCGGCGGCCCGCCGGATGTGCTCGACGTCCTCCCTGACGGCTTCCGGCAGGTCGGTCCGCCGGAGGATGAAGTCGGTGGCCCCGATCACCACACTCATTTGGTTGTTGGACTCGTGCGCCACGCCTCCGGCGAGCCGTCCCACCGATTCCATCCGATGGGCCTGGCGCAAATGGTCTTCGGCCAGGCGGCGCTCACTGACATCCAGGCACACGCCCGTCATGCCAGGGAGCCGGCCTGGTGCCCCCGGCAGGACCCGGCCCTGGTCGGCGATCCAGCGAATCCGCCCATCAGGGAGCAGGATGCGGAACTCGTAGTCCAGCCGGCCTCCGTCGGCCAGCGCACGCCGGATTGAGGCGTCCACGAACTCCCGATCCTCGGGATAGACCCGATTCAGGAACTCCTCGTAGGTCGTGACCCGCTCCTGCGGCGCCAAGCCGTAAAGCTGCCGCATAGTCCCGTCCCAGGTGATCCGATTCTCCTCGGCCGACCAGGACCAGATGCCCATGCGGGCGGCATCCAGAGCTACCCGGAGCTGCTCTTCCCGATGGCGAAGTGCCTCGGTTGCGGATTCCCGCTCGTGCGCAACGGCCGCCGCAAGGATAAGTCCGGTGATCGCCACGATCGCGAGATAACAGGCCGCCGCGAAGAGCGTTCCCGTCGCGGTGCCTGCGACGAAGGGCCCAGCTCCCCGGGTCGTGTGCCACACGGCGACCGCGGAAATGGTCAGGGTCATCAGGGACGCACCCCGGCTACTGAAGCGGAGGGCTGCCCAGATGACGAAGGGGAAAAGCAGGTAGAGATAGTCCACCTGACGCAGGATCGTGTAGCTGAACAACTGTCCCAGCCCCAACTCTGCCGCGACGACGGTGCCGAGGCAGAGAAGTGCGATCTCGAGCGGCCCTCGCGCGCCGCTGCGCGATGGGGCGGCGGGAGCCCAGACCAGCAGCAGCGGCGCGACCACCAGCGCGCCCAGGACGTCTCCTGTCCACCAGACGCCCAGAGCGGAGCCCACCGTCTGTGCGGGGAGCTCACCCGAGGCCCACAGGGTCGCCACCCCCAGGCTCGCGCTCGCCAGCGCACCGAGCGGCGCGGCGGCCAGCACCAGAGTGCGCACCGTGCGCATCACGTCCAACCGCGGGCGCGGGCCGGCGCGCCGCATCAGGTAGGCCGCGGCCAGCGCCTCCAGCGTGTTTCCGATGGCGATGCCCGCCGCGGCGGGAAGCGAGACCGGGGTTGCTGCGTTGGCAAGAAAGGCACCGAGCGCCACACCCGGCCAGAAGCGGTAACCCATGGCCACCAGCGCGGCGAGGGCGACGCCGGTGGGCGGCCAGACCAAGGAGATACTATGCCCGATCGAGGCGTAGCTCAGTCCTATCCGGGCGGCGGCGTAGTAGACCGTCGCGAGCCCCGCGACTCTGAGGAGATAGGAGAGGCTCCGGCTCATAGGGAGTAGCGCGGAGGTGGGATGGTCGGGCCCGCGTGAGTGAGTGGGAGAGATTCCCCCTTGGGATAGTAAGGTCAGTCTGGAAGGACGCAAGCGCAGGCCGTGACCGGCGGCGCTCGGACTCCCAACATCGTGCTGTTGGGCTTCACCGCGAGGCTTACGATTCTTGTCGACAAATCAACGTCTTCAACGTGGATAAGACCGTCTGGCGATGTGGATGCGCACTCTTTAGCTTGGCGAATCCGCCGTCACTGCGACCTGAGTGAAGGAGAAAGTCGTGGCCAACGGAACCTTGGTCTCGCGGAGCGTTTTCATCGTGCCGGAGATCGCCCGCAACATCGAGCGCATCGAGAGCGGGACGGCGCAGGATCGGGTGTGTCTTTGCCACACCGGCACCGGTGGACGTTCGTGCGTCTGTTACCGCGACGCAGGCCACAATGGACCCCACCACTGTCCCTGCGGAGCGGAGTGGAGAGATCGATAGACAATAGGCTAAAGGCGCGCTCCTCCTTATTGCTTACTGCCTGCTCGATCCAGCAGCACCACCGCCGCGCCGGCAAGGGCAAACGTCAACAGGGCCTTCCCCCGGGCAAGTCTCGCCGCGGTATAGGCACTCGTGCGCCTCACGTGACCTCGGTAGTTCCCTCGAACCCGACCATCGCCCGGCCGGGGCAGATGCAACGTGTCATCCCCCCAAGCCAATGGCCCCGGACGCTGGCCCTCGAAGACCATCGTACCCTTGAGGTGATCCCTCAGCCGGGGCGCGTACCGCTCGATGGTATGGAAGAGCCTGGCTCCTCCGCCTCCTCCGACCAGCACGTTTCGCTCCGGGCGCTCAGCGCATCGCAGGATCGTTTCCGCCACCACGTCCGGGTCATACACCGGCGGCTGATGAGTAGGTTCCTCCCCCAATAACGTCCTGGCATGCTCGGGATACGGCGTGTCGATCGCGGTCGGCTGGACCAGAGTCACCGATACCGCCTCGCCCGTCATCTCCAATTCCAAACGCAGAGAATCGGTGAATCCCTTCACAGCATGTTTGCTGGCGATGTAATGCCCCTGCAGCGGGTACCCGGTGTCCGACAGGATGCTGCCGATATTGATCAGTGCGCCGCCTCGCGCCTTGAGCTGCGGGAGCGCGGCCAGGGTTCCATTTACCACTCCCCAATAGTTGGTCTCGAACAATCGGCGGGCATCAGCCAGGCTGACCTCCTCGAGCGGCCCGTAGATCGATGCGCCGGCGTTGTTGACCCAGGTGTCGATCCCCCCGAATTCGCGGACCGCTGTCTCTGCCAACCGCTGAGTCAGGGTAGACTCGGAGACGTCTCCGACCACGGCAACCGCCCGGCCTCCCTTGCTCCGGATTCGCTGCACTGCCTGCTGGAGGTCCAGCTCGTCTCGCGAGTTGAGGACCACGCCCGCGCCCCGACGTGCCGCCATCAATGCGGTGGCGAGCCCGATCCCGCTGGACGCACCGGTGACGACCATCACCTGCTCGTTGACCTTTTTCAGCTTGACTCTCATTTCCCCGCCTCTCGCTTACGCTCCCTGTCAGGGTATAGCCCTCCTGGGGCCCTCGAAGTGGCGCAGGTCACCCGTAAAACAAAGAGGCCCGGCAAATTGCCGGGCCTCGTAGGGGAGTCTCTGCCTTCAGCGCGGCCGGCCGCCTCTGGTCAGGCGGTCGACTTCGGACTCGCTCATCTTGTCTGCGTCCAGGTCCCGCTGCCCGGTCACTCTCAGCCAAGCTTCCTTGACGGCGTCCTTCACGTTCTCCCACGCGGCGCCCCCTGGAGCCTTGCCCTCGAACTTGTCCCACCCGGTGCGGAGATCGGACTCCACATCCGGCCACGTCCTCCCCATATGGTGCGCTCCAGCCTCATAGCCGTACTGATAGGCCAGGCGGAAGTCCTCATAGTTGTGGCCGGTTGCATAGGGCCGAGAGGCGAAATTCTCCCGCCACCAGCGGTCCTCTTCCTCCCAGGGTCTGTAGTCTGCCGACATCCTTTCCTCCCGCGTCTACGAATTGGCTGAACCTGCGAGCCGCATGCTAACACGCGGGACGGCGAGGATTGGTGATCGATCTCACCAAATCGGGATCAACTCCGCGGGTCGACCGGACGGCGTCACTTGCTCTCGCTCTGCAGCGCTCGGGCGATGATGATGGTGATGTTGTCGCTTCCGCCGCCCGTGAGAGCGTCCTCCAGCAGGTCCTCGCATGCCTGTTTGGCTGAGGTCATGGCGCGGAGCCGATCGCGGATCTGCTCATCGTTCACGTGGCGGGTGAGCCCATCGCTGCAGAGCAACAGGATGTTGCCCCAGTCGGAATCCATCCGGGTCACGACCGGCTCGGTTTGGGGTCCCCCGATGGAACTGGACAGGGTATGGGCGAATCGGCTCTTCGAGGCGTCCGCACGAGTCAGCACGCCCCGGTCAATCAGCTCCTGCGCCATGGTCTGATCCCGGGTGATTTGGGTCAGCTCCCCCCGAACCATGAGATAGCAGCGGCTGTCGCCGACCTGCAGCAGATAGGCTCTGGGCCAGACTCCCAGGAAGAGTGTGAGGGTCGTCGCCATGCCGCGATAGTCGGGATCCTCGGTGCCGCGCCGCACCAGCTCGGCGTGACACTGGTGAGCGGCCTGGTCGAGCGCCTCGGAGAACTCCCGGTCGTCGGCCATATTGGACGCATAGTAGCAGCGCATGCTTCGGTTGACGTACTGCAGCACCGCTTCGAGCGCCGTCCGGCTGGCCGCCTCGCCCTTGGCGGCGGCACCGACGCCGTCGGCGACCATCGCCAGCCATGCCAAACGCTCTATCCCGCTGGACAACCCATCCACCGCGGGGAGGCTGGTCAGCTGTACGACGACCTGCTTTCGAAGCGAGCAGATCAGAAAATGATCCTGATTGTCCTTCCGCACTTTTCCTGGGTGGGTGATCCCGTAGACATCGATCTCGTCATCCCGCGGCTTGCGGGCGGTGAGGGCCCGCTCTGAGGCTGGAGTCTGGGTTGCGGACATGGTCATCGTCCTTGGGGATGGTATCTCGAATCTGTACCACGGGGGCTGCGGATGCCAGAGAAGGGAAGAACCAGTGGTGAGACGCGATGGCCCGGTAGAGCTCAGTCGGATTCGGTATACCGCTTCCGCAGCGATTTCACCAGCGCCTCGGTGCTGGGGGGGCTTCCCGTGGCTCGCTGGATCAGGTCGGCAGCCCGATAGCGTTGGCCGTGCCGATGGACTCGATCACGCAGCCAGCCCAGCAGTCCGCCAAAGTCGCCATGGGCAAACGGCTCGTCCAGATCACCCAACGCCTGCTGTGCCGCCGCGACGAGCTGGGCGGCATAGACGTTTCCCAGCATGTAGGTGGGGAAGTAACCGATCAGCCCCTCGGCCCAGTGACCGTCCTGGAGGCAGCCTTCACGATCACTGGTGGGAGTGACCCCAAGGCAGTCGCGGTACGCTTCGCTCCACGCGTCCGGCAGGTCGGCCGTCGGCAGATCGCCCGAGAGCAAGGCCTGCTCGAGCTCGAACCGCACCAGCACGTGCAGATTGTAGGTGACTTCATCGGCCTCCACCCGGAGGGCCGACGGTTCGACCCGGTTCAGGGCGGCCAGGAAGGCCTCGAGCTTGACGTCGTGTAGCGCCTCGTGAAACACGCCTCGCGCCCGGCCGAAAAAGTGTTTCCAGAACGAATGGCTGCGGCCGACGAAGTTCTCCCACAGCCGGGACTGGGATTCATGCAGACCCAGAGAGGCGGCCTCCCCCATGGGTGTGCCGTAGTGGCGTCGGTCCAGGCCTTGCTCGTAGAGCGCGTGCCCCACCTCATGCAGCACCCCCAGAAAGCCGCTGGCGAAGTTCCGGGCCCTGAACCGGGTGGTAATGCGGCAGTCGCCCGGGCCGAGACTGGTACAGAAGGGATGGACCGACGTGTCCAGCCGGCCCCGATCGAAGTCGAACCCGACGGCGCTGGCCACCGCCTCTGCGAAGATCTTCTGCCGGTCCACGGGGTACTCCCGTTGGAGCACCGAGCTCCGCCCTCGTCGGCCGGGAGTGGGGACCACCTGGACCAGTGGCACCAGCTCGCGGCGGAGCTCGGCAAACAGCTCGGCGACTTGCCGGGTCGTGACTCCGGGCTCATAGTCTTCCAGCAGGGCATCGTAGGGGGTCTCGGGGTACCCCACGGCCTCGGCCTCCTCCCGGGCAAGCTCCAGTTGCCGGTCGAGCCAGGGTTGGAAGCGGGCATAGTCGCCCGCATCGAGCGCGTCGGCCCAGGCCTGCTGCGCCAGGGCTGTCACGCGGGCGATCTCCTCGACCAGCCGGCGGGGGAGTCGCCGCTCGCGATCGTACCCCCGGCGGATTTCCCGGACGTTGACGGCGGCAGGTGACTCCGGATCGACTACGAGGTCAGAGTGCTCGATGGCCTCGAGCAGCTCGCCGACCCGCGGATCGGTACTCTGGTCGTGCAGGATGCCGGCGAGCAACGCGAGCTGCTCGCTCCGGTGATCGACGCCTCCGCGAGGCAACACGGTCTCCTCGTCCCACTCGAGGACGTCGAGACACGACGCCAGCGTTGCTTCGTCGCGAGAGAGTCGAATCAGTTCGTCGTACGCCGATTTGGGCTGCATGGCGGGTGTGCTCGAGACGGCGAAGAAGATAGTCGCTCACATGGCGATCGAGGGAGCCCAATGGCGGAGCAAACGACGCTCGTCACCCAGCCCAGCGTTGCGGAAGCGCTGGGGTTGCACGGCCCCCGCTTGGCGGCGCGAGTGCGACAGGCCCTTTACCATGTCCCGGCCGCGGACCTGGCCCGGGTGCGCGAACGGATGCGCGCCGGATCGGTAGAGCGGCACATGGACTACTTCTACGAGGGAAAGGTGGAGACCATCCGGATTCTCCCCTGTCCCATCACCATGCTGCCCGTCGAGCTCGACTACCTGCGCGAGGTCACCCGGACCTTGCACCAGGCGCTGCTCAAGCTGCCGGAACTCTACCTCTGCGAGCCGGCCGTTCGCGAGATCCTCCGCCTCACGCCTGAAGAAGACGAGTGGCTGCGCAGCTGCTGGGGGCCATCGCATCGGTCGAGGAACCCCATCTTCGACCGGCTGGATGCAATGGTGGACTATACCAGCGCGGTATGGAAGGAGACCCTCAAGTTCGTCGAGCCCAATCTGACGGGCATCGGCGGTCTTCATCTCATCCCGTCGGTGGAAGAGATCGTGGACGAAGTCGTGGTGCCGCTCATCATGACACAGGATCCCGGGCTCCGGATCGCACGGCTCACCGACGCCAGGGAATTGCTGCTGGACGAGTTCGAGGAGCACCTCGCCGCCATCGGCCGCCCTGGCGGTTGCATCTGCTTCATCGAGCCGAAGTACGAGCTCGAGGGCATCGATGAGCAGCGGCGCCTGGTGGAGTACTACGAGCGACGTCATGGCCTCGAGATGCTCCATGCCGACCCGAGTGAACTCCGGCTCAAGGGCGGCGAGGTGTACTGCGGTGACCGGCAAGTCGATCTGGTGTATCGGGACTACAGCGTGCTGGACCTGGTGGACCTCCAGGCCGAAGGCGTGGATGTCGAGCCCATGCGGCTGCTCTTCCGGGAGAATCGGGTGATCTCATCGATCGGAGCGGAGCTGGATCAGAAGAGCTGCTGGGAAATCTTCACTGATCCGGTGCTGGCCGAGCGCCATTTCACCGACGAGGAACGGAGAGTATTCCACCGCCACATTCTGTGGACCAGGGTGATCGCCGACCGGCGCACCCAGCTGCCTGACGGCGAGTCGGGAGACCTGTTGGACTATGCCCGCCGGGAGCGGGAGACTTTGGTGATCAAGCCCTCCCGGGGGTACGGCGGTGACGGGGTTCTCCTGGGGCACACGGTGGACGCGGCCGTGTGGGAGCAGGCGCTGGACACGGCGCTTGCCGACCCGGACCTCTGGGTGGTGCAACGACTGGCCCAGATACCGGTGCTGGAGGTTCCCACGCTGGCAGCGGACGGGGCGCTGCACCCCGAGGCCTTCTATCACGTAATGGGCTTCGCGTCCGGGTCGCGCGGACTCGCGGTCCTGGCCCGCGCGTCTCAGCGTCAGGTGGTCAATGTGGCCCAGCGGGGCGGGATGTGTGCGGTGATGCTGGTCGAAGCCAACGGCTAAACAGCTAACAGCTATCAGCTAACAGCTATCAGCTAACAGCTATCAGCTATCGGCCTCATGAGCGGGTGCCACTCCTCACTGCTCACTTCTCACTCATTGCTCACTTCTCACGCCGGTAGATCTCCCACAGCGCATCCATCGTGTCTGCCTCGGCAGCCGACTTGTCGGTGCGGTAGCGCTTGATCCGTGCGAAGCGCAGGGCGAGACCTCCGGGATATTGCGGACTGGCCTGCACATCGTTGAACGCCACCTCGACCACCAGCTCAGGTCGTACGTAGACGGTATAGCGGTCGCGGGCCGCCTCCAGCTCCAGCAGCTTGGTGGTCTGCCACGCCAGCATCTCGTCAGTCATGCCCTTGAAGGTCTTGCCCAGCATCACGAAGCCGCCCGAGGGATCTCGGGCCCCGAGGTGCAGATTGCTGAGCCAGCCTTGGCGGCGGCCGTGACCCCACTCCGCGGCCAGCACGACCAGGTCCAGTGTCCGCGCGGGCTTCACTTTGAGCCAGCGCCGCCCTCGGTGCCCAGCCTCATAGGGAGCGTCCAGTGCCTTGGCCATGATTCCCTCGTGCCCGCGCTGCAGCGCCGCAGTCAGAAACTCGGCGGCCTGGTCGGCCGAGGCCGTGATCAGGCGGGGGACCTGGATGGCCGGTGGGGCGACGTCGCTCAGGACGGCGAACCGGCGGCGGGCCGGCTCGTCCAGCAGCGCCGTGCCGTCGAGGTACAGGATGTCGAAGAGAAATTGCGAAAGCGGAAGCGTCTGGCGCAGCCGCTCGACGTCGAGCTTGCGGCCAAAGCGGCGCATCGTGGTCTGGAACGAATGCGGTGTTCCATCGGCTTGGAGCGCGATGGCTTCGCCCTCGACCACCAGCTCGCGGGCAGGAAACGCGCGAATTGCCTCGACCAGCTCTGGGACCGCGCCGGTGACCTCGTTCAGCCGGCGGGAAAAGACGCGCACCTCGTCCCCTCCCTTGTGGATCTGCACCCGAGCGCCGTCGAGCTTGTACTCGAGCGCCGCCTCACCCAGCTCCGCTAGGGCACTTTCCTCGCCGTCGGCGGTTCCGGCCAGCATGGGAAGCACCGGACGAAAGAGCTGGATGGAGAACCGGGACAAGCCGGCCTGACCCTCGAGCAGCGCAGCCTTGGCCACGGTGGGAAGGTCGCCAGCCATCATCACGGCGTAGCGCACCTGCTCGGACGGAAGGGCGGCTGCCTTGGCCACCGCTTCCAACATCAGGCCTTCTACGGCGCCTTGCCGGAGCTCGCCCGCGATCAGGCCGAAGACAAAGCGTTGCTCGTCCTGCGTGAGTCGAGAGAGGAACTCACGGAGAAGTCGCTGCTTGCCCTCGACCGAACCCTTGCCTCCGGTCGCCGCGATACGCTCGAGGATGGCGTCCACCTCGGCCAGCTCGACCGAGGGCGACTCCGCGGCGACGCCGGCAGCAGCCCCCTGAATCGCAGCGTATCCCACGCCCAATCGCTGCTGCCGGATGGATCCGGACAGGTAGGCCGTAGCAATCTCGATTTCGTCGGGGGGGACCGCGGTGAGGAGCCCGGCCAAGAGACCGATCTTGTCGCGCCGTCCGCCGGATAGCGTCACCCGGCGGGAGGTTTCCACCAGGGCAGCGAGCTTCAAGGCGTCGGCGCGCGCTTGCTTCGCGGAGCCCGGTTCAATTGCGCGGCGGTCGCGGCGACACCGGCGAGTCCCAGTCGGGCCCGGAGGGCGGGCGTGATTGGCTTGCGAACCAAGGCCTGCGCCTGTTCGGTGCTCAGCGCCTCGGTGGAGGGATCCAGCGACCGGATCATCCCACCATCGAGTGCGGCCACCGGCACGCCGTCACAATAGAGGATCCGGTTGTTGCCCTGGGCCGCGATCCGCTCTCCGGGAGTGACGATTCCGGTGAGATTGAGCGGGTCCGCCGCGGCAAGCGAGATCAGCTGTCCTGGACGCTCGCTTCGGCGAATCGCGCGCAGCTGTCCCACGGCCTCGGGCAGCGCGAACTGCTCGCCCGACATGCCGGCCACGAATCTGCCGCCCCTGATCTCGCCCCTCGCTTCCAGCCGGCGGTAGGCCAGCAGCAAGTCGCGCCAGGCAGGCGGATTGGGTTCGCGGACCAGCAGCCGCTTGAAAACCACCCCGTAGCGACGCAACAGGGTACGAGCGGCAGTCTCCACTGCCATGTCTTCGTATCGTCCGACGGCGCTCCAGCGTCCCGCGCTCTCGATCCCAAAGGGAACCGTACGATGCCGGCGGCGGGCTCCGGTGAGCGGCTTCCGTTTGCTGGAAGGTGTGATCAGCGCCCGCAGGCCGGCGAAGCTGTCAGAAGTTACCAGTCCCAGGCCGGCCAGCTCCGCCAAGCCATGCTCCACCTGGGTGGGAAGCAACCCGGTTCCCGCCACCAGCTCGTGGAAGAACAGTGCGCCTCGCCGCTCGAGAGTCCGCCGGACGCTCCCGGCCGAGCTCGCTAGCCGAGAGTCTGCGCCCTCCATCGTCTCAGACTGTCGATCTCTCAGATTCTCCCGCAGCAGCAGCGCGATCGGGGTCGTCCGGATGGGTCCGGCGGAGGCGTTTCCAGGTGAGAGTCTGGCCCAGGCCACCCGTCCCATGAGGCAGAGAGTATCCAGCAGCGCCGGATCGTAGTCCTGGCAGCGGGACGACAGCACGTCCGATTCCCAGACTCCTGCGGGAACCTCGAATCCCTCGAGCTGCGTGATGACTGCGGCGAGCCCTTCGACGCCGGCTACTCGGTGCTCGGGATCGATCCTTTGCCAGGCAAACAAGAAGCGCATGAAGTCGGCCGAGCTCACCGGCTCGATTTCGGCTCGTAACCGATTGAGGGTATACCGGTGGATTCGGGCGAGAAGCCGCCGCTCGCACCATTCCAGCGGAGCCGACTGGGCATCGGGCTGGCGAGTGAACCGCCCCCGCAGTACGACACCTTCCGCCTCCAACGCGATCAGCCCGGCGTCGGCTTCATGCTCAGCCACTCCCAGAGCGCTTGCCAGACCGCCGGCCGTCACCGGCCCGCTGATCCCGACTCTGCCTCGCACCAGCTCGCGAATCGCCGCCTCCCGACTGACGGGCTCCGCATCGGACGAAATCGGTCCGAGGGGGAGGTCGGGGTAAACCGATTGGAGCTCGGGTAGCCGCTCTCGCGCAACCCAGAGAGCCGTGACCCCGGGCCCACGGTCCACCCGAACGGCCCGGCGGGTATCCAACAGCTCTCGCCAGAGATTGCTCCACGAGATTCCATTCCGCCCAGCGATGCCTTCGACTTCGGTCAAGAACCCCGACGTGAGCAGGGCGTCGTGCAGCTCGTCGGCGTTCTGTACCTCGGGCCAGGCCTCATCCCTGACCCGCTCGATCGCAGCCGGGTCCAGCGCGCCGAGGTCATCGGCGGTGGAGGGGTCGAATGCCCGGCGGGTGTAAACCGCTTGAGTACGTCGCTCCTCCAGCGGCGCGTCATCCAAGAACGCGTAGGGCTTTGCGTTCAGAATCTCCGCCGA
The DNA here is from genome assembly GCA_036556025.1 of Gemmatimonadales bacterium. Lineage (GTDB taxonomy): Bacteria > Gemmatimonadota > Gemmatimonadetes > Gemmatimonadales > GWC2-71-9 > CAVVWJ01. Next base: position 11,761 of record DATBKD010000080.1, on the reverse strand, counting down.
CAGGGGCGACGGCTCCGGAAGATCGCGACCGATGCAGCTGATGTCCCCGCCATGGATGCCGCGCAAGACCTGGGTGAGCTGGTCGAGATCCATGACCTCGTGGACGCAGTCATCCAGGGTCTGCTGCACCAACGGATGATTGGGGACCTCCCGATCGCCCGGGATGTTCTCCAGACATGCCGCGGCGTCGGGGAACGCGGCTGCCAGCAGATCCTCGGATTCCATGCGTTGAATCGGCGGAGGTACCCGGCGGCTTCCCCGGCTGCGAGGCACCGCGAGAGCGATGGTCGCGTTCCAGCGCCAGTGGGTCCCGAACATCGGCGCATCGAGCAGCGCCTGAATCAGGATGTTCTCGACCGTAGCGGGATGGAGGAAACGAAAGACATTCTCGAGCGGGAAGGAGTGCTGGGGTCCGAGCGAAAGCAGCAGTGCTTCGTCGGTGGCCGCAGCCTGGAGCTCGAAATTGAATTGACGGCAGAACCGCTTCCTCAGGGCGAGTCCCCACGCCCGATTGACTCTGCTCCCGAACGGTGCGTGCACCACCAGCTGCATGCCGCCCGACTCATCGAAGAAGCGTTCGGCTACCAGGGTCTCGTGGGTGGGGAGCACACCGAGCAGGCGGTGGGTCTCCGCCAGATATGCGACGATCTGGTGAGCCGCGACGCGGGCCGAATCGCCGCCCAGCAGGGAAGCCAGCCACTCGATGGCGGCCTCGCGGTCGGGAAGGCGCCGCTCAATTTCACGGCGGAGCTCCGAGACAGCCAGTGAAAGCTCGTTGCTCCTCGCGGGGGCCTCGCCCAGCCAGAAGGGAATGCTGGGTGGCTGGCCGTGAGCGTCCTCCACACGCACCACGCCCTGCTGCACCCGGAGGATCCGCCAGGAGGTGTTGCCCAACTGGAAGATGTCTCCGGCCAAGCTCTCTATCGCGAAGTCCTCGTTGACCGTACCGATGAAGGTGCCTTCCGGTTCGAGCACTACCCGGTAGTCGGCGTTGTCGGGAATCGCGCCGCCCGAGGTAATTGCGGTGAGCCGAGCTCCCCGCCGCCCTCGAACCCGTCGATTCACCGCGTCGTGATGGATCAGCGCGGCTCGCCGTCCCCGCCGGGTAGCGAAACCCTGGGCCAGCATCCGAATGACGTCGTCGAACTCGGCTCGCTGCAGGTCGCGGTAGGGATACGCCCGGCGGGACAGCTCGAAAAGCTGCTCTTCCGGCCAGTCCTCGCAGGCGGCTTCGGCCACCAGCTGTTGTGCCAGCACGTCGAGAGGTTTGTCGCGGATGACCACCCGGTCCAACAGTCCCTTGTGCACCTCACCCAACAGCGCGGTGCATTCCACCAGCTCGTCCCGGGTGAGCGGGAAAAGACGGCCTTTCGGAGTGCCTCGGACGGTGTGCCCCGATCGGCCCACCCGCTGGAGGAAGGTCGAGATGCGCCGGGGGGAGCTCAATTGGCACACCAGATCGACGTGTCCGATGTCGATGCCCAACTCCAGCGAGGCAGTGGCTACCAGCGCCTTCAGCTTTCCGGTCTTGAGTCGCTCCTCGGCATCCAGTCGAATTTCCTTTGACAGGCTTCCGTGGTGAGCAGTCACCGCATCGTCGCCCAGCCGCTCTGCCAGATGCCGTGAGACACGCTCGGCCAGCCGGCGGGTGTTGACGAAGACGAGCGTGGTGCGGTGCGACTGGATGAGTTCGGTCAGTCGGGCATATACCTCCTGCCACACCTCGGCAGACATCACCGCCTCGAGCGGTGATCCGGGAAGCTCCAGACCCAGATCGAGTGCTCTGCGGTGACCCTGATCGATCACGACCGGCGCCTCACCCCTCCCAACCAACCACGCAGCCACTTCCTCGATCGGCTTCACGGTGGCCGATAACCCGATCCGTTGGACCGGCTCCTGGGCCACGTGGTCCAGCCGCTCCAGGCTCAGCGCCAGATGCGCCCCGCGACGGGACTCGAGAACGGCGTGGATTTCGTCCACGATGACCGTCCGGACGGTGCGCAGCATCTCCCGGCTCCGTTGTGCCGTGAGGAGCAGATAGAGCGATTCCGGAGTGGTGACGAGAATGTGGGGCGGCGTCTTCAGCATTGCCGCGCGTTCAGCGGCCGGCGTATCCCCCGAGCGCATCGCGGCGGTAATCCTGGGCACACCGAATCCCATTTCCTCCGCCAGGCGCCGAATTTCCCGCCGCGGCTCGGCCAGATTCAAGTGGATATCCGTGCTGAGTGCCTTGAGGGGAGACACATACACCACCCTGGTCGCGTCAGGGAGCGGATTGGTCAATGACTCCCGCAACAGCTCGTCGAGGGATTCCAGGAAGGCAGCCAGCGTCTTTCCCGACCCCGTCGGCGCCGCGATCAGAGTGTGTCGGCCCGAGCGGATGGCCTCCCAGCCCGAACGCTGGGGGCTGGTGGGCTCGCCGAAGCGCTGCTCGAACCAGCGCGCGATGACCGGGTGGAAATTGGAGAGGTGCATCACCCGCGAAATGTAACCCCTCGCGGGAGCCCGCTCGTGGCTACTGCCTCTTGCGTTGCTTCATGTCGGCCAACAGGCGGCTAACACGCGGCCATTCAGCCGGATCGAGCTTGCTTCCCCAGCCCTGAGCCACCAAGGGATTGGCGGTGTAGTAGGGGCCACGGGCGTGCGCGATGCCGCTGATAGGCAGGCAGTAATAGCAGCGATTGAAGATGAAGACGGCGCGTTCGCCCGGGACCAGAGTCGCCGCATTGGCCCAACGACTTCGGATGAAGGTGACGGCAGGGTACTGGACCACGATTTCATTCTTCCCCAGGCGGCCGAACGGCTGCGGCGGGGTGAGCGATGCGGGCAGCATGCCCAGGTCCACGCTCTTGGCACTCTTGATCTTGCCCTTGATCACCGAGTCGACCGCGACCTTCACCTCATACCATGTTTCCTTAGCTCCCAGCTGAAAGGTCGGGGTGAGAATGCCATAGTCGGACACGATGTCGAGCGGTGTGCCGAGCACGATCAGATCGCCCTCACGGATCATCCTGGTCAGGACCGAATCCGGGACCTGGCCGACTGAAGGAGTCACCTGACTGTTGGGGAGCGCAGGAGCCAGAGCGCCGCGGAAGGTGGCGCAGGCGGAGACCGACGGCAGGAGCAGAAGCCACGGCAGTCGCGTGCGGCAGGCCCGACCCATGGTCACCTCATGTGACAACCTCCTGAATAGTGTCGCGGCGGCCCTGATTCCGCCGTGGCCCCTATCACGACCATGATCTGGATCACAGCAGTGCTCTGTGGATCGGCCTACGCTACACCGACGGCATGAACAGAAGCCAACTAAGGTCGTTAGCGGCAGAATGGCATTTAGATAGGGAGAAACCAACATGGGTATTTACTCTCGCTCCACCGCACTCAGCGCCGTGGTCGGGATGCTTGCCCTGGCAGCGGCGCCGGGGCTTTGGGCACAGCAGCCAGGTCAGAACCGACCCGACACTGGGGCTGTCCAGACAGATACCTCGGGGTACAAGGGGTATCAGCCCAGCGACACAAGCAAGGCCGGAAAGAGCGACACCTCGGGCGTGAGTCAGGGCGCCCCCGCCGATACCGCACTCAAAGCCAAGCCAGGCGTGCAGACCGGACCGTCCGCAAAGGACAGCGGGACGGCAGGGCAGACCGGGATGACGGCGACCGTAGATAGTGTTGTCTGCAAGGATGGCTCGCGGGCAGCCAAGCCGGGTAAGACCAATTGCGCGAAGCATGGCGGAGTGGATAGGGCCGCGACCAAGGCCGCATGGAAGTCGCGTGGCTATCAGTCCATGAAGAAGGACACGACCAGCGCCGGCGCCAACGCCCAGCCGAGCGGCGCCGCCGAGCCCAGCAAGTCCGATACTGGCGAGGCCAACAAGCAAGGCGCAGGCGGCTATCAGTACAACGGTCCAGCCAGTGACACCGCTCTGAAGGCCAAGCCCGGTGTCCAGACCGGGCCCAGGGACAGCAGTGGGGCCGGCGGCGTATCGGACAGCAGCCACGCCGGGATGTCGGGCATGTCGGACAGCAGCCATGCGGGCATGTCGGATAGCAGCTCCAGCCAGAGTCCGCGGTAGCTGGTTGCGGAACTGGAATGCGATTGATTCACGCGGCGGCCGAGCCTTTGGTTCGGCCGCCGTCTCTTTTGTCTCGCCTCCTCGCGTCTCCTAGATTTAGCGCGCTCTCACATCGAGGCGTGCCATGGAGAACCACTCTGCGTTTCACACGCGAGTGTTCTGGCTGTACCTGCTCGCACTTTCGATAATCCTGACCGAGGCATCCGCTCAGCAGTCGCCGGCGGCTGATACGGTCAAATCCACCCTGCTGGTGCCCGATGCGGTGTGGGACGGCGTCAGCGATGTCCCCCATCACGGGTGGGCGGTGTTGGCGCGAGGGGATCGAATAGCAGCTGTCGGCCCGGCAGATCATCTCTCTGTTCCGCCCGGGGCCGAGCGCATACCGCTCGCCGGTACGACTCTCATTCCCGGCCTCATCGAGGGCCACTCCCATCTGTTCCTCCACCCCTACAACGAAGCTTTGTGGGACGATCAAGTGCTCAAGGAGCCGATCGGTCTGCGCATGGCCGAGGCGGTCGCCCATGCGGCGGCCACGCTCCGCGCCGGCATCACCACGGAACGGGATCTCGGCACCGAGGGAGCGCTCAACTTCGATGTGCAGCTGAAGCGCGCGATCGAGCAGGGAATCGTGCCGGGGCCTCGTCTCATCACGGTCACGCGCGCCATCGTCGCGACCGGCAGCTACGGACCCCGCCGCGCGGACTACGCCATCGATCCCCCTCAGGGCGCCGAGGAGGCGACCGGCGCCGAGGGCGTCGCTCGGGCGGTGCGAAATCAGATCAGCAACGGGGCAGACTGGATCAAGGTATACGCCGACTACACCTGGGGGCCAAACGGCAAAGCCGAGCCGACGTTTTCGCAAGAGGAACTGCGGGTGCTGGTGCAGACCGCGCGGGGAAGTGGGCGACCCACGGCGGCCCATGCCACCACTGCCGAGGGCATGCGACGGGCGGTGCTCGCCGGGGTTGAAACCGTGGAGCACGGCGACGAAGGCACACCGGAGGTGTTTCGGTTGATGCGGCAGCGGGGCGTGGCGCTCTGTCCGACGCTGGCCGCCTCCGAGGCATACGCGCAGTACTTCGACGGCTGGAAGAAGGGGCAAGGCGAGCTGCCCGCGCGGGTCAAGGAGAAACGGGCGAGCTTCCGCGCGGCGCTCGCGGCGGGGGTCACCCTTTGCTTTGGCGGTGATGTCGGTGTCTTCCCTCATGGCGAGAACGTGCGCGAGCTCGAGCTGATGGTGGACGAGGGGATGACACCGCTGGCGGCTCTACGGGCGGCCACGGTGGTCAACGCCCGGATCTTTCATCTGGACGACAGGCTGGGGAAGATCGCCCAGGGGATGCTCGCGGACCTGGTGGCGGTGGAGGGCGACCCAACCCGTGACGTCGGCGCGCTTCGACGAGTGCGGCTGGTGATCAAGAACGGCGTGCGCGTGCGGTAGGATGACGATCAGAACGCCCTGTGACGCCGGCGTCGTCCAAGGCTCGCCTCCCTCCCCGCACGCCCCCGCATCTGCCGAGCGCTGGGTGCTGCTGGCGAGCATCCTGGGCTCGAGCATGTCGTTCATCGACGGAACCGTGGTCAACCTCGCGTTACCCGCTCTTCAGTCGACGCTCCACGCCACTGCCGCCGACGTCCAGTGGGTCGTGGAGAGTTACACCCTCACTCTGGCGGCACTGCTGCTTCTGGGGGGTGCACTGGGTGATCAGGCCGGCCGGCGTCGAACGTTCGTGGTGGGGATTGCACTGTTTGCGATCGCCTCCGGCGCATGTGGATTCGCCCCCGACATCGAATGGTTGATCGCAGCTCGCGCGGTCCAGGGGGTAGGCGCCGCTCTCCTCGTCCCAGGCAGCCTCGCCCTGATCAGCGCCACTATTGCCTCTGACAGACGAGGGCGCGCGATCGGAACCTGGTCTGGGTGGTCAGCCGCAACGGCCGGAGTAGGCCCGGTGTTGGGCGGATGGCTGATTCAGGCCGCGTCCTGGCGCTGGCTCTTCTGGCTCAACCTTCCGATCGCAGCGCTCACCTTGGCCATCTCGCTGAGAAAGGTTCCCGAGAGCCGGGCGCCAGGCGCGAGCCGTGGTCTCGACGGGTGGGGCGCCGCGCTCGTCACTGCCGGCCTCGGAGGGCTGGTCTTCGGACTGATTGAGGCGCCGCGGCGAGGGCTGGGAGACCCGCTGATCCTCGCGGGATTGGGAGGAGGTGTTCTGCTCCTGGCAGGCTTTCTGCTTGCGGAAGGTCGGGTGTCCTACCCCATGGTCCCGCTCGACCTGTTTGGGTCCTCGACCTTCGCCGGCGCCAACCTGCTGACCTTCTTCCTTTATGCTGCCTTGGGCGGGGTCTTCTATTTTCTCCCGTTCGACTTCATCCAGGTTCGCCGCTATTCCGCGACGGCCGCGGGCGCGGCCCTGCTGCCGTTCCTCGTGCTGATGTTCGGGCTGAGCCGGTCCACCGGTCGCTTGGTCGACCGCTACGGCGCCCGAGTCCCACTAATCGTCGGTCCCCTCATCACCGGCGTGGGCTTTGGCTTGCTTGGGCTCTCGGGCAAGGAGGGCAGCTACTGGACGACCCTCTTTCCCGGAATTGTGGTGATGGGCCTTGGCATGGCCGTGAGCGTCGCCCCGCTGACGACCACTGTGATGGGTGCGGTGGACTCGAGCCATACCGGATTGGCTTCCGGCATCAACAACGCGGTGTCCCGCGCCGCCGGTCTGCTGGCCGTGGCGGCCTTCGGCGCGCTCGCTGCCTTACGGTTCGACTCCGTTCTCATGCAACGGCTTTCCGAGCTCAGGGTGTCGTCCCAGGTGCGCCAGTTGCTTGCGAGTGAAGAAGGGAGGCTTGCAGGTGCCACCATCCCTCCGTCCCTGCCTCAGCACCTGCAGTCGGTACTCCGGGACGCCATAGATGTGTCCTTCGTCGAAGCGTTTCAGCTCGTCATGTTGCTCGCCGCGGTGCTGGCTGTAGCCGGGTCGGTGAGCGCGTGGGGACTGATCGGGACAAAATCGACGCAGAAGACGCAGAGGACCTGGAGGTCTTGACCAGAACCTCCCCAGCCATTCTGCGTCTTCTACATCCTTCCGTCCTCTCCGTCCTCTCTATGCGTACGCCATTGGCCGAATGTTCTGATTCACCTTGAACAGATTGCTGGGATCGTACTTGCTCTTGAGGTTGACCAGCCGATCGTAGTTCCGACCGTAGGCGGCCCGAACCCGGTCGCCCTCCTCCTGGGTCATGAAGTTCACGTACGCGCCGCTACTGGCAAACGGTGCCGCGGCCCGGAACAGCTCGCGGGCCCAGCCGATGCACTCGGCGTCCTTACCGGCGTCCTGCCAGCGGCCGTGAACATTGATGGTGAACTCGGCATCCCGTGCCGCGTAGGCCGTGGCGTCCGCCGGCACTCGGCTGATGGCGCCACCGAGCTGCGCGAAGGCGATCTCGGTGTTGGGATCGGGGATCTTCCGCGCATACTCGATCAGGACGTCGATCAGGCCGTCGCTCACTTCCTTGAAGTAGTGCGACTTCCAGTAGTTGCGCAGGCCCGGCGTGAGCAGGGGATCGAGGATCGTCTGCCACGCGGTGAAGGGGTGCGGCGCGATCACGTCGGCCACAGGCTTGCCGAACTTCCGGAGCGGCGCGGCCACCTTCTCGCCCTCGGCGACCGGGCCGGAGTAGCAGACCGCCAACGCCAGGATCTCTTTGCCGTGCCACTCCGGGCTGAGGAAGGGCAGAGGCGGAGCCTTGCGCATGACAAACCAGCAGGCGAACTCCTCCGGCGTCGTCGGCAGGAACTCCCGATAGAAGCGCAGCACGTCCTTGGCGGCCTCGAGAGGATGCACGATCAATCCGGACAGCACCTCGGGTCCGACCCGGTGAAGCTGGAACTCGAAGGAGGTGACCACCCCGAAATTGCCGCCACCACCCCGAATTCCCCAGAACAGGTCCGGGTTCTGGCCCGCGCTGGTCTGGACGACTTCGCCACTGGCGAGCACCACTTCGGCGGAGAGGAGGTTGTCGATCGTGAGACCCAGACTCCGGCTCAACCATCCGAATCCTCCACCCAGTGTCAACCCCGCAATCCCGGTGGTGGAGTTCACCCCCACCGGAGTGGCGAGGCCGAACGCCTGGGCCTCCCGGTCGAAGTCCGCCAGCGTGGCGCCGGGACCGACCCGGGCCGTACGCTTCCCCTGATCGATCTGGATGGCCTTCATCGGCGAAAGATCGAGCATCAGCCCGCCCTCGGTGACGGCGTTCCCCGCGATGTTGTGTCCGCCCCCGCGAACGGCCAGGACCAGATCATGTTCCCGAGCGAAGCGCACTGCCTGCGCGACGTCGGCGGTGCTGGCACAGCGAATGATCAGCCCCGGCTTGCGGTCGATCATCGCGTTCCAGATCGTCCGGGCCTCGTCGTAGCCGGGGGATCCGGGCGGAAGCACCTGGCCGGCCAGGCTTGCCGCCAGCGGCTCTAGAACATCGCTCCGCAGTTCGATGGTGGATCCTTCGGAAGTGGTCACACGAACACTCATAGAAACCTCCAAGGAGGGTAGTCAGGCGGGCGGAGATGGTCCGCTCGACATTACCTAGCGTAAGATCGGGTCAGAACCGGACGAATTTGCGAACCGGGTCGGGACCCCGCTAGAGTCAGCTTGTCCTCTTCCGCCGCCCGGGAAGGCCCCTCCATACCAGGGCCGGTAGCATCCCCCGCGAGCTGCCATGATGCAGGCAGGTCGCGAAGCGTGCTGGCCTACGCGCTCGTTCTTTCCCCTCCTGAAGCTGCCCGAAGCACTTCGGCATCTGCCGCCGCCGCACCGGGTTGCGCTGCCGATCCGCCGGGCCACAATGCCCCTGTAACTCCTCTCAAGTTCCGGGCATACGCGTTGCACACAGGGGCCGAGTCCGCCCTCGTGCTCCACATCTCCACCACGCGTGCGCTCTGACCGGAACAAGAGCCTGAGCCAGTGCCCTGTCTCGCCCCGGCGCCTTCGCCGCTGGGCGCCCGCGCTTTCCGCCCGGAGTTAGCCAATGGTCACGTTCCTGAAGGGTCGGCGCCGCACCGACGACGCCGCGGAAGTCCTGGTCGAGGGAGCCAAAGGCTCCACAGCGCTCGAGGCTTTGATCGCTCGCGCGGAAGCCGCCGCGCAGCAGCTCCGCGCTCTCGAGCCGGTCATGGAACGGTCGGCCGAGCTCGATGCGCTGCGGGAGCGGTGTGAGGCGGCTGAGCAGCGCCTGGCCGGGCTGGAAAACCTGGCCGCCCAGCTCGCTGCCTCCGAAGAGCAGGCCGAGCGGGTGATCAAGACCCAGGCGCGGACCGAAACTCAGCTCGCCCATGCCACGGAGGATGCGGACCGGCTGCGGACCCAGCTCAGCGGCCTGAGCGATCGGATGGATACCGCGCTATTGCTTCGGGAGCAGTTGGAGCGCTTCTTGAGCCTGGAGAGCCCCATGGCGGCGCTGCGGACCGAAGCCGACTCGCTCCGGACCCAGCTCGCCGAGCTCACCGAGAACGTCGCGCGCATGCGGGGACAGCACGACGACGCCCTCACCGCCCACCGCCACGCCACCTCCCGGTTGGAAGAGTTCGACCAGCAGCACCAGGCGTCCACCGGCCGGCTGGAGGAGGTCGTGCGCAAGGTCCAGTCGGTCGAGCGCGCCCTCGAGCCGCTCAATCAGGCCACCACGGCGATTCCCGATATCCAGCATCAGATGGCGGTGCTCAAGGCCCTCGCCGATCAGGTTGGCCAGAAGACCGGTGTGCTGGAGCAGCAGCGGGAGGCGGTCGAACGCGCCGCTAACCAGATCTCTCAGCTCACCCGCCTGGACCGGGAGCTCGATGCCTGGCTCCGCCGCCAGGAGGAGCAGATCCGGCGGTTCGGCGGGATCGAGGCCAAGATGGCGGAGATCCAGGGCGTGCAGGTCAAGGTTCTGGCCCGGAACGAAGAGCTTCAGGCTGCCTCGCGTCAGGCGGAGGAGGCCCAGCAGGCGGCCCGCCAGGCTCTCACCGAGCTTCGTGAGCAGATGCGCAAGAGCAGCGAAGGGTTCGAGTTGGAGAACCGCGGCCTGCACGCGGTCAGCGAGCGGGTCGCCGATCTGCGCAATGCGGTCAAGGAGTGCGAGGCGCGCTTCGGGGTACTCGATGCCGCCAGCCAGGGTACCGCGGCGGTCCAGGCGCAAGTCAGAGCGCTGGCCGAAAAGGAAGGCGAGCTTGCCCAGGAGCTGGTGCGGCTTTCGGATGAGGCGCGCCGGGTCGCCAGCATCCGCCAGGATGCCGAGCGGATGGACGCGCTCGCTAATGAAGTCGGGGAGCGCATGCACCGGATCGAGCGGCTCAAGCCGGAGGTGGACCAGGTGCTCGCCGACCTCGGCACGCTCAAGGGCACCCGTGAGGTCATGGCCGATGGGTTGGAGCAGATGCGCCTGGCCTACGAGGAAATGACCCGCCTGCGTGAGAGCCACAGCGAGGTGCAGTCCTGGCTGGCTAACGCCGACACTTGGACTCGCAAAGTGCAGGCGCAGGTCGCCGATCTGGGCGGCATGGAGCCGGCGGTGGAGCGAATTCGGTTCGAGGTGGACCAGGTCCGGTCCACCATGGAGCAGATCCAGTCGCGGCGCGAGCTGATCGAGGAGGTCCACCGGGGGCTGACCGAGCTGGGGGCGATGAGCGCGGACCTCAAGGATCGGAGCGACGGGCTCCGGGCCCAGATGGAGGCCGCGGAGGGCCGGTTCGTCAAGCTGGCCAAGCAGGCCGAGGCCGCCCACAAGGTCTCGGAAGTGATTGCGGGCGTCACCAATTCAGTGAGCGAGGCCGACCGGCGGCTCCTCGCGGTGGACGAGTCGGTCCGCGCCCTGGAAAATCGCACCCAGCAGCTCGACGAGGTGGAAGAGCGGGTGCGGCAGCTCGGCCAGGAGCTGGAGCAGCGGCAGGGCGCTCTCGACAAGGCCACCGAGCACCTGGCGCAGGCGTCGGCGCTGCGCCAGGGGGCCGCGGAAGCAGCGCAGCGCTTGGAAGAGATCTCCCGTACCGTCGGGTCCTCACTGGTCCAGGCGGAGGACCGCTCGAGCACGCTCATGCGCATCTCTGGTGAGCTGGACGCGCGCGCGACGGCGCTCAAGCCGATCGAGAAGCAGCTGGCCCACTTCGAGGAGTTGCTGGGCCGGTGGGAGTCGGCTCAGGGTGAAGCCGCCCGCGCCCTGGAGCAGACCCTGGCCAGGCAGGCGGCGGTGGAAGCGCTCGAGGCCCAGGTCAAGCACGTCTTCGGGATGGCGGAGCGGGCGGTGGAAGACGTCCAGACCATCGGTTCCGCGCGCCGGGAAATCGAGGAAACCAGGAACCTGCTGGAGGAGAGCCAGGCGCAGTTCAAGGCCGCGGAGGCAGGTCTCCAGGGGCTCGCCACGCGTCAGCGTCAGCTGGACCGGGCCGAGCAGCGGCTCGCGCGGGCGGAAGCGCTCGCGCTGGGCATCCGGTCAACTGTGGAGTCGTTGCAGGCGCAGCGGACAGTGGTGGACCATGCCCTCGAATCGGCGGGCGCGCTCACCCTGCAAATGAAGCAGGCCGAGGCAATCATCAGCACCCTGCGGCGGGAGCGGACGTTGGCCTGCGATCTCTCTGCGGCAATCCAGGCAATGCACGCCGAGGACGACGAGATCGAGACCGGGAAGTAACGCGACGCCTAGAGCAGCAGCCTCTGGATCGAGAG
>DATBKD010000079.1:0-18176 GCA_036556025.1 Gemmatimonadales bacterium | reverse complement strand
GGCGGTAATGGCGGTAAGGGCGGTAAGGTTGACGAGAGCGCCGGACCGTGCGCGCACCCTGGTCCCTGACATTCGTCTTTACCGCCCTTACCGCCCTTACCGCCTTTACCGCCCTTACCGCCTTTCCGCCATCCACATCCTATCCAGGCCCGCCACCGCGGCGATCCGTTGCTCCGCCAGCCGGTCTGCGGCGCGATAGGTGGGAATCCGTTCGCATTTCGCGATCTCGAAGATCCGCAGCAGGGTATCGTAGATCTCCCCCGCCTTCTTCTGGGCCCGCTCCGCCGGCCAGCGGTGCAATTCGCCGTACACATTGATCACGCCGCCCCCGTTGATCACATAGTCGGGCGCATAGAGGATTCCCCGCTCCTCGAGCAGGTCACCGTGACGGTCTTCCGCCAGCTGGTTGTTCGCCCCGCCAGCGATGATTTCCACCTTGAGCCGGGGGAGGGTGGCATCGTTGATCGTGGCGCCCAGCGCGCAGGGGGCGTATACCTGGGCTCGCTGGTCGTAGATAGCCTCGGGATCGACCGCGCGCGCTCCCGTCTCCGCCACGACCCTGGCGACCTTGTCCGCGTCGATGTCGGTGACGATGAGATTGACGCCCTCCTCATGCAGGTAGCGGCAGAGGTGGGACGCCACCTTTCCGGCCCCCTGCACCGCCACCGTCTTCCCGGTCAGGCTGTCGCTGCCCCAGCGCACCTTGGCTGCCGCCTTCATCCCGACGTACACCCCGTGTGCCGTAACCGGCGAAGGATCCCCGGAGAGCCCCAGCAGCCCGGCCACGTGATCGGTCTCGAGCTTGATGTACTCCATGTCGGCCGGACTGGTGCCGATGTCTTCCGCCGTGATGTACCGGCCGCCCAGCGTTTCGACGAAGCGCCCGTGCGCCCGGAACAGCACCTCCCGATCCACCCGGCGGTTGTCTCCCACGATCACGGCCTTCCCGCCACCCAGATTGATCCCGGCGACCGCGGCCTTGTAGGTCATCCCGCGCGCCAGCCTCAGCGCATCGGTGATCGCCTCCTCGGTGGTCTCGTACTGCCAGAACCTGGTCCCGCCCAGCGCCGGGCCCAGCGTGGTGTCGTGGATGGCGATGATGCCGAAGTAGCCGCAGGAGGGGTCATGCGAAAACAAAAGCTGTTCGTGACCCAGTTCCTGCATCGATGCGAACACGTCCATAGGCGTCCTATGGCGGCGTGAAACGTCAACAGTGAACCGTGAACAGGCGGGACGTGCAGGCTTTCAGGTTTCACCCTTCACGTTTCTGGTACTCGTAGAAACCCTTGCCCGTCTTCCGTCCCAGATGTCCCGCCGCCACCATCTTCCGCAGCAGCGGGCAGGCCCGATATTTGTCGTCGCCCAGTCCGCGATGCAGCACCTCGAGGATCGCCAGGCAGACGTCGAGTCCGATGAAGTCGGCCAGGGCCAGCGGGCCCATGGGGTGCGCCATGCCGAGCTTCATGACCGTATCGATGGCCTCCGGCGTGGCGACCCCTTCCATCACACAGAAGATCGCCTCGTTGATCATCGGCAGCAGCACCCGGTTGGACACGAAGCCGGGATAGTCGTGTACTTCCACCGGGGTCTTGCCCAGGGCCCGTGCGGTCTCGACCACCGTTCGGGTGGTCTCGTCGCTCGTGGCATAGCCCCGGATTACCTCGACCAACTGCATGACCGGCACCGGATTCATGAAGTGCATACCGATCACCTGCTCGGGCCGCTTCGTTCGCGCGGCGATCTCCGTGATGGAGATCGAGCTGGTGTTAGTGGCCAGCACCGCCCCGCGATCGCAGATCCGATCGAGCTGCTCGAACAGGGAGAACTTGGTAGCCGGATTCTCGCTCGCGGCCTCGACCACAAGGTTGGCGCCGCAGGCCGCGTCGAGCGCGGTCCCCGAGCTGATCCTGCGGAGCACCTCCGCCGGCGCATCGCCCGTCAACGCCCCCTTCTTCACTTGCCGGTCGAGGTTGGTCCGAATGGTGGCCGTCGCCTTGTCCAGCACCCAGGGCACGGTATCGATCAACGAGACGTCCCACCCGTGCTGGGCAAAGACATGCGCGATGCCGTTGCCCATGGTTCCCGCTCCGATGACAGCGACACGACTCACAGGACATCTCTCCTTGCCCAGCGGTAGACCAGAAGGATGGCCCCGGTGAGCGCGGCGGTGGCGGCGAGGCCTCCCTCCGGCCCGAAGGCTCCGCCGGTGAGCCAGGCAGGCCCACCCGAGTGGTAGTCGAGCAGCGGGATGCGAAAGGGCAGCCCGCTCACCGGCGCGTCCAGGCAGGCGAGAGTAGAGTTCCAGCCGAGATGCGCCCCGAACGCGGTCCAGATCCCGCCCGGCGCGTAAAAGGCGAGCCCGAGAAAGATCCCGGCCATGGCGATATTGCCGAGACCGAGGGCGGTGACGTTGGGATTGGCCAGGTGGGCGAAGGCAAAAAGCACCGCGACCGCCACCACCGCGGCTCCGCGACCGAAGGTGCCCGCCAGCAGGACCAGCGGCACACCACGGAAGACCACTTCCTCACTGAGAGCCGCCGGCGCCAGCACGAGCACCGTCTTGAGGGACTGACGCACGTAGTCCAGGACGGTCCCCGAGTCCCGCACCCATTCGGCCCCGCCGACGCCGGCGCTGATGAGCAGCGCCACCGCCGCCGTCAGCGCTCCTGCCAGCATCCCCCATCCGAATCCGGGGACCCCGCGCTGGCGAGTCGCGTAGCGGAGATCGTGGAGCGACAGGCCAAGCACCCGAAACCCGATCAGCCAGGTCCAGAACGCGGCGCTCGCGATGGTCGCGCCGGCCTGGAGCAGCATGGCGTCGGGCCCGGCCGCCATCAACCAGGCTGCGGCGGCGGTCGGCGAGTGCACCACCAGCAACGCCGCGAGGAAACCCAAGGCGCCCGCGAAGACCAGCGTCAGCACGATGAAGGCGATCGACCAAGCGATCGCCTTCAGGAAACCGGCTCGTCCGGAGGATGTCCCGCTCAACGGAGAAATCGGAGTCGGGGGCCGACCAGCAGGATCACGGCCGAGGCGAGACCCACCTTGATCAGGTCGCCGGTAAAGAAGGGAACGAAACCGACCCGGAAGGCTAGCGCCGGGTCACCGCCGAGCAAGGCGAGCTGGGCCACGCCGCCGATATGAATGAGGGCCATGCCCAGGGCACAGGCAAGCAGCACCCGCGCGGTGCCCCGCCCGCCGTTGGCCAGCGCGCCGACCAGGCCGGCCGCAAGCGGGAACGCGAGCAGATAGCCGCCGGTGGGGCCGATCAGATGGATACCGCCGGACGCGCCGCCGGCGAAAACCGGCAAGCCCAGGATCCCCATCATCAAATAGGTGACCAGGGCAGCCAGTCCTCCCCCGGCGCCAAGCACGCCGCCCACCACCAACACCGCCAGCGGCTGAAGCGTCATGGGGACGGGGCTCAGGGGCACGGGAACACTCACTTGGGCGGCCAGGGCGACGACCAGCGCGCCCACCATCACCCCGACGAATCGGCGGAGGACGAGGCTTCCGGACGCCGCTGCCGGAGGGGCTTCGACCGGTACGGGGGCTTCGGGATTCACATGCGCTCCACGCTGAGGGCGACGGCGTTGCCTCCGCCGAGACACAGCGTCGCAAGGCCGGTGGACCCGCCCCGGTCGCGCAACGCATACAAGAGGGTCGTGAGCACTCGGGCGCCGCTGGCTCCGATCGGATGGCCCAGGGCGACCGCGCCGCCGTTCACGTTCACTCGGCTCCAGTCCCAGCCGAGCTCGCGCCCGTCGGCCAGGGCCTGGACCGCGAACGCCTCGTTGGCTTCGATCAGATCGTAGTCCTGAATTCGCGTGTTGGTCTTGCTCAGCAGCGTGCGGACGGCCAGCACCGGCGCGAAGAAGAGATCGCGCGGCTCGCCGCCGCCCGTCGAATAGCCCGTGATCCGCGCCAGCGGCGAAAGCCCGTTGGCTTTCGCGAAGGCGAGCGAGCTCACCAGCAGCGCACTGGCGCCGTCGTTGAGCCCCGGCGCATTGCCCGCGGTGACGGTCCCCCCGTCCTTGCGGAACGCGGGCTTGAGCTTGGCGAGGGTCTCGGGGCTGGTGTCTTTGCGGGGCGATTCGTCCACCGCGACCGTGGTCGGGGTCTTTCCCGGCAGCTGTACCGGCAGGATCTCCGCCTTGAACTTGCCCGACTCGATGGCGGCGAGCGCCTTGCGGTGGCTTTCGTAGGCGTAGGTGTCCTGATCCTGCCGGCTCACACCGGCCTTGTCGGCGGTGTACTCCGCGTACTCACCCATGTGGCAGCATCCGAACGAGTCCCACAGGCCGTCGTGGATCATCCCGTCCACCATGGTCTGGTTGCCCGCCTTGATGCCGTTGCGCATGCCGTAGACATAGTGGGGCGCGCTCGACATGGCCTCTTGCCCGCCCGCGACGATACACTCGGTGTCGCCCGACTTGATGGCCTGCGCCGCCATCATCACCGCCCTGAGGCCGGAGCCGCATACCATATTGATGGTGAGCGCCGGGATGGCGGCCGGAAGCCCGGCGTGGATCAGCGCCTGGCGGGCTGGCGCTTGGCCGCTGCCACCCTGAACTACCTGGCCCATGATCACTTCCTCGACCGCGGAGGGATCAGCGCCGGCGCGCGATACCGCCTCGCGAATGACCATGGCCCCGAGCTGGGGCGCTGTAAAAGAGGAAAGGCCGCCCAGATACTTGCCGATCGGCGTGCGGACGGCGGAGAGAATGACGGGGGTGGTTGACTCGTTCACGTGTCAGTCCAGTAAAGAGCAGAGGGCAAGTTAAACGGTGAAAGGTGAAGGGTAAACCGGAAACGGAAAAGCGTGAACGTGAACCGTAAACGTGAACCGGGTGGGCTGAAGCGGCTGGGTCCGGCTCAGTGTTTGCCGTTCTCGATCTTACGGTGTCAACGCCCGGGTCTTCACCTCCTGCACCACCCGGGTAACAAACTCGTCAACCTTCATGACCTCCTGCTTCTTCCCCTCACCGCGAACCCGGAGGGCCAGCGAGTCGCTCTCTGCCTCGCGCTGCCCCACCACCGCCATATAAGGAATCTTCCATACCTCGCCCTCGCGGATCCGGTAGTTGAGGGTCTCGCTCCGGTCGTCCACGTGCACCCGAATGCCGAGGCTGGAGAGGCGTGCGGCGACCCGCCTGGCGGCTTCAGTTTGCGCGTCGGAGATCGGGATCACCCGCACCTGCTCCGGCGCGAGCCAGACCGGAAACGCTCCGGCAAAGTGCTCGATCAGAATCGCGATGAACCGCTCGAACGAGCCGCTTACCGCGCGGTGAATCACCACCGGCCGGTGCTCGGCGTTGTCCTCACCTACATAGGTGAGGTCGAAGCGTTCTGGCGCGTTGTAGTCGAGCTGAATGGTGCCAAGCTGCCAGCTCCGGCCGATCGAGTCGGTGACATCGAAGTCGATCTTCGGCCCGTAGAAGGCGCCGTCTCCGGCCTTGAGCTCGTACTCCCTTCCCGTCGCCTGCAGCGCGCCGCGGAGCGACGCTTCGGCCCGGTCCCAGAGCTCGTCGCTGCCGATCCGCGTCGGGGGGCGAGTGGCGAACTTGAGCTTGGCCTGCAAGCCGAAGGTGCGGTAATAGCCCAGGATGAAGTCCATCAGGAATTGGACCTCGTCCACGATCTGGTCGTCCGCCAGGAAGACGTGACAGTCATCCTGGGAGAACTGGCGGACCCGGGTGAGGCCCGAGAGCGCCCCGGTCACCTCGTTTCGGTGCAGCACATCAAAGGTGACATAGCGGAGGGGAAGCTCCCGGTACGAGTGCTTCTTCCCCGAGTACAACAGGTAGTGGGAGGGGCAGTTCATCGGCTTGAGCGAGGAGTCGTGCTCGCCGGTTTCCTTATTCTGTATCAGGAACATGTTCTCCCGATACTTGCCCCAATGTCCTGAGGTCTCCCACAGCGTCCGGTTGTAGATCAGCGGTGTCTTGATCTCCTTGAAATGCTCAGCCTGCCGCTCTCGTACGAAATCCACCAGCAGGTTGTAGATCATGGTCCCGCGGTCGGTCCAGAACGGCGCCCCTGGAGACGCGGGGTGGAACATAAAGAGGTCCAGCTCCCTGCCGACCCGCCGGTGGTCGCGCTTGCGGGCCTCCTCCAGCCGATGCAGGTAGGCGTCGAGATCGTCCTTCTTGAACCAGGCCGTGCCGTAGATCCGCTGGAGCATCTGGCGCCGCTCGTCGCCCCGCCAATACGCGCCCGCGGCGTGCAGCAGCTTGAAGTGCTTGAGGCGCCCGGTCCGAGGGATGTGCGGGCCACGGCAGAGATCCATGAACGGCCCATCGGTGTAGACCGTGATGATCTCGTCCGGGCCCAGCTCAGCGATTCGCTCCAGCTTGAGCGGATCGTCGGCGAAGCGGCGGTTGGCCTCCGCCCGATCCACGACTTCGCGCACAAAGGGGTAATCCCGCTCCGCCACTTCGGCCATCTTGGCCTCGATCCTGGCGAGATCCTCCGGCGTGAAGGGCCGGTCCACCTGGAAGTCGTAGTAGAACCCGTCCTCGATCGGCGGACCGAAGCCGATGCCCGCGCCGGGAAAGAGCTCCCGCACCGCCGTGGCCAGGATGTGCGCCGAGGAATGCCGCAGGACCTCGAGGGCGTCCGGGTCGCGATCGGTCAGGATGGCGAGTGTGGTGTCCTTCTCCAGCGGGCGATCCAGATCCCAGATCGAGCCGTTGACCCGGGCGGCGAGCGCCGCCCGCGCCAGGCCCGGGCCGATGCCCTCAGCCACCTGGCGCGCGCTGGTGCCCCGGGGCACCTCGCGCTGGTTCCCATCGGGCAGGGTGACGCGGATGGCGCCGGTCACTGCCCCTCCGGCACAGCCGGCGGCGCCACCGGGCGGGTGCTCGGCGCGAATCTGAAGTAGAGCACGATCCCGAGCAGGATCAAGATCGCGAACACCAGCCAGCGGCCCGCCTCCACACCGCGGACCAAACGACGCTCATCGTTCATCGGAGACCTTCAAGTTGAGACCATTTCCAGCGCCTTAACAGCGGAAATGTTAACTTAATGACAGCACTTTTTCTCCGGTACGAGGACACCGCGTGCGCCACAACGATCGCCTGAGTGCGGGTCAGGTCCTGCTGTGGACCAGCCTCGGAATGGGGGCAGGACTCGTGGCAGGGTTCGCCCTCAGCGAGTGGGTCGGCGGGGTGAGCTCGACCCGGGTCCGGCGCGCGGCCGGCCGCCTGGGACGGGGCGTGCCGGCTCGGCTCACCGCCGCTGCGTCGGTGCGGACAGCGCAGACCGCCCTTCTGGCCGAGCCCCGCCTGGGCGGGCTCAGCATCGAGGTGATGCCGGTGGCCCGCGGGGCGGTCGAGCTCCGCGGCTGGGTGCCCAGCCGGATCATGCGGGCCCTCGCCGGCCGCACCGCCCTGGCCGCGAGCGGCATCGAGAGCGTCATCAACAGCCTGCAGGTCCGGGGCGAGGACGACGAGGCGCGCGCCGACGACAAGCACGCGACCGACCAGAGCGCATGACCCAACCGCTCGCCCCGCAGTACGATCCATCCACTATCGAGTCCGCCCTCTACGCCTGGTGGCAGGAGCACGGGCTGTTCCATCCGGATGCCGGCGATCCCACTCGCCGGCGGGCCGAGCCCTATGTGATCATGATGCCGCCGCCCAACGTGACGGCGGAACTGCATGCCGGGCACGGCCTCAACAATACGGTCCAGGACGTCATCATCCGGTTCGAGCGGATGCGCGGGCGGCGCACCTTGTGGCTGCCCGGAACCGATCACGCCGGCATCGCCACCCAGAACGTGGTCGAGCGGCTGCTCGCCAAAGAGGGCCTCACCCGCTTTGACGTGGGACGAGAGGCCTTCGTCGAGCGGGTGTGGAGTCACGTGCGGGTGACCGGCGCGCGAATTCTCGACCAGCTCAAAGCGCTCGGCTGCTCGGCGGATTGGTCGCGCACCTACTTCACCCTGGATGAGGGACTCTCCCGCGCGGTGCGGGAATGCTTTGTCCGGCTGTACGAGCAGGGACTGGTCTACCGCGGGCACTACATCATCAATTGGTGCCCCCGCTGCCTCACCGCGCTGTCCAACGAAGAGGCGGAGAAGGAGGAGGTTGACGGGCGCCTCTGGCATCTCCGCTATCCGCTCGCCGATGGCGAAGGCTACATCACCGTGGCCACCACCCGCCCCGAGACGATGCTGGGCGACACCGCGGTCGCGGTCCATCCGGACGACGAGCGCTACCGCGACCTGGTCGGCCGCGAGCTACTGCTGCCGGTGGTGAGCCGGCGGGTGCCCATCGTGGCCGACGATGCGGTGGATCCCACGTTCGGCTCCGGCGCCGTGAAGGTCACGCCGGCGCATGACCCGGCTGACTTCGAGATCGGCAAGCACCAGGGGCTGGCCAGCATCGACGTGATGACGCCGGAAGCCCGGATCAGCCTCGCCGCGCCGCAACGGTTCCAGGGCCTCGATCGCTACGACGCCCGCGAGCGGGTGGTCAACGAATTCAAGCAGCTCGGCCTGCTGGAGAAGGTGGAGAATCACCGGCATGCCGTGGGGCATTGCTATCGCTGCGACACAGTGGTCGAGCCGCGGCTCTCGGACCAGTGGTTCGTGAGGATGGAGCCGCTGGCCCAACCGGCGTTGGAGAAGTACCGCGACGGCACCCTGCGCTTCGTTCCGGAGCGCCGGGGCGACGACTATGCCCGCTGGATGGAAGGCATTCGAGACTGGTGTATCTCCCGCCAGCTCTGGTGGGGCCACCGGATTCCGGTGTGGTACTGCCAGTCGGAGAGCTGCGGCAAACTCCACGCGAGCCGCACCGACCTGACGGCCTGCCCCGCCTGTGGCGGACACGTCCGCCAGGACGACGACGTGCTGGACACCTGGTTCTCCTCCTGGCTGGTGCCGTTCTCCAGTCTCGGGTGGCCCGATGAGACGCCCGACCTCGACACCTTCTATCCCGGCAACACCCTGGTCTCGGCGCCGGAGATTCTGTTCTTCTGGGTGTCGAGAATGATCATGTCCGGCCTGCACTTCATGGGCGAAGTGCCGTACACCCGGATCTACCTCCACGGCACCGTGCGCGATACCCAGCATCGCAAGATGTCCAAGTCGCTGGGCAACGGAATCGACCCGCTGGAGGTGATCGACCGCTACGGCGCTGACGCGCTGCGCTATTCCATCGTGGCGGGGATGTCGGTCGGCACCGACGTCATCCTCGACCCCAACGACCTGGAGACCTCCTTCGGCGCCGGGCGAAACTTTGCCAACAAGCTGTGGAACGCAGGCCGGCTGATCCTCGCCAACCTGGAGGGTCCGCCGCGGCCGCTCGCCGGATCGGCGCGCAACCTGGTCCGCCGCGACGAGCTCACCCTGGCGGACCGGTGGATCATCGCCCGGTGCGAGACCACGGTGGCGCAGGCGACCGAGGCGTACGAGAAGTTCCGGCTCAACGAGGCCGCGGCCGCTGTCTACCACTTCATCTGGAGCGATCTGGCGGATTGGTACATCGAGCAGATCAAGCCCCGGCTCTACGGGGACCTTCCGGGCGGTGACGTGGCGCGGGCCGTAGTGGCCCAGACCTTCGACGTCGGGCTCCGGTTGCTGCATCCGATCATGCCGTTCGTCACCGAGGCGCTGTGGCGCCGCTTCCCCGGGCGTCCGACCGAGGCCTCGATCTCGGTCGCGCCCTGGCCTCGCTCCGATAAACGTGCGGAGGATCCTGCGGCGCTGCGGGAGTTCGGCCTGGTGCAGGAAGTAGTCGGCGCGATCCGGGCGATCCGCGCCGAGTACGGGATTCAGCCGGGGCAGACCGTGCGGGCAGTGGTGAGCCAGGAGGATGGAAAGCTTTCCGCCGCGCTCGAGCGCGAGCGCCCCACGGTGCTCCGGCTGGCCAAGGTGTCCCAGCTCTCCTTCGGCGAGAGCAGCGAGCGGGTGGGCGGCCATGCCGTCCTCGCCGACGGGACTTCTGTATTCGTCCCGCTGGGCGATGCTATCGACCTGAACCGCGAGTGCGGCCGGCTCGGTTCCGAGGTCGAGCGCCTGACGCGACTGCTCGAGTCGCAGGAGAAGAAGCTGGAAAACCAGCAGTTCGTCTCCCGCGCGCCAGTGGAGGTGGTTGACCGCGAGCGGCAGAAGCTCGTCGCCTGGAAGGAGCAGTGCGAGGTGTTGGTGAGGAAGCGGGAGCTGTTGGGGTGTGGGTGAGGAGGGCGGCGGCGGTAAGGGCGGGAAGGCTCGAACCGCGATTGACCGAGTCACGGCGGCGCCTCGGTCGGGGCAACCTTCCCGCCCTTCCCGCCCTTACCGCCCTTACCGCCCTTACCGCCGCCTGCGCTCGCATGGAGCCGCCGCCGGGAGGGCCACCGGACAAGGCCCCGCCCCGTCTGCTCGCTACCCGGCCCGACTCGATGGCTCGCATTCCCGGCTTCAAGGGGCAGGTCGAGTTTCGGTTCGACGAAGTGGTCTCCGAGGGCAGCACGCCCAGCACGGGTCAAGGGACCGGCGACCTGGAGAAGCTGATCATTCTCTCGCCCTCGAACCGGGTGCCAGAGGTGGGCTGGAAGCGCAACCGCATCACGGTGAAGCCCAGTGAAGGCTGGCGCCAAGACCGGGTCTATCGGGTCCAGCTCCTGCCCGGCGTCACTGATCTCCGGCGAAACCGGAGCAGTCAAGGCACGGTCCTCACCTTCACCACGGGCGCGCCCGTCCCCGCGACCACCATCGCCGGGACCATTGTGGACTGGAGCACGAGCCGTCCCGCCGCCGACGCCCTGGCCGAGGCGATTCTTTTCCCCGACAGTCTGCCGTACCGCGGGGTCGCCGATTCGTCAGGCCGCTTCTCCCTCGGTCCCCTGCCCGCGGGCGAATATCTGGTCCGGGGTGTGATCGACCAGAACCACAACCTGAAGTTCGACCCTCGGGAGGCCTTCGATACGGTGCGGATCAAGAAGGGCGCGACCAATGCCGGCGAGCTCTGGGCCTTCGAGCACGACACCTCGGCGGCTCGAATCAAGACCATCACGGTGGCCGACAGTATCTCCGCGACGGTCGAGTTCACCCAGATGTTGGATCCGCTGCAGCGACTGCAGCCCTCCGCAGCAACCCTTCGGATTCTGCCCGACAGCTCCCCGGTCAAGCTGGTCTCGATTCTGCCCAAGCCAGTGGACGACAGCCTCAATGCCAAGGCGGTCGGCAAAGCGGCTGACACAACCAGGGCGGACACAACCAGGGCGGACACAACCAAGGTGGATACGACCCGTCGAGCACCGGCGCGCCCGGGAGTGCCCGCCATCCCGGGCCGAAGGCCAACCGCCGAAGCGCAGGCTCTCAAGACCAAGCCTCAGCTCTTCGATCGTCTGGTGCTTCGGGTGGCGGAGCCGTGGAAGCCGGGTGGGCACTACGTCCTCGAGATTCGCGGCCTGCGCAACGTCTCGGGCGTGACCGGCACCGCCATTGGCGCGTTGGCCGTGCCGACCAAAGCAGCCGCCGACTCACTGAAACAGAAGGCTGACTCGCTTCGGCCGATCATCGAACGGCGCAAGCGAACGCCGGGCGATACCTCGACGCCCAAGCTGCCGGCCAGGCCTACCCAGCGATGACCGATCCGCGCCGCCAGCTTCCCTCGGTAGACCGGTTGCTGCGTGAGCCTGAAGTCGAGGCCCTGCTCCGGGAGGCACCCAGGAGCGCGGTATTGAGAGCGGTGCGCGAATCCATCGACGCCGCCCGCACCCGGCGGGCGGGACCGCCCGAGGACTGGGGCGCTGAAATTCGGGAGCGGCTTTCGCACGGCACCCGCATGAGTCTCCGTCCGGTGCTCAACGCCACCGGCGTGGTGCTCCATACCAACCTCGGACGGGCTCCCCTCTCCGAGGTGGCTGTGGCGGCTCTGACGTCCGTGGCTGACGGCTACAGCAACCTGGAGCTGGACCTCTCCTCCGGGTCCAGGGGCAGTCGTCACGACCACTGTCGCGCTCTGCTTCGCGAGGTCACCGGGGCGGAGGACGGACTCGCGGTCAACAACGCAGCCGGCGCGCTGGTGCTGGCGCTCAACACCCATGCGGCCGGGCGGGACGTGCTGATCTCCCGGGGCGAGCTGATCGAGATCGGGGGCTCGTTTCGCATTCCCGATATCCTCACGCGGAGCGGGGCTCGGCTCCGGGAAGTGGGGACCACCAACCGAACCCATCTCGACGACTACCGCGAGGCGTTGGACCAGTCGGTCGGCGCGATTCTCACAGTCCACCGGTCCAACTTCGAGCAGCGCGGCTTCGTTACCTCGCCCACCGCGGCCGAACTGGTCGAGCTGGCGGGTCGCGCCGGGATCCCCTACTTCCACGATATCGGCAGCGGGCTCCTGGCCGATCTCTCGGAGTGGGGACTCGACAGCGAGCCCAGAGTGCCGGACGCGGTGGAGGGCGGCGCCGGACTGGTGCTCTTCAGCGGCGACAAGCTGCTCGGCGGCCCTCAGGCCGGCTGTTTGGTGGGAAAGGCCGATTTGCTGAAGCCCTGCCGCGCGAATCCGCTTGCGCGGGCGCTCCGGGCCGACAAGCTCACCCTGGCGGCCCTCGAGGCGACCCTCGCGCTCTACCGCGAGCCGGAGCGGGCGCTGCGCGAGATCCCGGTGCTGCGCATGCTGACGCTCTCACCCAAGGAGCTGGCCGCGCGCGCCGCCGAGCTCGCGAAGGCCTGCCCCGGAGCACTCCGTCCCGCGACTCTCCCGGGTGAATCGGCGGTGGGAGGAGGTGCCTTCCCCGGCGCCCTCCTGCCGACGACTCTGGTCGCGCTGGATGCCGGCGCGCTCGGCGCCGACGGTCTGCTGTTGCGTCTCAGGATGGGCAACCCGCCACTGGTCGCTCGAGTGGCGGAAGGGCGGGTGTTGCTGGATCCCCGTACCCTGCCCGATCAGGCGGGCCCAGTCGTCGCGCGAGTGCTGGAACAGGCGCTGCTCGAGTGAAGACCCCGCGCGCGGTCTTCCTCGACCGCGATGGGACTCTGATCGAAGACTCCGGTTACATCCGCGATGCACGGGCCATGCGCCTGTTTCCGGGAGCGGCCGAGGCCGTCGCCCGACTCAACCGGGCCGGCTGGCTGCCGGTCGTGGTCACCAACCAATCCGGCATTGCCAGGGGGTTGGTCACCCAATCCGAGTACCTGGCCACGGAGCGCAGACTGGAGGAGCTGCTGGCCCCCGCCGGGGCGAAGATCGCGGCCCAGTACCACTGCCCCCACCTGCCCGAGCTCACCGGCGAGTGCGACTGCCGCAAACCGGGGCCACTTCTCTATAAGCGAGCTGCGGAGCGCTTCGGGCTCGATCTGGCGGCGAGCTACTGGATCGGGGACCAGGTGCGCGACCTCGAGGGGGCCAGGCAATTCGGCGGTGACGGGATCCTGGTGCTCACCGGTGCCGGGCGGAAGGAGGCTGCCGCGGCGGAGGTCGCGGGATGGCAGGTGGCAGCGGATATCGCTGCGGCCGTGGGACTTCTGCTGGACATCTGATCTACTTTGTGAGGTTCCTTATGAGAACCCCGGGCTACTGCTGCTCCCCAAAGTCCAGGCTCATCCCCACCCTCGCGCTCATCGGCGGCTGGAAGACCTGGGCCCGGTTGTATCCCGGGTTCGCGACCTCGTTGCCACTCTCGTCCAGCGCCGCAAATCGTGCGTCGTCCCGCCGGAGGACCACGCGACCATTGCCTAGATGAAAGACATCGAGGTAGACCTTCGGCCGAATCCCGCCGTGGCTCCAGGACGGAAGCAGGTAGCTCACGCGAAGATCGGCGTCGAATAGCGAAGCGGTTCGCCCCGCTGAGCCACGCTGCCGGAGAAACGTATAAAAGGGATCGCCTAGTGGTGTGCCCCCCAGGTCGTTGCGCGGCATCCCACTGCTCCAGCTCATTGCGGTACCGACGATAATTCCCCGGTCAAACCGATAGGAGCCGGAGAATTTCACCACATGGGTTCGATCGTTGGGCAGCAGCCCGGTGCTGTTGGCGTATTGCTCGGGGAAGTCCAGCACACTGGTGACGTTAGGAAAGGCGATCTGTTGCTGGAAATCGTATAGGCCTTCGTAATTGCCGTATGAGCGCGAAAGGACGTAGGACGCCAGGAAGGCGAAGTGGCGCCCGCGCGGCTTCTCCAGCGTGAAGACCAACGCACTGTAGTTACGCCGCGCGCGAGGCGTGAAGGCGAGGTTTCCCCGGCCCAGGTTGCCAAGCTCGTATCCGCCCGTTTCCGGATTGAAGGCGTCATCCACGACCCAGCGAAGCCGGCGGACCATTCCGCGGACTCCTGCCCGAAGCTGGCGCCCAATGGCTGCCTCATAGCCGAGGGTGAACTCATCGTAGCTCTGGCCCTTTAGATCACGGCTTGGCTGGGCCACCGGTTGGAAGATGTAGTTGGTATCGGCGCCGCTCGGGTCCACTCGCGGATCGTGATCGAAGAGGAGGTCGACGTTGAAATTCGCGTCGTTGTAGTAAAGAACTGCCGGCAAGAGTGGGGCCTCCTCGTAGAACCGCCCATAGGAACCGAACAGCTTGTGACTGCCAAGTCTGCCGAGCTGATAGACCGCACCCAGACGGGGCTGCCACTCAGCCCCGAAGGTTTGGGCCGATTCCCCCGAGGTGGTGGTGAAGTTTTGGGAATCCCAGCGAAGCCCGAATTGGAGTGTAAGCCGGTCCATCACACGCCATGAGTCTTGAGCGTAGAGCGTTGGAATCCGATTGTGTATGGACCAGTCAGCTTTTCCGAGGTACCACTCGTAGCTGCTCGAGTCCAGACGTCTAAGGGTCCCGCCGGGAGATCCCGCCTGCCCGGACTGGTCCGAGAACTCGTCATAACGGTTGTCCTCGTACTCCGCGCCGATCTTCACGCCGTGTCGGCCGAGAGCCACAGCGAGACTACCCCGTACGGACATGCGCACGCTGTATGTACGGTAGGTGATTCCGCGGCCGCCGGACAGGATGCCGGTCGTCAGGTCGTCGAAATAGGGCGCGGTTCGGCCGAACTCGGTCGGTGCCTCCGATTCGGACCTATCGGTGAACCGTGCCACTCCGACCTCCAACTCCGTGCGCTCTCCCAGGCGCTGATGGAGAAGACCCGAGAGCACTGTGCCGCCTTGCTTCCCGACCTCCGTGATCGCCTCGGCGTTCGCGAGGCTATCGCGAACTTGATTGAGCAGGAGATGGCGGTGGTTGCCAGGATCACCATGGAACGTGACGGTCACGTCCGTTCGGGAACTGGCCTGCCAAGTCACCTTGGTGGCGAAGAGATGCTGAGCGCGGGTGTCATCCGGCAGCGTGAATCCGGGCAGCTCAACCCGCTGTCGTCGGAAGCTCGGGTTGTAGGCCGCAAAGAACCACGCCCGGTCGCGCACAATCGGTCCGCCCAGGCTGCCTCCGAAGTCGTACTCGGAGAACTGGTCCTCCTGTGCTCCCTCGAGGGCAAAGCGAGGCGACGCTGAGAGGTCACTTCCAGTAAAGAAACCGAACAATTGCCCGGCGAACCGGTTTCCACCGGAGTGGGTAATGACGTTGATAATTCCGCCGGTGGCGCGGCCGTACTCCGCCTCGTACCCGCCGGACTTCACCTGGAGCTCCCGCACGAAGTTGAACGGCAAGTCGGAGCTAGTCGACCCGAGATAGGGATCGGTGATATTCACCCCGTCCAGGAAGTAGGCGTTCTCCGGTCCGGTTCCGCCGGCGATGTTCACCTCGTCATTAGGCAGGAAGCTGAGGTTGGCTTGCGGAGCCAGACTCACGATCGACCGAAAGTTTCGATCGGTGGGAATATTGCTGAACTGTTCGGAGGAGAGGTTGGTCACCGACGCGGCGCTGGCCACGTCGATCAGCGGGCGCCCCGCCACCACCACGATCTCGCCCAGCTCGAGGGCTTGAGCATCGAGCCGGATCTCGCCAATCGATGTGGTGCGGCCGAGCTGCACGATGATGCTATCCACCACAACCGGCCGGTACCCGACTAGGGACAGCCGAATCTGATAGGTCCCGACCGGAAGTCCCTGCAAGCGGAAATAGCCGCTCACGTCGGTGGCCGCGTGCCGCTCGGACGGCAGCCCCGTGCCCCGAACCTCGACGCGGACCATCTGAGCGGGGTCGTCCGCTGCCATCACCCGCCCCACTACCCGGCCGAACTCCTCCTGGGCCACCGCCGGCGTGGCAAGCAGGACCAGGAGCACCACGACAAGGCCAGACGCGGGGCGAGCAGACATGGGCGCCTCCTTGACAATGAGAACTTAGTTGCTCCTCTTGAGAGATCTCCTTAATTCATCATGGATAGACAGTGACGCTGCTGCTCAACCGGCTCCAGAAGGCCCTGGAGGATCGGTACGCGATCCTGCGGGAGCTGGGGCACGGAGGCATGGCTACGGTCTATCTCGCCGAAGATCTACGAAACCGGCGTCAAGTAGCAGTCAAGGTGCTGGCGCCCGAGCTCGCCACCGCCATCGGGACTGAGCGATTCGCCCGCGAGGTAGAGATCGCCGCCCGGCTGGTCCACCCGCACATCGTGCCGCTATTCGATTCAGGGGAAGCTGAGGGCCTGCTGTACTACGTCATGCCGTTCATCGCGGGAGAGTCGCTGCGGAGCCGGCTCGCCCGAGAGGGCGCCCTGCCCGTGGAGGACGTGGTGCAGATCGCGCGGGAGGTGGGGTCCGCCCTCAATTTTGCGCACCAGCACAGCTTTGTCCACCGCGATGTCAAGCCAGAGAACATCCTGCTCCAGGGCACCCGGGCGTACGTGGCCGACTTCGGTATCGCCCGGGCGTTGAGCGACGTGGGCCAGGAGAGGTTGACCAACACCGGGCTATCGCTGGGCACCCCGGCATACATGAGCCCGGAGCAGGCCTCAGGCGACCGGCGGCTCGACGCCCGGTCGGACATTTATTCGCTGGGCTCGGTGGTGTACGAGATGCTGGCGGGTGAGCCACCCTTCGAGGGATCGGTGCGTGCCGTGGTGGCCCGGATCATGACCGAACAGCCGCTGCGGCTCACCGCCATCCGGCCGACGATCCCAGAGGCGATGTCCGAGGTGGTAGGCCGGGCGATGGCCAAGATGCCGGCGGACCGGTATCGCACCGCCGAGGACTTCGTGCGGGCCCTGGAGCGGACATCGGTTGCACCGGTGCGGCCTAATCGCGCGCCAAGCTGGCTGCGTAGGAGGTGGTTGCAGTATGCCGTCGGTGTAGCGTTGGTTCTCGCGGGCGTGATCCTGGGTGGGAGATACCTTCATACCGGCGCGGCCTCCCCTCAGGTCGGGCCCCGAATCGAGCGACAGCTCACGTACTCCGGTGAAGCGTTGGGAGCAGACATCTCCCCTGACGGCCGGAAGGTGGCGTATGTCATAAATCATCAGAAGACGATCGTGGTGCGTGATCTGGAGACCGGCGACTCCAGCGTGGTCGCGCAGGATTCGACAGGGGTCAATGGCAACGGCGGCGCACTGCAATGGAAGCGGGACGGCTTACAGCTCCTGTACCAGGGTATTCACGCAACAGGCGCCCGCGCATGGTATTCAATACCGGCACGAGGTGGTAAGCCCGAGCTAGTGACTTTGAGCAATGCCAACGTCCATTTTGGACCGGACGATACTACCTACCTCGCCACTCTTCAGGCGGCGGTCTACCTCGGGAGCTCCCCCATCACTTTTGGGGTAGTGTCCGCCGATTCCATTGTTGGCGACGGCACACTTATCAATCTCGGTCGCGAGTTCGAGTTCATCTACTGGTCACGAATGTCGTCTGATGGCCGCTGGATCGCCTCGCTGGCAGAACGACCCGGCGGAGAGGTCGTTCTGCTCACTATCGCCCGTGACGGGAGGCATACGGTGGTGGTGCCGGACCTGGGTGTTCCCAGTAGTCCAGTGGATGGCTGGTCTCTGCAACTGTGCTGGTCAGCCGATAGCAGGACCATCTATTTTCCCAGACCACAGGGGCTCGGCTGGAGCATCTGGAGTGTCGAGATCGACCCGAAGACTGGGGCCGCGAAGGGAACGTCGAGGCTTCTTGCGGAACGGCTTCCCTCATCGCTGTCGTTCGGACTGTCCGGCGATGGGCGCCGTCTAGTGTACTCTGGCGGTCCGACCGACATCCAGCTCTCCCGGTTTCGGCTGGGAACGAGAGGGAAGGTGGAATCGGCCCTGACTCTCACCACTGGCACCTCGTTGCACAAAGGGCCCGGGCTTTCGC
>DATBKD010000078.1:0-13630 GCA_036556025.1 Gemmatimonadales bacterium | reverse complement strand
GGGCGGATTCGCCTACACGGTAGGGGCAGTGATCTACACCCGTGAGCGGCCGGACCCTTTCCCCGGCCTCTTCGGGCACCACGAGATCTGGCACCTGCTGGTGCTGATTGGCAGCGGCTGCCACTTCACTTTCATGGTGCGCCATGTGGTGTGACAGCTATCAGCTATCAGCTATCAGCTATAGCGAGGGCATGAGATACGGGCCCTCCCGCTTGCCGGCAAGGAGGGTGATCGCGAAGGCATCAGCTAAGCCGATAGCTGATAGCTGTTAGCTGATAGCTGATAGCTCTTAGCTGCTTTAGCTGGGGCGGCTGGGGTCGAACCAGCAACCTCCCGGTTAACAGCCGGGCGCTCTGCCGATTGAGCTACACCCCAAGGTGGGACCGAGGGACAAGCACTTTACTTCCCGACCGGAGGCGGGTCAAGCCCTTGGAACAGCGAGAGTAAGGAGCCCGGCCCGTGAAGCGCCCCGTCACCTTTCTCGTCAACGGCATCCCTCTGGCGCCGGAGCGGGCCAGATAAACCGGATCGGCGCTCTCATACTCGCTGCGGGCCAGGCGCAGCGGTTCGGCGGCGCCAAGCTGATGGCCCCGTTCCGGGGAAAGCCAGTGCTGGCGCATGTAGTGGACGTGGTGAGAGACGCCCAAGCTGCCAACCTTATCGCAGACGCTTGGGCGGTGGTGCCGGGAGAGGACTCCCAGCTCCGCTCCCTGGTCCAGCAGAGCGGATTGATTCCCGTCCCGAACGACAATCCAGGTCTCGGCATCTCCCACTCGCTCCGCTTGGGATTGGCCGCACTGGCGACGAGTTGTGGGGGGTGTCTTGGCGCTGCCATCGTGTTGCTGGGAGACCAGCCATTGGTCAGGCTCGATGCCGTTGGAGCCCTGATCCAGGGTTGGCGAGATGGACGGGGTCCCGTGCTGCGACCACGGTACGCATCCACCCCCGAGGTGCCCGGCCATCCTGTCCTGCTCGAGCGCTCGACCTGGTCACTGGTCGAGCGGATCTCCGGAGACCGTGGGCTCGGCGCGCTTCTCCGTCCGGGCGAACCGGGAGTCGGGGTGCTCGAGCTTCCGGGAGGAAATCCCGATATCGATACTGCCGGCGATCTCCTCACGCTCGAAGGACCGAATCCATGAAGCTCGAGTTTGCCGGCTCCCCCGTGATCACCGCCACTCGGCAGAAGGTTTGGACTCGGCTCACCGATCCCAGCTTCGTGGCGGAGTCAGCCCCGGGAGTGGAGTCGGTCGAAGCGTTGGACCCCACTCACTTCAAGGTCATTTCCGGCGTCGGAGTCGGCTCGGTCAAGGTGCGGTTCAGGCTGGAAGTAGAGCTCTTCGACATCATCGAGGGTCAAAGACTCAAGATGCGAGCCCGAGGCATGGCGCCGGGCTCGGCCGTAGACGTGGTCTCGGGGCTCGAGCTGCAGGACGTTGGTCCGGGATTGACTCAATTGACATGGTCGGCGATAAGCGAGCTAAGCGGCACGGTCGCTAGTATCGGGGCGAGACTGCTCGAATGGACGGCGCGCAAATTTACCGAGGAGTTCTGGACCGACTTTGCCCGGCGCGCCAGTGTCGGTTAGAACTTCACTTTTCACCCTGCACTTCCACCACCAGCACCTCGAGCCGCTGCCGCCCGTGGACGTCGCGGTCGATCCGGCCGACGTGCACCATGGCCAGCGAGGAGGCCCAAGCATCGGCGGCCAATTGCTCGACAGCGTGAGTCGTGGTGAGACCTATGACCTTCATGGCAGCAGCGCGCGCCGCCTCGACTCCGGCGGGTGCATCTTCGATCACGATGCACTGCTCCGAGGACACTCCCAACTTCTGGGCTGCGAGCAGGTAGACATCCGGGCTCGGCTTGCCCTCCCTCACGTCTTCGGCACAGACCAGGACCCGGGGAATCGGAAGCCCCGCGCCACTCAGGCGGCTCAGCGCCAACTGTCGTCCACCCGAGGTTGCTACCGCCCAACCCTCCTCCGGCAGTATCGCGAGGAGCTGGGCAGCACCTGCCAGGGGACCGAGGATTTCCGACGCAGGAGTGTCCTCCTTTGGTGCTAGCCCTGCCACCTCCGCTTCGGCGTCCAGGTGCGGAGCCGCCAGTCTGATCGTTTCCACCGCCCGCCTGCCGTGGCAGACCCGCAGAAAGGGCTCTGCCTGTAGTCCCTTGGCTTGGGCCCACCTACGCCACTGTCGCTCGACGTAGGCAGTCGAGTCGACCAAGACCCCGTCGAGATCGAAGAGCAGCGCGGTGCACTCGAAGCGTTTCATCTTGCTATAGTGACCTGCAAGTATCGATCCGGTGGGACCACTGGCGCCCCAGCCGGCGCGTGTTTACGTCGAAAGCACGAGAGTCTCTTGGCCCTGTTGGTCTGTGGCATCAACGGGTCGAGAGAGTGCTACAGGTGGGGTTCTCATGAAAGATCTGATCTCGGACTATCAGCGCTTCGCCTCCGCCGGCGAGCCGTTCGGTCGAGCCGTGGTCACCAGCGTTTGGGGCTCGGCTCCCCGTCCCGAGGGCTCTTGCATGCTGGCGTCGAGCGCCGGAATGATCGCCGGGTCGGTCTCGGGCGGCTGCGTCGAGAGCGCCACGGCGAGCGAGATTGCCGAAGCAATCGCCCGAGGTACCTCTAAGCTCGTGACCTTCGGAGTAAGCCACGAGCGTGCCTGGGAAGTAGGGCTGGCCTGCGGCGGGACGATCCGCGTGTTCGTCGAGCCGTCGGTCCCGCCCGAAGTGCTGGACGCCGCGCGCGGGCTAGGCGGGGAAGTGGTGGCCACGGTTATTGAGGGACCGCAGCTGGGATATTTGGCTCGGGTATTCGAGGACGGACGCATTGAAGGGCAACTGCCGAACGGGCTCGCCCCAGCCCAGCTGCGCGAGGCAGCGCTAGCGGCCCTCAGACTGGAGCGCAGCACCACGCTCGAGCTCCAGGGAAATGATGTTCCCTTGAGCATCTTTCTGGAGGTGTTTCCGCGGCAGCCGAGGCTGGTGGTCTTTGGCGGGGTCCACGTGGCGGTGGAGCTGGTGCGCCTCGCGCAGGTGCTGGGCTATCGCACCATCGTGGCGGACGGTCGAAGCGCGTTTCTCACCCGAGAGCGGTTTCCGACGGCCGACGAGCTGATGCTGGCCTGGCCGGAGGAGGCGTTCGAGCGGATCGGGCTCGATGCGACATGCTACGTCTGCGTGCTCACGCACGACCCCAAGTTCGACGAGCCGGCCCTCAAGCTGGCCCTTCGATCCCCGGCCCCGTACGTGGGTGCAATCGGGTCGCGCAAGACTCAAGCAGAACGCCGGGAGCGGCTCCGGGCGGAGGGTTTCGCGCCGGAGCAGATCGACCGGCTACATGGACCGATTGGCCTGGACCTCGGAGGCCGCCAGCCGGCCGAGACCGCTCTGGCAATCCTGGCTGAAATGACGGCGGTGCGCTACGGAAGGCGGTAAGGCGGTAAAGGCGGTAAGGGCGGGAAGGGCGGGAAGGTTGGACATTTCGAGACCCGACCCTCCTTCCCGCCTTTACCGCCTTTACCGCCTTTACCGCCTTTACCGCCCTTACCGACTAGTCATCACAGACCGGCACCGCCGAGCGGTCGGGCACCCGCTTGCTCACTTCGGTCTCCGGTCGGGCCGAGACCGGACCATACCAGATCACGCAGCTGGTTCCCGGCCGGGCGACATGGGTGGCACGGGCGGACCAGGAATCTCGGGTCGCGCTGAGAATTCGGATCGACACGCCCTTGTGCCAGAGATACTGCAGGGGCAGGGGGTCGGTCCGGCGCGCGTAGATACCCTGGGTGGCGAAATAGGTGTCCTGAGACCGCACCAGGTTCCGCAAATCCACTTTCATTACGACGAGAGGATCGAGTACGTCGAGCACATTGCCGGTGTCTGGCAGCGCCGGCGAAGGGGAAGTTGACGTGGCGGAGCTCGAGGGAGCAGTGGCGACCGGCGGCCGTGGCGACGACTGCGCGTCGCAGATAATGGTTCCCGCCCGACCCCGGCGACGGTACTTCTGAGTAGCCGGCGCGGGGGATGGGCGACCGACAAAGACGACGCAGTCCTTACCCTTGATCGCCGCGTGAGTTCCGCTCGCGGCCCATCCGTCCCGCTTGACCCAAACGAACCGGACCTCGCTTTCACCTTCAGGTCGGAACCCCAGACGCTCAAAGTCAGCCGTGTAAACTCCGTTTTCCGCGAAGAAGCCCTCTTCCTCGGCGACCAGGCGGCGGAGGCTGCGTCGAATCTGATCGAAGCTCTTGGTTTCGGTCTCTACGCTCGCTTCGGACGGATGCGGGGCGCGTTGAGGCGGTGGGGCGGGAGCGGGCGCTGGCGGAATAGCCGAATCGGCGCTCACCGTTGGTTTCCGTTCCGGCAGCAGGTCCTTGCAGGCAGTGGCCAGCACCGCCCCGGCCAGAAGCACGCCGAGGTGAGGGCGCGATCGTCCAACCATCCATTCCTCCGTTTCGAGCTGCCTAAGTGGGACAGCGCCGTTAACCGCGCACCCGCAGATCCAGGTCTTCCGTCACCAACTCCCGAGTGATCGGCGTCCGCCGAGCCCCCGGAGGGGCCTCGGTCCATCCGGCCATTTCGAGGATCTCGGCGGTGAGGCGGTTCACCTCATCGGTCTCCGCCGTGGTCCTGGCAGAGGTGGCCGCCAGGTCGAGCCACGCCAGGGCCTCCTCGAACGCAAAGCGGCGAACGGACGCATCGCTCGCAATGAGCGCGAAGCGGTACGCCAGGCTCGGCTCGCCTCCCCGGTCGGCATGGCGGGCGATTTCCCCCGCGATGATGCTGACCTCGTCCGGAGGCGTTACCAGCTCGAGCGCGAGCGCAAGGGTCCGGCTCACCTCTCGCAGCATCGAGGCCGTGAGTCCATCTCTGACCACGTGCGCGATCACCGGGTGAGCACAGCGATAGACGCCTCCCTGCTCCATGACCAGTCGCCGCTCCACTAGCGAATCGCTCACCCCCGCCGCGTGCAGCCGGGAGATGCCATGCACGTGCGAAAGCAACATGGGACGGCAGCCTACTCCAGCGACGGCAATGGTGGTCAAGAGCTCTCGCAGCTCTTCCGGCAGGCGCTCTATCCGCTCCGCGATCACGTCGTGCACCGTGCGGGAGACGGGGAACTCCCGCCCTTGTCCCAGACCGGCCGAGGGGATGGTCCACTCCCCGCTGTGCTCGTCCACCTGGAGGAGACCCTGGCCGAACATGGTTTTGAGCAGCTCGATGGCATAGAACGGGTTACCACCGGTAATCCGGTAGACCCGCTTGGCGAAGCGCCGGGCACCGGTGGGGCTGGTTACGTGACCCATCTCTCTCACGAGCCGCCAGAGCTGCTCCTCGCTCAGCGGACCGATCGATATCGGCTCGGCGTGAGCCCGGGCGCGCAGGACCCGACAGAGCCGGGCGGAGGGGGCATCACGCTCCAGCTCACCCAGGGTGAACGTGCCCAGCCAAAGCACCGGCATTCGCTCCAGCCGGCGGGTCAGGAACCGGATCAGGTTGCAGCTGTCACTGTCGCACCACTGCAGATCGTCGATGGAGAGCAACACCGGCCGCTCCGCTGCCAGGGCTAGTAGCACCTGGGCCACGCCTTCGAAGAGTCGCCACCCCTCGGCAGAGTCCGCAGGAGGGGCCGGCTCGGGCAGCGTCGAGAAGCGTCGGCGAAGCTCCGGCAGAAGTCGGGCCACCTCGGTGAGCCACTCGGGCGACGTGCCGGTCAACCCCGGCGCGTCCAGGCCATCCTGCAGTGCCTCGACCATGGTTCCGTATGGAATCCCGGCTCGGGCATCGTAGCCCCGCCCGCGAAGTACCGTCCCTCCGTCCGCCACCACCCACCGGAGAAACTCCTCGGCCAATCGAGACTTTCCGACCCCCGCCTCGCCCTCCAGCAAGACGACCCCGCCTTTACCCTGACGAGCGGTATTCCAGGAACGGACCAGGCTGGCCCATTCCTGTTCTCTCCCTATCAGGCTGGCCTCAAAGGTTGGGGCGGGACCATTCCACTCCTCAGCCACCGGACTGGAGGCGGCGGTCGCGGCGTCTGTTTCCACTCGTCGGACCAGAGAGAGCAAGCTCCGTCCGGGCTCGCATCCGGTTTCCCGGACGAGAGTTGACCGGTAGGCTGAAAAGGCGGCGAGGGCGGCGCCACGGTCGCCGGAGAGATAGCGGGCCTCGATGCCCAGCCGAGCAGGCTCTTCCGCGAGGGGATCGGAGTCAAGCCACCGATCCGCCAGACAGACGGCGTCCCTCCAGCGTCGTTCGGCGAGCGCCGTTCGGGCCAGGGTTCCCAGGGCCTGTTGGTACTGACGGAACAACACCGCCCGCGTCGCCCCCGCCCACTCATCGAACTGGGGCGCATGCCGGATAGCGAACCCCTGCAGGAAACGGGGAACCTCGATGGTCACCGCCCGCTCGGGATCCCGGTCCACCGTGCGGCGGAACTCGAGGATCTCACAATCGATGGGCTGGGCCAGCTCAACCAGGCGCCGGTCGGCTTCCACCACACCGCCGAGAGCCTCCCGCAACCGTTTCAGGGCCTGGCGAAGCGAGGCCCGCGCCTCAGCATCCGGAGAATCCCCCCAGAGGAGGCCAGCCAGCTCCTCCCGAGTGTGGGGCCGCCCCTCGAGCACGAGGTAAGTGAGCAGCGCCAACGCTTTAGCTCCGAGGGGGGGCACGACCGGGCTCCCGTCTGCGCGGCAGACGGTGGGCGGACCGAGCAGGCTCAGCACCATACCCGACAGAAGAGAACCCTTTTGATGGGTGTTTCAACGTACCCCGAATTCACGGGACGGCAAGAGGATTTTCACGCTGGCTTCACGGAGCGGGCTTAGTGTGGTCCCGTGTTCCTGACTGATACTTCCCCACAGGAACTCGGCCGAAAAGTCTCACAATTGAGCGGGCGTCGTCTCAGGCTAAGACCAGCGGTCGCCCAGGCAGTCGACCTCCAGGAGGGTACCATGCAGAACCCCAAGGACCAGGTCCGAATCGAGTTGACCCCCGAGCAGAAGGCGAAGATCAGCGCGGTCACGGGTAAGGACGCTGAGGCGGTGGAGCTTTCGGTCGAGGAGTTGGAAGAGCGTATCGCGCCGTCGCAGTTCTCGCCTCCGCGGCCCTCGAAGGGTTCCTGACAAACAGGCGGCAGGTCGAAATAGTCCGTCGACCTGCCGCCCAAGCAGTCCACCTCAGGAGGGTACATGCAGAACTCAAAGGGGCAGATCCGAATCGAGTTGACGCCCGAGCAGAAGGCCAAGGTTCGCGCGGCGACCGGCAAAGATGCCACGGCGGTAGAGCTGTCGATCGAAGAGCTGGAAGAGCGGATCGCGCCGTTCAAGAAGGGCTCACGTCCGCCCACGCCGTGAGTGGCAGAAGAGACAGATTCTGAATGACCGGGGGCCGGCGCTGCAGCAGTTGAGCGTCGGCCCCTCTTACGTACATCCGCACTCCGCCACATAATCGTCTCATGCCGGACATCATAGGTGTCTCCCCTGACTCCCTGGAGGAGTTGCGCCAGGAGGTTGAGCGCCTGAGGCTGCTCCAGTCGATCAGCCTCGAGTTCACCACCTCGCTCGATTTCGACGAGCTGCTACCCCGGGTCTTTCATCGGGTCCTCGCGGCGCTAAAGGCCGAGGGCGGCTCGATCTGGATTGCCGAAGGTGACATGCTGCACTGCCGGCTCGCGGTCGGAGGTGCGGGCCAGCGGCTGGTGGGGGCCCAGATGCCGGTCGGCACCGGGTTCGTGGGTGACGTGGCCCAAAAGCAGAAGACCACGATGGTTACGGGTGCGGTCCGGGATCCCAGGTACCGGGAGGACATGGACGACGCCGAGGCGTCGCTTTCCACCATGGTCATGGCGACGGCCATGGTCGCTAACGGCGAAACCGTGGGCGCCATACAGGTTTCGGGCAAAGCCACCGGGGCGGGGGTCTTCGATGATCATGATCGGGAGCTGCTCGAGGGACTCGCGGTCATATCCGCCACGGCACTCCGCAACGCTCAGCTCCACGGGGCTGAAAAGCGGGCTAACGACCTCACCCTTCTCTTCGAGATCAGCCGGGAGATCACTGCCACTCTCGATCTCGACCGGGTACTTCAGTCCGTGGTCAATCTGGCGGCCAAGGCGCTCACCTTCGACCGCGGAGCTGTAGCCCTATACGACAAGGGTCGCTGCGACATTCGCGCGGTCGCCGGCCAGGAGAAGGTCGATCCCAAAGATCCCAAGCTCCAGGATCTGGTCGCCCGAGCGGAGTGGGCCGCCGGCCACGGGGAGCCGCTGTACTTGAGCGATCGCACCGCTCCGGGTTCCGATGCAGAGCGAATGTTCGTGACCATCTTCGGCCAGGACCTGGAAAATGACGGCGTCGGCAGTGGGCTCTATCTGCCACTGAAGGATGAGGAGGGGGTTGTCGGTGTTCTGATTTTCGAGGCGGCCGCACCGGAATTCGCCAGCGACAGCCAGCGGGAAGTCGCCGCAATTCTGGCCAACCAGACCGCGGTGGCCCTGCGCAACGCCCAGCTCTACCACCAGGTTCCGATGGTGGACGCCATCGGTGCGCTGGCGGCACGGAAGCAGGCACTTCTCGCCATGCCACGCCGGAAGGTGCGGCTGGTCCTGGGCGCGGCATTGGCGATTCTGGCAGCCCTCATCCTCATCCGCTGGCCACTCCGAGTCTCGGGTTCCGCGGCCAACTTCCGGCCCACCGGCTTTGCCCCGGTCCGGACCATGGTCGCCGGAATTGTCGAGCGGGTTATGGTGCGGGAAGGAACGGCCGTCCCCCGCGGAGCGCCGCTGGCCTATCTGCGGGCAATCAGTGTCCAAACCGACCGGGAGGCGACGGCGGCCGAGGCGGCAACGGCCGATCGCCAAGCTTCCCTGGCGTCAGCCAAGGGAGACGTCGCGGAAGAGCGGCTGCAGCGTCTCCGGGCGGAAGCTTTGCGGCGGGAGCTCGCGCTGCTGGATGAGCAGATCGAGTTCACGACGGTGCGGGCGCCCGCAAGCGGAGTGGTTCTGACTCCACGGACCGAGGAGCGAATTGGAGCCTCGCTGGACGAGGGCGATTTGCTCCTGATCCTGGGTCGCACCGACACCCTGGAGCTCGAGTTCGGCGTGGATCAGCGGGACCTCGGCCGAGTCAGGGTGGGACAGGAAGTCCGTCTCAGAGTGAACGCCCTGCCCCAGCGAACTTTCTCGGGGACGGTGGTGTCGATCGGTCAGCTGCCGGCGGATACTATCGACGGGATTCACTATCCGGTTCGCGCCCGGGTGGCCAATCCCGATGGCCTGCTCAAACCGAGCATGGCGGCCTATGTCCGGGTGCTCACGGACAACGCCTCGGCTGGGGAGCGTTTGTTGCGGGGTCCGGTCCGCTGGGCGCGGCTCATGTGGTGGAGGTTGTGGTCATGATCCGCTACCTCTGTCTGATCACGGGTTTGTGGTTCGCCTTGGGCTGCGATCGCGACGCGCAACCCGGAAGGCCCGCTCAGGCGGAGACCGCGTCCCGGGCCCGCTCACCGGCCCCTCAGATTGCGACGGTGGATACCACGACGGTCGAGGCGCCGATCTCCCTGCCTTCGCAGTTGTACGTCGAGCACGACGCGACCGTGTACGCTCGCTCCGACGGAGTGGTGGAGTCGATTCTGGTGGATCTCGGCAGCCGAGTCGCCTCGGGGCAGGAATTGGCCCGCCTGGAAAGTACTGATCAGACCATCGCGCTCGATCAGGCGAAGGAGAAGTTTGCCAACACCAGGCAGACCGTGGAGCGGCAACGCGCTCTGGCCACAGCGGGAGTGGTGACCAAAGCCGACTCGGAGCAGGTCGAGTTCGAGCACCGGCAGGCCGCTCTGGCTCTGCAGAAGGCCCAGCGGGACCTCGACCTCACCCGGATCGTCGCCCCGTTCGCCGGGGCGATCACCGCCCGGGTGGCCCGGGTGCAGCGTCTGGTGAAACCGGGCGATTCGCTTTTCCGGGTGACGGCGCTCGAACCGATCCTGGCGGCGGTGCACGTGCCGGAGAACACTGCGGGGGGCATCAAGCCAGGTGGCAGCGCGCAGGTTCTCGGAGCCGGCGGGATCAGTGCAGCCGCTCGAGTCATTCGGACCTCGCCCATCATCGACGGAGCCAGTGGCACCCGTGAGGTGATCGTCCAACTTGCTTCGGGATCTCGCCTGATACCCGGCAGCAGCGTCACCGTGCAGCTGGGCTCTCAGCGGAGGCAAGTAGTCACCATTCCCAAGGCCGCTGTCGCGCGCGATGGCTACGCCCTGGTCTGGGAAGACAATCGAACCACACTCCGCGCCGTGACCCTGGGGAATGAACTCGCCGGTGACAGGGTGGAAGTGCTCAGCGGGCTGGCGCCGGGAGAGAAGGTAGTCCAGAACGCGCCATGAGCGGACCGCCCAGGCTCCGATCCGACCTCGTCCTGGTGGAGCAGACCTATCGGGGCGAGCAGAGCTTTATCGTCAAGGATCCCGAGACTCACAAGTATTTTCGCTTTCGCCCGGTCGAGGTGATGGTCATGCAGACCCTCGACGGTTCCCGCACGCCGGCCGAAGCGGCCGCGGCCCTGGTCGAGGCGGGTGTTCGGGTGTCGGCATCCGCGGTTGAAGGGTTCGCCGGCAAGCTCCGGAACATGGGGCTCCTCGAACGCACTCTGCGGGAGCGCTCGGTGCTGTTGCTGGAACGGCTTCGGGCCGAGCGCCGGCGTCGGCTGAACACCGGACCGTTCAAGGGCGACTGGATGCGGCTTCGCTGGTCGGTGGGAGACCCGGACGAATTCATGAATCGGTGGCTCCCCAGGATTCGCTTCTGCTTCACCCCCGCGTTCATCAAGATCTCGCTTTTTCTTTTCGCCCTGTACTTCCTGGTGATCGCGGTGCGTTGGGAGGAGTTTTCTCGGGGCCTCGCCGACATGTATCTGCTGCGAATGTCCGTCACAGCCTACGTTCTCCTGTGGATGGTCAGCATCGTCATCATCGTGTTTCATGAGCTGGGGCATGGATTCACCTGCAAGTACTTCGGCGGCCAGGTCCATGAGATCGGCGCGATGCTGTTGTACGGCGAACCCGCCTTCTACTGCAACGTGAACGACGCTTGGACCTTCCCCGAGCTACGCTCGCGGCTATGGGTGACGGCCGCGGGGTCGTGGATTCAATTCGTGCTCGCGAGCATCGCCGCGATCATCTGGTGGGCCGCAACCCCGGGGACACTGGTCTACCAAACCGCGCTCGCAGCGGTGCTTTTCGGCGGCCTTACTACCATTCTGATGAACGCCAATCCGTTGCTCCCGCTGGACGGCTATTACGCGCTGAGCGACTACCTGGAAGTCCCAAATCTCCGCCAGCGAGCCTTCGCCTACGTCTACTGGCTCATCAAGACGCGGCTGCTCCGAATGAACGTTCCCGAGCCACTCGCCGACGATCGGGAGAAGCGGATCTTCCTGTGGTATGGCATCCTGGCCGCCGTGTACATCACTATGACCCTTGGGTTCAGCGCTGCCGTCGCATTCGGATGGTTGGACCGAGTACTCGGCACCATCGGGATTTTGATCTTCATCGTCGCTGCCTGGAGAGTAGTCGCCAAGCCATTGCAGGCAGCGGGACGAGTTCTGGTATCGGCCTGGCGCGATCGTCCGGCGGTGCTACGCGGCAGGACGGTGCGGGATTGGCTGCTGCTCGGCGCCGGTGGGATCGGGTTGATCGGACTCGTCGTGCCCAGGCCGATTACGGTAACCGGGCCTTTCGTGGCCGCTCCGGCGCTGTCTATTCCAGTCACCGCCCCCGACAGCGGTGTCATTCAGCGGGTGTACGCCCGAGAGGGAGGCGGGGTGAGGGCGGGCATGCCGCTGATAGAGATGCGCAACTTCGACCTGGAGCGGGACGCTTCCACCACCGGCCGGAGAGTCGACTCGCTCGCCGCGCGCGAGGCCCAAGCCAGGGCCCGCAATGCGATGGGCGAAGTCTCCCGGATCGGGGCCGAGCGGGCGATGGAGGAGGCCCGCCTGGCCGGGCTCCAACAGGAGACTAGCGCTCTAACTCTGCGCGCGTTGGCCAACGGGATCGTACTGACCCCACGCCCGGAGTCGCTGAGCGGCCGATGGGTGGGCCTGGGCCAGCAGCTACTTCAGGTTGGTCTGCCCGACTCGCTGGAGGCTCGCATCGAGCTGTCCGGCGCGGGGGCCAGCCTGGTACGGGAGGGCCAGCCCGTCCGTCTGCTCTTCTATGCGGAGGCCGCCGGAGCGGTGCGGACCCAGGTCCGTGCCGTTGCCGCCGCTTCGGCTGACCGGACCGGGGCGGTTGAAGTCCGGGCCGGTCTTGGCGCCCAGGGCCGCCGGCCGGGGATGACGGGAGAAGCCAGTATAACTCTCAGGCAATCCAACATTTGGGGCGCACTTTGGTGGGGAATCCGCCGCCGGATCCGAACCGATCTCCTGCTCTAGCTCGACCAGGCCGCTGCAGATCGGTATGGTCCAAATGTGCGCCTTGCGCGACAGACGGCGGCGGGCCACCATTGAAGCAGTAACCCCACAAGGATCGGGACATTCCACGAGACATGCTGGCCTTGGTCCGTCGAGCCTTCGACGGCCGCTATGAGATCGATCGCGAGATCGGCAAGGGCGGGAACGCCCGGATCTACCTCGCGCGAGATCCGGCCGGCAACCAGGTCGCGCTCAAGATCCTTCATCCCGAACTGCTGGTCAGCGTCGCCGCCGATCGATTCCTCCGCGAGATCAAACTCGCCTCCCAGCTCAATCATCCTCACATTGCCCGCCTGCTCGATTCGGGGGAGCGCGATTGGCTGGTGTTCTACGTGATGACCTACCTGGAGGGCCCCACCCTCCGGGAAAATCTTGCGAAAGTCGGCCGGCTGTCGATCGCGGACACCGTTCGGATCGCCGGAGATCTCCTGGACGCGCTCGACCACGCGCACAAACGCGGCATCGTCCATCGCGATATGAAGCCGGACAACGTGGTCCTGGCCTCGCAAGGGGCCGTGCTGCTGGATTTCGGAATCGCCCGGGCGGTTGCGGCCTCGGGCAGTGACCGGCTCACCCGATCCGGCATCGCGGTCGGGACATCAACCTACATGAGCCCGGAGCAGATCACCGCGCTCCAGGAAATCGACCTTCGCAGTGATCTCTACAGTCTGGCCGTGGTGCTGTTCGAATGCCTGGCTGGACAGCCGCCCTTCACCCACCGCAACGAGGCCGTCGTGCTGCAGCTGCATCTGACCCAGCCGGCTCCCGACGTCCGCAGCTTGCGCCCGGATACGCCGCCCGAGCTGGCAGCCGGGATCGCCCGGGCGCTGGCCAAGACCCCGGCGGAGCGCTGGGCCTCGGCGGCGGACATGCGCGACGCGATCGCCACGGCGCGGGTCTGAATCGATCTCAGCAGCACGGATTGGCAGGATCTCGCTGACCGCTCTCGCCTCACACCCCTTATCTTACTCAGCTTCTCACCGAAGCCCTGAGGCCGTTCCGTGACCAACCCTGTCGAGCTGCTGAGTGCCGCGCTCGAAGAGCGCTATGCCATCGAGCGCGAGCTCGGGCAGGGCGGCATGGCCACGGTGTACCTGGCCCAGGACCTGAAGCACGAGCGCAAGGTCGCCATCAAGGTCCTCCGGCCGGAGCTC
>DATBKD010000077.1:0-5837 GCA_036556025.1 Gemmatimonadales bacterium | reverse complement strand
AGCGTTGGAGAAGACCCCGGCCGACCGGTTCCAGACCATGCGCGACTTCTCGGGGGCCTTGGCTGACGCCGAGGCCGACGCGGCGATGCAGCGCACCGCGGCCCGGCGCGCGGCAACGGGGGCGCGGCGGGTGCCGACGCGGGAGATCCCGGC
Organism: Gemmatimonadales bacterium; assembly: GCA_036556025.1. Lineage (GTDB taxonomy): Bacteria > Gemmatimonadota > Gemmatimonadetes > Gemmatimonadales > GWC2-71-9 > CAVVWJ01. The sequence goes on along the minus strand of DATBKD010000077.1, from coordinate 5,684 downwards.
TGCCGCGCCGAGCAATCTGGGACGCAACCGCGCCATGGTTATTGGGGGGGTGGTAGCCGCACTGTTGATCATTGGCGGCGGGGCCTGGGCGGGTCTCCGGCACCGCGAAACTGCCCCATCCGCGGCGGATGCTGGTGGGCTCGACGCGCATCGCGTTGCCGTGCTCTACTTCGACAGTCCCGGCGGGAGCGACTCGCTGCACTATCTCGCCGATGGTCTCACCGAGGGCCTCATTCGCCAGTTGAGCGGGGTCCAAACCCTCGACGTTATCTCACCCAACGGCGTCGCGCCGTACCGGAGCGACAGCATCCCGAGAGACAGCGTGGCTCGGGCCCTGAATGTGGGGACGCTGGTGCAGGGCGGAGTCGAGAGAAGCGGCGGAAGGGTCCGAGTGACTGTTCGGCTCATCGACGGTGCCAGCGGCGTGGATTACAAGCGGGCCAGCGTTGATTTGCCAGCAGCCAATGTCCTCGGCATCCAGGACAGCCTGGTGCAGAAGGTCGCGGAGTTGATCCGCCAACGGCTCGGAGAGGAGATCAAGGTCCGCCAGCAGCACCAGAGCACCACGAGCGCTCAGGCCTGGATCCTGGTACAGCGAGCGCAGGAGGCTCGAAAGCGAGCGGAAACGGCACTGACGGACGACTCGACCGGTCAGCGAGCGGCGCGCGGTTTCGAGGAGGCGGACTCTCTGTACGGGCGGGCGCAGGCAGCCGACCCCCGATGGGCGGAGCCGCTGGTCGGACGCGCGACCCTCGCCTACCGTCGTTCACGGGCCGCCGGGCAGGATCCGGTCGCGGCCAAGGGCTGGATCGACAAGGGTGTGAAGTTCGCGGATTCTGCTTTGGCGCTCAGCCCGCAGGACCCTGATGCACTGGAGGCCCGGGGAACGTTGCGCTACTGGGCGTGGTTGCTGCGCCTCGAGCCCGATCCGGTGGCGGCGAAGAAGCTGCTGGCAGACGCGCAGGCGGATTTGGAGATGGCGACCAAGGTGCGGCCGGCCCAGGCCGGCGCGTGGGCCATCCTGAGTCACCTCTACAACCAGACCGGCGGAGAAACCGACGCCAAGCTGGCGGCCCGGCGCGCTTATGAGGAAGACGCCTACCTCAGCAATGCCGATCAAATCCTCTCGCGGCTGTTCCTCGCATCCTACGACCTGGAGCAGTTCGTCGACGCTGTCCACTATTGCGAGGAGGGGCACCGCCGCTTTCCCAGCGATTTCAAGTTCGTGAGCTGTCGGCTGTGGCTGATGACCACCAAGGCCAAAGAGCCAGACGTGGACCTCGCGTGGAAGCTGGCCGATAGCACCGCTGCCTTGGCGCCGCCGGAGCGGCGGGCATTCGAAACCCTCAAGGCACGCATGGCCGTCGCCGCAGTGCTAGCGAGAAAGGGGTTGCCAGACAGCGCGCGCCACGTCGCCTCACGCTCCCGTGGCGGGCCCGATGTTGACCCCACACGGGATCTCGTATATATGAACGTCTTCGTCCAAACACTGCTCAACGACCACGACGAGGCGATCAAGTCCTTGAAGACCTACCTGGTCGCCAACCCGGGCGAGCGGAGCGGCTTGGCCGAGGACACCGGATGGTGGTTTCGGGGGCTGCAGGACGACCCGAAGTTCAAGCAGTTGGTACAGGGGCGGTAAGAGTTCACTGCTGAGAGTTCACCGCACCTGAGGCGAACGCGACACATTCAGTTCGCTGCCGAGAGCTGGCTTAGTCCTTACAGCAGTGCGAGTTGGCATTCTCCGGCGGGCGGTGCAGTTTGGTGCGTTCCTTGCGCCGTGCCGCTGGTTTCGAGCGCTACGGTCGCGTGGCGCCGCGTCCGGATAGCGTATCCAACAACACTCCCCTGCTCCTAACGGCCGACCGCTCTGCAGGTGGTCGTCAGCAACAAGGGCTCCCACCCCCCGGAGGACCCGTATGCGTCGTCTCCTCGCCCTGGGCGCGCTTCTCGGTGTGCTCGCCGTTGCCGCCTGTCGTGACAACACCGACGTTGCTCCCACCGAACCCAATCCTCAGTTCGATAAAGGGGTGCCCTGCCCCACGACGAGGTTGGATCTGACCACCGCAAACACGTTGATCAACCAACTCTATGCCAACAACGCCTCGCTGCGGAAGACCAGATTGGCCAGCGCCGCCGACATCGCACAGAAGTGGTCTCAATGCAAGGTGGCGGACCCGCAGAGCAAGGTCGTCACTTTCGTCAACGCCCTGCTCGCCGATTTCCGCGCCGGGCGGCTTGCGGGTGGGACAGTCGATCCGGTCCCCGCGCGGGTAAGCGCGCTGATCAACACGATGTACTCCGGGGTGGGACTGGGAACGCCGAACCTGCCACTTCAACCCGGAACCGGGACGGATTTCGGGGTCGGCTTCTTCACACCGGGCAAGGATCTTCTGGTCAAGACGAACCTGAGCGACGGCGCTGTCTTCCTGAAGGGGAATGCCTTCAACGAGCCCACGGCGGTGACGGTGTTTCTCCGGCCTAACACCCCGAACCCGTTCGAGGGGCAGACGGACCAAACAGTGTTCCCGCCGTTCTTCGAGATCATTGCCTCGAACCTGAGCGGCAACCATTACCTGGCGAACGGGACCGCGGTAGTCGGGTTCTGCGTAGACGAAGAGACGGTGCTCAACCTCTTGAATGTTCCCGCGATTGCGCACATCGCTCCCACCCAACCCGGTCACCCGGGCGGCTTCGAGATCCTGAACGACGCGTCGGCCGCCCAGTACAATGGGCTAGGTCTCAACTGCACGCAGTTCGTGCCGTCGGAGCCGTTCGGCGCTCTGTTCGATGGAGGTCTCAAGGGATTTGCTTCCGCCGCTCCCCGGTTGGCGGCCCGCTACGCGCGTAGCCTGTTCCTGCCGCACACGCTCGAGGCGGCGGTAGCCAAGAAGGGGCTGGGCGGTTTGCCGACATCCTTGAGCCCCTTCGGGGTCACGGATCGGTTCCCCAGCGAGGAGAGTGAGAATCACCTGGTGCTCAGCAACAACCCCGACAACTCGCACTCCTTCGAGGGCGGCCTAATCGATGTCTGCCACGACGAATGCTTCCCCGAGATTCAGATGCGGGACGAAGAGAACAACGTGGTCGGCGCGGGCACCAACGTTACAGTCTCGCTGATTCAACTCAATGAGGGGCCTGCGGGCCAGCTTACTGGAACGAAAGTCATTCCGCTCGGCGGGCCGGGCGTATCCGCCAGGTTCACCGATCTGCGCATCGACAAGAGCGGCACCTACCAGTTGCGATTTACCGCCCCAGGCGCGGAGCCGTTGACGTCGAGCACGTTCCACGTCTACCGGCTGGTGTTCTCGAGGCAGCCCACGGACCCGTCAAATACGGATCATACGGTCCAGGAGGGCGATTTCCTCGGGGAAACTGTCTCGGGCTTTCCGCACCCTCTGGTCCAGGTAAAGGTGGTAGACTTCTCCGGAGCCACGGTGACCGACCACACGACCACCGTGCACCTGGAAATCACTCAGGGCCAGCTGAATGGCGACGTCGATATAACCAACAACTTGGGGCTGGCTAACTTCACTCAGAATGACTCGAGTGAAAACCCTCAGGACGGTTTGACGGTATTCACCGACGGTCAGACGCTCACAGGGCTGAGGCTCGAGGCATCCGCCTTCGACGAGCCCGCGGTCCTCAGCGATCCATTCAACGTCGAACCGGGTAATCCTTGAGCGAGATGGCTCCAAGTAGTGTTGAGGGGCGGCTTCCAGCGAGGCCGCCCCTCAACGTTCTAACCCGATTGGCAGGCCCGAGTGTGGTTTTTCTGGCACTCGGCTCTTCGTTCCCCAGCCTGATGAACGGGTTTGCCTTCGACGACCTCCCTGTCATCGTTCAGGATGGGCGCATCCACGAGCTCCAGAATCCCTGGCACTTCTTCACTCAACCCTATTGGGGACCGCCCGCCCCACCGGCGCTGTACCGGCCGCTGACGTCGCTCGCATTTGGTCTACAGTGGAAGCTCGGAGGTGGCTCCGCTCTACTATATCACGCAGTCAACGTGGTACTGTACTGCGTGGTCTGCCTGGCGGTTTACCATCTGGCCGTCGCTCTGCTTGGGGCGATGGCCGGATGGTGGTCGGCGGCGCTTTTCGCGGTGCACCCGGTGCACACCGAGGCGGTCGCCAACAGCGTCGGCCAGTCCGAGCTCTGGTCCGGGTTGCTGGTGATTCTGGCCGTGCTCTTCTATGTCCGCGCTCGGGCAGGCGGCGAGCTCGGCGCGCGCGATATCATGGTTCTCGCACTGCTCTACCTCGCGGCCTGCTGCTTCAAGGAGCATGCGATCATCCTGCCGGCGTTGCTGGTCATTGTCGAGCTGATCCCTTGCAGAAGCTCACTGTCCACCACGCTTTGGCGGCGTGACTTGCGCAGTCTCTGGTGCGCGCTGGCTGTCGTTGCGGTCTGCTTCTGGGCTGCTCACGCGATCGTGCTCGGAAACCTGGCCGGTGATCGCCCCAACTGGACATTCTGGGGCATGACCCTGCGCGATCGGCTCTATACCATGCTGGCGATCGTCCCCGAGTGGCTCAGGCTGCTGCTGCTGCCAGCGCGACTCAAAGTCGAATACCTCCCGCAAGAAATCCACCGAGCCTATGTGTTCGGCACGCCGCAATTGCTTGGCGCGCTGATGGCGGCAGGCATCGGGGCATTGGCAGTCGTGGCAGCCCGGCAAATTCCGGTTTTCACATTCGGTGCCGCATGGACAGCTGCGACACTGCTCCCCGTGAGCAACGTGATTGTGCCCAGCGGTGTCGTGCTTGCCGAGCGCACCCTGTTCCTGCCCAGCATAGGTGCGTTGATGGCGGCGGGCGCCCTGCTTCTCTGGATCGCCGGACAAAAGGAAACCCCATCGGTACTACGCCGGCGGCTGATGACGGCCGCAGGCGTTGCGGTCCTTGCGGCGGGGCTGGCGCGAAGCGTGGTCAGGCAACCGGTTTGGCGCAGCACACAAACCTTTCACGACCAATTGCTGCTGGACGCACCCGATAGCTATCGCGCCCACTGGATCCGCGGCCAGCGGCTGCTTGCCGCGCACGATGCCGCGGAGGGCGAGAAGGAACTGGCGAGGGCGCTCGAGCTGTTTCCGGATGATCCGCGCCTCCTGGCCGAAGTCGCTGACAGATATCGGGGTTCGAATCGTTGCGCTGAGGCGATCAACCTCTATAGGCACAGCCTTGAGATCGATGGCAGGAGCTACCTCCGGCGGAGACTTATTGGATGCCTGGTCCGGCTCGATCGGCTGGCTGAGGCGCAGCAGGAAGTCGGCGAGGCGCTAGCAGGCCGCGAACCTGGAGCCCGCCAGGATTCAGCGCTGGTAACTCGGGCCCTGACAAGTCGAGTGAAGCCGCCGGACTGAGGTCCGAAAGGGTCTACTGTTACCGGACCGCTCTTCGGGCTCAATAGCAGCCGCCCGATCGTAGGGCTATCTTTCAGCGCCTGATCGCGTTGGCGATCGGGTCGCCGCTCGCGCATGGCCGCCGCCCCTTATCTTCAAAGCATCTCTCAGGACCTGAGGCCGTTCCGTGACCAATCCGGTCGAGCTGCTGAGTGCCGCGCTCGAAGAGCGCTATGCCATCGAGCGCGAGCTCGGGCAGGGCGGCATGGCCACGGTGTACCTGGCCCAGGACCTGAAGCACGAGCGCAAGGTCGCCATCAAGGTCCTCCGGCCGGAGCTC
>DATBKD010000076.1:0-26186 GCA_036556025.1 Gemmatimonadales bacterium | reverse complement strand
CCCGATGGAATCCAGCAGCGCCTGGCGGTTGTAGCTGAAGCTGGCGCCGACTTCGCCGATCATCCCCTCGCGGTGCCGGCTCACCTGGCGCCGCTCGATGTAGCCGCTGATATCCTGCCACGTTCGGAGGTTGCGCTCCACGATCCAGTCGATGACCCGGCCTACCTCCTCCTCTACCTGACGCGGGGTATCTCCGATCACCTCCTGCTCGAAGGCCCGCTTCAACCCCTCGCTGTCCATCAGGCTGCGAATTCGGCCGATTCGGATGGTCTCCTCGAAGAACCTGGCCCCGCGGTGTTCCATCTCGCCCAGCAGCTGCTCCAGCCGGGAGAGGCGCGGCTCGAAGTCCCGCAACATCTCCTGGTGAAATAGGGTCAGCTGCTGATCGATGTTCTGAATGGCCTCTACGTCCTGGGCCAGCAGCTTCAGCCGCTCGAAGGCCACATCCTTGTACTTCGCAGCCAGCCGCAATCCGACATTGAGAGGATTGAGCAGCTTGAGGCGGATCCGCTCGGCAGCATCCAGGGTGTGGATCAAATAGTCCTCGAAGGCGGCGAAGCCGCTCTGCTGCCAGGCCGACCCATCGTCGCCGCCGCGTGACTCCAGCGCCTGGCGGGCCGAGACGGCGAACACCCGTGGTGACTCGCCCAGGAGAGTGGTGGCATTGCCCTCCACATAGCGAAGGACCTCCTCCCGCTCCTCGGACTTGGAGAGGATGTCGATCTTGTTCACCACGAAGACGATCTTCTTCCCCCACTCGCGGATCTGCTCCAGAAAGGCCCGCTCACTCTCGGTGAACGGCCGATCCGCGGAGGTGACGAACAGCACCAGGTCCGAGCGGGGGATGAAGTCGCGGGTGAGCTCCTCATGCCGTCGGATGATGGCGTTGGTGCCGGGCGTATCCACTACGTTGAGCTCCCTCAGCACCTCGGCGGGATGGGTTCGCTCGAGCAGGAACGCCTCGCGCAGCTGCTCGGAGACGTCGCTGCCCCAGCGCAGCAGGTTGATCCGATCAGTGGTCGGGGTCACTCCCTCCGGCAGGACCCGTTCCCCGATCAGCGCATTGATAAAGCTCGACTTGCCCGAGTTGAACTCCCCCGCGATCACCAGAAGAAAAAGTCCAGCGAGTTGTTCGCGCGCCTCCATGAATCGGCGGAGATCGTCTGCGGCAATGTCGGAGCCGAACCGGGCCAACGCCTCGGCCAGCCGTTCCAGGAGCTCTTGTTCCCGAGCTCGGAGCTCCTGCTCTCGCTTGGAGATGATGCCCTTACGGATCATCAGGTTGCCAAGCACGCCCTCTCCCGGTTGTACGATCCCTAAAGCTGCTCCCGCCACTGCCAAACCTCCAGCGCCGGCCCGAAATGACACGCGAAGGCCCGACACCGCGACAGAGGTATCGGGCCGGTACCGCGCCGCAAAGAACCTGCGGGTGCGAGCGGCTTACTTCTTCGCGTCCTTCCCGTGCTCGGTCTTCTTCGTGGTATCTACGTCAATCGAGGTATCCGCCTTCACGACGGTGGTGTCCTTCACTCGGGTGGACGAGACGTTGGTATCTACTCCCGCCCGCGTGGTATCGAGCGATCCGGATTCACGGTTGGCCGGGCGGTTGCATCCGAGCAGAACAACAGCCGCCGTCAGAGCAATCAGCTTGGTGCGCATATCGTGCCCCCATGGAGATAAGCCTGCGCGGGTGCCCCCGCAGAACAACGACCCGATGACATGTCCTCAGGTGGCAACACAATCATCGGCGGCCCCTCACAGCGCAGTGACGGACCGCACACGTCCCGACGCTCCACTTCACAGCTGTGATCCCAGCCACACTGACGGTTGAGAAGGGCATCGACCGATGTCCCCACGCAGGCTATCCTCTGCTCCAATGCGCTACCGCCTGCTGGCCTGCGACTACGATGGAACCGTTGCCACTCAGGGTCGGATGGACGCGCCGACCGGGGTTGCACTCGAACGGCTGCGCGCATCCGGTTACAGCCTTGTGTTGGTGACTGGTCGCCAGGTCAATGACCTTTGCCGGGTGTGTCGCCGGCTCGATTTGTTCGATCGAGTGGTGGCCGAAAATGGAGCGTTGCTGTACCGCCCCAGGGATCGCTCCGAACGGGTTCTGGGACAGCCTCCTCCCCCCAGCCTGATCGAGGAGCTGGATAGCAGGGGAATCGCCCCTTTGTCCGTGGGACGGGTGATCGTGGCCACCTGGGAGCCGCACCAGTCTGCCGTCCGAGAGACCATCGAGAAGCTGGGCCTGGACCTGCAGCTGAGCTTCAACAAGGGAGCGATCATGGTGCTGCCTTCCGGCATCGACAAAGCTTCCGGGCTCGGAGCCGCGCTCGACGAGCTTCGGGTTCCCGCCGGCGAAGCCGTCGGCATCGGAGACGCCGAGAACGATCGGTCTTTCCTGGACCTCTGCGGGTACTCGGTGGCGGTCGCCAACGCGCTTCCAGAGCTGAAAGAGCGGGTGGACTACCAGACCAAGGCTGAGCATGGAGCCGGCGTGGTGGAGGTGATCGAACGGCTGCTGGGGCCGGGCGGATTGAACCCCGGCCGGGGGCCGGCATGAGCCACCCGTGTGCAGACGACGGGTCGCCCGACATCTCCTGAAAACCGGGCCGGCTGGGCGCTCAGCCCCGGTGACGGGCGACATCGCAGAATTTCCAGAAAATCTGTTAGTTGGGGAGGGCGGCTCGAGAGGCGGGAGTCGGAACAGAGCGCCGCTCGGGTCTGTTACGGAACAGAGGGTCCACCCCCCGAGTTTGGAGTGCAACGAAGCGGTGGGCCCGATCATCTCAGGCGAGGGTGGACAATTGGACCTTTGGGTCAGTTGGATCCGATCTGAAATGGTTCATAAGTGATTTAATCAGAACGCCTTACGTATCTAGCGCGTGAGGAGTTCCCCGCAGCCGCGGGTGGGAAGAATGGAGCAGCACAAGTGGCAGTGACCAAGCGTTCGCGTGGCAGAAGGCGTTCCCGGAATTCGCAGCTTCCGCGAGCTATCGACGAGGGGCGGGAGAGCCTGGATTTCTATCTCCAGGAGATCAGCCGCATACCCCTCCTCAAGCTGGAGGAGGAGACGGCCCTGGCGCGGCGCGCCTTTCGGGGCGAGGTGGAGGCCCAGGAAAAGCTCGCCCGGCACAACGTCCGGTTCGTGGTGTCGGTGGCCAAGAAGTTTCAGAACCGCGGCGTCCCGCTGATGGACCTCATCGGTGAGGGCAACGTGGGGCTCATGACCGCTGCCCGGAAGTTTGATCCGGATCGCGGAGTCAAGTTCATCTCGTACGCCGTCTGGTGGATCCGCCAGGCGATCCAGGCAGCGATCGCCCGGCACGGGCGGCCGGTACGAGTCCCGCTCAACCGCACCGCTGACCTCAACCGGCTAGGCCGCACCACGACGTTGCTCACCGAGAGGCTGGGTCGGATCCCAACGGTGGAGGAGCTGGTCAAGGCCACTGGGCTGACCCCTGATGCCGTGCGGTCGCTCTCGGCGCTGCACATCGAGGCGCTTCGCCTTGATCATCCGGTACGGGAAGCAGACGAGAGGGGCCGTATGGAGCGGTTCGTCCCCACGACTCAGGAGTCCACCGATGCTGCCACACTAGCGTCTTCTCAGAGCAGCGATCTCGACGCCGCGCTCGCCGGGCTGCCGCCGAGGGATGCCAAAGTGCTCCGGCTCTACTTCGGGCTGGACGACGGGAAGAGCAGGACGCTGGAAGAAATTGGGAAGATGATGGGGGTGACGCGGGAACGTATACGTCAGTTGCGCGATCGGGCCCTCCGGCAGCTCCGGGAAGAGTACGGTGACAAGCTGCGCGACCTGGCGGCCTGAGGTGTAGTAAGTACAGCCTTGAGCCCCACTTGGCATGGCAAGGTCGAGTGGGGCTTGGTTCGTGCAAGAACGCTCCTCTCAGGGGGGCTGGACGGCGGCGCTTCGCTGACCAATATTAGACAACACTTCCTCATCACAGCTTCAGGAGAGCCCAAATGCGGTGCCGCCAAGGCGTAGACCTTGGCCCACGGTGGCCCCTGGTCCCAATGATGTGGTGATCGGCACCGGCTCCCCCGTCCCTTCATAAACCGGCCGACAGCGTTCAGAACGGTTCTCGACTGCGACAGGATCGAGGAGCAGCACGGTCCGCACGTTTCAACCTCACGAGGTGGCTGTGAAGCGCGGTACGTCCTGGCGGGATATCCTCCTGGCTTGGCTCGCAGAGTACTTCGAGCTGCTCCTCACGGTTGGGGGCGTGTTGGTGGCCATGCTGATCGTGTTCGCCGAGCTGGATCGTGGCGAGCAGGGCCGTCTGCTCACCTTCATCGTGTGGCTCCAGGGATTCATCCTCTGGGCGGTGCATCGACATGCAGTGTTAGGGCGGCGCTCGCTCATCCGAAAGATGCGGGTCATGCTGCAAGATCGGGTCAACAATCAGCTCACCATCATGCTGGGAGCCGCAGAGGGCAGAGGTCGCAACGGCGAACAGCTCGAGCGAACCGACCTGGAGAGCGCGGTCACGGCGGCGCGATCGGTGGCAACCGAGTTGGAGAATCTGTCGTTGGACTCGTTGCATCGCTGGGAGCACCGCTACCGTCGCCTCCTCCCCCGGCTGCTGCGCTGAAACCGAGCCTCTGCGAATCGCCGGGCATTTTGCGATGTGCGCCGGCCGCGAGTCGCCCGCGACGGGGTGATTTCGGAGCCATTCCCTCCCTTGATCCCAGTTCCATAAGCGCGTAAACCACTAAAACTTAACTCACAACAGCCAAGTCGTCCCAGTGGGCTTGGCCGGAGAGGAGCCGGCTCAGACAGAGGGACTGGATATTGCTCCCCAGCCTGCCCGACGGCTATACGCGTACCGCCCCAAGCAGGGACGATGACCCTTCCAAGCCAGATGTCTCTTCGCCGAGTTCCGGCCGAGTTGCACCTCCAGGTGCGAGTGGCGTACGCCGCTGCATGGGAGGCCTTGATCTATACCCACACTTCCCAAGCGACCCAGTTTCTCTACGAGTTTGCCTCCCGGGTCCCGGTGCTGGAGGGGCTCAATCTGTACTTCCAGGTCGTCGCCGTCCCGGAGCCGATGCAGGAAGTAGTTCGGGCAAGGGCCCTCACCTCGCTGGAGATTGAGTCGCTTCCCCAGCTCACGCCGATGCCGGAGCTCACCGGCTGGCACAAGCTCAGAGTGGACGTCCTGCTGGAGCATCAACGCTATCGGCGCCGGTACCACGAGAAGACGCTTCAGCTCGCCAAGATGGTGGGCGCGCGAGCGGCCGAGGCCGTGGTCTCCACTCACGTCGAAAACGCGATCGGGTTCACTCGGCTGCTCAAGGGCGCAATGCCGGTGCATCAAGCCGCCGAGCACTACGTGCGCGAGTTCAGCCTGCCTTCGAGTGAGGCCCAGATGGTGTGGCAGCGAGTGCAGGCCAAAGTAGCGGGTGACGAGCTCACCGCTCAGTATGACGATCCGCCGCCGCCCCGTCTCGAGGAACCGGACCAGGAGCCGCTGGCTGAACCAGTCACCGAGGGGTTCGAGGAAGCTACGGTGGAGGACGCGTAGGGGCGTCGTTCAGCTTCAAAACTCGAACCCGGCCGCAAGGTTCAAGTGGGTGAAATCCAGGTCGGCGAGCGGGTTGCCGTAACGAGTCCGGGTCCTCCGCACCTCCCCGCCGAGCACGATCGGAGCCTTCCGCCAAAGCAGATGTGCCTCGAGTGTGATATTGCGGAGCCGTTGAGACTGCAGATCCAGATCGGCGTCGTCCGGATCGTCGATTCCGCCACCCGCACCGATCTCCCAGGCGAGTGACGGACGCAAGTTGAGCTGAATCCAGCCACCGGTAGTGGACACCGGGAGGCTGTCCCGCCCGAAGCTCTGCCCAATGCCGCCACCGCCCAGTCCCGCCAATGCTTCACCCGTGAAGGCCTCCCCCCGCAACTCGAGCTGCTTCGTTAGCGGTACCCATGCGCTCGCCGCTACCGCTTTGGTGTGCACCCGGCGGTCCGGGCCCGTCGCCAGCCAGCCATAGTGGCCTCCCACACTCACCTCGGCTGGTTGCTCGCCGTCCCCCCACCGTGCTCGCACCCGCCCCTCGAGGTAAGGCCGGCTACTGCGCTCTGCGATATCCGGCTGGGTAAGAAATGCGCTCTGAGGTTCACCGGAGGTGGGCGCCAGCGCGGCGAGCTCGAGGCCCAGCCGCACGCCTGACATCGTCGGGAGGTCTGCGCTGGCTCGCACCTGCGGAATCCAGAGCCACAGGTTGCCCGCGCCGCCGAACCCCGGGATGCCGATGCTGGCGAGCGAGGACGGGTTAACCTCCGCGATTGGGGGGGACTCCTGTCCGACGAACAGAGCCCATTGCCGGCCCGTGAGCTCGGCGAATGCGCGGCGAATTCGAAGGAGCGGGAAAGTGCGCCCGCCGCTGGACGGCTGTTGCCCGCCGAAGAAGTCCACGTCGAGCTCGGCACGCAGGGTGCCGCCCGCGAATTCCGGGACGGCGGCAACGACGGTTACCCGCGACTGGCGCACCGTGGCTCCGGCGGCGCTCGCCGGAGGCCCAGTTAAAGGATCGGGCCGGAGGGCAAGCTGCGGGACATCGCTGTTGTTGACCTTGGCGTCGTTGTAGAACGCGTTGACTAAGACCAAGCCGTGCACGGCGGCTTGAATGGATGACTGTTGACCCTCGAGCGAATGGGTCAGAAGACTTGCGAAAGTGAGGCTGAGGAGCAAGCCGCGATTGGCTGTGCTATGCGTCATGGGCTTCGCGTTGACGGGTCTGAAGGCGGGCGATAACCTTTGGGGCATGCGAGGTAAAGTACAGTGCGATGGTCTCCTCCGCCGGATCGGTCTGACGGGGCTCATGCTTGCCGCGCTTCCGCTGACCGCCACGTCTCACCGAATCGGCGATGTAAGAGGGCGCCTCACGGTACTGGATAAGGGAGACAGTCTGGCGGAAGACGTGGGCCAGGCGGTCGTCTGGCTCGAGAGCACCGCTCCAGTGCCGATCAAACCGATGGAAGTGGAGATCTCCACCGCATCGAAGGAGTTCACCCCGCATGTACTGGTGATCCCAGTGGGCTCCGCGGTTGCCTTTCCCAACCACGATCCGTTCAACCACAACGTCTTTTCGCTCTCCAAGGAGAATCCCTTCGATTTGGGGCTATATGGGCGCGGAGCCCGGCCCCAGACGCGGTTCTCCCGGCCCGGAATCGTCTCGGTATACTGTAACGTCCACGCCCAAATGAGCGCGCTCGTGATCGTGCGGGACAACCCTTACTTCGCCCAGCCGGGGAGCGACGGCTGGTTCACTATCCCGAGAGTGCCTCCCGGGAAGTACGTGTTCCACGCCTGGCACGAGCGAGCTCGGGAAGTGACTCGCGATCTGACGGTGGGGCCCGACGGGCTGCACGACCTTGGCTTTCAGCTGGATGCCCGCGGCTATCAGTTCAAACCGCACCTCAACAAGTTCGGCCAACCTTACGCGCTCCAGGGACGGCGGTACTGACATCGCAGTCGGCCGAAGGTCTCGGATGAGACTTCCCCTCGGCACCAAGATTTTCGCCGGCACGGCGTTTGTGGTGGTGGCCGCCCTGGGAGCCGCGCTGGTGGTCACCAAGATCCGTGCGAACAGCGCGGCTGACGCGGCCTCCGAGCGTGCCCTGCGGGCAACCGAGGACGCGATCGGGGATGCCCTGGTCGGCCGCAGCCGAACGCTGCGACAGCTGGCCGCCGCGCTGGTGCAGGTTCCCGCCTACGTCTCCCGCATCGGGGAAGCCCTTCGGGCCAACGACCGAGCCAATCTGCTGGATCAGAGCGATGAGCTCCGGCGCCAGACCGGGGCGGATTGGGTGCTCATCACCGACGGCAATGGGGTGCTCAAGGCATGGACCGCCCAGCGTAACGCCTACGATCAGGACTTCTCTCGAGGTGCGCTCATTGGGCGTGCGCTGGAGGGGCAGACGACCGAAGGGCTCTGGCTGGAGCCCGGCCCGGCCGGCGACGAACTGTTCCAGGCCGTCGGCGTGCCGGCGACGACGCCGGGAGTGGGCACTCCGTTTGGCGTGGTGGTCGCCGCGCTCCGCGTGGACAGCGCGCTCGCCGGGGTGCTCAAGCGACACACCAACTCCGAGATCGTCTTCTTCTCCCGCGACACGTTGGGCGTCCCCCAGGTGGCCATCTCCACCCTTGCGGTGCCCAACCTGAAGGAGGCAGTTCAGCAGCTGCCGATGGACAGCGGCGCCCGGGACACCACGGCCAGACGATTCCGCCTGGGAACCGCTCAAGGAGGATACGAGGGCATCATCGGGGTGCTGCGAACGGCGGACGGCATTCCGGTCGGCGGCTACCTGGGGTTGCACTCGAGAGAGACGGAGTTGGTAGCCTATCGCCAACTCAGTCGGGCGATCGGGTGGGCCTTCGCCGGAGGACTCCTGCTGGCGCTCGCCTCGTCGGTGATCCTGGCCCGGCAAATCACCCGGCCAGTGCAACGTCTGGTGCAGGCAACCCGTCAGGTGACCGAGGGGAGCTACACGGCTCCCATCAACGTCCCTACCACAGACGAGATCGGCGAGCTGGCCGGAGCGTTCAGTCGGATGATCGAGGAGCTGAAGGAGAAGGATCGCCTGGTGGAATATCTCCAGACCGGCGGGCACCCGGCGGGCACGGTGACGCAGCCTCGGTACGACGGACTGCTGGCGGTTGGTGCGCGGTTCGCCAGCCGATACGATATCCAGGAGCTGCTTGGATCCGGGGGCATGGGCGTGGTATACCGCGCGTTCGATCGCGAGGTGGGAGAGACCGTCGCCCTCAAGGCGCTTCGCTCCGAGCTCAGCGGCATGGATCCGAGGATGCTCGAGCGGTTCAAGCAGGAGCTGCGGTTGGCCCGGCGCATCGCCCATCGCAACGTGGTCCGGACCTACGATCTGGGGGAGTCAGACGGGATCTACTACATCACCATGGAGTTCGTCCATGGGACAACGCTCGCGGTGCTCATCCGCGATGCGGGCCGTCTGGCAGTGCCGGCTGCCCTGACGATCGGCAAACAGCTCTGCCGAGCGTTGGAGGTGGCGCATGAGGAGGGCATCATCCATCGCGACATCAAGCCGCAGAACCTGCTGGTGGATCCCGCCGGCTTCCTCAAGGTGATGGACTTTGGGATCGCGCGGCTGAGCGAGCGGTTGGAAGGCGGGCAGACCCTGACTGCACACGGGCTGGTGGTGGGTACGCCGCAGTACATGGCTCCAGAGCAGTTATTCGGCGAATTGGTGGATGCGCGAGCCGATCTTTACTCCACCGGGGCGGTGCTCTTCGAGTGCGTCACCGGCCGGCCGGTGTACGAAGCGCCCACCGTCATGGCCCTCCTCAGCCGCCATCTGGTGCAGCCGCCGGCCGATCCTGCCACGCTGAATCCCGACGTCTCGGCTGCCTTGTCCAAGGTGATCTTGCGGGCACTGGCCCGCCGACCCGACGACCGGTGGGCCAGCGCCAAAGACCTGCTGCACGCTCTCGAGGCCATCTGAACCGCAGTAAACGGCAGTGAGCAGCGAGCAGCTCACTGGGTGTGGCGAAACGCCCGAATCCGAATCGGAACTCCCGTTGTAACTCATTGCCAATCAATATGATATCAATGGCCTGGCGATTGCTACTGGCTTCTCCCGGCAGGCCTGGGTTGCTCTACCCATTCCCCTTGAACGGACCCTCATGTTCCAACGTCTGCGCGGGACGCTGGTCATTTCCGTATTCGCTGTGGGCGCTGCTGCCGCGCTGCCGTTGCATGCCCAGCAGCTCTCCGACCGCGAGCACACCGATCTGGACGAGTGGTATCGTCGCACCGTGAGCCGCACCTCCGGTGGCGAGTGGGGCATCGCGATCGGTTCGATGGACGGCCGGATTCTGTGGAGCGTGAGCCCTGAGTTAGAGCTGATCCCGGCGTCCACCGCCAAGCTGTTCACCACCGGATATACCCGTTCGCGAGTCGGCGGCGAGGCGCGCATAACCACCCGGGTGATCGGCGACGGGGTGGTTGAGCCGGCGACTGGACGCTGGATCGGCCGGTGGGCCTTGGAGCTCGGCGGAGATCCCACCCTTGAGCGCTCGGGACGGAAGGGTCCGACCCTGCGCGAGCTTGCCAAGCAACTGCGCGAGCGAGGTATTCGGGCGCTCTATGGCCCGCTCGCCCTGTGCAGCCGAACCGGAGAGGCCGTCTCCCGCTACCCTGCGGTCTGGTCGTCCGAGTTTCAGGGTCAGCTGTATGCCCCGCCGGTCGGCCCGGTTACCCTCCATGAAAACACCATCTCCCTCACCTTTCGCCCCGGGCCCGAGCTCGGTTCGCAGCCGGTGTTGGTGAGCGCGTATCCCGAAGGCGTTGCCCGGTTGGTCAGAGTGTCCGCCCGGACGGTCGATGGGACCGGCAAGCATTTGTCGCTGGTCTCCGACTCGGATGGTGGGTGGACCTTGGTTGGAAGAATCGGGATCGACCGACGGGTTGCCGGCATCTCCGCAGTCGCCCACGATCCGGGACAGCTCCTGGTGGCGGCATGGGCGGCCGCATTGGAGCGCGCCGGCATCCAGTGGATCAATCCCGGTGGGCCCGCCGGCCTGCCACCTCAGGCGACCACGGTGCTGGCTCAAGTCGAATCCGCCCCGCTCGACAGTATCGCGATTGAGGTCAACCGGCGCAGCCTCAACATCGGCGCCGAGTTGCTGCTGCAGTGGGCCTCGGGCAGCCAGACCGCGGGACCGGAGCTGGTCGCCCAGCATGTGCGTCAGGTTGTCGGGCCCGCCGCCCGGGTTCAGTTCGTGGACGGCAGCGGGCTCAGCGAGCTCAACCGCATGAGTCCGCTCACCCAGATGCTCTACCTCGCGCGCTATCCGCAGATCCGGGGGAACCAGCGCTTCCCCTTGCTGCTGCCGGCCAACGGCACCGGGACCCTGCGGCGGCTGCGCGGCGGGCTGCTTCGCGGGGTGGTTCACGCCAAGACCGGCACCTTGGACAATGCGGCGAATCTCGCGGGTTATCTGGGGCGGGCGGACGGGGCCTTGGTGATCTCGCTCATGTACAACGGCAGAAGAGTCCAGGCCGCGCGCGCCGCTGAGTGGGAGCTCTTCCGGCTGCTTGGGGCCGAGGGCGTGAATCTGGGGGGCATGCTGGAAGGGCAGATGGGCGGCACCAACTCGGATGAATAGCCCCTTCGTCGTCTGACTCACCCCCTCGTGATCGCGGCGATGACGCCCTCGAGGGCCGCAGGATCCTTCAGGCTTCCCTGAGCCGTACGAGCCGAGCCGCCACCGCGGCCGCCAGCCGGTTCGAGTCCCGCACGTAGCAATCGCCCCGCATCAATTCCCGAATCCTCCGATGCCGCGACCAGCAGGCCGGGCGGCTGGCTCACCGTGCCCACGAACAGCGTGCGGGGAAGCGCAGCCATGGCTTGCGCCAGCGCTTTGAAGCGGTCGACGGGTCCTTCAACCTCGCGCCGCACTACTACGCGGATGCCTCGCGCGTCGGGCACGGCCGCCTGGTGCAGCTCGCGAGCTTGAACATCAGCGAGCTGGGTCTCCACAGCCCGCCGAGTGGCGGTTTCGTCCTTCAAGTCCGTGCGGAGGCGCTCTACCAGGGTGGGGAGCTCATCGGCAGCGGCCGAGAAACCTGCCGCCAGCCGAGCCAGTAGCTCTTTATCCGCCCGTGCCCGGCGAATTGCCCTGCCACCGCAGAGAAATTCCAGCCTGGCGGATTGCTTTACCCGCTCCACCCTGCGCAGGAGAATCGGCCCGATCTCCCCCGTGCGTCTGACGTGGGTTCCTCCGCATGCGCTCCGATCCAACTTCTCGATGGTGACGATCCGAAGCGTCCCCTGACGCTCCGACGCCTGGCGCAATCCGGTGACTGAATCAGCGCGCTCGAAGGTCACCTGCACCGGACGATTCTCCACCGCGATCTCGTTGGACCGATCCTCTGCGGCGACCAGTTGGCCGGGAGAGAAAGTACCGATCTCGAGGTCCAGAGTGGAGCTGCGTTCGCCGAAGTGGACGCTCACCGTGTGATAGCCGAACAGCTCAGCGATCACGGCGGAGAGCAAGTGCTGACCCGTGTGCTGCTGCATAAGGTCGAACCGACGAGTCCAGTCGATCTCGCCCTTGACGCCGTCCTGAGTTTGGAGCGGCTGGGCAAGGCGATGGGCGATTCGCTCACCCAGGTCGACCACGTCGACGACCCGCCGCCCACCCAGTTGTCCGAGATCGTTGGGTTGTCCTCCACTGGTGGGATAAAAGGCGGTGCGATCGAGGAAGACGGTCCGTCCTTCGTCGGCTCGCTCCACCACCGCGGCGTCGAACTCGCGGAGGTAGCTATCGGTGTAGTAGAGACGGTCGGTCATGACGGTAAAGGCGGTAAGGGCGGTAAGGGCGGTAAGGGCGGTAAGGGCGGTAAGGGCGGTAAAGATAGTATGTTGGTAACTTCGTAAGGGCATATTTCTGGGGGAATCCCGCACTCGGTGCCGGGACCCACGCATTGCCCTACCGCCCTTACCGCCCTTACCGCCCATGACCCTGAGTCCCACCGCAGCGGTGCTCGGCCGTATCGGGCTGCCGGAACCGGTTCGCGACCTGGCGAGCCGGACCTGGGATGTCATTGTGGTGGGCGCTGGACACAACGGGCTTGCCTGCGCCGCCTACCTCGCCCGGGCCGGTCGCAAGGTACTGGTGCTGGAGAGCCGGGCCCAGGTCGGAGGCGCGTGCACTCTGGAGGAGCCGTGGCCCAGGGTGCGAATGTCCCCCTGCGCGTACGTCGCCGGTCTGCTGCATCCGTTGATCATCAGCGAGCTGGATCTCCCCGGTCACGGCTTTCGCTGGATGCCGGCGACCGGAGGCATGTTCGTGCCCTTCGAAGACGGATCGAGCATTCAACTGTGGAACGACGATCGCCGTTGCGAGGCCGAGATCGAGCAGTTCGCTCCCGGCGATCTGGAGGGCTGGCGTGCCATGCACGACGTCAAACGCCGGCTACGAGACGCCCTGCGGCCCGAGGGCAGCGGCGACCTCTGGATTGGACCCGCGCCGAGCCGGGAGGACATCGAACGCCGCCTGGGCCGTGACCCGGAGGCCTGTGGGCTGCTGTTCGAATGGTCGATGGTCGAGCTGGTGGAGCGTTATCTCCAGGATGAACGACTGCAGCTCGCGTATCTGGGGCAGGGAATCATCGGCACCAATGCGAGCCCGCACGATCCCGGCACAGCCTCGATCTACTTCCATCATGCCTCGGGTCGGATGGGGGGAATGCCCGGGACCTGGGGCTATGTCGAGGGCGGAATGGGGATGGTGTCCTTCCTGCTCTGCGACATCGCGCGGGAGGTAGGCGCAGTCGTCGCCGCGGGCGTTCCGGTGGCCCGGATTCACCCGCGTCACGGCGTGGAGCTGGCGTCGGGAGAAATGATCCGCGCCCCGACAATCGTCTCCAATGCCGATCCCAGAGTGACGCTTTTGCTCCTCGATGCCGCGGCCGACCCGGCCTGGGCGCAGCGGGTGCGAGAGATCCCGGTCGAGAGTGTCACCGTCAAGGTGAACATGACCCTGTCGGAGCTACCCAACTTCACTGCTCGACCGGGCACGCGCTGTCCCCATCACACCGGTCAGGTGAACACGCCCCTCACCAAAGAGGAATGGCTGGACCACCATCGCATGGCCCGCTCGGGACGGCTTCCGCCGCGAACCTGGAACGAGCTCTATCTCCAGACGGTGTTCGATCCCAGTGTGACTCCCGACGGGATTCATACGTTGAGCGTGTTTTCCCAATATGTCCCCAACCGGTTCCTGGAGGGCGACTGGAACTCCCGGAGGGAGGAAGTGGGCAAAGTGGTGGTAGACTCGATCGCTCGGTTCTGCAGCAACCTTCCCCGCGCGATCATCACGATGGAGGTTCTGGGACCGCCTGATGTGGAGCGCCGCGTCGGTCTCACCGGGGGGCACATCTTTCAGGGAGAGATTCTGCCGGAGTACATGTGGGACCGGAGGCTCCAGGCACGAACCCCCATGCCCGGCGTCTATCTCTGCGGAGCCTGCACCCACCCCGGAGGCAGCGTGATCGGGATCAACGGGCGAAACGCGGCGATGGAGGTCTTGGCGGACGGGCGGTAGGACTTCCGCCCGTCCCATCACCCCCACCCTCGCAGCGCCCGCACGAAATCGTGCAGCACCAGGAACTTCTCGTACAGGATCACGCCCTTCCGCTTCTGCCCGAACTCCGCGAACAGGTCCCGCAGTCGGCCGCGACGGGTGACGTAGAATCGGAACGTCTCCGCGAAATCCTCCTGCGGGTGCTTGGCCGCGTAGGTGCTCACGAAGTCTCGCGGTGCGATGGCCACCCGGCGACGCTGGAAGTAGACCCAGGTATTGTCCATCCCGCGGTACGCCTTGTCCACCGCGCCGAAGGCGCGGGTGAATCGGCGTGCGCGAGTCCAGTCCCAGTGATGATAGAGCAGGCTGTGACCCAGCTCGTGGGTGATGAGTCCCACCAGCATGGTCCAGGGGATCTCGTCCTGCCGCCGTTTGCCGACCACGTAGCGCTGTTCGATCTCCACGATCTTGGGATAGCGAGGGTCCACTCCGGAGACGCCGGGGCGGAGAAGAACCCGGTAGCCCCAATCCCGCACCCGGGACACCAGCAACAGGCGTCGCACCCGGGTGAGAGCGCGAGGGATGAGATCCCGTCCGGTGGCGTCGCTGCCGCACCAGGGGCAGGCGCTCATCCAGTCGTCTACTCCACGGCCGCAATGCGGGCATTCGCCCTCGAAGGAATCTTCCTCTCCCCACGACTGCGGCCGGCCACACCAGGGGCAATGACTCATGGGATACTGCACCCCGCCACCGCAGCCCCAGTCACAGCGGGCATCCATCCTGAATCCCTTGGGGGCATTGAGCGGCCGCTCGCTGGAATAGCCCTCCTCGTAGATGTCGACCCCGCACCAGGGGCAGTAGCTGAACTTGTCGGACACGATCCAGCCGCAGTTGTAACACTCGGCCCCGGTCAGGTTGTCGCTGTCGCGCCAGAGGAGTGAACGGGCACAATTGGGACAGTAGCGCCAATAGCGGCTGAGCTCATGGCCGCAGATGCAGCGCAGCTCCGGGCTGGGCGCCCGTTCGCGACGCCGTCTAAGCGCGCTCATAGCGGCTCATCGCCTCCTCCACCAGGCGCTGAATGAAGCCCTTGTAATCCATGCCTGCCTTCTGCGCCGCATTCGCCATGTCATGCCCGTAGCTGATAAAAGGGTTGGCATTGGCCTCGAGAAACCAGATCTCCCCGTCCGGAGCGAGGCGGACATCCAACCGGGCGTAGTCCCTCAACCAGAGCGCCCGAAAGGCGGTGCGGCAGATAGACTCGATGCGTTCCCGGGCACTCACTGCAATGGGCCGGGCGAAGAGGTTACGAATTCCCTTGCGAGCCCGATAGTCCTCGTCCCACTTGGCCGATTGGGTGGCAATACGTTCTTCCGGACGGGTCTTGCGCTTGTCGAAGACCATCTCGGTGATCGGCAGAACCTCGAGTGAGTCCCCATTCCCGATGACGCTGACATACAGCTCCCGGCCCTCGACGAACTCCTCAGCGATGGCCGGCTGCTGAAAACGCTGGTGGATCAAGGCCACCCGGTCAGCCAGGGCGCCCGGATCCTGGACCACCGACGCCTGGGCGATGCCGGCGGAGGCATCGGCTAGGAGCGGCTTGACGATGAGGGGAAAGGGGAGGCTGGATCCCTCTCCCACCGGCTCCCCCGGACGATAGCTGACGAACCCCGGTACCCGGATACCGTGGTAGGCGAGCACCTTCTTGCTCATGGCCTTGTTGCGTGAGACCAACAGCGCCAGCGGTGGAGACCCGGTAAAGCGGTACCCCTCCGCCTCGAGCATCCCCGGCACCAAGTACTCCAGGGTGGGGTCGCCATGGAACGCCTCGACCCCGTTAAAGACCAGATCTGGGCGGACTTCGGCCAAGGCGTCCACCAGGTACTTGAGGTCGTCCCGCACGCCCAGGAGGAAGACCTCGTGGCCCTGCTGCCTGAGGGCGTCGGCGACCTGATATTCCATCTCCGGCTCATCGTGGTGCCACGCCTCAACTTCGGTCACCATCTGACGCTCGTGGTCAGGATGGTCCCACCCGCCGTAGGGGGTGTCGAAGACCACCGCGATGCGCCGAAAGGATTTGGAACGGGCCATGCGTCCCAAAGTTGCGCTGGTTCCGGATGGTACGGGAGGGGCTGATGGCTACCGCCCTAGGGCTGGTGGACCCGGTCAGGCGGCTGCATAATCCCTGGCCCTGCGGCCCCCGACGCACGGCTGCACTCGCTAACGCTGGAGGTAGGAATGGATTCCACGCCCCGAGAGGCCAGGCTCAGGCCTGAGTTCGCGGCCCGTTATCCCGATATTGAGCCGGGTGTCTGGGAGCCTGCGGCGGAACTGGGGGCCAAGCTCTTGCTCTGGCAGGTCCAGCAGCAGGGTACCGCCGCACTCAACAGCAGAATCCTGGACGAGCGGCACTTCGACTTCAGGGGCGGCTGGTTGCGGGGCGACGCCACTGAGTTGCGGACGCGAGCGAGCGACCCCGCCTTCAATGGGCCATAGGAGGAGGCGGCGGTAGCGGGGCGACATTGGCGGTTTCTTCATGGGGATTCCATTATTGGGAAATTCGGAACCCCTGAAGGAGCGTGTCCATGTCGTCGGGCTATCCCACCATGTTGCCGGATCCCACCTTTTATCCCTCCCCCAAACTGGCAGCACAGGCACCGGCCGAAACACTCGCCTACGCCGTCACCATCAACCCGACGGGCAGCGGACCGGATGCGCTGATCGTGATCGATCTCGATCCGGCCTCGCCCACATACGCCAAAGAGGTCGGTCGCCTGCAGATGCCCAATGTGGGCGATGAGCTGCATCACTTCGGCTGGAATGCCTGCAGCTCGGCACTCTGCCCCTACGCACCTCATCCGCACGTCGAGCGCCGCTACCTGATCGTTCCCGGCCTGCGATCATCTCGGATCTATATCGTCGACACCAAGCCCGATCCCAAGCGGCCCCGGATCGTCAAGGTGCTGGAGCCGGCCGAAGTGGCCGCCAAGGCCGGCTACACCCGGCCACACACGGTGCACTGCGGGCCCGAAGGGATCTACGTCAGCGCCCTGGGATCGCCCGAAGGAAAGGGACCGGGCGGGGTGTTTCTCATGGATCATGACACCTTCGAGATCAAAGGGCAGTGGGAGCGGGAGCGCGGACCCCAGTACCTGGCATATGACGCCTGGTGGCACCTTACGCAGGACATCATGGTCAGCAGCGAGTGGGGAACGCCGGACATGATCGAAGGGGGACTCAACCCCGAGCTGCTGCTGGCGAAGAAGTACGGACGGCAAATCCACCTGTGGGATCTGCGCCGCCGCCGGCACCTGCAGGCGCTCCCGGTCGGGGACGACGACCAGATCACCCTGGAGCTCCGGCCGGCGCACGACCCACGAAAGTCCTATGGCTTCGTCGGCGTGGTGGTGTCGATCGCGAACCTCTCCAGCTCCATCTGGCTCTGGCACCTGAAGAACGGCGCCTGGGCCATCGACAAGGTGATCGAGATCCCGGCCGAGCCGGCGGATCCCGACCTGCTCCCGCCCGCGCTTCAACCTTTCAAAGCGGTGCCGCCGCTGGTGACCGACATCGATCTGTCGGTGGATGACCGCACGCTCTACGTCTCCTGCTGGGGGACCGGCGAGCTTCGCCAGTACGACGTCAGCGATCCGTTTCACCCGCGGCAGACCGGGAGTGTCCATCTCGGCGGGATCGTGCGTCATGCATCCCATCCCCGTTCGGGTCCGCTCAATGGCGGCCCTCAAATGGTCGAGGTGAGCCGGGACGGACGGCGGGTCTATTTCACCAACTCGCTCTATATCCCCTGGGACATCCAGTTCTATCCGGAGGGAGTCCGCGGCTGGATGGCCAAGGTGGACGCCGATCCGGGCGGCGGGATGAAAGTCGACTCGAACTTCTTCCTCGAATTCTCCGGTGAGCGGCCCCATCAGGTCCGCCTGCAGGGAGGAGACGCGTCGTCGGATTCGTACTGCTTTCCCTGAGTGGAGCATGGCCCTGGGCAGCCGTGTCGTTGCTCGGGGCCTTTCACGGTCTCAATCCGGCGATGGGATGGCTGTTCGCGGTGGCCCTGGGATTTCAGGAGGGTCGCCGCTCGGCGGTCCTCCTCGCCCTTGGGCCGATCGCGGTGGGGCATGCCATCGCCGTAGGTGCGGTGGTGCTGGTCCTGGTTCTCGGGGGCATTGCGCTTCCGCCGCTCCCGCTGAGAGGCCTCGCCGGCGCGCTCCTCATCGGGTTCGGCTGCTTTCGACTGATACGTCCCCGCGCGCATTTTCGCTGGGTGGGGATGCGGGTCGGCCCTGGGGATCTGGTGCTGTGGTCATTTCTGATGGCGACCGGGCACGGGGCTGGACTCATGCTGGCACCAGTCATCGTGCATGGCTCGGCCAACAGCGTGGGGTTGGTCGCGGTGCACACGGGGACCATGTTTCTGGTGATGGGTGCCGTGGCCCTCGTCGTCTTTGAGGCAATAGGCCTCAGTGTGCTTCGGCGGGCCTGGGTCAACGTGGACCTGCTTTGGGCGGGAGCCCTGGTCCTCGCCGGGGTGGTGACGTTGGTGGGATAGTGGCAAGCAGGTGCCACTTGCGACTTGTGACCCGCGGCTCGGATCCCTGACCCGTCGCCGCGAAAGCTCACTATCTTCCCTCCCATGACCTCCCTGCCTGAGCGTTTCGCCGATCCGGCACTTCCTCCGGCCGGCCGAATCGAGGACGAAAGCCGTCTGGTCGGTGAGCTGATGGCCGAACTGGGCCGGGTGATCGTCGGCCAGCGGCCCATGCTGGAGCGGCTGCTCATCGGGCTCCTGGCCGACGGGCATGTGCTGCTGGAAGGGGTACCCGGCCTGGCGAAGACGCTTGCCGTCCGGACGCTCGCCGCCACCATGTCGGCGGCGTTTCACCGGATCCAGTTCACTCCCGATCTGCTCCCCGCCGACCTGATCGGCACCATGATCTACAACCAGCGCAGCGGCGATTTCACCGTCCAGC
Source organism: Gemmatimonadales bacterium (assembly GCA_036556025.1). Taxonomy (GTDB): domain Bacteria; phylum Gemmatimonadota; class Gemmatimonadetes; order Gemmatimonadales; family GWC2-71-9; genus CAVVWJ01. Next base: position 7,105 of record DATBKD010000076.1, on the reverse strand, counting down.
GCGGACCGATCTTTACCAACCTGCTGCTGGCCGACGAGATCAATCGCGCTCCGGCCAAGGTGCAGAGCGCCTTGCTCGAGGCGATGCAGGAAAAGCAGGTGACCATCGGCGGGCAGACCTTTCCGCTGCCCGAGCTCTTCCTGGTGCTGGCGACGCAGAACCCCATCGAGCACGAGGGGACCTACCCGCTGCCCGAGGCCCAGGTGGATCGGTTCATGTTCAAGTTGGTCGTGACCTATCCGGAGCGCCGGGAGGAGCGCCTGGTGCTGGATCGAATGACCGCCGGCCCGGAGCCGACCGCGAGCGCGGTCCTGGATCCTGAGCAAATTTTGAGCGCTCGCCGGCTGGTGCATGCGATCTACGCGGACGACCGGATCAAGGACTATGTGCTCGATGTCGTAGCCGCCACACGCCAACCGGCCACCGCCGGTCTGACTGATCTCACGCCGATGGTCGAGTACGGCGCCTCGCCACGAGCTGCCATTTTCCTGCTTCGGGCCGCCAAGGCCCACGCGTTCCTGCGCGGCCGCCCCTACGTGATTCCCGATGACATCAAGGCACTTGGACTGGATGTCCTCCGGCATCGGGTCATCCTCACCTACCGCGCCGACGCCGAGGGGGTCGGACCCGACGCGCTGCTGGAGCGAATCCTGGAAGCTGTACCCGTCCCATGACGCCGGAGGAGGTCAATCAGGAAGTCCGCCGCATCGAGATCACCACCCGCCATCTCGTGCGCGACATCGTGGCCGGAGAGTACTCCAGCGCCTTTCGTGGGCGAGGTGTCGAGTTCGCCGAGGTGCGGGAGTATCAGCCGGGCGACGACGTGCGCACCATCGATTGGAACGTGACCGCGCGGCTGGGCAACACCTACGTCAAGCGCTACCTCGAGGAGCGCGAGCTCACCGTCCTGTTCCTGATCGACTTCAGCGCCTCCGGCGCGTTCGGGAGCAGGGTTCGAACCAAGGCCGATCTCGCCGCAGAGGTCTGTGCGGTGCTCGCCCTGGCGGCGGCGCGCAACAACGATCGGGTGGGATCACTCTTCGCGACCGATCGGGTGGAACGCTATCTCGCTCCTCGAAAAGGCCGTCGCCATGTGCTGCGGGCCATCAGCGACTTGCTGGGCTTCGAGCCGGCCGGAAGGGGCACCGACCTGGGCGGCGCACTGAGCTATCTCGAGCCGCTGCTGCGGCGCCGTGCCGTTCTGTTCCTGGTCTCTGACTTCCTCACCACCGGGTTCGAGGCTGCCCTGGCCCGACTGGCTCGACGACATGATGTGATCGCAGTGCAATTGCTGGATCCCCGAGAGCGGGAGCTGCCCGATGTCGGGCTGGCGACGCTGTGGGATCCGGAGGGCTCCAGCTGGAAATGCGTCGATACCAGCGACAGGGCGCTGCGGGACCGCTTCCGCCAACGAGCCGAGGAGTTCGATCGGGATCTGGAGGGCAGCCTACGCGAGCGCGGGGTCGATCTGCTGCGGCTGGAGACCGGCAAACCCTACGCCGAGCCACTGCTGGCGTTCTTCCGCCGGCGGGAGCGGATGTTGTGGCGATGAAGTCCGACCACGGACTCAGGACTCTGCTCGGGGCCGTCCTGCTAGTCGCCCGCGCTGCATCCGCTCAGCTTCCCGACCAGCACTTCGAGGTCATCCCCGAAACCACCAAAGCCGCTGTCGGCGATCCAGTGTCCATCCGCTTTCGCCTGCGACTGGATGAGCGGGATCTCCTCTACGACACCATCCCGCGGCCGGTGGACACGCTCTCCGAAGGCGTTCGGATCCTGTCAGTGGAGAAACTTCAGCGCGGCGCGGACCGGATCTTCCGCGGTCGGGCCCGAATCGCGTTTTATCGTCTCGGCCCTCAGGCGGTGCCCCAGTTTGGTCTGCCGTTCATGCGCGCAGTGAAGGGGGTCACCCGGGCAACGGTGTTGAGCGACAGCGCGTCGGTCGAGATCGTGCCGGTGCTCCCGCCAGGGAATCCGTCGCTGCGAGACATCAAAGAGCTCGAGGGTGCACCGGGACCGCCGCTCATCCCTCTCGTGCTGGCAGCTTGGATCGTCCTGGGCATCGGGTGGTATGGGATACGCCGGCGCAGGCACCAGCCGGGGCACGCTCCGCCGGTAGTGGTCGAGGAGATCGTGCCGAAGCCGGTGGCGCCGACCGCCTACCAAGCTGCCCTCGCCCAGCTGGACCAGATCGAGGGCGCGTCCTGGCCGGCTCAGGGAGAGGTGGCGCGCCACTACCAGGCAGTGGCTGACGTCTTACGCGATTACCTCGAGGCAGGCGAGGAGCTTCCCGCTCGAGAGCGAACCACTGCCGAGCTGCTCTGGTCCTTGCCGCCGCACCTGTCGGAGTTCGGCTTGCGGCGACGGTGCGAGGAGCTGCTGGACGAAGCCGATCTCGTCAAGTTCGCCCGAGTGCGTCCCGATGTGGCGACCGCTGCCAACTGTACTCGAGCCGCGCGAGACCTCCTGGCGCGCTGGCACCGGGCGGCGCGCCGCGCGGAGACCGTCGATGCGCTTCGCTGACCCGCTGTTCCTCGTCCTGCTCGGGTTCCCGCTGGCGCTCGCCTGGCGGATGTGGCGCGAGCGTCGGCGCCCACCCGCAAGCCGCCTGGCCTTTCCCGGGCTGCACTTTCTGGACGACATCCGATCCACTCGGCGCGTCCGGTGGCGGCGTCTTCCCGAAATGCTTCGAGTCATCGGCTTGATCCTGCTGATCGCGGCGCTGGCTCGCCCGCAGATGCCGCACGAGATCCGCCAGATCAGCAGCCGCTCTCGTAACATCATGCTGGCGCTCGACATCTCCAGCAGCATGAAGGCCAGCGACTTCAAGCCGGGGAATCGGTTGGAGGTCGCCCGCCAGGTGCTGAGCGAATTTACCCGCCGCCGCGACGGCGATCTTCTCGGCCTGGTGATCTTTGCCGGACGCTCGTTTCTCCAGGCGCCGCTCACCCCGGATGTGGGGCTGGTGGGCCAGATGCTCAAGCGCGTGGACATCGGCATGCTGCCCGATGGCACCGCCATCGGCACCGCGCTGGCCATGTGTCTCAACCAGCTCAAGAATCTTCCGAACAAGGCGAGCGCCATCGTGTTGATCACGGATGGAGCCAACAATACCGGCAAGCCGACGCCGTTCGTCGCGGCCGAAGTGGCCCACGCTCTTGGCGTCCGGATTCACACCATCGGTGTGAGCGCCAAAGACACGACCGCCTTGGACAAGCGATTCATTTGGCGACAGGGACGGACTCCGGATCGGCTGACCGGCTCGGACGAGGCCGTGCTGCGGCGGATCGCTGAGCGAAGCGGCGGGGACTATTTCCGGGCGACGGACCCGGCAGCCCTGCAGGAGATCATGGACAAGATCGATCCGCTCGAGCGCAACGACGTTCGCATCAGCGAGACGCGCGACTATCGCGAGCTGTATCTCTGGCTGCTGGCGCCGGCTCTCCTTCTGCTCGCTGGGGAGATCGTGCTCCGGGCGACTCGGCTGCGGAGCTTGCCATGAGGGAGCGATGAGCTTCGCCTACCCGGGGCTGCTTCTCCTGGCGGCTGTGCTGTTCCCGCTCGGGTTCGTTCTGGTCGTCCGTGCAGAACGGAGCCGCCGGGCGCAACTCGTGAGCTTCGGCGATCCGGCTGTCCTGGTCCGAAGCTCCAATCTCCCCTCCGATCGGGCGACGAGGATCCGCTCCAGCTTGGGCGTGGCCGCGGTGGCGCTCGGGCTGCTCGCTCTGGCGCGCCCGCAGTTTGGCGAACGGGAGGCAGAGCTGGCCCAAACCGGTCGAGACGTGGTAGTCGTGCTCGACCTCTCCCGCTCGATGAACGTCCCCGACGTTTCGCTGCGGTCGGGAGCGGGTCGGGTTGCGCGCCTCACTCTGGCAAAGCGCCTCGCATGGGAGACCGTCTCCGCCTCACCTGGCGATCGCGTGGGGCTCATCGTCTTCGGCGGCGGCGCTTTTCTCCAGCTCCCGCTCACCCCGGATCAGGCCACCCTCCGGCTCTTTCTCGACGCCGCAAGCACCGATGACCTGGGCGACCCGGCCACCGACCTTTCCGCTGCGCTGGCGACCGCGGCCCAGACGTTCGAGCACGAAGGCGAGCGAGGGCGGCGCGCGATCCTGGTGGTATCTGACGGCGAGAGCGGTGAAGGGGACCTGAATGACGCCATCGCCAGGGTCCGGCGGCTGGCCATCCCGGTCTTCACCATCGGCGTCGGCACCCGTGCCGGTGCTCCGGTACCCGCGGACAGCTCCGAGGCTCCGGAGCCCTTTCATCGAGATAACATCGGACGGATCGCGATCTCGCGACTTCAGGAAGAGGATCTGCGTCACGTAGCCGCGGCGACCGGGGGGACATTTGCCCGCTGGGACCGGCCGCTCGACCTGCGCCAGCTCACGGCCTCATTGGGGAAAGTGCGGGTTCGCACTCTCTCGAGTCAGAAGTCGAGGGAGCGGGCGGACCGTTTTCAATGGCCGCTGGGGGCCGCGGTGCTGCTACTCGGATGGGAGAGTTGGATGGGACGGACCAGACGGACCCGGCGGACCGGGCGGACACCGCAAGGCGGGGGGACCAGGCGGACGGGACGGACGGTGGCTGGCTCGGCCGTCGCGCTGGTGTTGCTCACGCTGATCGGGTGCGCCGGCGATGCCGGCAAAGGGGATCGGCTCTACCAGGCCGGTAACTATCACGAAGCCTACGACGCCTACCGACGCGCCCTGGCGAAGGACAGCACTCCCCAATTGGTCTATCAGACCGGCAATGCCTTGTACCGCCTCCGACGCTACGATGATGCGGCGGATCGGTTCCGCCAGGCGACCTGGGGGCCGGAGCAGCTACGGCAACGAAGTTTCTACAACCTGGGCAACGCGCTCGTACGGGCCGCCGAAGAGACCCCCGAATCCAACGAGCGTCTGCATCGAGCGGTTGCGGCGTATGAAGAGGCCTTGCGGCTGGATCCTGCGGACGCGGATGCCAAGTGGAATCTGGAGCTCGCTCTCAGGCGGCTGGGAGATGATCGTACTTCCGGCGGGTCTCGGGGCCGCGGCCGATCGGCCGACTACGGGCGAGGCAACATGAACCAGCCCGACTACGAGGGAAACCGCGAACAGGCAGTCGGTGCGATGGCGGGCGGCGGCTTCGGCTCGGGCGAGGGAGAGTCGGTCGAGCAGTTGGACGAGGAGCAGGCTCGCCGCCTGCTCGATGCGGTGCAACGGGAGCAGTTGACGACTCACGAAGGGAAGCGGCTGCGGGAACCCACCAGCGGGGGACCTGATTGGTGATCGCCCTTGCGCCGCGTGAGGGTTCTTGCTAACGTAGCCATACAACCGAAGGCCCGTGGTCATTTGCGGCATATTGCAGCCACGTTAAACAACTGCTAAAAAGCCTCGCGTCCCGAGTGTCTTTTTGGCACCGGGCGCTTTTCGTTGGGCGCGGTGCTGAGCGGGGCCGAGGCGAGGAGTTCCAGAATGAGCCCCGCTCCCGCCCCCGTTCTCGGGCTGGAAACCGAACAGGCACTTCGCCTGCTTCCCCTGGTGTGCCGGCTCTGTGGCGCGGCATATGACGCGGCTCCGACTGCGATCTGTGAGGAGTGTCTCGGACCGCTGGAGCCGCTGTACGACTCGGAGCGCCCTCTGCCAGAGAGGGAGACCATCGCTCAACGGCCCCGCTCGCTCTGGCGTTACCGCGAATGGCTTCCCTTCGAGGGGGAGCCGACGCTCTCGCTGGACACCGGATTCACCCCCCTGGTTGAGTCACCGGGGCTCGCCCGGCGCCTCGGCGTCGCTCGAGTGTGGATCAAGAACGATAGCGTCTCTCATCCATCACTCTCCTTCAAGGACCGGGTCGTCGCGACCGCGATCAACGCGGCCCGCGCGCTCGGTCTCGACACGATCGGGTGCGCCTCGACCGGAAACCTGGCCAATGCGGTCGCCGCACAGGCGGCCCGGGCCGGCCTCAAGTCCTGGATCTTCATCCCTCATGACCTCGAGCTGGGCAAGATCGTCGGCACCGCCGTGTATGGACCTCATCTGGTGCGGGTGCGTGGTACCTACGACGACGTGAACCGGCTGTGCGCCCAGGCCGCCGATCGGTTCGGTTGGGGGTTGGTCAACATCAACCTGCGCGGCTATTACGGTGAGGGCTCGAAGACCATGGCCTTCGAGATCGCCGAGCAGCTGGGCTGGCGCCTGCCCTCAGCGGTGGTGGTTCCGATGGCCGGCGGGTCGCTGATTACCAAGCTCGCCAAGGGCTTCGGCGAGTTTCTGAGGGCGGGCCTGGTCTCCGGCGGATCCCCCAGGCTCTACGGCGCCCAGGCGACCGGGTGCGCGCCGATTGTCCGGCTGGTGGAACGGGGAGGGCAAGAGATCGAGCCGGTGGTTCCCCAGACCATTGCCCGTTCGATCGCCATCGGTAACCCCGCGGATGGCCGCTTTGCGGCCGGTGCGATTCGTTCGACCGGGGGCTGGGCCGCGTCGGTGTCGGATCCCGATCTGGTTGCCGGCATTCGCCTGCTGGCCGAAACCACCGGGATTTTCACCGAGACCGCTGGCGGTGTCACCGTCGCGGCGGCCCTCGCTCTCGCCGCGGAGGGCAAGCTGACCCCCGAGGACGAAGTGGTCCTCTGCATTACCGGTAATGGACTCAAGACCGTCGAGGCGCTTCACGGACTGCTCCCCGAGGCGCCCACCATAGCACCCCGACTGCGAGAGCTGGAGGCCCTCCATGCCAGTGCGCTTTAGCCTACCCACTGTCCTCGCCCGTCTGGCCGACGGTCAGACCAACCTGGAATGTGATGGCGCCACGCTCGGCGAGGTGGTGGCGGACGTCGCTGGACGCTTTCCCCGGCTCGCCCCTCGTCTTCGCGACGCGGAAGGCGGACCCTATCCCTTCGTGACCTACTATCTCAATGATGAGGATATCCGATTCCGCGGCGGCTTCGCGGCGCCGGTGCGGGAGGGCGACGAGATCACCGTGGTGGCCGCGATTGCGGGCGGCTGAACCGCAGTGAGCAGTAAGGAGTGAGGAGTGAGGAGTGAGGAGTAAGGAGTGAGGAGTAAGAAGTATGACGGGCCATCCCGTCACTCCTTACTCCTCACTTCTTACTTCTTACTGC
>DATBKD010000075.1:0-51057 GCA_036556025.1 Gemmatimonadales bacterium | reverse complement strand
GCTCTATCTGACCGCGAGCACGGGACTCTATCGGATTCGGGTGAACGTGCCCGGGATTCGCCCCTTGCCCAGCGTGCAGGCCGCCAGTCGCTGAGTAGAGCAGATCACCGCACGGCTTGCTCCATGTCCAGTTCCGCCTCTAGACTCTGGCGGTCGCGATAGATCGTCGCGACCGCAAGGGTCTTGGACCCTCGCCGGAACCGAACGGTGCCGTCTCGAGCACCGATATCTCCTTCGACGTCGATAGCGTCCCACTTTGCGGCGTGGCCCACGTAGTTGATGGGCACGTCGTAGTGCTGGCTCCAGAAAAACGGAACGGCATCGAACCGCTCGGCCCGGCCGAGAATGTTCCGCGCCACGGTTTGTCCCTGGCGTTCGGCGACTACCCAGTGCTCCACCCGGATCCGATCCCCGGTATGGGGGTCGGGCCACCGGGCGATATCCCCGGCGGCATATATCCTCGGAGCGCTGGTCTCCAGGCGCTCGTTCACCACCAGCCCCCGGTCGAGAGTCAGCCCTGCAGCTTCCGCAAGATCGAGATTGGGGCGTACACCGACTCCGGCGACCACGAGATCTGCTGCAAGCCTCTCTCCATTCTTCAGGATGACCTGCCCGCCGGCCACCTGCTTCGCAGTCTGACCCAGATGGAAGATCACGCCGTGCTCCTCGTGGAGCTGGCGAATGAAGTTACCTAACTCTGGGCCCATGACCCCTTCCAGTGGCCGGGACTCTGGGGCCACGATGTGCACCTCCAGCTTCCGTGCCCTGAGCGAGGCAGCCACCTCCAACCCGATGAAGCTGGCACCAAGCACGACCGCGCGTCGGGACCCCTCGGCAGCAGCAATAATGGCACGACTGTCGACAAGCGAGCGGAGATAGTGCACTCGGGGATTCCCGGACTCGAGCTCGGGAAGCCGTACCGGACTGGCACCGGTGGCGAGCACCAGGGCGCCGTAGGCTCGGGTCTCGCCGCTCTCCAGGCGTACCCGGTCGGCCTTCGGCTCCAGCGCAGCTACCCGGCCGCGAAGCAGCTCGATATTCCGGTCTCGATAGAAATCGGGTGGATGGAGCGGGATCCAGTCCTCCGGGGCGTTCCCCGCCAGATAGTCCTTGGACAGGTTGGGGCGATCGCACGGTGCCGAGGGGTCCGGGTCTACCATCGTGATCGGCCCGGAGTAGCCCTCTCGCCGAAGCGTCTCCGAGACGCTATTGCCTGCCGCACCCGCCCCGATGATGAGCACCGAAGACGGCCCGCGCGCAGGGGAGCCGCGGCTGACGGTGCTGGGCGCCTCGATCTTGTCCCCGACGAAGACCTTCCCATCCCGCACCTCCACTCGCCAACACGAGAGATCGTTCAGCGCCGGTGGGCGGATCGGCGTGCCGGTTCGAAGGCTGAAACAGGCGTGGTGCCAAGGGCAGCGTACCGTATCCCCGACGATGAGGCCTTCGGCCAACGGCCCGCCGTAGTGGCTGCAGGTGGCGCCGATGGCGAACCATTCGGAGCCCCGGTGGGCCAGCAGCACCGCTTCACCATCCACCTGGCCCGCCAGACTGGCACCATCGGGGACCTGCGCAGCGGCAACGCCCTTCTTCAAGTCCGGTCCGGTCGGTCCGGTCTGCTCAGCGGCCATCGCGGTATCCTCGACTCACGGTTGTCAAGGAAGGGTAACCATTCCCGGCGACCTCGGCAGGGCTCGGGAGACGGGAACCTTTCGGGGGGCCATGGCATTCCACCTCTTGAACTCACACTTGGAGGCCGCCTCCATGGCCGAGGCCCGCCCGCTGAGCATCCCGGTAGTGTTGGGCACCGCCCGTAAGGGCCGCATGAGCGCCCATGCCGCGCGGCTGGTCCATGAGGAGTTGCAGAAACGCGATGGCGTGATAACCGAGCTGATCGATGTGGGGTCGCTCACCGTGATGCTGGATGACAACGGGCAGGGGACCGGCGATCCCGCCTTCGCGGCCAGCATGAATCGGGCTGACGCGATCATCCTGGTTGCTCCGGAGTACAACCACGCCATGCCCGGTCTGCTCAAGCACGTGCTCGACAGCTGCCTCCAAGAGTACATCCACAAGGCAGCAGGTATCGTCGCCGTCTCCGCAGGGCCGTTCGGCGGCACTCGGGTAATCGAAACCACCCTCCCGGTCCTCAGGGAGCTTGGGCTGGCGACCATCTTCTGGGACGTGAACTTCGGCAGCGTAGGGAAAGTCTTCGACGACAAGGGCGCGCTACTGGATGCCTCCTTCATCCGGCGGACCGACAAGTTCCTGAGTGAGCTGCTCTGGATGGCGAAGACTCTGCGGTACGGGCGAGAACACATCACGGTGTAGGGCGAGGTGACCATGGCTGCAAGCCCAATGCGCTGCCCGGAGTGTGGCGCCACGATGAATCAGCACGCCGAGAAGATCGTGTATGGCGGCCGAGGGCTGCGGACGGATCCCGACTTCGGCGGAACGCTCGAGGAGATGCATGCCTGCCCTCGATGCGGGTACGTCGCCTCCCGGCCAGCCAACTGAGTCCCTGGAGCCGCGGCGGCTCTCGAGTGAAGACCGAACCCTCGCCCCGGCATTTGGGGGATTTGCAAATGAGTGACTCCCTGGATCGGATGACCTGCGAGGCGGCATTCCGCCGGCTCGATGATTTCCTTGACCGCGAGTTGAGTACCGAGGAGATGCGGCTGGTAGAGGAACACCTGCACGTGTGCGAAGTGTGTACCAGGGAGTTCATCTTCGAGGCCAGCGTCCTCGCGGGGGTGAAACGCAAGCTCAGGGCGATTGACATGCCCCCCGATCTGATCGCCAGAATTTCAGCCCGGATCGATCGGGGGAAGGAGGACTCAAGGGAGGGTTGACGTGGATGGGCGGCGTCACGGCCGGATGGCGGCCCTCTCCCCGGCTCGCCCGCCCCCACCCCGAAACTCGAAATGATCGTCCACCAGCACCCGCCCCCAAATCACATCATCCCGACCTCGGAGGAGCTGGCCCGCGAGGACGCGATCGGCAAGCAGGGCTGCAGGCTGCCATTGCCCCGGCGGAATCCAGGGATAGCGATGCGCCTGCTCCGGACGCAACCGCGCCTCGCGGATCGTCTGATGCCGCGATTCCTGTAGTCCACGGCGCTCGGCAGTCACCGGCGCCAGCACCTCAGTCCTCCGCGACTTCGCAAAAGACTTTGATCGCGCTCTTGGCATTGGTCAGGGTATCGATCAGCTGCTTCCAATTGTCCAATCCCTTGACCGGATGGGTCAGGAGTTGCTTCAGCCAGCCGGGGTACTGGGCCTCCGCCTGGGCCAGGTCCTTGACTCCCATCTCAAAATACTCGCGGTTGGCATTCACCGTCCCGACCATGACCTTGTTCCCGAGGACGAACTCCAGATTGATCCGGTCGGCCGGCACCTCGATGGTCTTGTTCCCACCCGTCACACTGGACAACACCAGGACGCCGTTCTTCGCCAGCGCCTGCATGCTCTCGAACACGACCGGGGAGGCTCCAGTGGCCTCGAAGATGAGATCGAACGGGCCGTACTTCTTGGCGCCTTCGAGGATGGGGAGCGTCACCGTGGACTCGTAGCGAGCGTCCAGGGCCTCGATGAGATTCGAGTTCAGGTAGGGCTTGGGGGTCCGCCCGAAGACCGTTACCTCGAGCCCACGGAGTCGGAGTGCCAGGGCGGCCAGAAGGCCGATCGTCCCGGCTCCCATCACCGCCGCTCGGCGAGGGCGCCAGACCCGGAGCCGGCGCTGGATCTCGTACGCCTGAGCAATTCCCTTCTCTACTACGGTGGTCGGCTCCAGGAGAACGCCGACTTCCTTGAGGCCAGCCGGCACCCTCACGATGTACTCCGCGTCATCCACGTAGTACTCGGTGAGATACCCGTGACGCAGATTGATGCCGCGCTCGTAGTACACGTCATCCGTGGTCATGTCGTAGGTGCCGATCCGGTCGTAAATGCTGGATCCGGGACGGCGGACAGTGGCCACGACATAGTCTCCCACTGCAAGCTGGCAGGCACTGACGTTGGGTCCGAGGGCCTCGACCCGGCCGAAGCTTTCGTGGCCCGTCACCAGGAAATCATAGCCCGGCGGCGGGGCCCCATACTCGGCGGCATTGATCTCCTTGTCGGTGCCGTCCACCCCGACCCGCAGCACCTTGACCAGGACCCCTCGGCCATCGGGCACGTCGCCGAGCGATGGCTTGGGCAGTTGAGCCAGGTGCATCGAGTTGGGTTGGCCTGGAAAGACGGCCACCGCCTTCATCATGTTCTGCGGCGGCCTGGCCGCGGCATCGTTGCGATTGGCGGTGGCCACCCCGGCGCCACCGGCGTGATCAGTGCTGCGCATGTACCTCTCCTTGGGTCTCCGCCAGTTGAACGACGTGGCCGTCGGGATCGCGGACCAGGATGGCCCTTTGGAACCCGAGGCTCGTATCGGGCAGCATGACGGGGCTGGACGAGACTAGGCGAAATTGTCCACGGTGGACCAGCTGCGCCGCTGCGGCAACATCGGGAACCAGCACGGTCGTCTGCCAATGCACCAGGTCGCTGGGCCGCTCGTCGGCCGGGTAGGGCCGGCCATCGCGTGGGTTCAGATACTCGAGAAACTCGATCCCCGGGCCGGCGGGAGCTCGAAGAGCGGTGATGTGCAGTCGCGCGCCGGGGACGTTGTTCAAATGCTCCTGCTCGGCGCCGAAATTCATGCTCTCGCCCGCTACCCGGAACCCGAGCGCGTCATGATAGAAGGCCAGGCTCGCCTTGGTGTTTCGAACCACGATGGCGGTATGGTCGATCCCCAGAAAGAGCCGTTGCCTCGCCGAGTGCCACTTGGGGTCCCCCTTGTCGGGTGGGAATTGCAGCACTTCGAGAGGATGGCCGTCCGGGTCCCGAAAGTAGAAGGCGCGGATGCCGGCGGCGGGAGGAATGGTCTTCGGCAGGCGCTGCGGGCCGGTGGACACCTCCTGCACCTTGAAGCGTCGCAGGCGGGCGTAGGCACTGTCCATATCGCTCACAATCACCGCCACATGCTGAAACCAGCGGTCGTTGCTGCGGGCATTGGCTGGAGCCGGCCGCCCCTCTGGAGCCAGATACTGAGATAGCTGGAGATACTCGTCCCCGAGCCGCAGGCGTACCACTCGTTGCCGGACATCCGAGAGGCCCTCGAGCTGGTCATACGCCGGGCCGGCGACCTCAGCCTGGCCGACCTTCTCGAAGTCCAGCACCTTGGTGTAGAACGCCACCGACCGATCCATGTCGGACACCGTGAAACCCACCATGGCCACGGCCTGCGCGCGAGCCGCGTGATCCACCTCGACCGCCCCCAACGTTGCCGCGTGTTGGGGCACTGCACCCTTCCCCTGCCAGGGGTGAGGCGATTGGCTCGCCAGGGGAGGCGCGAGCAGCCAGCCACCCAACAGAACCAGTGCTGTCGCCCCGGACACCGTGAGTGGCTTCATACCGCCACTCCCGCCGGCTGCGCTGACACCTGAGCCGTGCTTGCCTCCGCTCCCAGGCGCTCCAGCAGGTGATCCCCCACCCGGAGCGCGTTCGCCATGATGGTGAGCGCCGGATTGACCGCTCCGCTGGAAGGGAAAAAGCTGCCATCCACAACATAGAGATTGTCCACCTCATGCGCCCGGCAGTGGGAATCGAGCGCCGAGCTCTTGGGATCGCGTCCGAATCGAATCGTGCCGTTCTGGTGTGCCACCCCAGCCAGCGGGATGCGTTGACCCAGGAAGAGATTCCGGGCGAAGAGTCCCTGGTGACAGCTCTTTCCATGGATCGGGCAGGCGGTCTGCTGTTGCATCAGCGATTCCACTTTCTTGGTCAGCCGCTTGTGCCCCTCGCCATTGTTCGGGGCATACGCCAGCACGATCTTGCCGTCGCGATCGAGGGTGACGCGGTTGTTCGGGTCCGGGAGGTCCTCGGAGGTAAGCCAGAAGTCGATCGAGTGCTTGCCCATGAGCTCCAGAGTCCAGCCCGGCGCAATGGCCGGCGCTCCCGCCGAGAGCGTCGCGCCATCGAGCTTGCCGACGAAGGAGATATGCCCCATGGGAAAATCCCACTCCGGCGAGCCGAAATAGAAATCGTTCACCGCCAGCGTCTTCTGAAACACGGTAGGGTTGGGACACCGGGAGAGCGCCATCAGCACGGAGTTGACGTGCCCCATGTAGTGGCGTCCCACCACGTCGGAGCCGTTCGCCAGTCCTCGCGGGTGTTGGTCGCTCACCGAGCGAAGCAGCAGCGCCGCTGAATTGATAGCGCCCGCGGCGACCACCACGATGTCGGCCGAATAGGTTTCCCGCGCTCCATCGCGCTCCACCAACACCTGGGTGACCTCGCGGCCCGACGCGTTGGTCAGCAGGCGGGAGACGTAGGCGTTGGTGAGCAGCGTGGTATTGGGATATTGGAGCGCCGGCTCGACACAGACGACTTGGGCATCGGACTTGGCTTGGACGAGACAAGGATGGCCGTCGCAGGTCGCGCAGCGGATACAGCGGCTCCGCCGCCGGTCGGATTCGTCGAGCATGACCCCCAGCGGAACATGGAACGGCCGGAGCCCCAGCGCCGCGAAGTCGTCGCTCAACTGCTGCATCCTCGGCTCGTGGCTAACCGCGGGGAACTTGTAGGGCGCGCTGGCGGGCGGCTCGGTGGGGTCAATCCCCCGCTCACCGTGCACCTGATAGAGATACTCGGCCGCGGAGTAGTAGGGCTCCATCTCGTCGTAGCCGATGGGCCACGCGGGCGAGACGCCTCCGTGATGCCGGATCTCCCCGAAGTCTTCCTTCCGCAGCCGGAAGAGCGCGGCGCCGTAGAACTTGGTGTTGCCGCCTACCCAGTAGTTGGTGTGGGGATGAAGGTCCTTGCCGTCCTTGTCGCGCCAGTGCTCCGTGGTCTGATACTTCCCCTCGACATTGACGGCGCGGGTATTCCAGTTGTCGGTTTCCCGAGGGACGAAGTCGCCTCGCTCGAGCAGAAGAATCTTCTTGCCCGACGGCGCCAGCCGGTGGAACAGGGTCCCACCGCCGGCGCCGGAGCCGATGATGATCAGATCGTAGTGAGTCGATGCGGACATGCGAGCCCCTTCGCGGTTCTACTTGCTGCTCATCGTTTCGCGGACCGGCGCGATGCTCACCCGCAGCACTTCGGCGGTCCGGGGATAGGTGAACCGATCGCTGACGTGAGCCACTGCGTTGTGCTCGGCCGCGCCCGCATCCGGCGTCTTCTGCCGCGGGCCCTGGTTGGGACCCAGACCCGGCTCCTCGTTGACCTCGGTGCCCGCATCCCACAGCGAGAGCTGCAGCGTCATGTCTCCCGACTTGGGCTTCCCCGCCGGGTCGAACAGCGCGATCGGCCGGTCGTTGGAGTAGAACAGGTCGTTCGATTGGCCGAACATCCAGGCAAGCGACAGAGTCTGCCCGGGCAAGGCGGACACCTCGAAGCTGTAGCCCTCCCCGGGGCTGAGCGGCCCCTGTGCCGCCGCGCCCACTGGCATGGCTTCCGCGCCGACCGACCCGATTCCCGCCGCTCCGGTCAGTGACTTGGCGAGCGGGCCCGGGTTGCCGGTCTCGGCCAGGGCCTCCAGCCCCTTCCCGGCGTCCGGCCGCCCGCCGGTGAAGATCGGATTCATCGCACCGGTGTGAATGACCCAGAGCACCGGGGCCGAGACGAAAGGCGCGGTCTTTCCGTTGGACAGCTTCAACGCCTCGCCCTGGGAGATGTTGTCCACCTTGATGCTGAACGTGACCGGCCCCGCTGAGCTCTGCGCGACGGCCCCCCGGCCCACGGCCAGAACGGCCAGCAAGAGCGAGACTGCGCGAACGAGCGACATGGTCGTCTCCGGTTCAGGAGGCAGGGTTGAGGGGTGCGGTTGCGAAGTTGACGCTGAACCGACGGCACCAGATCGTCACGGCCCGATACCTGGAGAGATCGAGATCTCCGGGCACATCGTAGTTTTGATTACCCTCGTTCCCCTTGAGCTTGCCGAGCTCGACGAAACCCGCCTTGGTAACGGTGGCGTTGTCCTTGGCATCCGTCGTGGCGACAAGGTACACGCGAACGTCGGGCCCGTTCGAGGTGGCAAACTCGGTCAAGCGAAGCACCCGCCTGCCATCGCCCAGGTCCTGGATAGTCGCGGTGCCATGGGTCTCATGGGCTACCGAGTGGAACTGTCCCTGTGCCAGGGCTCGAACCACGGTTGCTCCGGCGCTCGCGACCTGCTCCTCACTGACTTTCTTGTTTACCAACAGCAGCTCGGGCCGGAACAGATACCAGCCGATCCCTCCGAGCACGACCACTCCGACGATCCAGGCACGGCGTTTCATTTCTTCCGTCTCCTCCCTCACTTGGGAACGTGACCCGCAATTCGGTTTACGGGGGCTATAATGCCGGCTGGCTCGAAAAGGTTTCCCGCGATGCCGCGGCACGGCGGGATTCGCAAAAGATGCAGGGCTGGTCGTTCTGGTGATGCAGCTTGGCGCAGAAGATGGCCTGTCTTCCCCGGAGCCGAAGATAGACCTCGGCTGCGGCCAGCATGCCCAACGGAGGGGCGGCAAAATAGACCCAGAGGGCAGTCCAGCTTCTGGCGAACACGGCTGAGCCAAGTGTTCGGGCCGGATTCATGCTCATCCCGGAAAGAGGAGCCTCGAAGGTGATGTAGAGCGCGACCAGCAGGCCGGCGCAGATGCCGGTGAATCGGGCGAACCGCTGATGATTGGAAACGGTCAGGATCACGGACATCAGCAGAAAGGAGATGACCAACTCTGCCACAAATGCGACCCCGACACCCTCGGGTCCTGGCACGGTCACGGCGAAGTTGGTGGCGCGATTCTCCAGCCTGGCGCCCAGGAGCTCCCAGGCCACCAACACGCCCAGGCCTGCACCGATGAACTGGGCCACGATGTACCCCGCCGCGTCACGCCGGGGCACCTTCCCGAGACGGAGGAAGGTGAGTGTGGTCGCCGGGTTGAAGTGCGCGCCGGACCGCTTGCCCCACGGGGAGTAAATCAGCAGGATCGCCGTGGTGCCCATGGCCAGCCCGATCAGGAGCCGACGCAAGTCGCCGCTCGCGATCAGCTCGCGGACTGGAGAAGCCGGATGCTGCAGGAGCACCGTGAAGCCGCAGGCCGAGATCATGAAGATCCCGAGCAGCGCCGCCTCGATGAGATACTCGAGTCGCGCCCCGGTTCGAAACGACGTGCTCATGGCACAGCAGCGCTGAGTGACCGGCCGGGCGCCGTGACCCGCGGCTCGGCCAGGACTGTGAAATCCACCCGTAGAGCTTCGCCAACCGACCAGGCCTGGAAGGGGCAGCCGCGCGGAGTGAACGGCGGGTCCGCGTCGGCGATCTCGGAGATGTGCCCCAGGCCGGCTTGGGACAGGTGGTCCAAGAGAGGAGCCAGGAACCGCTGCCTGGCCTCGCGCCTCGCCTCGGCGGTATGGCCACGAACTCGCACCCAGGCGTCCACGAACGCACCCAGGAGCCAAGGCCAAACCGTACCCTGATGGTAGGCGCCGTCGCGGGCGCGCACGTCGCCCTGGTAGACCGGCTGGTATCCGGGGGAACCCGGAGCCAGCGTGCGCAACCCAAGGGGGGTCCAAAGGACCTGCTCCACCTGGTCTACGATCTGACGCGCCCGGGCTCCCTCGATCAGAGGGTACGGCAGTCCGCCGACGGCAAAGATCTGGTTGGGTCGGAACGAGGCGTCCACCCGGCCCGCCTCGTGATCCACGTCAACCACATCGTAGAGGTATCCCCCGTCTTCCTTCCAGAAACGGTGAGCGAATGCCTCCATGCCTCGGTCGTACACCGCGCGATAGGCGGGAGTAAACAGCTCGGCAACTCTGAGCGCATTAAGCCAGAGCGCCTGGATCTCGACCGGCTTGCCCACGCGTGGGGTCACGACCCAGTCGCCCACTTTGGCATCCATCCAGGTGAGCTGAACCCCGGGTTCGCCGCCCGCGAGCAGCCCGTCCTCCGCCACCCGAATGCGATATCGGGAACCTCGGATGTGGCCGGCGAGGATCGCCTCCACAGCCCGACCCAGCTCGCGCTGATCGCGCGCCGCGGCAACCTTGAGGCCGCGAGCGTTCATGGCGGCCAGGTAGTCGTGCACCGCAATGACGTACCAGAGGGACGCGTCAATCGTGTTGTACTCCGGCGCGTCGCCCTGATCCACGAACCGGTTGGGTAACATCCCCTCGGAGACCAGCCCCGCCCACTCCAGCAGGATCGAGCGGGCTTCGCCCAGGCGTTCGGTGGCGAGGCAAAGTCCCCGAAGGGAGATGAACGTGTCCCGACCCCAATCGGTGAACCAGGGATATCCCGCCACGATGGTCTTGCCGTGGCCGCGGCGGACCAGATATGCGTCGGCCGCTCGGACCAGCGGAGAGGCGAAGCGAGCTCTGCGCGCCCGCTCTGCTCGGCGAAGCCTGGTGGCCAGAGTGCCGGCGGCGCGTTCAGCCAGCATCGCGTCGCCCGCAGCCAGGACCATCACCGCATCGGCTTCCGCCAGATTCCAGGCGAACACGCCCGGCGCGGCCAGATCCTCGACCGCGTCCAACCCCCGAGCTTGTTCTTCAGCGTAGAAAAACCCTCGGTACCACTGCGGATCGGGGGCGTAACTGCCGTTGCTGAGCGCCGTGACCGAGGGCACGCCCTCGTACGGCTGCCACACGACCCTGTTGCCCACCTGCTCGGCAGAAAAACGGAAAGCAGCATTTTCGTGATGGGTCGAGTGAGAGTCACGGCCGGAGAGGAACGGCCGAACGAACAGGCGGACCGGCAGCCGCTTGCCGACCAGCCTCCATCGCAGGACCACCAGCGGGCTCCCACTGGGCACGAAGAGGTCGTGCTCGATCTTGCCGCCGCCGGCGAGCCGATAGACCCAGGTGGGCCATGGCTCGTTGGTAAAGGAGTCCAGCGTCGCACCGTGTTCGGGAGCAACCACTCCAGGCTGGTACCGCTGCCGGGTGAGATACTCCTGGGTCACAGGCGCTTCAGCAGGACCGGCAGGCGGAGCCTCTACCCAGGCGTCCAGTCCATTGACCAGGACCATCCGGCCCGTCGGGGGCGTCGTGGCGGCAAGCAGCAAGGCGTGGTAGCGACGAGCGCGCAGTCCGGATGTCGTGCCCGAGGCGAATCCACCCAGGCCATCGGGTTCCAGCCATTCGGTCTGGTCATCCAGCAGGATAGGTCGGGTGCTCATCGGCCGGCTCCAGCCAGAGCCGGCTTTCGCGAGCCCGACTGCACGGGGCTTGCCCGCCGCCGCGCAAGATCCTCTATGCAGCGCACCACCAGCGACGTCCAGCCGGTCTGATGGCTGGCGCCGACACCGCGTCCATTGTCACCGTCGAAATACTCGTGAAACAGCACCAGGTCCTTCCAATGAGGATCGCCGGCGTAGCGCTGATCGGCCCCGTGGGCCGGACGCCGTCCGCTTCCATCACGGAGAAAGATCCCGGCGAGCCTCGACTGCAGCTCCATCGCGACGTCCTGCAGGTTGAGCATCCGGCCAGAGCCCTGAGGACACTCGACCTTCAGGTCGTCGCCGTAGAAGTGGTAGTAGCGCTCCAGCGCCTCGACCAACAGGAAATTGATGGGGAACCAGATCGGTCCCCGCCAGTTCGAGTTGCCGCCAAACAGGCCGGTATTGCCCTCGGCCGGCACATAGTCCACGCTGTAGGACATGCCCATCACATCAAACTGATACGGCCGTTCCTTATGGAACCGACTTACCGAGCGGATTCCGTGGGAAGAAAGAAACTCGGTCTCATTCAGCAGGTACCGCAGTACCCGCTCCAGGCGATCCCGCGAGGGAATGGCCAGAAGCCGGCGCACTCGACCGTTCGCCTCCCTGGGACGCATGCACGCGATGTTGCGGGTCACATCCGGACGGTTCTTGAGGAACCAGTTCATCCGGCGCTTGAAGCCCTGGAGGTGGCTAAACTTCTCCTCCTCCAGTACCTCGACGGCGATGAGCGGCAGCGCACCCACCAGAGAGCGGACTTTGAGCGGGATGTGGTACCCCTCGACATGGAGCTGATCGTAGTAGAAGCCGTCCTCCTCGCTCCACAGACCGGCCCCGCCCAGGTGGTTCATCGCATCCGCGATACAGATGAAGTGCTCGAAGAACTTGGAAGCCACATCCTCATACGCCGGATCCTCGCTGGCCAACTCCAGTGCCATCGACAGCATGGTGTTGCAGTAGAACGCCATCCACGCCGTCCCGTCGGCCTGTTCCAGGTGCCCGCCGGTCGGTAAGGGGCGCGAGCGATCGAAGACGCCGATGTTGTCCAGTCCCAGAAAGCCCCCGGCGAACAGATTGCGGCCCTCGGGGTCCTTCCGGTTGACCCACCAGGTGAAGTTGAGCAGGAGTTTCTGGAAGACCCGCTCCAGGAAGAAACGGTCCCGTTGCCCCTTGGGACCGGTCATCTTGTACACCCGCCAGCACGCCCACGCGTGCACCGGTGGATTCACGTCCCCGAAGGCGAACTCGTAGGCCGGAATCTGGCCGTTGGGATGCATATACCACTCGCGCAGGAACAGGACCAGTTGCTCCTTGGCAAATTCCATATCGATCCGGGCGAAGGGGATCATGTGGAAGGCGAGGTCCCAGGCAGCGTACCAGGGATACTCCCACTTGTCCGGCATCGAGATCACGTCGCGGTTGTAGATGTGGGGCCACTCGACGTTGCGGCCCGACAGGCGGCTGACCGGGGGAGAGGGGTGCGACGGATCGCCCTCCAACCAATGTTGGGTGACGAAGTGGAAGAACTGTTTGCTCCAGAGCAGGCCGGCGTACCCCTGTCGCATCACCCGGCGCTCGTCCTCCGTCGCGGCGGCCGGGATCCGCTCAGCATAGAACTCGTCGGCCTCGGCGAGGCGGTCTCGGAAGATGCGATCGAACCCTGAGTCGAACGGCGCGCCTCGACTCTGTTCCACCGCCCGCAGGCGGAGGCGAACGGTCTGCTCGGACTCCGCCGGGATGGAAAGTGTGTAATGAAACGCGGCCTTGCTCCCCTGCCGCGCGGGGTTGACCGCGTCACGATGCCCATGGATCACAGCACGGTGAAACGCGTCTTTCACGAACGGCCGAGGGTTGGTCGCGCCGTAGAGCCGCTCGAGGTTGGTTTCGTTTTCGGTGAACAGCAGCTCGGGCTCCGGGGCGCCGGCGACCGGCTCTGCCTCGAGCCGATAGGTCCCCAGGCTGTCGTGCTTGGCGGTGAGGCTGGTCGGGCTGGACGCATGGATCTCCGGCCTGGGCCAGTAGCCCTCGCCCTGCCGCCCCCAGCTCCAGGTGTTGCGAAACCAGAGCGTGGGCAGGAGATGGAGCGTCGCGGCCGCCGGCCCGCGGTTGGCTACGGTAATCCGGATCAGCACATCGTCCGAGTCCGCTTTGGCATATTCGGCGAACACGTCGAAGTAACGGTTATCGTCGAACACCCCGGTGTCGGTCAGCTCGAATTCGGGATCCAGCTTGCCCCGCTCCTGGTTGACTCGGACCAGCTGCTCGTATGGGTATTCCGCTTGAGGGTACTTGTAGAGCGCCTTCAGGTAGGAATGCGTGGGGGTGGAATCGAGATAGTAGTACAGCTCCTTCACATCCTCACCGTGGTTGCCTTCCGGACCGGTGAGCCCGAAGAGCCGTTCCTTCAGAATCGGGTCCCGCCCATTCCACAGGGCCAGAGCGAAGCACATCCTTCCCTGGCGGTCGGTGATACCCAGGAGGCCGTCCTCCCCCCAGCGGTAGGCGCGGCTCCTCGCATGATCGTGGGGGAAGTAGTTCCAGCAGTCCCCGTACTCGGAGTAGTCCTCTCTGACCGTGCCCCACTGCCGCTCGGCCAGGTATGGCCCCCACCGCTTCCAGTTCCGCTCGCGCCGGGTATCCTGTGCCAGGCGCTCCGCTTCGGCTCCAGCCACGGCAAATCCCTCCCGAGGGCATGGCACCGCCGCGTGTAAGCGAGAGTTTCGCGATGACTCAGGCGGCGCCCTGATGGAGATTCTCAGCTGAGGCGGAAGGATGTTCCGCGAAAGGCGAGACTCAGCTGGCTCCGATTGGTCGGGAAACGCCACCTGATTGGGTTTGGTTCCATGGCGGACACCGGATGAGTCCGTCCTGCCAGCCTATCCGGCGAGCGTGGGCATAGCTGATGTTCCACCTGTCCGCCCTGGCAAATTCCGCCGCCCAGCGATCCTTGAGCTGGGCAGTGAGGACGCAGGCCTGTCCTCGAGGAAGGTTGTGCAGCGCGCGACGAATCGTGGGGAGGGCGTCGGCGCTCAGCGCCGAGGTATACGCCGGGTCGAAGGGTCGGCCCGCGGCCGCGCGAGATGTGTTTGTCGCGGCGATGATGCGGTCCGGATTGAGCAGGTTGAGCGTCAGGAGCACCAGGAGCCCCGCGATGAGCGCGCCGGAGGCAAAGCGAGGGCGTTGGCCCCGGAGCACGGTTGCCGCGAACCAGCCGAAGACCAGCACCAGCCAGCCCATGAACGCCGTGGTGTAGAATCGCAATTCGGTGAGACCGTACTCCAGCGTATAGAGCCGCATGCGAAACAGGGCCGAGGCGAGCATGACGTTGAGCAGCACCAACATGAGGCAGGCCAGCTGGCGAAAGCCTCGCACGGCCCGGGGATCGGTCCGGTCTAGGCTCCAGTCGGCCATAAGGAGCAGCGGAAGCGACAAGGCGACGACGGTTACCAGCTCGAAAAACCCGCTCCGGGCATACTCGGCGTAACTCAAGCCGATTGCCTCCCGCACCAGGTCCGCACCGCCGAAGAGGTAGCGAAACTGCACCCCGACGAAAGCCAGGAACAGCAGATCCACCAATCCCACCACCACACCCACCTGCCCCAAACGACGCCGGCCCGCCCACGAATAGGCGAATTCTCCCGGCAACGGCTGGGTCCTGGTGAAGACACGGAGCAGGCCCGCAGCCAGCCACGACCAGATGCACACCGCAAAGCCATGGTTCACCAGGAAATCCAGCTTGACTCGAAACGCGTCGGTCATGAGCCGGCTGAAGACCGGGTCGCTGTCCATGAGCAGCCCGCCCAGCACCGCGATCACCGGCACTGCAGCCGCCAGCCCGACCGCGGCGTCGCTGACGACCCGCACCTTGCCCTCACGAGGGAGCGAGCGCCACTCGATGTCCGAGAGAAGTAGCGGAATTCCGCCCAGGCTGAGGCCGCCGAGCATCTGGGCGGCGCCCCAGCCGTAATCAGCCAGTCCGGCTCGTTGGGGCGACATGGCGACGACTCGGGGTGACGTCAGGGTCGCCAGTCCCATGATGCCGGCCAGATTCAGCGCGAATAGAAACGGCGAATCCCGCCAGATCAGCGCGACGCACAGCAGGCCCAGCGGCACCCCGACTGGGGCCAATCGGGGTGGGAGGGAGATCAGCCCGCGCTGGGCCAGGAAGCCGAACACCAGGGCCAGCGCTCCCAGACCCAGAGCAAGATTGAGCCGCTCGGGTACCGTATGGACCAGAACGTCCGCGGCCACTCCCAGCGCGACACCTGCGCCGAGAACCGCCAGCCCTCGGCGAGTACGCTCGGTCATGGCCATCATCCGGCCACCGCATCCGAGAGTCCTCCGAAGCGGCGGTCCCGTTTGGAAAATTCCCGCACTGCCGCGGCCAGATCGTCCGGGCCGAAATCGGGCCATAGCCGATTCAGGAACAGGAGCTCGGCGTACGCCGCTTCCCAGAGCAGAAAGTCGCTCAGGCGCTGCTCTCCTCCGGTACGAATCAGCAGGTCCAGATCGCGGACCGGGGTCCCATGATCCACAATGGCAAGCAGTCGAGTAAACGACTCGCGGGTGGGCACCGTCCCGGGGCGTACACACTGAGCGGCTCGGAGGATGGCGTCGCGGGCGGAGTAGTCCAGTGCGATACGAAGATGGAGCCGCCTGCCGGCCACGGTTCGCTGCTCCGCGGACTCGATTGCGGCGCGCAGCGCGCGGGAGATCCGATCTCTGCGGCCGATCACCTCGAGCCGCACGCCATTTTCGATGCAGCGACTCACTTCGCCGCGGAGGTACTCCCGGAAGATCCGCATGAGCCAGGCGACTTCAGCGGGAGGGCGTCGCCAGTTGTCCGCGGAGAACGCGTAGAGGGTGAGGACCCCAATGCCCGCCCCCGGCGCCGCCTCGACGCATCGCCGCACGGCCTCGGCACCCTCCCGATGCCCCAGCGAGCGCGACCGGCCAAGCTGTTCGGCCCAGCGGCCGTTCCCGTCCATGATGATGCCCACGTGCAGGCCGGAGGGTGCGACAGAATGCGAAGCGCTTTGCTTCATAAAGCTGCTCCTCAAAAAAAAGAACGGTCAGCGTTCCCGGGTTCGCCGAATCAAGGCTTCCATGTGCTCCAGATACCGCTCCAGTGCCTGCCGGCCGGCCGCGTTCAACCGGTACTCCGTCTTGGGCACTCGGCCTTCGAACGACTTGGTGCAGTCGATATAGCCCGCCTCTTCCAGCTTGCGGGCATGAACACTGAGATTCCCGTCCGTGGTCTCGAGCAGCCGCTTGAGCTCGTTGAAGCTGAGGGACTGGTTCACGGCGAGTGCGCTCACGATGGCGAGCCGCATGCGCTCGTGAATCAGGCGGTCGAGCTCCAGTGGACCCGGACTCGCTCCCCCACCCCGAACGCCGTGGAGCGGCTGGTGCCGATCGCTCCCCTCGGGTCCGCGCGGTGCGAGGTTGGACTTAGCCACCGTACCTCCGTGCGATGATCGAACCGAAAATGATGTGCAGAACGCCGAAGCCCGCGACCATGAGCGGGTCGCCCCAGGAGGCTGGACCAAAGAGGGCAGCCGCCCCCAGCAGCATGAAGCAGATTCCCATGAGCGGAACGACCCGGACCGAGAACGCGCCTCCGGTCACGACGCCGGTGCCGTACAGCAGCAGCCAGGTGCCCGGTAGCGCCGCGTGCAAATCGGCGCGAACCAGGGCGGCCGTGAGCAATCCGCCAACTACGAGCGGCGGCACGAAACCCAGAACGAATCGGCGCCCCGAATACGAAAGGATCGGGGTCCCGGCCCGCCGGGCTTTGGCTCTCATGGCCAGACCGCCGATGGTGAGCGCCACCACCGCAGCCAGGAGCCAGGTCAGGAGCCAGTCGATGGGGGTGAGGCGGGCTCGGGCGATGGTGCCGGCTATGAAAGCCGTGACACCCATGGCCACGCCCCCCCAGCCTGGGACGGCGGTGAACGCGGTTGCCCGCTCCATCGTCTCCCGAATGAAGGAAAGATTGTCCATCGCCCGGGCATGCAGCGCGGGGGCATCGCCCGAGGACTGCGGGAGGCGTTGGGGGGCGGACATGGGACCACTATAATGATTCGCTTCGCTAGTAGCAAGTACTTTATGCTACAAAGTACTCCCCGGGCCTGTTATCCCGGCTCAACCACCACTGCCGTCCCATAACACAGCACCTCCGTCACCCCCTGCATGACTTCCGTTCCGTCGTACCGGACCCCGATGATCGCGTTCGCTCCCTGCTCTTCCGCGTGTGCGACCATCATCTCGAATGCCTCCGAGCGGGTCTTTTCACAGAGCTCGGTAAACAGAGTGATGTTGCCCCCGAAGAGCGTCTGCAGCGAGCCGCCGATGGTGCCGACGATCGACCGGGAGCGCACCGTGATGCCCCGCACCACTCCCAGGGTGTGCCGTACCCGATAGCCGTCGAGAGTAAAGGCTGTTGTCGTGAGCGCGTGCTGCATCTCAGGCCGCCTTCAGATCGGAGGTGCACTGCGGACAGCGCGTCGCAGCCAGCGGAATCGGCATCTTGCAGTAGCGACATTCCTTGGTGCTCGGCGCCGCCTCCGCTTCCTTGGGCATCATCCGATTGGCCGCGCGGACCACCAGGAAGACCGCGAAGGCGATGATCAGGAAGGTGATGATGCTGTTGATGAAGACGCCGTAGTTCAAGGTCACCGCTCCAGCCCCATGCGCGTCAGCCAGCGAGGCGTAGGGCGGCGACGCCTTGGGCCCCGCCTTGAGCAGGATGAAGAGGTTGGAGAAGTCCACGTTGCCGAGCGCGAGCCCGATCGGCGGCATGATGACGTCATCGACCAACGACTTGACGATGGTTCCGAACGCGCCGCCGATGATGATGCCGACCGCCAGATCGAGGACGTTGCCCCGCATCGCAAACGCCTTGAATTCCTTTAACATGGGAAACCTCTTTGGGAGGGACTCGAGCTAGGGAACCCACCTCATATACGCCGAAACCGGCCGCCTCGAAAGAGCTTGACTTCCCCTAGCCGGTCCTACCGCCATGGGCTAGACTCAGAACACATCCATCTGGCCCCTATCCTGTGACCACTACCCCCTCCGGGACCCGCGCCTCGGCGCGCCCATTCGCCGCGCCGGAACGGCTGATCACCGTTCCGGGATACACCGTGCTGGGCGAGCTCCATCGAGGTGGCAAGGGCGTGGTTTGGCGCGCGCTGCGGGATCGCGACCAGGTCCCGGTCATCATCAAGACATTCCTCGACGAGTACCCAAGCCCGCTCCAGACCGCGGGCCTGCGCCGCGAATACGAGCTGCTCCAGGGTCTGGCGATCCCGGGCGTCGCCGAGACCATCGAGCTCGCCGCGCATCGGGATCGGGTCGCGCTGATCCTGGTCGACACCGGCGGATCCACCCTGAAGGACCTGATTGTCAAAGGTGAGATCGATCTGCGTCGCTTCTTCCAGGTCGCGGTCCCGTTGGCCGAGGCCCTTTCGGAGCTGCATCACCGGAACATCATCCACAAGGACATCAACCCGAACAACATCATCGTGAACCTGGACACCGCTCAGGTCCGATTGATCGACTTCGGGATCGCCACCCGATATACCGCGGAACAATCCCGCCATCTCCGGCACCCTCACCTGCTGGAGGGCACCATCGCCTACATGTCGCCGGAGCAGACCGGTCGGATGAACAGGGACATTGACTACCGCTCCGATCTCTACTCCCTCGGCGTGACCTTTTACGAGATGTTGACCGGGCGGGTGCCGTTCGAGTCGCTCGATGCGTTGGAGGTCATCCACGGGCATGTGGCCAAGACCCCGGTCCCCGTCCACCAGCGCGAGCCGGGCACGCCACCGCTGCTGTCCGCCCTGGTCTCACGGCTACTGGCCAAGAGCTCCGAGGATCGCTACCAGAGTGCGGAAGGCGTCGCGGCAGACCTGATCCGCTGCCGCACGGCGTGGGAGACGTCGGGGAACGTGCCCGAATTTCCCCTGGGGCAAAGCGATGTGCGGGACCGGTTCGTGATTCCCCAGCGGCTCTATGGCCGTGAGGCGGAAGTCAGGCAGCTGCTGGAGAGCTTCGACCGGGTGGCGGGTGGCAGGACGGAGCTGGTGGTGGTCTCGGGCTATTCGGGGATCGGCAAGACCAGTCTCATCCAGGAGATTTACCGGTCACTGGCACAGCGCCGAGGACATTTCATTTCGGGAAAATTTGACCAGCTCGCTCGGGATGTGCCCTATGGGGCACTGGCCCAGGCGTTTCAGTCTCTGATCCATCATCTGCTCGCCGGGACGGATGAGGAGATCGGGCTTTGGCGCGGGCGGCTGTTGCAAGCACTGAGCACCAATGCACAGGTGATCGCAGACGTCATTCCGGACCTGAGCCAGCTCATCGGACCGCAGCCCGCGGTTCCCCCGATGGGGCCGACCGAATCGCGGAATCGCTTCAATCGAGTCTTCCAGGAGTTTCTCGGGGTCTTCGCGCAGCCGGATCGCCCTTTGGTTCTGTTCCTTGACGACCTGCAATGGGCCGACAGCGCGACGCTCACTCTGCTTCCTTTGTTCTTGAGCAGTGCCGACCTCAGCGGTCTGCTCGTGATCGGCGCCTATCGGGACAACGAAATGTCCCAGGGCCATCCACTCATGCAGGTCCTGGAAGCGCTCCCCGGACGCGGGGCGACGGTGACTCAGCTCCGTCTTCCGCCCCTCGATGCCGCCGACCTGGGGCAACTGCTCTCCGATACGATTGGGGATTCCACGGCGACGGCCGAGCTGAGTCAAGTCGTGCTGGGCAAGACCGGCGGCAATCCGTTCTTCGTCATCCAGTTCCTCAAGTCTCTGCATCACGACGGACACATCAGTTTCGATCGCTCGGCGAAGCATTGGCGGATTGACCTGGACGCGGTGCGCCGGCTTCGCATGACGGACAACGTGGTCGATCTCATGGCCTCACGGATTCGTCGTCTCGCGGAGCCGAGTCAGCGGGCGCTCCGGCTGGCGGCAAGCATCGGCAATGCCTTCGATCTCGGGACGCTTGCCACTGCCAGTGAGACGACCCCAACCGACTGTGTCCAAGACCTGTGGCCCGCGCTGGAGCAAGGACTGCTCCTCGCGGACGAGCAATCGTACGGTATCGCACCGGATCTCGCCGATGGACGCCCGGCCGATCAACGTCGCTTCCGTTTCCTGCACGATCGGGTGCAGCAGGCAGCCTACGCGTTGATTCCGGAGGCGGTCAGACCGGAAGTGCACCTCACTGTGGGCCGGCTCCTCCTGGCGCGAGGAGAGGACCCAGCCCGCCCTGAATGGCTGTTTGATGTAGTGAACCAGCTCAACCACGGATCCGAGCTTATGACCGACCCAGCGGAGCGGGTCGGGCTGGCTGCCCTCAACCTTGCAGCCGGTCGCCGAGCCAAGGCATCGGCCGCGTTTCCCAGTGCCTTCGGCTATTTCAGTCTCGGTGCCGGGCTGCTGGAGGACGCATGGCAGACGGAGCATGAATTGACGTTCGCGCTCCATCTGGAGCGGGCCGAGGCGGAGTATTTGACGGGGCGCTTCGAGGAGGCCGAGCGGTCATATGGCGTCCTGCTGGAGCGGGCCACGACCCCGCTGGAACGTGTTGAAGCCTACGTGCTGATGATGAATCAGCACGAGACCGCCGCCCGCTACCTCGATGCCGTACGCGCCGGGATGGCGGGACTTCGGTTACTCGGAATCCAGATGCCGGAGGATCTGCCAGGCCAGGAGGCCGCTCTCGAAACTGATCTCGCGGCCATACATCAAAGGCTGGCCGGCCGAGCCGTGGCGGGGTTGGTCGATTTGCCCAGGCTCCAGGATCCGATGATTCGCAAGGCCATCAAACTGCTCATGACGATGTGGGCGCCCAGCTTCATCTCCGGCCAGAGCGTGCTCAGTGACCTGGTCGGTGCTCGGATGGTTCGACTCTCATTGGAGCACGGCAACTGCGAGGAGTCGGCGTACGGCTACGTTGCCTTCGCCATGACCGTAGGCTGGAAGCTGGGGAACTACGTCCAGGCCTACGAGTACGGCCAGCTCGCCATCGCCTTGAACGAACGTCTGGCAGACCTCCGTCTGCGCTGCAAGGTGCATCATCGGTTCGCCGCCCTGGTGAACTACTGGCGCCGACCATTTGCCACCTCCATCCCGCACGCCCAAGAAGCAGTGAGAGCCGGGCTGGAGTGCGGCGACTTCATGATTGCCGCGTACGGTCAATTCCAGCAGAGCTGGTGGGGGATGCACATCGAGCCCGAGCTGGGGGGCTTTCTCACGAAGTACCAGCCCAGCGTCGAGTTCCTCCAGCGCATGCGGGCGGCGGCCTACAGCGAAGTGCAGAAGATGATCCTGCACTGGGCCCTGGCATTGGAGGGCCGGACCGAGGCGCCTACCAGCCTGAGCGGTCCCGGTTTCGATGAGACTGGCTATCTCACGAGCTTTGGCCTGCGGGGACTATTCGGCAGTTGGTACGTGACGCTCAAGCTGGAGTTGCTCAACACCTTCGGCCAGGTGGACGAAGCCCGCGCCGCTGCCCGCCAATGGGAGCCCGTGGCCGAGGTGTTCTCCAGCTCGATTTGGCCCGCAATGTTCGCCTTCCGCCACATGCTGGCTATCTGCGCGTGGCTGCCTCACGCGCCGATGCAAGAGCGGGGCGAGGCCGAGGCCAAGCTGGACCAGCTCTCGGCGCGATTCCGGACCTGGGCCGCCAACGCGCCCGAGAATTTCCGCCACCTCCATCTGCTCGCCGCCGCCGAGATCGCCCGGGTGCGAGGGGAAACGGGACGGGCATTCGAGCATTACGAGGCGGCGCTGGCGGAAGCTGAAAAGCAGCCCTCGCCCCGCTATCGGGCGCTGATCAATGAACTCTCCGGAGAATTTTGGCTGGAGCGCGGCCAGCGCCACGTAGGGGCTGTATACCTCCGAGAGGCCGTGTATGCCTACCGGCAGTGGGGCGCCCAGGCCAAAGTTGCCCAACTGGAGCAGCGCTACCCCGATCTGTTAGCCGCCCCCGCGTCCCCACGGAGCGGCCTGCTCGCCGGCCAGACCACCGTGACCCAGGACAGCGCGCTCGATCTTCACACGGTCATCAAGCTGGCGCAGGCGCTGGCGGGCGAGATCGATCTGGAGCAGTTGCTGGGCCGGCTCATGCGGGTGGCCATCGAGAACGCCGGGGCCGAATCGGGGCATTTCATCATGGAGCACGACGGGTCGCCGGCCATTCATGTGACCGGCAGGGTCGATGCGGTGACGGTCCAGTCCGAGAGCGGGACTCCCCTTGAGGCGGCGAACACACTGCCGGTAACCCTGGTGAACCTCGCGCGACGCACCGGCGACACGATCGTGCTCGATGACGCGGCGTCGGATGTGCAGCTCGCGTCGGACCCCTACATCGCCCGGCACCGCCCCCGCTCGATCATCTGCATGCCCGTGGTGAATCAAGGGCACCTCATAGGGACGCTGTATCTGGAGAACAATCTGGCGGCCGGCGTCTTCACCGCAGACCGGGCCCAGGTGCTGCAGATCATCGCAGCCCAGGCGGGCGCTGCACTGGAAAATGCCCGGCTCTTTGGGGAGATCCGGCAATTGAAGGACCGGTTACAGGCGGAAAACGTCTATCTCACCGAGGAGATCAAGACCCATCAGGGTTTCGAGGAAATCGTGGGGCGCGCTTCATCGCTGCGGCGGGTGCTGGATCAGGTAGAGCAGGTGGCCGGTACCGACAGCACGGTGCTGATCATCGGCGAAACCGGGACCGGGAAGGAGCTGGTGGCCCGCGCGATCCACGAGCACAGCCGCCGGCGAGGCCAACCGATGGTGAGCGTGAACTGCGGCGCGATCTCCCCTGGACTGGTCGAGAGCGAGTTGTTCGGCCACGAGCGCGGCGCTTTTACGGGCGCGCTGAGTCGCAAGATCGGGCGGTTCGAGCTGGCCGACGGAGGGACGATCTTCCTCGACGAGATCGGCGATCTCCCGCTCGATCTTCAGGTGAAGCTGCTCCGGGTGCTGCAGGAAGGAGAGTTCGAGCGGGTCGGCGCGACCAAGACGATCAGGGTCAACGTGCGGGTCATCGCCGCCACCCATCGGGACATGCAGCAAGCCATGGAGAGCGGGCGCTTCCGCCCCGATCTTTTCTATCGGCTGAACGTCTTTCCCCTTCAGGTCCCCGCTCTGCGTGAGCGGCGGGAGGACATCCCGGTGCTGGTCCGGCATTTCGTGCTCAAGTATGCCACCCGGCTGGGCAAGCAGATCGACCACATTCCCAAGCAGACCCTCGACGCGCTCTCGGCGTACCACTGGCCGGGCAACGTTCGCGAGCTGGCCAACGTCATCGAGCGTTCCGTCATCGTGAGCCGCGGGTCCACCCTCGAGCTGGGGGACTGGATCGCGCCCGAGGGAGCGGCTTCCGCCGGCGCCGCCCCGGCTCGACGCCAAACGCTGCAGGAAGTGGAGCGGGCCCAGATCCTCGCAGCCCTGGAAGAGACGCGGTGGCGGGTCAGCGGGCCCTCGGGAGCGGCACTGAAGCTGGGCCTCAAGCCTACGACGCTGGAGGCCCGCATGAAGAAGCTGGGAATCACCCGACCCAAGTAGAACGCGCCGGGGCCGTGGCTCTACCGGACGGTCCGAAAGAACCAGGCGAGCAGGCGCTTGGCGGCGGGCGTCAGTCTGGTCTTTCGCCAGGCATCCCCCGCCCTGCGGAAGACCTCAGCCTGAGTGGGGTAGGGATGGATCGTCGCGGCAATGGTGCCGAGCCCGACACCAGCGCGCATGGCGACAGCGATCTCTCCGATCATCTCGCCCGCATGCTGCGCCACCAGGGTCGCTCCCAGAATGTGATCGGTACCCCGGCGGAGATGGACCCGAAGGAATCCCTCGCTCTGCCCATCCAGCACCGCACGGTCAACTCCCTGCAGCGGTAGCGTCAGGGTGTGGACCCGAGTTCCCCGCTGGGTGGCCTCGTGCTCGTACATTCCCACGTGGGCGATCTCCGGGCTAGTGTAGGTCACCCAGGGCATGATCAGCCGGCTTGCCCTTCCACCGCCGAGCCCGAAGAACAGTGCGTTGCCGATCACCTGCCGTGCCTGCGCGTCTGCGGCATGGGTAAATTGGTGCGGTGAGCAACAGTCACCGATCGCGAAGATCCTGGCATTGCTGGTGCGCCACCGGTCATTGACCGCAATGCCATGGGGGCCAAGGTCAACGCGGGCGTCCTCGAGGCCAAGGTCCTCCAGGTTTGGCGTGCGCCCCACCGCGATCAGAATCTCGTCACCCGCGATCTCCCGGTGCTGCCCTTCGCTCTGGACTTGCACCACGCGCTCTCCCCCTCGTGATTCGACCTGCAGCGCGCGGCAACGATGCAACAGCCGGACACCATCCCGGGCCATGGCGCGCTCCACCACCCTGCTGGCATCCGGATCCTCTCGCGGCAGAATCCGGTCCAACTCGCTGAGCAGGGTAACTTCCGCGCCGAGAGGCGCGAAGGCCTGAGCCATTTCACAGCCCACCGGACCGGACCCGAGGATGACGAGGCGCCGCGGAAGTTGGGTGAGAGTGAAGATGGTCTCGTTGGTGAGATAGCCGCAGGTTTCGAGTCCAGGAACCTGCGGCACGGCAGGTCGGGCTCCGGTGGCAATGATCGCACGCCAAAAGCGGATGGTCCTGCCTTGAACCGTCAGCCGGTCAGGCCCGGCGAATCGCCCCTCCCCGAGGAAGACATCCACCCCGAGGTCCCGAAACCGGGCAGCGCTGTCCGCCTCACTGAGCTCGGCCCGAAGCCTGCGCACCCGCCCCATCACGGCGCCGAAATCTCCCAGGCGCTCGATGCGGGGGCCACCGAAGGACCAGCTCGAGTCCGCCGCGGATCTCCAAGAGCGGGCCGCCGCGATCAGGGCCTTGGAGGGGACACATCCGACGTTGAGGCAATCTCCCCCCATGAGATGACGCTCAACCAGTGCGACCCGAGCTCCGAGCGCTGCCGCGATGGCGGCGCTCATCAGGCCGCTGGGGCCGGCCCCGACGAC
The DNA here is from genome assembly GCA_036556025.1 of Gemmatimonadales bacterium. Lineage (GTDB taxonomy): Bacteria > Gemmatimonadota > Gemmatimonadetes > Gemmatimonadales > GWC2-71-9 > CAVVWJ01. The sequence goes on along the minus strand of DATBKD010000075.1, from coordinate 25,804 downwards.
CAGAAGGTGATAGCGGCCCTTGGGCTCCGGGTTGATCCATGCCGACGGCCGGACCTGTGCGACCCACTGCTGGTTGTAGCGGTCGGGTGGCTCGACCATGGACATGTTGGGTTGGTTCGGCGGGTGGAAATCAGGTTGTGCCACTGGTGCCGCCAATGGCCTCCTGCACGGCTCGACGGGCCGTTCGCGTCAGCAGCACCGTCACCATCACGGTGGCGAGCAGGCCGAGGCCGAAGACGGGGTAGGAAACCGCCTTCGGCTGGAGCGGCACTCCCGCTACCACCCGCGCGACATCGCCGGTCAACACGCCGCAGTAGACGTAGAGGATGGTGCCCGGGAGCATTCCGATCGAGGCGATCAGAAAGTCGGTGAATCGGATCTGGGTGAGCCCTAGGGCGTAGTTGAGCAGATTGAATGGGAATATGGGAGAGAGCCGGAGCAGGAGCACGATGGCCAGTCCCTGTTGGCGGATGGCTCGATCGATCGCAGAGAACCGCTGATCCTCACCCAGCCGGCGCTCGACCTCGGCACGGGCGAGATAGCGGGAGATGAGGAAGGCGGCGGACGCTCCCAGCGTGGCCGAGAGGAAGGCGACAGCAGTGCCTCTGGTGAGCCCGAAGAGGGCACCGGCTGCGAGGGTGAGCACGGAGCCGGGGATCAAAGCTACCGTGGCCAGCACGTAGCCGGCGATGAAGATGATCGGACCCCAGGTTCCCAGACGCTCCACCAAGAACCCGAAACGGGGGATGAGCGAAGCAAACCAGCGCCCGGCGAGGAGAAGAGCAGCGAATCCGACGAGGAAAAGGATGACGGTTGGGAACACGCGCTTCACCTCTTACCTCTTACCTCTCACTTCTCCCTTTTCTACTGGCCGTCCCGCCGCAACCCAGTCTCCGAATCCGCCGGGGTACTGCTGGACATTCGAGATCCCTCGGGAGAAGAGCAGACTCGCCGCGATGGCGGCTCGGGCCCCGGACTGACAGTGCACGATGACCGGCTGATCCCGCGGCACCTCATTCAACCTCTCGTCGAGCTCGCCGAGCGGAAGATTGCGCGCGCCGGGGAGGTGGCCGGCCGACCACTCCTCGAGGCTCCGTACATCCAGGAACGCAGCGCGGTTGCTGGCAACAGCCTCAGCGACGTCCTGACTCGGAATCGACTCGATCGTCTGCAGCTGGCCTCGGGCCGTGCGCCAGGCTTCCACAACCTCGGCGCCGCAGTACGCAATCACCCGATCCAGCCCGATGCCCGCCAGATCTCGAACCGCCTCCTCCACCCGGTGAGTTCGGTGGTCGTCCACGATCAGCACGAAGTCTCGATCGTAGGGGATCAGCCATCCGGCCCAGGTCGTAAAGCTTCGCCCAAGCGGAATGTTCAAAGTGCCGGGGATTGCCCCGGCGGCGTATTCCCCAGCCGGGCGAGTGTCCACCACCAGGGTGCCACTGGCGAGGAGTTCGGCCAGCTTGCCGACCGGCAACCGGGGAGGGCGCCGCAGCGTGCCGAGCATTCGAGGGCCGCTCTGGTTGATCCGCTTCATTTGGGCGAAGTAGCGCGGCGGATCCGGCTGCCCGGCCAGGACGGCGCGCACGAACTCCGCTTCATCCTCGATGGAGAATGCCCAGTTGAAGCGCTTCTCGTAGCCCAGGGTTGATTGGGGCACTGCGCCCAACATCTTGCCGCAGGCCGAACCCGCCCCATGGCCAGGCCAGATCTGCAAGTAGTCGGAAAGCTGCCGGAAGCGCTGCAGGGAGCGAAACAGTCGCCGGGCGCCGACTTCCATGGTGCCGGCCTGTCCCGCGGCTCGCTCCAGCAGGTCGGGCCGGCCCACGTCTCCCACGAAGAGAAAGTCGCCGGTGAAGGCCCCCATGGGCTCGGTTGCCGCAGCCGTGTCGGTCACCAGAAACCCCAGGTGCTCGGGTGTGTGACCAGGAAGGTGAAGAACGTCGACCCGGACCTTGCCCACCTGAAAGCAGGACCCGTCATGCAACAGCTCGATACCGGGCTCGTCGGCATACTGGTATTGCCACTCCGAGCCGCCCTCGGCTGACAGGAGCAATCGCGCACCGGTGCGCTGCGCCAGCTCTCTGGCACCAGAGACAAAATCGGCGTGGATATGGGTTTCGGTCACCTGGGCGATGCGGAGTTTCTCGGCGGAGGCGGCTTCGACGTAGGGATCCAGATTGCGGTTGGGATCGACCACCAGGGCTTCGTCGGTGACCTGACAGCCCACGAGATAACTGACCTGCGCGAGCTTCTCGTCGAAGAAGCGCTTGAAGAACATCGCCATCAGCCTTCGGACGGTGGAGTGAGTGCACCGAGGGGAAGCCGGAGCCGCGCCCTGGCCCCTCGGGTATCGCGGCGGGGCTCGAGGCTTAACGCGCCACCGTGGGCCTCCGCGATCTGGCGGCTCAACACCAGCCCGATACCCGAGCCAGTGGCTTTGGTAGTAAAGAAAGGAACGAAGAGATTGCCGGGATCGGGCAGGCCATGGCCTTCGTCCTCGACCAAGACTTCGACCACACCTCGACTGGCGCGCCAAGTCACCGTTACCCCTCCTCCCGTCTCGATTCCGGCATCGACCGCGTTGCGCACCAGATTGATGAGCAGCTGGTCGAGTTGATCTCCATCCGCGGTGAGCACCACCGGCGGCCCTTCGATCACCCTCACCTGAACCCGAGTCTCCAGCGCCGCTACCCGCTGGACCCAGGCCGAAACCGCCACCGGCCCCAGCCGCGGCTGGGGCAAGCGAGCCAGCCGGGCGTAGGCTCCCATGAAGCGCCCGAGCGCCTCCGATCGCGCCTCGATGACCTGCAGGCCCGAGGCCAGGTCCTGCTCCCAATCAGCTGGCCGGGTCGGACGATCAGCCAAGGTGCGGAGACTTCCCGCGAGCGACTTGATCGGCGCGAGAGAGTTGTTGATTTCGTGTCCCAGGACTCGCACCAGGCGCTGCCAGGCGGAGCGCTCTTCGGCGCGCAACACCCGACTCAAGTCCGACAGCACCAGCAGCTGATGGGGGAGCCCGTCCTGCCGAAAGCTACCGCTGCGAAGCTCCCAGCGCCCGGTCCCGCCGGGAAAGGCGGCCTCGACGGTGCGGGGACTATCTCCCTCGAGGCACTCGGCCAGTCCGAGGCTTCCCGCCGCACGGCCGAGGAGCCGCTCGGCAGGCTGGCCCAGGAGCCGCTCGCCGGCCCGATTGGCCAGCCGCAATCGCCGCTCACTGTCGAAGGCAAAGACGGCGACGTCAATCTCCTCGATGACCCGGCGGAGCAGCGCAGTGGCTTCGAGCGCCCGCAGCCGCTGCGAGCGAAGGGTCTCACTCAGCGCGTTCACCTCCAACAGCGCGAGCCCCAAGGCGTCGTGGGCGCTGGCCCCCCTGGCACGGATCGAGTAGTCCCCTTCGCGGAGCGCGGCAAGAAGATTGGAGATCGTCTGCAGCGGACGCACCACTCGCTCGCGAATGAGCAACGCGCCGATGAGCCAGGAGCCCACGGCCAACGCGCCGAAGGTGACCCTGACCCGAAGCGGATAATCGCCGGCCCACAGGAACCAGCAGGCGATGGCCACACTAGGCAATCCCGCGAGCAGCGCGGAAGAGAGGATCCGGTTTTCGTGACTCGGAGACCGCCTCCGGTCAGAGCCCATGTTGCTGCAGCCGGCGATAGAGGGCACTGCGGCTCAAGCCCAGCGACTTCGCCGCCTGGCTCACATTGCCTCCGTGGCGCTCGAGCGCTTTCCGGATCAGCAGGCGTTCCACCTCCTCGAGCGGCAGGTCCTCGAGTCGAGGCAACCCCGCGCTCCCCCGGAGACCGAGCTCGCCGCTCCGAATCAGGCCGCCCTGGGCCAGCAGCACCGCCCGCTCCAGGGAGTGGTCGAGCTCGCGCACATTGCCCGGCCACGCGTGGGTCTCGAGCGCCTCTACCGCGTCCGATTCGAAACCGGCCACCGGCTTCCGATACCGGCCCGCGTACCGCCGCAGAAAGTGCTCCGCCAACGGCAGGATGTCTTCCCGCCGCTCTCGCAGGGGAGGCAACTTGATCTCGATCGTGTTGAGCCGAAAAAGCAGATCTTCCCGGAAGCGGCCGGCCGCGACTTCATCGTGGAGATCGGCGTTGGTGGCGGAGAGAATGCGCACGTCGATCCGGCGCGCGCGCGAGGCCCCCACCCGTTCCAGCTCCCCGGTCTCCAGCACCCGCAGGAGCTTGGCCTGCTGGCGCAGTGGCACCGTGCCGACTTCATCCAGCAGGAGCGTGCCGCCCTCGGCCAGCTCGAAGCGGCCGATGCGGTCGGTCCGCGCGTCGGTGAACGCGCCCTTCACGTGGCCGAACATCTCGCTCTCGAACAGGCCCTCGGATAGACCTCCGAGATTGACCGCGACCAGCGGCTTGGCCGCCCGGGACGAGGAGGCGTGCAGCCATTGCGCCACGACTTCCTTGCCGGTCCCATGCTCGCCGGTGATGAGTACATTGGCGTCGGAGGCTGCCACCCGCTGCATGAGCTGCAGCACAGGACGCATCGCCGCAGACTCGGCGATGAGCTCCGGGGCCCCGTCCCGCCGCAGTAACCGGTTTTCACCTTCGAGCCGCAGAGTCCGGCGCAGCGCCCGACTCAGCTCCACTTGGGTCCGCAGGGTGGCGAGGAGCCGAGCGTTGTCCCAGGGCTTCTCGATGAAATCGCGTGCCCCGCGCCGCATCGCCTCGACCGCCTTGTCCACGCTGCCCCAGGCCGTCATGACGATGGTGGGCAACGTGCTGTCGAGGCCCTGGAGCTGGGAGACCAACTCGAGGCCTTCGCGTCCGGTCGTGGTATCGCGGGCGTAATTGAGATCGAGCAGCACCGCATCGAAGTCGGACGCCTGGACGGCGGACATGACGGCGGCGGGAGAGCCGGCGGTCTCGATGGCGTAGCCTTCGCCCTTCAGGAGTAAGCGGAGGGCCTCGCGGACATCCGCTTGATCGTCCGCGACCAGGATGTGGGGGGGCACGGGGGGCACGGCTGAGGTCGGCAAACGGTTCCCGTCGATCGGCAGGGTCGGCGGAAATCTAACCCCGCTTTTCCCTTCGCCTGACGAACTTGAGCGCGGACCACACCTCGTCCAGCGCGCACACCTTCACGTCTACCAGACCGAGGGGAAGGCCGACCTCCCGGATGACATTCTCGGTCAGGTCGGTCTTCACGCCCGACGCTTTCTTGGGCCAGGAGATCCAGGCCGTTCCGTCGTCGTCCAGGGCGCAAGCAGCTTGGCGTAGTCGGTCGGTGCACCCAGGGCAACGATTCTGCTGCCGGGCTTGATGCCGAGCTTGTCGGCTAGCGAACGCTTCGAGTACCCGGCGGTCATTCAAACTCCTGGGACGAGCTCAGGCTCCACGATCCACCCGTCCCGCAGATTGATCGTCCGGTGCCCATACGAGGCGTTCTTCTCCGAGTGGGTCACCTGCACGATCGTCGTCCCCTGGCGATTGAGCCGGGTAAAGAGCTCCATGATCTCTTCCCCCTGCGCGCTGTGCAGATTGCCGGTGGGCTCGTCGGCCAGGAGCAACTTGGGTTGCGCAATCACGGCGCGCGCCACACCCACCAGTTGCTGCTGCCCACCGGAGAGTTGGCTGGGGAAGAGGTCCTTCTTGCCCACAATCTGGAACCGGTCCAGCGTCTCCGCTACGATCCCGGCCCGCTCCTTGGGCTTGATGTCGCGATAGGAAAGCGGGATCTCCAGGTTCTCGTACACGGTCAGGTCGTCGATCAGATGGTACTTCTGAAACACGAACCCGATGTACCGCTTGTTGAGCTCCACTCGCTTCTTGGGTGGCAGCGAGTGGACCGCCTCGCCCACAAAGAAGTACTCCCCCGACCACGCACTGTCGAGCATGCCCAGAATGCTGAGCAGGGTGGACTTCCCCGCCCCGGACGGCCCCATGATGGTGACGAACTCGCCCTCGTTGATTTCGAGAGTGATCCGCCGCAGCACGTAGGTCCGGGTGGGGCCGGTCTGAAAATAGCGGTCGAGATTGGAGAGTCTGATCACGGTGTCATATCAGGTTGGGGTTCGAATACTCACTCGGCCCGCAAGGCGACCATCGGGTCCACCGAGGCAGCGCGACGGGCCGGCAGACAGCAGGCGACCAGCGCCACGAGCGACAGCAGCGCGGCAATGGCGATGAAGGTCAACGGGTCTCCCGCATGCACTCCGTAAAGCAGCCCGGCAAGCAGGCGGCTCGCGGCCAGCGCGCCTAGCAGGCCCAAGCCCAGGCTTATCCCGACGAGCCGCATGCCGCGCAGGACCACGCTCAAACCGGTCTGGTAGGGACGTTCCCCCAACGCCATGCGAATGCCGAACTCCCGGGTGCGCTGGGCGACCGAGTAAGAAATCACGCCGAAGATCCCAATAGCGGCCAGCGCGAGCGCAATTCCGCCGAAGGTGGTCATGAGAATCACGCTGAAGCGCGACTGGGCCATGCCGGCACCCTCCCCCAGATCGTTCCAGATGTTAGCGAGGCGGTTGGCTGCTCTATAAGGCAGCGGACGCAAGAGCACCCCGTTGACCACGGTGAAAATCGTGGTCGTGGCCCCGAGGCCCAGCGCCAGGGCCGCAACGGCGACCAAGGTGAAGCCGGGAGTACGCCGCAGCCGGCGCCAGGCAAACCTGAGGTCCTTCAGCAGGGTATCCATCATTCGCTCCGGAGCGCGTCGATCGGATCCACTCGGGTGGCCCGAATTGCTGGAACAAGGCAAGCGAGGACCGACACCAGCGCGAGCACCAGGACGGCGACCCCCAGGACGCGGGGATCGCTGGGGCTCACCCGGTAGACCAGCGTCGTCAACAATCGGCTGAGGGCTACCGCGCCGACCAGGCCCAGCGCCAGTCCGGTGGCAGTCAGGGTTAACCCTTGCCGCAGCACCATGGCTTGCACCGAAGACGCGCGAGCACCCAGCGCGAGGCGGATCCCCAGCTCACGAGTTCGCTGGTTCACCCCATAGGCCATCACCCCGTACACACCCACTCCTGCCAACGCGAGCGCCAGCACGCCGAAAAGGGTGAGCAGCGACATGTTGAATCGCTGCCGAGCGGTGGCGTCCTGCAGCAACTCACCGGCTTCTCGGAGGTGGGAGATGGGCTGTTCTGGATCTACCTCGCGCACCGCTGTCTTGATGGCTGATCCCAGCGTGGCGGCTTCAACCTCACTGCGGACCACAAACGAGACCGGGATGGTCATGAAGATGGTCCAGCCCTCGGGGGAGAGCTGGTTGGCCGGCACGTAGAGCTCCGGATCCGGAGTCTGGGTGAGCGCGGTTTGACGCACGTCCGCGATGACCCCCACGATCTGTCGCCACTGGGCGGAGTCGGCCGTCCCGAAGGTGAGTCGCTGTCCAATAGGGTTCTGGCCGGGGAAGAGTTTTCGGGCCAACGCCTCGTTCACGACGGTTACCAGCGTCGCGCCTCCCCGGTCCTCCGGCGTAAGCAGCCGGCCCTGTCGGAGGGATACGCCGATCGCGTTGAGAAAGTCCCCCGAGACAATACGGTAGCCCGCATACTGCTCGTGACCCGGTGCAGCGGCCGGCCGACCTTCGACCGAGATATCCCCGCTGGTGTACCCGTTGCTGAGCGGAAGGAAGAAGATTCCGCCGGCATCCTGAACCCCCGGGATCGCGCGGAGTCGTTCGAGCAGGCGATCGATATACGCTCGTTGGGCATCCGCAGTGGGGTACTTGGATGATGCGATGCTCAGCTGGAAGGTCATGGCGCCGTCCGGCTGAAAGCCCAGCACGACATGGCTCAGCTCACGCACGCTCACGATGAGCAGAGCCGCGCCGACCAGGAGGATCAGGGCCAAGGAGACCTGTGCCACCACCAGGGCCGACCGGAAGCGGGTGCGAGGCCTACCGGTGCTGGTGCCCCGCCCCTCGCCCCGGAATGACTCGGCCGGATCCTGGCGCGACATGGAGAGCGCGGGAAACAATCCGAAGGCGATGCCCACCGCGACGGAGACTACGAGCGTAAAGGCCAGTACCGGTCCGTCGATGCCGACCTCTCGCAGCCGCGGTATGCCACTTGGCTGGAGCGCGAGCAGGAGATCGATTGCCCAACTCGCGAGGAGGAGCCCCAGCAGTCCGCCGGCGACCGAGAGCATCACCGCCTCCACCAGCACCTGGCGCGTGAGTCGCCAGCGCCCGGCTCCGAGCGCGGCCCGTACCGCAAGCTCCCGCTGCCGCGTCGCAGCCCTGGCCAAGAACAGATTCGCCACATTGGCGCAGGCGATCAGCAGGACCAGCGCAACCGCCCCGGTCAACAGCAGCAGTGCATGGCGGACTGCTCCTACCGAATCCTCCGCCAATGGAATCACCTTCACGCCGCGTCCGACGTTGCTCGCCGGGAATTCCCGCTCGAGCGCCCGCGCCACACCGGACAGATCGGCCTGAGCCTGCCCCGGCGTTACCCCGGCCTTGAGCCGGCCGACGACGTCGTAGGAGTGGCTTTCGCGCTGAGCCGAACGGCCCAAACCGTAGCCCAGCGGCAGCCACGCCTGCACCGGACCGGTGTAGGCCGAGCTGGACGGAACCACGCCGATGACGGTATAGGGCCGCCCGCTCAAAGAAATGCTGCGTCCGAGAATGGCGCGATCGGCGCCAAAGCGGGCTCGCCAAAGCCCCTCACTCAGGACCACGACGGTGGCCTGTCCCTGGTCCTCTCCTGTCGCAAATCCGCGCCCCAGGATGGGATCGATTCCGAGCACTCTGAAGAAGTCTGCGTCGGCGGTGGCCGCGGTGACGTCCTCGGGCTCTCCCTCTGCGACCAATGCCAGGTTGGCTCCTCGCCAGGCGGTCAGACCGTCCAGGGTGTGATTGCGCGTCTTCCAGTCCAGGAAGTTGGGGCCGCTGGAGCTCCCCTCCTCGCCGTCTCCATAGACCTCGCGGACCACCACCAACTGGTCCGGATCGCGAAACGGCAGGGCCCGCAGCAACACGGCGTTGACCACGCTGAAGATCGCGGTGTTGGCGCCGATACCGAGCGCCAGCGTCAGGAGAGTGACCAGGGTGAACCCGGGAGATTTCACCAACGAGCGAAGGGCATAGCGCAGGTCGTGCAACAGAGTATCCATCATTCGCTCCGCATGGACTCGATCGGATCTACCCGGGTGGCTCGGAGCGCGGGCACAAAGGTGGCGACGAGGGCAACCAGAGCCAGCGCCAGCGCAGTTACGATGTAGGTGGGAGGATCGGTTGGACGAACCTGGAAAAGCATACTCGCCAGCATCCGGGTGGCGGCGAGCGCACCGCACAGGCCGGCCAGGATGCCGGCCGCGGCCAGCCAGACCCCTTGGGAGAGGACCAGCTGCAGGATCTCTTGGGGCAAAGCTCCCAACGCGATGCGGATGCCGATCTCACGAGTGCGTTGAGACACGAAATAGGTCATCACGCCGTAGATGCCGATCGCTCCCAGAGTGAGCGCGAGCAGGGCGAAGCAGCTCACCACGAGCATCGTCAGCCGCCGTTCAGCCGCCCACGAACCCACAGCCGAGCCCGGGCCCGATCCATCCTGCTGCTGGAACGTGCGGCCCAGCACCGGGCGCAGGCCGAGGACGGAGAAGTAGTTCTCGCTGACGATCTCTCCCCACACAACTTCGGCTCGCTCTCCGGCACCGATGCCGACGGGCAGTCCCTGTTGTGCGGCCAGCCCGGCAAAAATGCCGCTCCGGTTTCGGTAGTCGAGGTATTCGGGATAGGAGAGCGCTCGGGACTCTCCGCTCCGATGGTTGGTCGCGAAGAGCGCAACCAGCCGGTCGGCTTCAGACACCGCAAGCGGTCGCAGGAGGAGGCCGTTCACGATGCCGAAGATGATCGTGTTGGCGCCGATCCCGAGCGCGAGCGTGAGAATGGCGACGAGCGTGAAGCCGGGGCTTCGGCGCAGTTGCCGGAGCCCATAGCGAACATCCTGCAGCACTTGGTGGCTCATTCGCTCTTCAGCGAGATCATCGGATCCACCTGCAGGGCCCGCCGAGCCGGCAGGTAGGTTGCCGCCAAAGCAACGATACCAAGTAGAATCGCCACGCCGACGTAGGTCACCGGATCGCGAGACGTCACCCCGTAGAGCTGGCTGGTGAGCACACGACTCAAGAGCCACGCACCGGTGAGGCCCAGTCCCAGCCCGATGAGCACGAGCCGCATACCCTGCCCTACCACCAGACCCAACACCTCGGACGATCCCGCCCCGAGTGCCATCCGAATGCCGATCTCGTGGCGGCGCTGGGTCGTGGTGTACGCCATGACCCCATAAATCCCGATCGCGGAGAGCAGCAGCGCGATGCCGGCAAAAAGCGTCAGCAGCAGCAGCGAGAATCGCCGCTCGGCGCTGGCGTTGGCGAGCAGCTGCTCCATGGGCATGATGCCGAAGACCGGCTGGTCCGGCTCCGCCTGCCGAATTGCCCGAGTGACCGCCGTCCCGAGCTGCTCGGGTGGCCCCTCGGTACGAACGACGAAGGACATCTCCTGGCCAGGCTGATAGAGACTGGAGACGTAGAGCTCTTCCCGCGCCGGCTGGTCCGGAGCCAGCTGGCGCACATCACCCACTTCCCCCACCACGGTGGCCCAACGTCCCTTGGGCCCGAACAGCTGGATGCGACGGTCAATCGGACTCTCACCCGGCCAGTATTTCTCGGCTAAGGTCTGGTTGACTATCACCTCTGCCAGGGAAGCGGAATCGGCGACCGAAGAGAGCGGCCGGCCACGCAGCAGCGGGATTTGCATGGTCTCGAAATAGTTCGGAGTCACTCGCCTGAACTCCGCGGTGGGCGTGGGTTGATCCGGCGGAGTCGGTCGCCCTTCAATCTCGAAGCGAGTGTCGGCGCGTCCGCGAAACGGCAGTCGGGAGATGAGCGCGACCTGTCGGACGCCCGGAACCCGTCGCACCGCCTCCACCGCCGCGGTATAGAAGGCCCGCCGCTGGGCATCGGTGAAATACTTTCCCTTCTCCGGCTCGTTCCGGACCGGAAGCCAGACCTGCAGTGTGAGGAGGTTCTCCGGATTGAACCCCGGCTGCACCTCGATCAGCCGCTGGAAGCTGCGCAGCAGAAGGCCGGCTCCCGCCAGCAGGATGAGCGCCACCGCCACCTCGGACACCACCAAGACACCGCGGACCCGGGCGCGCGGAGCACCACTGCTGGCCCCGCGGGCCGAATCTTTCAGCACCGACTGGAGGTCTGGCCGGGAAGCCTGGATCGCCGGGATGAGGCCGAAGCCAATGCCGGTAAGCAGGATGAGCGATGCGCTGAAGCCCAGCACGGCGCGGTCGATCCCGATCTCACGCGCCCGAGGGAGATAGAGCGCGGCCAGCTGCCCGAGCGCACTGGTTCCCCACAAGGCGATGAGCAGGCCAACGAGGCCGCCCAGCGTCGCCAGCACGAGGCTCTCGGTCAGAAGTTGCCGCACCAAGCGCATCCGGCTGCCACCGAGCGCGGTGCGGATCGCGATCTCCCGATCGCGCGTGGTTGCGCGGGCCAGCAGCAGGTTGGCGACGTTGGCACAGCCGATGAGCAGTACGAACCCCACTGCCCCGAGCAGAACCAGGAGCGCCGGCCGGACTTTGCCCACGACCCGGTCGGCCAGCGGCACCGCATCCACCTGCCAGCCACTGGCCGCCGGATAGGCGGTGGGATACTGCTCCGCCAGCCGGCGGGTCAATGTGGCGAGCTGCGAGTGAAGCTGGTCCAAGGTCGCCCCGGGCTGCAGTCGCCCGATGAGATCGAACACCCGAGCGCGTCGGACATTCATGAAGTTGGTGTCCGGATTATCCAGCGAGATGGGCGCCCACAATTCCATGGGCGAGGCCCCGCTCTCGACCGGATGCCGAAAGCCCTTGGGCATCACTCCGATGATGGTGATGGGATCGTCGTCCAGTCGGACGGTCTTGCCGATGACGGCGCGGTCGCCACCGAAGCGTTGCTGCCACAGATCGTAGGAGATAAGGGCCACATAGCCGATGTGGCCGACATCGTCCGCCTTGGAGAAGTCTCGGCCCAGAACCGGAGCCGTACCGAGCAGAGCGAAGTAGTTGGTGGTCACCACCGCCGCCTGAATCCGTTGCGGCTCCCCTTCGCCGGTCAGGTTGATGTTGATCGGCCACACCGCGGAGATCTCGCGAAAGGCGGGAGCGCCACGCAGGAGATCGTGGTACTCGGGTTGGGACATCGGCAGGTCGCTTCGGCCTCGGCCGGCGAGCTGGGCGCGGATCGAGACCAGCTGATCCGGCTGGCTATAGGAGAGCGGCCGCAGCAGCACCGCATTCACCACGCTGAAGATCGCGGTGTTGGCTCCGATCCCCAGCGCGAGGGTGAGGACGGCAATCGCGGTGAACCCGGGGCTCCGCGTGAGCCCCCGCAGCGCGAACCGAAAATCCCGCCAAAGCGTCTCCATCAGGCCACCTCCCGGTGAAACGGGCCATGCCCGTCCAGCCGACCGTCGAACAGGTAGATCGTACGCTGAGCCTGCTTGAGGTATCGGGGATCGTGCGTCACCATGCAGATGGTGGCGCCTTGCTGATGCAACTCGGCCAGCAGGTCCATGACCTGGCTTCCATTCTTGGAGTCGAGATTGCCGGTGGGCTCGTCGGCCAGAAGGACCAGAGGCTGGCCGGCCACGGCGCGGGCGACCGCGGCTCGCTGCTGCTGGCCGCCCGATAACTGGCCGGGGTAATGGTTGATGCGATGCAGGAGCCCGACCCGCTCGAGGGCGCCATGCACCGCGGCGCGGCGCTCGTGCCGCGACATGCCCCGGTACTTGAGCGGCAGCTCCACGTTTTGGAACACCGTGAGATCGCCGATCAAATTGAAGGCCTGGAAGATGAAGCCGATGGTACGGGCGCGAACCCGGGCCCGCTGAGCTGCGGTGAGCGAAGAGACCGGTTCGCCCGCCAACACGTAGCTGCCCTCACTGGGTGAATCGAGCAGACCGAGGATCGACAACAGAGTGGTCTTGCCACAGCCGGACGGTCCGCTGATCACCAGGTACTCTCCCGCGCGGATCTCGAGGTCGATCCCGGACAGCGCGTGGGTTTCCACTTCCTTGGTGTGAAAGATCTTGGACACGCCATTGAGGCGGATCAGAGGGTCGATCGCGAGTGCCATCCTCATTCGCTCCGTAGCGCCACGATGGGGTCGACTCGGGTAGCACGCCGGGCAGGCCAATAGCTGGCTCCCATCGCTGCCGCCGAGACTGATCCTATCACCGCGATGTATGTCAGCAGGTCGGTCGGTTCCACCTGAAAGAGCATGCTCCGCAATAGTCGAGAGCCGGCCAGACCACAGATGACCCCCACGCTGATGCCGGCCACCACAGGTGCCATTCCTTGCCGCATCACCAGCCGGAGGATCTCACGTGGCCGTGCTCCCAAAGCCACTCGAATGCCCAGCTCGCGGGTTCGTTGGGTTACCCCGTAGGCGATCACGCCATAGACCCCCACCAGCGCGAGCAAGAGCGCCGTGGCAGCGAAGAGCGCCAACAGCCCCGCGCTGGCGCGGGGTCGAGCAGCTGATTCCGCCACTCGGTCCCGCATGGTGCGCACGTTGGAGAGGGGAACCTGCGAATCGAGCTCGGCGAGTGTGCGCCGGAGAACCGCGACCACTCGCATGGGATCTCCCGCGACTCGCGCCGTGAGGATCATTCTCCGGCCGGCCACCTGCGCCATCGGCAGATAGAGCTGGGGATAGGGCAACTCGGCCAGTCGCTCGTGACGCACGTCACCGACCACACCCACGATGGTGTACCACCGAGCTGCCGGATCGCTGGGATCGTCTCGGGTGATCCGGATCCCCAGGGGGTCGTGGCCCTTCCAGTACCGCCGCGCCATCGTCTGGCTGATCAGAGCTACACCTGGGGCGCCGGCTCGGTCCTCGGGGCCAAACAGGCGGCCGCGTAGAAGCGGGATGTTCAAGGTGGTGAAGTACCCCGTGGTCGCGACCAGGGTCTCCGCATCTTGGACGGCCGCCGGATCGGTAACCAGGGCGTGCTCGATCTCGAAGCTGTTGTGGGGAGCTCCGTCTCCCAGGGGGGCTCTGCTCACCAGTCCTGCCGCCTGCACCCCGGCGGTCGCCGCGATCCGGGAATTCAGCTCCTCATAGAGCGCCACCCGGCGGGACTGGTCCGCGTACTTCACCCTGGGCAGGCTGATCTGTGCCGTGAGCACATTGTCAACCCGGAATCCAGGGTTCACCTGGAGCAATCGAGCGAAGCTTCGTAGCAGGAGACCCGCACCGGACAGGAGCACCACGGCGATCGCCACCTCGGCGACGACCAGGCCGCGTCGGGCTCCACCCACAGCTGGACTGCCGGCTGCTGCGCGGCTGCCGTCTCTGAGACCGATCTGGGGGTCCGCTCGAGTGAGTCGATGCGCTGGTATCAGGCCTGCGGCAAGCCCGGTCGCCAATGTCAGCCCAAGAGCGAAGGCCAGTACTCGCCAATCGAGCGTGACGCTTTCGATGCGGGGAATGGTGCCAGCTTGCGAGAGCCGCAAGGCATCGATGCCCCAGGTCGCGAGCAACAGCCCTACCCCACCTCCCATGAGTGCGAGCACGGTGCTTTCTACCAGCAGTTGGCGCAACAGCCGCGACCGGGACGCACCCAGCGCGGTGCGCACGGCGATTTCCCGGTGCCGGGAGGTGAGCCGCGCGAGCATCAGGTTGGCCACATTGAGGCAGGCGATCAGCAGCACCAGGACGACGGCGCCCATGAACATCAGCAGGGCAGGCCGGATATTTCCGACCAGTTCTTCCTGCAGGGGGACCAGGTCCACCCGCCAGCCCGTGTTGGTATCCGGGTAGCGCTCCTCCAGCTGACGGGCCACTGCGTTCAGCTCGTTCTGCGCAGGGAGCAGGGTTGCACCAGGCCGGAGCCGTCCTACGACGGTGAGAAAGTCGCTCCGCCGCGGACGCGTAGAGTCGATCGCGAGAGGCGTCCAGAGATCGACCTCGCCTTCCCAGCGAAGATCGCGTGGTGCCACGCCAACGATGGTGTACGGCCCTTCGGCGCCAAGATCGAGGTGGCGTCCCACGGCGTCAGCCTGCCCACCGAAGTGGCGCTGCCAATAGTTGTAGCCGAGAATCGCGACTCTGGGCGCGCTTCGGCTGTCCTCACCCGGGAGAAAGTCTCGCCCGACCGCCGGGCTCACCCCTAGCGTCCGAAAGAAGTTGGCCGTGACCACAGCGCCACTCACCAATTCGGCTTCCCCGCGACCATTCACGGGGTAGTTCGCGAGGGCGACGGCGGCAAGCCGATCGAAGGAGTGAACGCCCGATTGCCAATCGAGGAAGTCCGGTAGAGAAACGGTTTCGCGCCCTATTGCGGGATGATGGCCCCATGCGATGGCCAACTGCTCCGGCCGGGGGAAAGGCAGAGGCCGGAGGAGCACACCGTTCACGACGCTGAAGATCGCGGTGTTGCCGCCGAGGCCGATTGCCAACGTGAGCACCGCGGCGAGGGTGAAGCCGAGGTTCTGACTCAGCGACCGGACCGCGTACCGAAGGTCCTGCAGCAAGGCGTCCATCGGGTCTAGCTCACGGCCGTCAGCTGGCGCTCCTCCACGACCTTGCCGTCGAAGAGGTGCACCGAACGATCCGCATGGCGGGCATACCGAGGGTCGTGGGTCACCATGCAGATGGTGGCGCCTCCGCGATGCAGCTCCCGCAGGAGCTCCATGACCGCCTCGCCGTTGGTGGAATCGAGATTGCCGGTGGGCTCGTCCGCCAGGAGAATCGCCGGATCGCCGGCTACCGCTCGAGCCACTGCCACCCGTTGCTGCTGGCCCCCCGAAAGCTGCGCCGGAAAGTGCTTCATCCGGTGGGACATTCCGACGCGTTCGAGGGCCGATTGGACCCGCGTGCGGCGTTCATCCGAGGCCATCCCGCGATAGGTGAGGGGCAGCTCGACGTTCTCATACACCGTGAGATCGCCGATCAGGTTGAACGCCTGGAAGATGAAGCCGATCCGGCGATTCCTGACCCGAGCCCGCTCCGAGGCCGAGAGCCTGGCGACCGGTTGTCCGTCCAGGGTGTAGGTGCCATCGGTGGGCGAGTCGAGCAGCCCCAGAATGGACAGCAGCGTCGTCTTGCCGCAGCCGGATGGGCCGGCGATGGCCACGTACTCGCCATTCCGGATCTCCAGATGGATGTCGGAGAGCGCATGGGTCTCCACCTCGTCGGTGTAGAAGACCTTCTTGATGCCTTGGAGCTGAATCAGCGGATCGGCCATGGGGGTCTCGGGTTGATAGTCGCGTCGTTGGTCGTCAGTTGTTGGTCGCAAGAGGTCGCCTGTCTCAGGCCACAAGTCGCAAGTCACGGGTTTAGGCTCAGGTCGGTGATATGCCAGCGACTTGAGGCTTGCGACCTGCGACAGACGACCTCACTCCACTCTCACCCTCTCAAACCCATCCCATCTCGACATATCCGAGATGATCACCTTGTCGCCCGGCTGAAGGCCGCCCAGAATCTCCACCGTGTTGACCGAGGTCCGTCCCAGCCGCACACTGGTGCGCACCGCCGCGGCGCCGCCTTCGACCAGCTTGAAGAGGCCCACGCTGCTGTTCGGTTGACCGTAGGCCGGGCGCCCGAGGTGCAGCACGTTGTTGAGGCGCTCCACCTGGATGGTGCCGTCCACCGAGAGATCGGGACGGGCTCCGCGGGGTAACTCGCCGTCCAGCCGGACGTCTACGGTCACGGTGCCGTTTTGCACCGCGGGATCGATCCGGGAAACCCGGCCGCGAACAATGCCATTTCGCGTATCGATGGCGGCGGGCTGCCCCAGTGCCACGTCCTTCGCCTGAGTCTCCGGAATCCGGAGCACCGCCTTGAGCCGGCCTGGCTCGACGATCCGGGCCAGCGTGGCGCCGGACTGCGCCCACTGTCCGACTTCGAGTGGCAACTCCTGAAGCGTCCCTTTGGCACCGGCCTTGACGATCATCGATCGCACTCGGCTTCGCTGAAACTCCGTGACCGCCCGCAGCCGGTCCACCTGCGCCTGCTGAAGAGCCAACTGGGAGTCCGCCGCATCGACCATGACCCGCAGCCGTTCCTCTTCTACCTTGAAGCGGGTGGCCAGCTCCTCCACCCGGTCCTTGGCCCGACTGGCATCCATGGTGGAGATCAGCTCCTTGGCCGCGAGCGACTCGGTGGCGTCGGCGTTACGCTTGGCGTCCAGGTAGGCGGCCCTGGCCCCGGCCACGACCCCTTCCTGATTTAGTCTTTGACTCTGCAAATTGGCCCGAAGGTTGACTTGGTCTGCCCGGGCGGCCGTCAGCTGCCGCTCGGACTCCAGCGCCTCCAGCTGGACATCCGGGTTGGTGAGCTCCAGCAGCACCGTCTCCGGGCCGACCTCTTCGCCCGCCTCCGCCAGGCGCTTGTCCACCCGGCCGGCGGTCACGGCTGAGATCCACCGGATCCGCTCCGGGACCAGCGTACCAGGCCCCCGCACCTCGATGACGAGCGGCCCACGCTGCACCGAGTCGATCCAGACCGAGGCCCGATCCACCTTGGGGGCGGCCGGCTTCAGACCACGCAGGCCCAGGGTGGTGAGGACGATCGCCACCAGCGCGATGCCTCCGTACAGCAGCCGCTTGGGTCCTCGTTTCGGTGGGATGCGGGGGATGTCCACGCGTATTCCTTGGTAGAGATCAGGGCCTTTCGTTCGAGCCGGACTCCGTGGGCCACTGGGAAGCTCCGTGCCACCAGAGCTGGTTTTGCAAAGCACCGATTGGTCAATGACTTAGTCCGTCGTGAAGAGTTCAGGCCCAGGCTCGTGCGTTCGATCCTGGGATGACTTCATCCCAAAATCGGACACAATGGTGTGTGCGCGGGCTTCGGCTCTGCGTCACCCGAGAATCCCGCCCTCGTCTTGGATTCGCATGGAAACATTGGAAGCCCTGAAGTCACGCGTCCGGGGAGCGTGCGCCCAGTTGGGCGTAGTCCTTCTTACTCTAGGCTGCGGCCATACCGACCCGTTCACCGATCCCTCCCAAGTCAGCGATCAGCCGTTCGATCCGTCCCCTCCAGTCCGTCTGACGCTGAATGCCGGCAGCGATGCAGAAGCCGCCTGGCTGCCGGATGGCTCCGGCATCCTCTACTCGGCGGCCCAGAGTTCCCGGCCCGACGCCGATGTCTGTCTTGCGCTCCTCCCCCCCTCGGGCGGGTCCCAGCGGCAGCTCACCTGCGATGTACCTGGGGGACCTGACCTGAGAGACGGGATCCAGTCCGCCGCCCCCTCGAGTGACGGGCGATTGGCCTTCCTCGGGACCAGCTCGACGCTCAACGGTGAAATTCCCTTCCTTCAGGTCATTCTGCTCAGCCCATCGTTGAACCCCGTCGGAGCAGCCCAGATTCGCACCTTCCCCTACACGGCATCCGACGGCCAGGTGCACCGGACAGCCTCGCAGCTTCGCTGGCTGGGTCCCAGCCTGCTGGTCTATCTGGCCGAGACTTTCGACGCCAGGCGGGCGTGCCGCCTCTGCCCACTCGACACCATCGTGACCGGGCTTGCTGTCGCCACCCTGGACCCGGGCTCGCCCGGTCGCGCGCCCACGGTCGTTCCAGAGACCCAATTCGCCAGCGGCGTGAGCCCGGGAGACACTCCCGATCTGATCTACTTCACCCTCGGCGGCGATACCCGCGTCTTCCAGCGCACCCTGTCGTCCGGATCGGTCCAGCTGATATACGACTTCGGCGCCGCGGGCATCGCTCGAGATGTGCACGTCCAGGGAAGTCGCATGGTGGCGACGGTCGGCGGCCGAGTGGCGTTCTCGAATGACCCCGAGCTCGGGCCAACCCAATGGGATAGCGGAGGAGTCGTGCACCTGGTCGATCTCGCCGGAGGGACGGACACACCTCTGCCCGGCCCCGGGCTCTTCCGGCGCCCGGTGCTTGCACCCACAAGTGATCGGGTGGTCGCCGAGGGCTATCCCTTGATCATCACCCCGAGGCTCGACTCAATCACAGGCATCACCGTGAAGGACACCACGGTGGGCCGGAACAGCGACCTCTACCTCTTCACGCTCCCATGAGCGCGCGACGCGTTCCTGCGAGCACCGGACTGCTCGCGCTCATGGGACTGATCGTGTTGTCATCCCCGCTGCTGGCCCAGGCCGATGGGGCCGTGGCCGGGAGGGTTCGGGAGTACGGTGAGGAGCGCTCGCTGGGCGGGGCACAGGTTCTGCTCGATGGGGTCCTGGGCGCGGTGGCAGACACCGCCGGACTCTATCGGATTCGGGGCGTCCGCTCGGGATGGCATCGAGTCTCCGCCCGGCTCATCGGCTACCGCAGCGTGGTGCTGGACAGCGTGTTCGTCAGGGCAGCAGCTACCGTCGTGGTAAACTTTGCCCTCCAGCCGAACCCCTTGCAGCTGGAACCGCTGGTCGTGACCGCCCCAGTGGACGAAGTTCTCGACCCCCTGGTGACAAGCACCGAACAGAAGATCACCGCCGCGGACCTGCGCGACCTGCCGGTCAGCTCGCTGGAGGAGGCGTTGACTCTTTCCGCGGGCAGCGTGGGCCAGAGCTACCGCGGGGGACGAATCGGCGAGGAGTCGTTCATTCTGGACGGTCTCGGCGTGAAGAACCAGCTCGATGCTTCGAGCGGCGGGCTTGGTCTCCACATCCCGCCGGACATGTTGAGCGAGGCGTCGCTGGTCACCAATGGGTTCTCCGCTCGCTATGGCCAGGCACTTTCTGGCCTGGTCAATGTGGTGACCCTCGAGCCCGATACCAACTGGACTGGCCGGGTTGCCTATGAAACCGATCGTCCATTTGGAGGTGAGCTCGATCGGGGTCTCGACCGGGTCGCCGGCCGCGCCGGCGGCCCGATCGCAGGTGGTGTGGGATTAGTCGCCGCGGTGGACCTCACCGGCCGGCTGGACGGCGATCCGGTCAATGCGCCGGCTCCGGACAATCCCCTGGATCCCCGGGTCGCCGAGCCCTATCCCCTGCCCCATAACAGTCTGGAGCAGTGGAACGGTGCCGCCAAGCTGGTCCTTCCCATCACCCATCGGGCGACCGTCCGGCTCCTGGGACTGCACTCGGAGGATCAACAACTCCTGTACGATCCGGCGTATAAGTACGACCTCTCCTTCGCGCCGGCCCAGCGCCTCAAGGGAGACCTCTTCACCGGTCACATCCACTGGTCCAGTGACCCAGGGCGCGGCGCGCCGCTGCTGATCGACCTGAGGGTCGGGCGATTCTCCCGCGAATTTCTCCGCGGCACGCTGGATCGCGAGGTCGACTACAAGGTTGGAGCCTTCACGACCTCGCGCTTTCACTTCCTGGGCGAGGACATTGCCCGGAACCAGGTGAACAGCCCTGATCCTATTCCCGGTTTCTCGGAACCGGACTTCAGCCTCAGTACCCCGTACGGCGTTCCGGCAGTCTTCCTCGGGACCGCCTCACGGGGCGACCTGGGCTGGAACCACTTCGGGGAGACTCGGATTCAGCTGGATGCTACCTACGGGTTCCGCCAGGTCGACCTGTTCGCTGGCGGCGACTTCGCAGCCCAGCAGGTGCGAACCTACCAGCGAGTGCTGGCCTATCTCCCGGCAGGTGCGGGCGTGCCCGGGCCGGCTATTTCCGCCTTCTCGCCTACGCATGCGTCGGCGTATGTGGAGGCGCAGGGGCGGTTCGCCGACCTGGCCCTCACGGCCGGCCTGCGCTATGACCAGTTCGATGGGGGATCCTCGCTGCCCACCGAGTCGCGAGGCGCGCAACGCAATGTGAGCCCTCGCTTCGCGGCATCGACCGTGCTGCGGGGAGCGACGGTCGTGGTGAGCTACGGCCGGTTCAGTCAGGCTCCAGACTACCAGTTCCTGGTGGACGCTGCCTTCGACGATACCACCCGGACTGGCCGGTTTCGCCGGGGAAATGCCGATGTCGGTTTCGAGAAGGCGAGTCAGTTCGAGTTCAGCGTGCGGCGCCGGATTACCGAGGCAGTTTGGATGCGGCTGGGGGCCTACTCCAAGCGGCTCACCGGCCTGGTGGCGTCGGTACCTCTGGGCGTAAACCCGGACAGCACCATCTTCGGCAACGCGGATGCCGGGTCGGTCAAGGGACTCGAGCTGCTGGTCGACCGCGAGCTGCGCGGCGGCTTCGGGTTTCGGGTGGCCTACACGCTCCAGAAGGCTCAAGCCACGTCCACCGATCCCTTCCTCCTCACTCGGGTGACCTCGGTGGATCCGGTGACCGGTGACACGGTGCATCCGCCGCGAGCCGAATTCCCGCTGGACTTCGATCGCAGTCACTCGCTGACCGTCATAGCCCGAGGCCGGGTTCCCGGGGATGCCGGACCACGGTTCCTCGGTGTTCGCCCCATCGGCGGGCTCGAGGCCGCCGCCATCTTCCGGGCGAATTCGGGGCTGCCCTTTACCCGCACCGCTGAGAACGGTGATACGGTCGGCGGGTTACCCAACAATGCACGGCTGCCCTGGACCACGACCTTGGATCTGTTGGTTCGCCGGCCGCTTCGGTTGGGGGGAGTGGAGGGAGGCATCTACCTCGACATTCGAAACCTGCTCGACCGGCGCAACATCATTGCGGTACGCAGGGAGACGGGTGGGCCGCAAGCCGCTCCGGAGACCATCGACAGTCTGGCAGAAGCAGACTATCAGGCTCACCCAGAAACCATCCCCTATGAGTCAGCCCGATACCGCGCCGGAGCCGACCTGAATCACGATGGATATCTGGAGGGTCACGACGAGTTGTTCCCGCTGTACCGTGCCGCCGAGGCAGACTTTGCCCAGCCGCTCTTCACCTACGGCCCGCCCCGCCTCGCTCGTCTGGGAGTGGAGCTTCTGTTCTAGCTACAATTCCGAGCGGAAGAAGTGGTCAAGGGCCGCGGCGGTGTTATCCGGGATTTCCTCCGGGAAGAAGTGCCCGCCATCCAGCGGCTGTCCTCGAACATCCTCGGCCCAGGCTCGCCAGATCGCGAGTGGCCCGGAGTCCTCGAGATACCAGGTCGCCAACGGCCCGCGCGCACTCCACAACACGAGGAGCGGGGAGACAATCCGCTTGTCGGCTGCTCGATCCGATCGGTCATGCTCCCGATCAATGCTCGCCGCCGCACGATATTCCTCGCAGATGGCGTGGGCGTGGCGGGGATCCCGCAGCGCCTGGATGTAGGCGGCGCGGACGTCCGCGGGAAATGCCGTTGTCGGAGAGCCCCATCCGCCGAGGGCGTCGTCGATCACGGCTTCGGCCGCAGTCAGCAGGATTTTCTCAGGGAGAGGTTGGGGCTGCGCCAGCAGCGACCACGGCCAGAACCCAAGCGCGAAGCGTGCGTCGGCCCGCTCCCAAGCACTTTCGGTTGGAACGATGTCCAGGACAGCGAGCCGCCGAATTCGATCGGGATGATCAAGCGCCATCCGATAGGCCACCCGGGCGCCACGGTCATGACCAGCGACTGAAAAGTGGGGAAAGCCCAGCTGCTCCATCACCCTGACCATGTCCCGCGCCATCGCTCGCTTGGCATAGGGCGCGTGATTTGGGGCGGAGACGGGGCAGCCGCTGAGGCCGTAGCCGCGCAGATCGGCGCAGACGACGGTAAAGTTGCGGGCCAGTACGGGCGCAACCAGGCGCCACATCAGATGTGTCTCGGGAAAGCCATGCAGCAGAAGCAGGGGCGGGCCGGAGCCGTGCGAGCGGACGAAGATGCTGGTCTCCTCGGTGGAGACCTCGGTAGTCGCGAACCCATCCATGCGCCCGCCGCTGGATAAGTCGAGCACCTAGAGCAGGACCTCCGCTTCGGCGGCCTCGAGGTCTTCCTTCAGCAGGGCCTGGTTGATGGCCTTGGCCGCTTCGGCGCCCTCCGCCGCAGCAACGATCACGAACTGGGCTTCCTTGGAGGCATCGCCCGCCACGTAGAGTCCCGCCACGTTGGTGCTCTCGCATTTTCCCGTGTCTACGGTGCCGTGTTCGGTGAACCGGCAGCCCAATCGCCGGGTCAAATCCGAATGTTGACTCTGGCCGGTGGCGAAAAACAGCGCCAGCCGCTTGATGGCACTGCCGTCCTGAAAAACGATTCGCTGGAGCTTGCCATCCTGTCCCTCGAGGCAAGCGATCCGTTCCTCGCACACCTCGATGTTGTGACGGGCCAGCCGATGACGGACCGAGCCGTCGAGCTGTGCCCTGCCATCGGTGCAGAGCACGAGGTCCGAAGTCCACAGCGTGAGCCCGAGAGCCAGTCCAGTCCCCGATTCACCCCGGCCGTAAGCCGCGATCGGCTGGTCGCGCCATTCCCAGGCATCGCAGTAGGGACAATGGTGAACGCTCACGCCGTAGAGCTGGGGAAGCCCTGGGATCGGGGGAAGATCGTCCCTCACACCGGTCGCGAGCAGCAGCTTGCGCGATCTCAGCCCGGTGCCGTCGGCGCAGGTGACCTGGAATCCCCCGTGTGCCTGGCGGGCATCCACAACCCTGGCCGCGCGGCACTCGACCGACGGGTATTGACGAAGCTCTTCGCGGGCGATGTCGAGGAATTCCTGGGGGGAGGTACCATCGCGGGTGAGATAGCCATGCATCGCGCGGGACCATCGATTGCGTGGCTCACCGGTATCACAGACGAGCACCCGCCGGCGGCACCGACCCAGCATAAGGGCGGCGCTCAGACCAGCGGCGCCGCCCCCTACGACAATGCAGTCGTAGATCACGCTTGCCCGGTGTTGATTCCTGACACCGGCCCGCCAGCTTCCATTACCTGCTTGAACCGACGCAGGTCATCCACGATCTGTTCGGCGGGACGGTCACCCAGGATCTGAGTGACAGCACTGGCCGCGGCGCCGCCTCGCGGTTGATAGCGCAGGATGACGCGCACCTCGGTGCCGCCGTTGTGGACCGGAGAGAAGTGGACCGCGCCGCGGTGCTCCAGATCGGAGCCCGGAAGCGATTTCCAAGCGATCAGCTCGTTCTCCAACTCATGGGTGATTTCGGCGTCCCACTCCAGCCGAACGCCGGCCGGCCCCTGCACCACCCAGTGAGAGTGGCGGTCATCGAGCGGGGTGACCGACTGGAGGTGATCCATGAAGCGGGGCAGGTTCTGCAGATTACGCCAGAACCGGAACAACTCGTCGCGCGGGCGTCCGATGATGACGCCCTGCTCGATCTTGACCTGCTCCCGCTGGAAGTCAGTCGCTGCCTCTTCCGCCTCGGCCCGGCGCACGGAGTGGCGGCCGACGGGCGAGCTCATTGGCAAGCGTCCGGTGACCGCCCGTGCGATGAGGCCTCCGCCGAGGGGAATCAACCATCCCCGAAATCGCTTTTGCCTGAGCCCGATCGCAATGAGTCCGACGCCGGCTATCG
Organism: Gemmatimonadales bacterium; assembly: GCA_036556025.1. Classification (GTDB taxonomy): domain Bacteria; phylum Gemmatimonadota; class Gemmatimonadetes; order Gemmatimonadales; family GWC2-71-9; genus CAVVWJ01. The sequence goes on along the minus strand of DATBKD010000075.1, from coordinate 1,500 downwards.
CCGAAATCCAGCGCTCGACGGTCCGGATGCTAATGCCGGAGTGGTTCGGCTCGGGCCGCTCCAAATTCTCCCAGCGCTCGCTCCGCGTGGTTCCGTTGTAGATCGCGGTCATGTTCAACCGCCTCCCTCGACCTCTGGTTCGCCCTCGGCGTCGCTGCGCGGCGCCCTCCCGCCGCTCCCGTCACGCGGGTCGTCGAACTCGAGCTCGGCCCGGGCTTCATCGGTGCCCTGGGAACGCTCCAATGCGAAGCGGCGGCGCTCATCCTCCGTCATGGTCGCGAACTCGCGACCCAGGTTCTTGGCCATGGCTATCACTCCGTACCGTGCCCTCGAGCAGCGCCTTGAGGCGGCCGAGGTCCTCGTTCAGTTTGGCTCGCGGATCGGCCCCCAGCAGCTCAGCGACGGCCTGACCTGCGCCGCCGATGGGGGGATTGTAGCAGAACCGGAGATCCACCCGGGTTCCGTTCGTTTCCGGACGAAAGCGGATGACCCCGGCATTGTCCAGCATGGATCCCGGCTCGCTGCGCCACGCGATCCGCTCATTGGGTACCTGGTCCGTCAGCACCGCGTCCCACTCGATCGGCGCGCCACCCGGCCCACTCACCAGCCAATGGGACCGGCCGCCACCGAGATCGTGGATCTCGCGGATGTTCGACATGAACAGGGGAAAGTTTTGGTAGTTGGTCCAGAACGCATACACCTGCTCGACCGGCGCCTCGATATGAATGGTCTTCTGGATATCCACCGTGCGTCGGCGGTCTCGCCGCGCCGAGCCGACCCGGGGGCGCGCCTCCCGCACGCTGCTGGCCAGAAGTCCTGCCCCGACCGCTCGCAAGGCGCCCGCAATCGGTCCCCGGCGAGTGAGACCATAGAGCGCCAGCATGCCGCCAGCCACGCCGACGAGTACATCCGACGCCCTGCCCGAGTGCGCCTGGCGGCTGCTTCGCAGGTTTGCCGCCTCCAGCCCGGTGATATCCCCCAGCCGGGAGCCGTAGCGCTGGGTAATGGCGGCCTCGCGCCGAAGCCGAAGCCGCTCTGCCGGATCCGGAGCAGGCGCGCTCTCGTGCTCGCCCCCGGTTATCTCGTCCAGGGCCCGCTCGATGCGCTCCCGGGCACGGCTCCGACGCAGATCGCCCTTTTCCGGATCTAGGAAGTAGACCAATCCCGCACCTACAGCCACACCGCTGAGAAACCCTCTCGTTCTCATGGTCGTTTCCAATCGTCTTAGGTGCCCCTGCCGGGCCGGTTGAGCTGGCAGACGCGAATGTCGAAAGCTGGGGTTCGGCGGACCCAATTCCGTGACCGGCCTCACACAGACACCCCACGGTACAAGCGGACCACCCAGACGCAAGAGACCGGCGTCTAGCGGCCGTCAGCGTAGGGCTTAGCTTTCTGGATCAGACCACCATGGAGCTACCGAGCCAGTCGCGCATGCCGCGTGTCTTCCTGACCTCCGACCGCGGATCTCGTTGCTTATAGGTCGCGCTGGACGGGGGATGA